>NZ_JBXALM010000002.1:0-511781 GCF_058799445.1 Serratia sp. GW822-FHT06E05
GCAGTGAGACAACGCGCTTTAGCGCGGCCCGCAGGGTGAGTCGCCCAGCGACGAATAATCCTTCCCCCACCACCATCCTTGTATGCTCCCCTGAATCAAATCAATCCTTGGCACTCCGATATCTCATTTATCAATTCCCTTAACCCTTCAGCACATCCTCAACTTGAACTCCGGCCAACAATTCGCTATACCACTGGCTTCTTTAATGCAGTAAGGAAAAAAGTGCATGCGTAACAATATCTGCGTTTTTTGCGGAGCAAGCGAAGGTGTTAACCCTGCATATGCCGAAAATGCACGGCAACTGGGCCAAACTCTCGCGGCCCAGGGTCGACGTTTAATCTACGGTGGCGGTAAAAAAGGGCTAATGGGCATTGTCGCGGATGCCGTGTTAGCCGCCGGTGGCGAAGCCGTTGGCATCATTCCTGAGCGATTGGTCGAAGCAGAAACCGCGCATCGTGGCCTGACCGAGCTGGAAGTGGTCCCTGACATGCATACCCGCAAGGCGCGTATGGCGGCGCTGGCAGATGGTTTTATCGCCCTGCCCGGCGGCATAGGAACGCTGGAGGAACTGTTTGAAATCTGGACCTGGGGCCAGATTGGCTATCACAGCAAACCGGTGGGCCTGCTCGACGTGAACGGTTTCTACCGCCCGCTAAACAATTTCCTGCAGCACGTGGCCGATCAGGGCTTTATGCGCCATGACTACCTCGGCACCATGCACATCAGCGAATCCGCACAAACCTTGCTACAACAATTCGACGACTATCAGCCCAAAAATTACGACCGCTGGGCGAAATAATCCGGCTTGCCAGCGGCGGCCATTGCCGCTGGCCCGCGTTACATTTCCGGCCAAACTCTGCTACTATCTCAACACATTTTTCTCGCATAAACGGCACCGCTCATGAAGTTTGTCTCTTTTAATATCAATGGACTGCGCGCGCGTCCGCACCAACTGGCCGCAATTATCGAGCAGCACCAACCCGACGTGATCGGTCTGCAAGAAACCAAAGTTCACGATGATATGTTTCCATTGGAAGACGTCAGCCAGTACGGCTATCACGTGTTCTATCACGGGCAAAAAGGCCATTACGGCGTAGCGCTGCTGACCAAAGAAAAGCCGCTGGCCGTGCGTCGCGGTTTCCCTACCGATGAGGAAGACGCACAACGCCGCATCATCATGGCCGACCTGGCTACGCCGCAGGGCACTTTGACGGTGATCAACGGCTACTTCCCGCAGGGTGAAAGCCGTGACCACCCGATCAAATTCCCTGCCAAAACGCGCTTCTATCAGGATCTGCAAAACTACCTGGAGCAACAGATGTCGGTAGACTCACCGGTACTGGTGATGGGCGACGTCAATATCAGCCCAAGCGATTACGATATCGGCATCGGTGAAGAGAACCGCAAGCGCTGGTTGCGCACCGGTAAATGCTCTTTCCTGCCGGAAGAACGTGAATGGATGGATCGTCTGCTGAATTGGGGCCTGGTGGATACCTATCGCCACGCCAACCCAGAACGCAACGATCAGTTCTCATGGTTCGATTACCGTTCGCGCGGCTTTGATGAAAACCGCGGCCTGCGCATTGATCTGCTGTTAGCCAGCACGCCACTGGCGGCGCGTTGTATCGCCACCGGCATCGATTATGATATCCGCGGGATGGAAAAACCTTCGGATCACGCGCCGGTTTGGGCGGAGTTCTCGCTGTAATTAACCCAACCCCGGCCCCGGCCGGGGTTTCTCTCTGTGGTAAAGATGAAAATTATCGATGTCGTCGCCGCCATTATCGAAAAGAATGGCAAAATTTTACTGGCGCAACGCGATGCTGACAGCGATCAAGCCGGCCTGTGGGAGTTCCCCGGCGGAAAAGTTGAAGCGGGCGAAAGTCAGCCTCAAGCTTTGGCGCGTGAACTGGACGAAGAGTTGGGGATTGTGGCCAGCGTCGGCAATTACGTCGCCAGTAATACGTGGCAGCAAACTGAGCGGGTGATTAGGTTACATGCGTGGCGTGTCGAGGCATTCAGTGGCGAATTACAGAGCCGCTGCCATGCCGACTTTGTTTGGATCACGCCGGAGCAGGCGTTTGACTATCCGCTGGCTCCGGCCGACGTACCGCTGCTGACGGCGTATATTGCCAGTTTAACCTCAAAAGCCTGAGTCGCTGACGTTACCGCGTCACTTCTTCAGACGGATCCAGATCAGCGGATTGGTTCCCACCACGTTGGGATCGCGCACGCACTGCAGCACTTCCCCTTCCACCTTCAGTACCGCCCCTTCAGAATAGTTTTGGTCCTGATAAATACAGCAGCGGCTGCAAGGTTGCACGACAGGTTGAGCCGCCGCGCTTTTCGCCGCACCCCAAATTTCCGGTGACACTGGCACCACCACGTCCACATCGCCACGGTTGGCCATGACTGCCGACGAAAATAGCAGTGCGCCAGTGGTCAGCATCAGTAAGGCGTAATTCATTCGCTCTTCTCCCGCGCCTTGCCGGCGCTTTTCTTGCGTTTTTTTGCCCCGGAGGAAGGTGGCGGCGGCAACCCGCGAAACGCCATACTCGCCCGGCTCTGCTTGGCCTGATAAATCAGCTCCTGCAAAGTCCCCACAAGAGGTTGCATAAAGTCCTGATAGCGACAGGATTTCTCACTGATTTGCGTCAGCGTAGCCTCCCAGTTCGCCGTCATATCCGGACGGGCTGCAATATCCGGCAGCGAATGGATCAACGCCCGACCGGTTTCGCTGGAATGAATATAACGCCCTTTCTTATACAAAAACGCCCGCTTGAACAGCAACTCAATAATGCCTGCGCGCGTGGCTTCGGTCCCTAAACCATCGGTCGCTCGCAGGATTTTCTTTAGCGCTTTATCCTGAACAAAACGTGCAATACCGGTCATGGCGGAAAGCAGACTGGCATCGGTGAACGGACGCGGCGGCTGCGTCTGACGCTCAACCACTTCACCGCGTTCGCACAGCAGTTCGTCACCCTTCGCCACAACCGGTAACGGTGCGCCTTCGTTTTCTTCATCGCGCTCTTTGCTGCCCAAGAGTGTGCGCCACCCTGCTTCAGCCAGGAAGCGTGCCTTGGCGATAAACTTGCCTCCGGCGATATCCAGCTCAATGACGCATTTGCGGAACATCGCATCCGGGCAAAACTGCATCAGGTACTGTCGGGCAACCAGCCCATACACGTTCAGTTCGTCCTGACTCAGGCTGACTTTGCTGGCACGGGCAGTCGGAATAATAGCGTGGTGGGCATCCACCTTCTTGTCATCCCAGCAACGGTTACGACGATCGCTGTCGATCACCGGCTGCGGATAAAGATCCGGTTGATGAACACTGATGGCGTTCAACACTGAATGACGCCCGGCGAAATGCTCTTCCGGAAGGTAGCGGCAATCAGAACGCGGGTAAGTGATTAACTTATGGGTTTCGTACAGGCGCTGACAGACATCCAGCACCTGCTGGGCACTCAGGTTAAAACGTTTGGAAGCTTCGATTTGCAAGGTCGACAATGAAAACGGCAGCGGAGCGGTATCTGATTCCCGTTTATCATTATAGGAAGTGACCAGCGCCGGTTGGCCCTCGATGCGCTTAAGCACGTGCTCCGCCAAAGGCCGATGCAGCAGACGCCCTTCCTCATCCTGATAGGGTTCGCAGGAGTCGCTGGGTTGCCACAGGGCGACGAATCGCTCCTCTTTCGGCGTCACGATATGCGCTTTCACTTCGAAAAAGTCTTTCGACACGAAGTTTTCGATATCTTCGTCCCGCCGTACCACCAGCCCCAATACTGGCGTTTGCACCCGTCCAACGGACAACACGCCGTCATAACCGGCATTGCGCCCCAAAATGGTGTAGGCACGGGTCATGTTGATGCCATACAACCAATCAGCGCGGGAACGCGCCAGGGCAGATACGCACAAAGGGATAAAATCGCGGTTATCACGCAGCCGCTCTATGGCACGTTCCACCGCCTGCGGGTTGAGATCGTTGATCAGGCAACGGCGTACGCTGTGGCGTTTTTCCGGCGTCAGCGCCAGATAGTCGAGCACTTCGTCCACCAGCAGTTGGCCTTCGCGATCCGGGTCACCTGCGTGCACCACCTCATCGGCTTCATGCAGCAGTTTTTTGATCGCATTAAGCTGCTTGCTCACCGACGGGCGCGGCTGCAACTGCCACTTCTCTGGGATGATTGGCAAGTCCGCCAGCGACCAGCGCGCATAGCGACTGTCGTAGGCATCAGGCTGCGCCTGCTCTAATAAGTGGCCCACACACCAGGTCACCACATCATTGTTACCGCAGGCGATAAATCCGTCGCCGCGGCGATGCGGTTTGGGAAGTACGTCGGCAATGGCGCGCGCCAAACTCGGTTTCTCGGCAATAAACAGTCGCATTATTCACCGTTATTCTGGCTGTACGTCATCAGGAATTCTCTTACTTCAGCATAATTCCCGCGGAATACGATCCGCTGGGATTTCTTTTCCAATTGATAGTGATACATCGGATCATAGTAGTGCTGCAACAACGGCACCAGCCACTCCTGATGCGCGTCACTATTACCGCTGACATAGTGGCGCTGTAACGCCGATTCCAGGCTCTTCGTCAGCTGCTGAAAACGCTCCAGACCCAAACGACGGCGAATGGCGAACAGCCCATGGTGCAGATACTCATCGTATTTTTGCCAACCCGGCTCCGCCCCCAGAGCCTGTTCAAACTCCAGGCGCATGCGATCGATATATTCATGCTGCAGCCGTGCCAGACGCACCTCGAACGGATCGTCGATAACGGCCACCGGCGCTTGCTGCATGCGGTTGAAGATGGGTAACGGCAGATTGTTGCTGCCGATAATGCGCCCTTCATCCTCCAACACCCAGCGGCGGCAGCCACCATGCTGTTTTTTCAGCAATAACACAGCCAGACGATTCTCAAAATCAATCTGGCCGCTTTGTGCCACCAGCGTTCGGCCAAAAGATGAACCGCGATGCCGCGCCGCGCCCTCCAGATCGATACCTTCGGCCAGCTCATTGACCAACACCGTTTTGCCGCTGCCGGTATTGCCGCCGATCAGCACCATCGGCAGTTCAGCACTTTGTTCCAACGTGGTCAGCAAGAACTGACGCAGCGCCTTGTAGCCGCCAATAATGCGCGGATAGGTCACTCCAGCCTCACGTAGCCATTGCTGTACCAGTTGCGAACGCAAACCGCCGCGAAAACAGTATAGGTAACCTTCTGGCCATTGCGCGCATTGCGCCAGCCACGCCGCCGTGCGCTGCTCGCGCAATCGGCCGTTAACCAGGCTGTGGCCCAGGGCAATCGCCGCCTGCTGACCCTGCTGTTTGTAACAGGTGCCAACAGCCTGCCGTTCATCGTCGTTCATCAACGGCAGGTTTACCGCATTGGCAAAAGCGCCCTGCTGAAACTCAACCGGCGCGCGCACGTCAATCAGCGGGATGTCCTGCAAAAAAATACGGCGATAATCCTGGGTATCTACCCGCTCCAGCGTAGTAGACACTACATAACCTCGATCAGCGGCTTACCCGCAACGGCCGTATGCAGTTCACCGATGGCCTGTAGCTGAATGCCGTGACGTTCGGCAATCGCCTGAACCTGCTGTTCCGCTTCCGGCAACACAGCCAGCAGCAAGCCACCGGAGGTTTGCGGATCGCATAACAATTGCCGCTGCAGGCTGGTCATTTCACCCACCAGATGGCCGTAACTTTCAAAGTTACGCCCGGTGCCGCCCGGCACGCAGCCTTCGTCAATATAGCGCTCGATGTCCGGCAGTTTTGGCACTTGCTCAAACCAGACCGTCGCCTGTAATCCTGACCCCTGGCAAACCTCACTCAGGTGGCCCAGCAGACCGAAACCGGTCACGTCAGTCATCGCCGTTACGCCTTCGACATCGGCAAAATCCGCGCCCGGTTTGTTCAGTTGGCACATGACCTCGGTCGCCAGACCTTCATGTTCAGGCCGCAGCTTACTTTTCTTCTCGGCGGTGGTCAGCACGCCAATGCCCAGAGGTTTGGTCAGGAATAACCGCGCTCCGGCCTGGGCCGCGCTGTTTTTCTTCACCCGCTCGGTGCTGACGATGCCGGTAACCGCCAGGCCAAAAATAGGCTCAGGCGCATCGATAGAATGGCCGCCTGCCAACGCGATCCCCGCCTGTTGGCAGGCATAGCGCCCACCGTCGATCACCTGTTGCGCGACTTCCGGCGGCAGCTTGGCTATCGGCCAACCCAGAATGGCAATCGCCATGATCGGTTTACCGCCCATGGCATAAACGTCGCTGATGGCATTGGTTGCCGCGATGCGGCCGAAGTCGAACGGGTTGTCAACGATAGGCATAAAGAAATCGGTAGTGCTGATAATGCCAACGCCGTTGCCGATGTCATACACCGCAGCATCGTCACGGGTTTCATTGCCCACCAGCAAACGCGGATCGACAAACTTCTCCCGCTCGCTGTGCAGAATAGTTTCGAGAACTTTCGGTGAGATTTTACAACCGCAGCCTGCGCCATGGCTGTACTGGGTTAAACGGATCGCTGGCGATGTCATATACCACTCCCTTCGGTTAACGGCATTCAAGATATCATAGGGTAGCGCTTGCCGAGGGGAATGGTAAGAGCGGGCTGTCGATAACCGAACAGCCTGCTCAGAAACAACACAGAATGGCGGGATTTAACGCATTTTTGCGGCAGCCCTGCGCCGGAGTTTATTAGAAGTAGCTGACGAACGGCGTGCTGTCCGGTGCGACAACTTTGGTTGCGGCTTTCAACTGAGGAGTCCCCAAATACAGGAAGCCAACAATTTCGTCCTGCTCACGGCAGCCAAAGGCTTCGCGAACCAGAGGATGTTCGGTCCAGGCCCCGGTACGCCAGATGCCGTTGAAGCCTTGCGCCAGCGCGGCCATCTGCATCGCCTGCACCGCACAACCGGCAGAAACTACCTGCTCCCAGCGCGGCACCTTGGTTTCTTCGGTGCAATGCGCCACTACGGTGATGATCAGCGGTGCGCGGAACGGCGCTTTTGTCGCCTTCTCAATAGCCGCTTCGTCCATTTCGTCCTGCTTTGCAGCAGCTTGTAACAATTGGCTGAAGCGCTCCAGGCCCTGGTTTTCAATCATCACGAAACGCCATGGCTGCAATGCGCCGTGGTCAGGCGCCCGCAGGCCCGCGTTGATGATATTTTGACGAGCCTCATTGGTGGGCGCAGGCTCGGCGAGGCGTGAGGCCGAACGGCGGTTCAGTAAAAGATCCAGTGCATCCATCGTAAACTCCTGATAACAATTTTCATTACGATCACGTTAACATAGCTAAACGGCGAGTGACAGCGTCGGTAATACCCTCTGTGACACACGATTTAAAGCTGACATTTCCTCGGCCGCTCATTAGGATAGCGGAACATTCTCGACTCTTGCTGGAGAACACATGCGCACATTGTGGCAAATCATTGCCGGCGTTTTCAGGTGGACATGGCGTCTGCTGAACTTTATCAGGGAACTGATCCTTAATCTGTTCCTGGTGTTGCTGATCCTGGTTGGGGTTGGCATCTATCTTTCATTCCAGAGCGCAACCACCCCTGCCGTGCCTACTCGCGGTGCGTTACTGGTGGACTTGAGCGGTGTGGTCGTTGACCAACCCTCGATGAACAACAAAGTGCGCCAATGGGGCCGTGAACTGCTGGGCGCGTCCAGTAACCGTCTGCAGGAAAACTCCCTGTTTGACGTGGTTGACAGCATCCGCAAAGCCAAGGACGACAAAAACATTACCGGCATGGTATTGCAGTTAAATGATTTTGCCGGCGCCGATCAGCCTTCGCTGCAATACATCGGCAAGGCGCTGCGGGAATTCCGCGACAGCGGGAAACCGATTTTCGCCATTGGCGACAGCTATAACCAGACGCAATACTATCTGGCCAGCTACGCCAACAAAGTTTATCTGTCGCCACAGGGCGCCGTCGATCTGCACGGTTTCGCCACCAACAATCTTTACTACAAATCCCTGTTGGAGAAACTCAAGGTCACCACCAATATCTTCCGCGTGGGCACCTATAAATCTGCGGTAGAACCGCTGATCCGTGACGATATGTCACCGGCCGCCCGTGAGGCCGACAGCCGCTGGATTGGCGGGCTGTGGCAGAACTACCTGGATACGGTAGCCGCCAACCGTCAGATCACCGCGCAGCAACTGTTCCCGGGTGCGGCGGGCGTGTTGACCGGTTTGCAGGCCGCCGGTGGCGATACCGCCAAGTACGCGCTGGACAATAAACTGGTGGATGAACTGGCTTCCCGCACCGTCATTGAGAACCAACTGATCAAGACTTTCGGTTGGGACAAGCAGGCGAACGATTTCAACGCCACCAGCATCTATGACTATCAGCCAAAAGCGGCGCCAGATCAGGGAGGCAAAATTGCCGTGATCTTCGCCAACGGCGCGATCATGGACGGCCCGCAGACGCCAGGCACCGTTGGGGGTGACACCACCGCCGCGGAACTGCGTCAGGCGCGACTGGATCCGGCGATCAAAGCGGTTATCTTCCGGGTTAACAGCCCAGGGGGCAGCGTCAGCGCTTCTGAAGTGATCCGCTCCGAACTGGCCGCAGTACGCGCCGCCGGAAAACCAGTGGTGGTTTCCATGGGTGGTATGGCGGCATCGGGCGGTTATTGGGTCTCTACGCCGGCGGACTACATCATCGCCAGCCCGAGCACCCTCACCGGCTCTATCGGCATCTTCGGGGTGATCAACACCTATGAGCAGACGCTGGACAGCATTGGCGTGCATACCGACGGTGTGGCCACCTCGCCGCTGGCGGATCTGGCGGTGACCAAGGCGCTGCCACCAGAGTTCTCGCAGATGATGCAGTTGAACATCGAGAAAGGTTATCAAAACTTTATCGATCTGGTCGCCAAGGCCCGCAAAATGACGCCGCAGCAGGTTGACCAAATTGCTCAGGGGCACGTGTGGTTGGGCAGCGATGCCAAAACCAACGGTCTGGTCGATCAGTTGGGCGATTTTGACGACGCGGTGAAAAAAGCGGCCGAACTGGCGCAGTTGAAACAATGGCAGCTTAACTGGTTTGTCGATACGCCAAGCCTGACCGACATGGTACTCAGCCAGTTTGGCGTGTCTATTCACGCCATGCTGCCGGCAGCCATTCAGTCAATGCTGCCTGCGCCGCTGGCGTCGGTAGCCATGGCGGTAAAAGAACAGCCGGGTTTGTTCAACAACCTGAACGATCCGCAAAACCGCTATGCCATCTGTTTGACCTGCGGAGAAGTCCGCTAACAAATTAATCCTCAGCCCGGCACCCGCCGGGCTTTTTTTCTGCGCTTATCCCCCTATAATTCAGCCCATCATATTTCTGTTAAAACAATGACCATGCAAAAGAAATCGATTTACGTCGCTTATACCGGCGGTACCATCGGCATGCAACGCTCCGATCACGGCTACATCCCGGTGTCCGGTCACCTGCAACGCCAACTGGCCTTGATGCCTGAGTTTCACCGGCCGGAGATGCCGGACTTCACCATTCATGAATATGCGCCGCTGATCGATTCCTCCGATATGACGCCGGAAGACTGGCAGCATATCGCCGACGACATCAAAAAGAATTACCACCTCTATGATGGCTTCGTGATCCTGCACGGTACCGACACCATGGCCTTCACCGCTTCGGCCCTGTCGTTCATGCTGGAAAACCTGGCCAAGCCGGTGATCGTCACCGGTTCGCAAATCCCTCTGGCTGAACTGCGTTCCGACGGTCAAACCAACCTGCTGAACGCGCTGTACCTGGCCGCCAACCATCCGGTGAATGAAGTCAGTCTGTTCTTCAACAACAAACTGTTCCGCGGCAACCGCACCACCAAGGCGCACGCTGACGGATTCGACGCCTTTGCCTCGCCTAACCTGCCGCCGCTGCTGGAAGCGGGGATCCATATCCGTCGCCAGAACGGTATCGACAGCCCGGTCTGCAACGGTGAGCTGAAAGTGCATGACATTACCCCGCAGCCGATCGGTGTGGTGACGATTTACCCAGGGATCTCCGGCGCGGTAGTCCGCAACTTTTTGCTGCAACCGGTGAAAGCCTTGATCCTGCGCTCTTACGGCGTGGGCAACGCACCGCAAAAAGCGGAGCTGGTTGATGAATTGCGCGACGCTTCCGAACGCGGCATTGTGGTCGTGAACCTGACCCAGTGCATCTCCGGTCGGGTGAATATGGAAGGCTACGCCACCGGTAACGCGCTGGCCCATGCCGGGGTCATCAGCGGTTTCGACATGACGGTGGAAGCCGCCTTGACCAAGCTGCATTATTTGCTGAGCCAACCGCTGACGCCGGAGCAAATCCGCAGCCAGATGCAGCAAGACTTGCGCGGTGAACTAAGCATCAGTGGTTAACCCTAACCCCAAGACGGAGTCGCGATGAAAACAGCCCTGCTGCTAATCGATTTGCAAAACGATTTTTGCCCCGGCGGCGCACTGGCGGTGACAGACGGCGATGCCGTGATCGCCGTAGCCAATCGGGCAATAGAGGCCTGCAACGCGCGGGGCGAGCCTGTGGTCGCCAGCCAGGACTGGCATCCTGCCAATCACCGTAGCTTTGCGGTAAACGCCAACGCACAGGTGGGTACGCTGGGTGAACTGGAGGGGTTGCCGCAGGTGTGGTGGCCGGTGCACTGCGTACAGGAAAGCCCAGGTGCCGAGCTTCATCCGCAATTAAACCAACGGGATATCGTCGCCGTATTCCGTAAAGGTCAAAATACGGATATCGACAGCTACAGCGCCTTCTTCGACAACGGGCATCGCTCACGCACCGAGTTGGACCGCTGGTTGAAAGCTCATGACGTGAGCCATTTGGCCGTGATGGGGCTGGCAACCGACTACTGCGTCAAATTCAGCGTCCTGGATGCTCTCGCGCTGGGGTACCAGACCTCGATAATTACCGACGGCTGTCGCGGCGTTAATTTGCAAGCTGGTGACAGTCAGGAAGCCCTTCAGGCCATGCAGCAGGCTGGTGCAAAACTCGTTACCCTGTCACAATTCATCGAACGATAATGCGTCGGGTGCTGATGGCACCCGCCCATTCCCCCACCGACAAATCTCGACATCGCTCACATTCCGACCATTCTCCTGTGATGACATCTTGTTCGCGTGCAGCACATTTGCTGTTATGACCGCTGATGCCTTGGCATCAATCAGTTATACGCATCCGGGGCCCATTGAGCCCGGCTTTATGTTACCGCCTGAGGCGGTTTCGGGTCGGCCTTGCCGACCAAAGGAGATAACATGGTTTTCACCCGTAAACTGCTGCCTTTGCTGGTGGCGGTGCAGTTTGGTATGGCTGGTGCCGGCATGGCGCATGCCACCTCTTACCTCTCCGTCGGTTATTTCAACGGCGGGGGTGACGTTACCGCCGGTCCAGGCGGTGACATCAACAAGCTGGACGTCACGCAAATTACCCACCTCAATTACTCCTTCGGCCTGATCTACAACGATGAGAAAGACGAATCCAATCCTGCGCTGAAAGACCCGGCTCGCCTGCACCAGATTTATCTGCCACCTAAAGTGATGGCCGATCTGAAGCTGCTGCCGGTATTGCGTAAACAGAATCCGGAGTTGAAAGTGCTGCTGTCCGTCGGCGGTTGGGGTGCTCGCGGTTTTTCTGGTGCGGCGGCAACGCCAGAGAGCCGGACTGTATTTATCCGTTCGGTGCTGGACGTCATCCAGCAGTACCAACTGGACGGCATCGATCTCGACTGGGAGTACCCGGTTAACGGCGCCTGGGGGCTGGTCGAAAGCCAACCGGCGGACCGGGCCAACTTCACCGTGCTGCTGAAAGAACTGCATAGCGCCCTGAATAAAAATAAATTGCTGACCATCGCCGTGGGTGCCAACGTCAAAAGTCCGCAGGAGTGGGTGGACGTCAAAGGTATTGCGCCCTACCTCGATTACATCAACCTGATGACCTACGACATGGCGTACGGCACTCAGTATTTCAACTCCAATCTGTATGATTCCAAACAGTGGCCTACCGTCGCGGCGGCCGATCGCTACAGCGCCAATTTTGTCGTGGATAACTATCTGGCCGCTGGACTTAAACCGGCGCAGTTAAATCTGGGCATCGGTTTTTATGGTCGGGTACCCAAACGCGCCACTGAGCCCGGCATCGACTGGGACAAAGCTGACGCAGAGAAAAACCCTGTCACCCAACCCTATTTCACCGCGCGTGAAACCGCCGTCTTCAAATCACTGGGGTTGGATCTGACCAAGGACAGCTACTTCAAATATAACGATATCGTCAGCAAGCTGTTAAACGATCCACAGCGGCGCTTCAGCGCCCATTGGGACAGCGATGCCCAGGTTCCCTATCTGACGATGAAATCCGCCGAGGGCAAACCTTTATTCGCCATTTCGTACGAGAACCCGCGCTCGGTTGAGCTGAAGGCTGATTACATCAAAAGCAAGGGATTAGGGGGCGCGATGTTCTGGGAATATGGCGCAGACGACAATAACCGGCTCGCGCATCAACTGGCGGAATCGCTGGGGATCAACGGCGGGAAAGGCTAAACCCACGGGGCGATGTCACTATCGCCCCGTTATTCGATTTACTGCGGTTTCAGCTTAGCCAAGGGTTCAGCGATAAACTGCTGTTTCAGCTCTTGCTTGCTCTTCATCACAATCTGGCCGTCGGTGCCGATACTCATGTGTTGCGGATCGGCGTTGTGCAACGACTGCCACAGCATGACCGCCTGCAGGCTGTTTTCTTTCTGTTCCGGAGTCAGGGCTACGCCATCCGGCCACTTGCCCAGCTCAACGGCTAATACCAGCCGTTGATAGATTTCCGGCGTCATGGCGGCAATCAGGTCTTTCACATCCATCAGGGCCTTTCCTTACTCATGCAAGAATAATTAGCTGAATCGATTTTTCTAACAACGTACTAGCTCTAGCCAGCCGTTTTCTCACCGTTCTCACCGTCGGTAAAACTGAGCGACGCCGAGTTAACGCAAAAACGCTCGCCGGTCGGCTGCGGGCCGTCGGGGAATACGTGGCCCAAATGCGCGTCACAGTGACCACAGCGGATCTCAACGCGATGCATATTATGTGAATTATCATCAAGATAACGAATCGCATCGTCAGATACCGGCTGATAGAAGCTCGGCCAACCGCAGCCGGAGTCGTACTTGCTGTCTGAGTAGAACAGCGGGTGGTTGCAGCACAGGCAATGGTACACGCCCTCGCGTTTGTTGTGCAGCAATTTGCCGGAATACGGCGCCTCGGTACCACGTTCCTGAGTCACATAACGTTGGATTTCATTCAGTTCCGTGGCCGGATGGTCAGGGGTTGTCTCTTTAGCCATTTGTGCGTTTCTCTGAATGTGGATAATGTCAACGAAAACAATGAGTAATAATAACAAAAAATTAACAACACTGCAGCGCTTTTTGGCCTAAACTGTAGCCCATAAAGGTCACGTCGCGGCAATATGTGATACCGATCACATATCTTATATGGACTGACTTTATACTTGGCGGTTTGACCCCATATTACGGATGAGGCCGAACGCAAACGGAACGTGCAATAAGCGCTCAAACCAGGCTGCGAGGTTTGATTTGCAGCAAGTATTGACACGATTCCGCTTGACGCTTGGTAAGGTTTTTGTAATTTTACAGGCAACCTTTTATTCACTAACAAATAGCTGGTGGAATATATGACTATCAAAGTAGGTATCAACGGTTTTGGCCGTATCGGTCGCATTGTTTTTCGTGCTGCTCAAGAACGTTCTGACATCGAAATCGTTGCAATCAACGACCTGTTAGACGCAGAGTACATGGCTTACATGCTGAAATATGACTCTACTCACGGCCGCTTCAACGGCACTGTAGAAGTTAAAGACGGCCACCTGGTTGTTAACGGCAAAACCATCCGTTGTACCTCAGAAAGAGATCCGGCTAACCTGAAGTGGAACGAAGTCAACGTTGACGTCGTTGCAGAAGCAACTGGCCTGTTCCTGACTGACGAAACTGCACGTAAACACATCGCTGCAGGCGCTAAGAAAGTTGTTCTGACTGGCCCATCCAAAGACGACACCCCAATGTTCGTTATGGGTGTGAACCACAAATCTTACGCTGGTCAGGAAATCGTTTCTAACGCTTCTTGTACCACCAACTGCCTGGCACCACTGGCTAAAGTTATCAACGACAAGTTCGGCATCGTTGAAGCGCTGATGACCACCGTGCATGCAACTACCGCAACTCAGAAAACCGTTGATGGCCCGTCTCACAAAGACTGGCGCGGCGGCCGCGGCGCATCTCAGAACATCATCCCTTCTTCTACCGGTGCTGCTAAAGCAGTAGGTAAAGTTATCCCAGAACTGAACGGCAAACTGACCGGTATGGCGTTCCGCGTTCCTACCCCGAACGTTTCTGTGGTTGACCTGACTGCTCGTCTGGCTAAACCTGCTTCTTACAAAGAAATCTGTGCTGCTATCAAAGCTGCATCTGAAGGCGAGCTGAAAGGCGTGCTGGGCTACACCGAAGACGAAGTGGTTTCTACCGATTTCAACGGCGAAACTCTGACTTCCGTATTCGATGCCAAAGCCGGTATCGCTCTGAGCGACACCTTCGTGAAACTGGTTTCTTGGTACGATAACGAAACTGGTTACTCCAACAAGGTTCTGGATCTGATCGCTCACATCTCCAAATAATGGATTGATGCCAAGCTGATGATGAGGGCGACATTTTTGTCGCCCTTTTTTTGTTTCTACGGCGAACAAAAGGCCAACCGATGAACGAAAAAATTTTCACCCTACCCGTTACTCAGCAAATTTCTCCTTATATCAGCCAACGGCAACTCGACGAACTGCCCGTGGTGGTGGTTTCCCACCCGAAAGTGCGTGCGGCTATCACGCTGCAAGGCGCGCATCTATTGGCCTGGCAACCCAGCGGTGAAAAGCCGGTCATTTGGCTGAGCAACAACACGCCATTTAAAAAAGGCAATGCTATCCGCGGCGGCGTCCCCATTTGCTGGCCCTGGTTTGGTCCGGTGGCAAAACCCTCGCACGGTTTCGCCCGCAATCAGCCCTGGAGTCTGACGGCGCATGATGAAGATGATAACGGCGTCATTCTGACCTTCACGCTGAAAGATAATGAGCAAACCCGTAGCCTGTGGCCACACGCCTTTACGCTGATTGCCCGCTTCAAGCTAGGCGAAGAGTGTGAGATAGAGCTGGAGTCTCACGGTGATTATCAGGCCACTGCGGCGCTGCATAGCTACTTCCAGATCGGGGACATTGAACAGGTTAAGGTAGCCGGCCTCGGCGTGCCTTATATCGATAAAGTCGCTGGGGGCGCCGAAGCCAAACAGACGGGTGACGTGACCTTCGTCGGCCAGACCGATCGGGTTTATACCCAGCCGGAGGCCTTTAGCCTGATTAAAGATGCGGCGCTCCAACGCACCATTGAGGTTCATCACCATCACATGAGCGATGTGATTGCCTGGAACCCTGGCGTAGAGCTTTCTTGCAGCATGGCGGACATGCCTAACGACGGGTATAAAACCATGGTTTGCGTGGAAACCGGCCGCGTCAGCAAACCGCTGATCGCCGCAGGGGAACAACCGGCACGGCTGGCAGTGACCTTCCGCACCCGCAAGAACGCGTGATCGCAGCAGGGCGGTGAAAACGCCTGCCCTGCATCATTGCACTACAGACGTGCAAAAGGGGCGCCAGCGCCCCTTTATGATGCTTACATTGCACTTTTTTTGTGCATTCGCGTTTTAGAAGCTGTAGCTCACACCCGTCATTAACACCCCGGTGTAAGATTTATCCACCATCGGGCTGTCTTTCACTTCATCAGACAGTTTGATGTAACGCCCCATAAAGAAGGCATTCCAGTCTTTGTTGATCTTGTAGTTGGCGCTCAGCTCAACGTAAGGTGCCCAGCTGTCGCTTGGCGTGTAGCTGTCCAGACCGCTGCGGCGAGATTCGTTATCGCTAACGCCGTAGTAGTATTTGTTCTGGTTTTTGCTGCTCCACGTCACACCCACACCCGGTACCAAGGTGAAGGCGTCCAGCTCAAACTTGTACAGATAGGCGAAGTCACCAATCATGCCGTTGCTGTAATCCAGGGTATCACCGGTAAAGGTGGTACGCAGGATGCCCCAATCAGCATTATGCGTATAAGCCAGACCGGCCATCAACGTGCCGCGACGCTTGTCCAACTTCTTCATGCGATCGTCGTCACTGTCGCCCGGACGGTAGCCCAACGGCGAGTAGTAACCCATCAGACTCAGTTGGTTTTCCTGATCTTTCCACAGGTAATAACCGGCGGTCAGGGTACGGAAGTAGAAGTCATCCCCTTCATAGTTGATGACAGGTACCGGATACACGCGGTCCTGATAGCCACGATACGGATCCGGGCTAACCAGCGCGGAAGCACCGAGTGACCAGGTCCCAGCCTGAGCACTTTGCGCACAAACCATTGCGGAAGCGATAATTGCTAGCGTTTTGAGTTGAAAAATCTTCACTGGTTCTTTTTCCATAAATAACAGAGTTAATAGCTGGCTTAGTTTATGTGAAATTGTCGTTACGCGCCTAATCTTTACAATAGAAAACAACCAAGATCGAATAACTTAGAATAGAAATATGAATTAATCATGGCGGAACAGTGACGTTTTTTGCCGCAGGCCGCGCCAGACAAGGCATTTGGCTATCCCTGTCATAACTGAGTCATTGATATGACTTAAAAAAAGCTTTTTACCACGCAGGAAATTTTCTGGTATGCAAACTAAGCTTAAATCAGAAGGTGAATGAATCCTGAGCCCAGTGGCAATACAGCGCAACTCGCGATAATAAGCGCACCAAGTTGGCATACGGGTTGCTGTACTCAAGGATAACTTCTTCTTTCGGGGGCCAAAACACAATCATCAGCTCCCTTTAACCTGTGCTAATAACGAAAGGACGGGCATCGCCATGAACATATTTGACCACTATCGCCAGCGCTACGAAGCTGCCAAGGACGAAGAGTTCACACTGCAGGAATTTCTTACCATCTGCCGGCAAGATCGCAGTGCATATGCCAATGCGGCAGAACGTCTACTCATGGCTATCGGTGAACCAGTTATGGTGGATACCGCGCTTGAGTCGCGTATGTCTCGCCTGTTCTCCAACCGCGTGATCGCACGCTATCCGGCATTCGAAGAGTTCTACGGTATGGAAGAAGCTATCGAACAGATAGTCTCTTACCTGAAACATGCCGCCCAGGGCCTCGAAGAGAAGAAACAAATTCTTTATCTGTTGGGCCCCGTCGGCGGCGGTAAATCATCGCTGGCAGAACGCCTGAAAGCGCTGATGCAACGCGTGCCCATTTATACCCTGAGCGCCAACGGCGAACGCAGCCCGGTAAACGACCACCCGCTGTGCCTGTTCAATCCGCAGGAAGATGCCACTATTCTGGAAAAAGAATATAACATCCCAAATCGTTACCTCGGCACCATCATGTCCCCTTGGGCGGCAAAACGCCTGCATGAATTTGGCGGCGACATCACAAAATTCAAAGTGGTCAAGGTGCGTCCTTCCATCCTGGAACAGATCGCCATCGCAAAAACGGAACCGGGTGACGAGAACAACCAGGATATCTCCGCGCTGGTCGGCAAGGTCGACATTCGCAAGCTGGAAAACCACGCGCAAAACGATCCGGATGCCTATGGTTATTCCGGCGCCCTGTGCCGTGCCAACCAGGGGATTATGGAGTTCGTGGAGATGTTCAAAGCGCCGATAAAGGTGCTGCATCCTCTGCTGACCGCCACCCAGGAAGGTAACTACAACGGTACCGAAGGGATCTCTGCCCTGCCGTTCAGCGGCATTATTCTGGCGCACTCCAACGAATCCGAATGGGTGACCTTCCGTAACAACAAAAACAACGAGGCCTTCCTCGACCGCGTTTACATCGTCAAGGTGCCTTACTGCCTGCGAGTCTCGGAAGAGATCAAAATCTACGACAAACTTCTGGATCACAGCGAACTGACCCATGCGCCGTGCGCCCCTGGCACGCTGGAAACCTTAGCGCGCTTTACCGTACTCTCACGCATGAAAGAGCCGGAAAACTCCAGCATCTACTCGAAGATGCGCGTCTATGACGGCGAAAGCCTGAAGGATACCGATCCGAAAGCCAAGTCGTACCAGGAATACCGCGACTACGCCGGGGTCGATGAAGGCATGAACGGCCTGTCCACCCGCTTCGCGTTTAAAATTCTGTCGCGGGTGTTCAACTTTGATCACGCAGAGGTCGCCGCTAACCCGGTTCACCTGTTCTATGTGTTGGAACAGCAGATCGAACGTGAGCAATTCCCGCAAGATCTGGCAGAGAAATACCTGGAGCACCTGAAAGGCTATCTGATCCCGAAATATGCCGAATTTATCGGCAAAGAGATCCAGACGGCTTATCTGGAATCTTACTCGGAATACGGTCAGAACATTTTTGACCGCTACGTGACCTATGCAGACTTCTGGATCCAGGATCAAGAGTACCGTGATCCGGACACCGGCCAGCTGTTCGATCGCGAGTCCCTGAACGCTGAACTGGAGAAAATCGAGAAACCGGCCGGCATCAGCAACCCGAAAGATTTCCGCAACGAAATAGTCAACTTCGTGCTGCGCGCCCGTGCTAACAATAGTGGCCGTAACCCTAACTGGACCAGCTATGAGAAGCTGCGTACCGTGATCGAGAAGAAAATGTTCTCGAACACCGAAGAGTTACTGCCGGTGATTTCCTTTAACGCAAAAACCTCAACGGATGAGCAGAAAAAACACGACGACTTCGTCGACCGTATGATGGAGAAAGGCTACACCCGCAAACAGGTTCGTCTGCTGTGTGAATGGTATCTGCGGGTCAGAAAGTCTTCGTAACGTCTAATGAGAATTAGCGTCATGGAGATGGCGTATACCCAAAATAATTGGCGTTGCATCAAGGCGGTAAGAGCGCTTATCCCGATGAGCTTACTCTGGTAAGTGATTCGGGTAAGTGACCGCAACCAACACAGAGGCAACGGCAAGTATAACGAGTATAGAAAGTTGGCAACGTCGTTTGGGGGAAGTATGGCCTATTTCATTGACCGACGGCTTAACGGCAAAAACAAGAGCATGGTTAACCGCCAACGCTTCTTGCGCCGCTACAAGTCGCAAATCAAACAGTCGATTGCCGAAGCCATCAACAAGCGTTCGGTCACCGACGTAGACAGTGGGGAGTCCGTCTCGATCCCCGCTGGCGATATCAACGAACCTATGTTTCATCAGGGTCGCGGTGGCACACGCCACCGCGTTCATCCGGGCAATGACCACTTTGTGCAAAATGACCGCGTCGAACGCCCTCAGGGTGGCGGCGGTGGCGGCGGCGGTCAGGGCAATGCCAGCCAGGATGGTGAAGGCGAAGACGAGTTTGTTTTCCAGATATCCAAGGACGAGTATCTCGACCTGCTGTTTGAAGATCTGGCGCTGCCGAACCTGAAAAAGAATCAGTATAAGCAGCTCACCGAGTACAAAACCCATCGGGCCGGTTACACCGCCAACGGCGTACCGGCCAATATCAGCGTGGTGCGTTCGTTGCAAAACTCGCTGGCGCGCCGTACTGCCATGACCGCAGGAAAACGTCGCGCTTTGCATGAGTTGGAAGACGAACTCACCCAGATGGAAAACACCGAGCCGGTGCAACTGCTGGAAGAGGAACGGCTGCGCAAGGAAATTGCCGAACTGAGAAAGAAAATCGAAAGCGTGCCATTTATCGACACCTTTGATTTACGCTATAAGAACTATGAGCGCCGACCGGAGCCTTCCAGCCAGGCGGTAATGTTCTGCCTGATGGACGTGTCCGGCTCCATGGATCAGGCCACCAAGGACATGGCCAAGCGTTTCTATATTCTGCTCTATTTGTTCCTGAGCCGTACCTATAAAAACGTCGAGGTGGTGTATATACGCCACCATACCCAAGCGAAGGAAGTGGATGAGCAGGAGTTCTTCTACTCGCAGGAGACTGGCGGCACCATTGTATCTAGCGCGCTGAAACTGATGAATGAAGTGGTTGAGGAACGTTACGATCCGGCGCAATGGAACATCTACGCCGCGCAGGCGTCGGATGGCGACAACTGGGCCGATGACTCACCGTTGTGCCACGAACTGCTGGCGAAAAAGCTGCTGCCGATGGTTCGCTACTACAGCTACATTGAAATCACCCGCCGCGCCCACCAGACGCTGTGGCGCGAATACGAGGACCTGCAGGCAAAATTCGAAAACTTTGCCATGCAGCATATCCGGGAACCGGACGATATTTACCCGGTATTCCGCGAACTTTTCCACAAGCAGACCGTATAATTACACATAAATTCATTTTAAATCAGCCGGTTAACTTGGTTTTCCGGCTGTTTTTTTGTATTCGTTGAGTGATTTGAAATTGCTTGCTTAACAATAGATTGCCTGTAGTTTTGGGGAATGATTCGCTTAACTTTTAATGTCAGGCCACATGACATTACTCAGCAGTTACCTATAACATAGGGTTATAAACCCAAGATCACTAGTCATTGAGACACTATGGATTTCTTAACCTTTTTAACTAAAGTGCTTGATTTTATTTCCAGTATTGTAGGTTCTGTCGTTTGGCCTGGCGCCATTATTCTTATTGCCTACTACGGGAAGAATGACATAAAGGATCTACTTCTATCTTTGAAGCGTCTAAAATTTAAAGAATATGAGCTTGAGTTTGAAAGGAAGGCTCAAGAGGTGGCTGATAGTGTTGAAATTTCCCTACCACCAGAGATTGATGCAAGCAAGGAGAAGAAAGAACACTTGTTATCCACTGGGCCTCGACAAGCAATACTTGAGTCATGGATTCAGTTGGAAAATTCTGCATATGGGGCTGTCCTTAGGGTTACTCATGGTTTGCGACCATCACCAAGCCCTGCATATCTGATGCGCGAACTACAAGAGAACAAAATTCTCGATAACGAAAAATTAAATATATTCAAAGAATTACGTACCATGCGCAATGAAGCAGTACATTCGTATCGCTTTGATTACTCTTTTTCTGCCATTGAAAACTATGTAAATTCCGCACTTAAACTTTCTTCTTATTTAGATGATTTCAAAGTAGATGATTAGTTAAAACAGTAATATACATTAACATTATTTTGAGATAATTATCTATGTGTGGCCGTTTTGCTCAAGTACAGACCCGCGCCGACTATCTCGATGTGCTCGCTTCTGACCTCGAATTCGCCGGTGCGTTAGATAATGTTCCGATCCGTCGCTATAACGTAGCGCCAGGTACCCGCGTGCTTTTACTTAATCAACGCGACGATAAATTGCACCTTGATCCTATTGAGTGGGGTTACGGCCCGGATTGGTGGCGTGAAATGAAACGCCAGCCGGTTATCAATGCCCGCGTTGAAACGGCAGCCACCAGCAGAATGTTTAAGCCATTATGGGATCACGGCCGTGCACTGGTAATGGCTGATGGCTGGTATGAGTGGAAGAAAGACAAACACGACGCCAAAGTAAAGCAGCCTTACTTCATCTATCATGAATCGAAATCGCCGATATTTTTCGCTGCAATAAGCCGCCATCACCCCGATGAAAAAGATCCTCCTGATGATGACGGTTTTGTCATTGTGACCAGCTCCAGTGAATCTGGCCTACTCGATATTCATGATCGGCGTCCCGTCGTTTTACCGCCGGCGGCAGCACGCGAATGGATGGACCCGAGCACGAGCTCAGAGCGCGCTGAAGAACTGGCAAAGGAAGCGGCCACGCCTCCCGATGATTTTTCATGGTACCCAGTAGGTAAATCAGTCGGCAACATCCGTAACGATAATGCCGAACTCATAAAACCAATCTCAAGCCCGTTGGTTTAATATACTCGCGCACGGGGAAGATCACTGAGCCGAGTGGTATATGCCGGTGAAAGCAGCTCACGCTTCATTGACCACGCCTGGTCTGCTCCTTGTCCTGCGAACCATAGCTTTGCCCTACCCGAGTTATTGATGCGGTCAAGTACACCCATCAACTGCTCACTATTATGCCGCGGCTGATATTCATCGAACAGCCCAAGCTGGGCAACGCCCTGGCTGAAGAAATCTTGCAGCATTACCCCGCCTTTCTGATACCGATGACCGGGTTGCCAAATCGCATCAAGGCAGCGCATAGCCGCGGCAATTATGTCCCGGGTATCCTGCGTCGGCGTACTCAATTTTATACTGGCTGTGTTGCCGTAGTATTCCTCATTGATGGCGAACGGACTGGTTTTAAGCCAGGCACTGACATGCCGGCAATATTGTCGCTCTTCACGCAGCTTCTCTGCCGCGCGCGTCGCGTACATGCAGATCGCCTGATGCATCTGGTTATATTCGGTAATGCGATCACCAAAGCTTCGGCTGCAAATGATCTGCTGCTTCGTCGGCGCGAACTCTTCAAGTTCAAGGCAAGGTTGACCGCGTAGCTCTCGCACAGTCCGCTCTATCACAACGCTGAAGTGCTTGCGGATCATCGTAGTGCTAGCGTCGGCTAACTGAAGCGCGGTTTCGATCCCCATCATGTTAAGCTTTTTCGATATCCGCCGGCCGATACCCCAGACTTCATTCACCGGCAGTAAGTCCATAAGTTTGCGCTGGCGCCCTTCATTGGACAAATCCACAACCCCGCCAGTCTTGTCCCACTTCTTCGCCGCAAAGTTGGCCAGCTTCGCCAGTGTCTTGGTTTGGGCAATGCCAACACCGACAGTTAGCCCGGTATCGCGCAACACTTTAGCCCTCACCTGGCGACCGAAGGTTTCAAGGTCGATACAGTTACGGACGCCTGTCAGATCCATAAAACTCTCATCAATTGAGTAAATCTCAACACGCGGCGCCATCTCTTCTAAAACGGCCATTACTCGCTGTGACATATCAGCATAGAGTTCATAATTGCTGCTGAACGCTATCCCCCCGACGCTCTCAAATTCGCGCTTAATTTTGAAGTAGGGTTCCCCCATTTTCAGGCCCAGAGCCTTCGCCTCTTTACTCCTGGCCACCACGCACCCATCATTATTCGATAGAACGACAACGGGCCGGCCGCGCAGGTCTGGACGCCACAATGTTTCGCAGCTGGCGTAAAAGCTATTAACATCGGCGAGCGCATACATTACTTAAGCCTCGTTATCGAAGACACTACGACGCCCATCACCTCCAGGTCGTCGCCGCCGTCATGGAGTGAGATCGGCTCATACTTCGGGTTCATAGGCTCAAGCTGCGCGCGCGGATGTAAGCAAAGGCGTTTCACAGTGAACTCACCGGCGATGCTGGCAATGACGATATCACCATGGGCTGGGTTGATACTGCGATCGACAACGAGCATAGAGCCCTCCGTGATGCCCGCCTCCAGCATCGAGTCGCCGGTCGCATAGAGGAAATAGGTCGCGTTAGGGTGGCTGATGCAGTACTCGTTCAAGTCGATACGTGAACTAACGTAATCAGCTGCAGGACTGGGAAAGCCCGCTGGTACTTTATCGGAAAACAGCGGGATCTCTAGTTTGGTTGGGTTTGGTGTTGGATAAAAGAAAGTCATAATGCTGCCTTGTTACTGTGTTTTTATACAGTATAAGCGCAAATTTTTAGCGGGGGAAAGTTCGGAAAACTCTTGGAATGGTAGGATATTGATCGGTAAAGAAAGATAGTTCCTGTAAATGTTTTTGCGTGATAGTTAGCTTTGCGATCGTTTTGGACGATCGATACTCAGTAATTGATCTACAAAACCAATTTGAAGCGTTTTAGCTGCGGCCTCAACATGTAGGACTAATCCCCTTGCCTTGGCCCTCAAATGCCCATCAAAGCGCTGACACGGATCGCAGCCGTAGTTTCTTTCGCATCCATTACCACTGGATTTACTCGTTGGCCGGATGTCATGTTCATCTCAAGTTGCGTGATGCTTGCTATCTGGGCTCATGCTGAATGGGACTGGAGAAGGCGGAGATAACCCCGCCCTATCATTTATGGAACAAACGGGCCTCGGCCACCAACAATAGTGGCAACGGTATCCATGTGAGATTTAGCTACCGACAAGTCCATAAATTCGTTGTAGAACAGCAGAAACCCAAGCGTACCCTGGGCACCAGCAGAGATAGAGCCTCCAGATACGCCAGCCGGTACGCCATTAACACTGTAACCACGAGACACGTTCTTAGCTCTCGCACTCATGTTGACCGATGCGCCCACTGTTCCTGCATGCAGGATTTCTCGAAGCGTTGTGTTGTTCCAGCTCCAGGCTCTCACCGTCCAACCGCCAGCAACCCCCATCCCGATTGAATTCAGATTGCCTGCATTACCCGTTGCTATATCAACCTGCCCGGTTCCCCCATTCAACTTAATGATACGGCCACCACGATAGTTCGCTGAAGAGGTATCAAGGTTATTCACCAGGGATGCATTGTTTGCGTTAGTTGCGAGATTCCAGCAGCCAATGACCGTCATTTCATCACGTTCAATAACTGGCGTCTGAATGATGTGGTTACTATCGTTTAAAAGAATTGCACCTTGAGCGTTGTATCCGCCGTTCCAGGTGAAATGGTTACCACGCCCTGAAAAGTCCCGGTTACTCAAGCAGTCATAACCTGCAAGTAGCGTGTCAGTAATCAGGGGGATCCGCGGGTCGATTATGTTCGTATAGTCGAGGTTAAAGGTCACATCGTAGATTGTGCGAAGGCTATTCATTTTTTCCGCCTGATTATAATTTAAAGAGTCCGATTTGTTTGGTGTTGATATCTACCGCTCCGCAACTTATAACCAAGGTTGCTGTTGTCACTCCGGCTGGAACAACAAATTCTTGATAGAAATAACTGAAGTCATCCACCTTCTTATTCCATGTCCTCATTCCAGCAAGATAATTAGTGGAGCTTGCACTTCCCTGTGCAATATAAAATTCAAACTGAACGTCAGTATTGGATTTGATAAAGAAACCAAACCCTAATTTATCGCCTGGCGTTAAGGTAATTTGCTTAGTACGTTTAGAATTTCTTAACGTCCAAATATTCCCTTTGCCCTCTGGGTCAGGCGCAATAGAACTCGTCCCAGCGGTTACGGTAGTCCAACCATCAGGAGCATCTCCGGCACCATTCAGCGTGTAAAAAAGCGGGTTAGCCAAAAGGTTATTCGTCAGCCCTGCAGCAATTTGTTCTTCAGCGATAGTTGGGTAAACGGGGGATGTCCAAGCCTCCAGCGCATCAGAAAGTGCCTTGCCCATCGCTTTAGCGCCTGTTTCTGATGGGTGTGATGGGTCTGGATTACCATCTTCATCAATTTTGTTATAGCCCGGCAACCAATCTCCCGTTGCTGGATCCACTGTCGCCTTGTGCAAGTCAATAAACGGGAGTTTTTGTTTTCTGGCATAGGCACGAAGCCAGTTATTGAGTTTATGTTCACCAGCCCGCTGAGTGGCACTGGAACTGTTACCTTGAGCTGCCATTGTGCATACGACCGGGATTATCCCAGCAAGCAGCAGGGTTTCGAATATCTTAATGAACGATGGAATAGTCACTTCGTTAAGATATTTATCAAGGTTTCCTGCAATCCCTTCACCTTGCACAATATCGTTACGGCCACTCATATGAATGTTGAAGGTATTGCGTGCCGCCACAACTTGAGGAATATGAGTGGCAAGGATTTGGTCAGTTCTCATTCCTGCCGTGGCATAAACACCATCAATTCTTATACGGCAATTTGTATTCAATGATGCCCACATTTGCCAACCAAACGGCTTAAATGCACCATTAAACATTGCCGCATCAGAAATAGAATCACCAGATGAAGAACAATCCCCAAGTAGCTGTCCTGGATTATTAAAAAGAGCCCTATTCAAATATATTTTTCGTGCCGTTGTTGGGTCTGTGCCCCATATGGTATTGCCATCTAAACCAGTTTCAGCCCCTAAGTATTTATCTCCATCTGTGGATACCAGTCGAGTGCCTCCATCAAAATTAACACTCTTTGCCGTTGCATCACGAACATCCGCACCATAAGGGAAATATGACTTTGCTTCATCGTCTTGATACATAAAACGCACGCCATTAACAGAGAAGTGTTCGAGAACAATGTTTGATACTTGATCAGGGTCAGAATAACTAACCGTCCGAAATCCACGGGTTCGAACCTCTGCTGTTTCAGCTGTATCGAGTGCCTCTTCTACGAACTTACTGTTAGGTTGTGAGGTTATGTACTCTGCGACACCATTATTATTTTTGTAAATGTTAAAGGCCGCAATAGCACCACTGGCCTCTGGAATAGCAACGCGGAACATTTCTCCATTTGGCGTTCCTGCTATCCCTGCGATCGTCCCGTCTGGGTCTTCTGCAGTTGTGTAGTAGGTTTTTAATGGCTCCATATCAATGACTTTACTTTCCATTCCTAAGAAGGTAAGTCTTTGATTGTTTAGTCTATCAGTCCACTTTTCCTCTTGACCATTTACCGCTTTATCAAAATTTTCGGCGTTATCATACAAGTCTCGAGGGTCCGTAGAGCCCAATGGATTTCCGGTGTTGTAAGTGGTCATCTTGGCCTCATAAATGAGAAAACCCGCCGAAGCGGGTTATTGGGATATGCATTTAATTACTGAGTGTCGCCTGGATAAATGGCATCGTCGTATTGATAAAGTAAAGGGGTATACTGCAGGGCTTTCACTTGGCATGTTCCATCATCGCCGGGGTCGATAACATCCATGATTGCATCATATCCAACACGGTTCGAAGAGCAAAAAACAACCCTGGGTGGTTCTACTGCTGGGTCGTTCATGATCCATTCATCTAGCCGAACATCAGTCGTGTTGGCTACTGAAAATGTGTAATCATCGATATGTTCTGGAACCAACAGAACAGATGCAGATCCATCTTGGAAACGCAGCAGGCAACGAGGATTTTCAAATGACCAGTCGAGCGGCTCACTTACCTGGATACGAACCGTATTGGCGTCGTGTTGTTCATCTACGACAAGGCAACTGATCGTTTTGCTGCCCGGTATATCATCAGTCAGAACAATACGATCACCAAAGTTGTAGCAAAGAGCATCCATTTCAGTGCTCGTCGAATGCGTTAACCGCTGATGGGTATACTTCATCAGCCGTCGCATGCCGACACGGTAAGCCCTATCAGGGTCTTGCACCCCATCCAGCGTGTAATCCTCCACCTTCACAGGTGTTGTGTTATTACTCAAACGACACTGAATGGTTTCCTCCGCCCATGTAGTGGCGTTAATGTAGGTAACATCGACCCCATCATAGTCATCTTGTGACAGCGCCTTAAAGCCGGTTTGGAGCTCTTCTGTTTGCTCCTGCGGACTAATAACACCAGACCAGTTTTTGAT
This sequence comes from Serratia sp. GW822-FHT06E05, assembly GCF_058799445.1. NCBI lineage: Bacteria > Pseudomonadati > Pseudomonadota > Gammaproteobacteria > Enterobacterales > Yersiniaceae > Serratia > Serratia sp. GW822-FHT06E05. The sequence continues at coordinate 27,355 of NZ_JBXALM010000002.1, forward strand.
CCCCTCCCTACCGGCAGACGCCAAACCATCACTTAGCAGGAAATACCCCATCCCCGCATTAGCAATCCTTTGCAATACCTCAAGCGCAGATGTGTTATCGCTACCGGCAGACCAATCGAAGGTTTCCCCGCGTGGTGTCCAAAATGTATTTTCCAGGGAATTAATGGCTGCATAATCTATCTGGTTATCCGTGTATCCCAGGTCTTTCAACACATGATAAAAAGCACCACTGATACTACGTGAGGTATGGCCATCATAAAGACGTGTCGCCACCATATTGATGCGGCGGTCGGATTGTGCAGCTAAACGGTTACCGGTACGAATGGTTAAACCGATCGTAGTGATATCTCGATAATTCGTTTTGCGTGCGGCTAGCTTGGCCCGCATAGCTTGCCACTGTACCGAGTCCCGCGTTGTTCCTCCCCACACTGGCGTATCACGCTTCATCCTGACTTCGTAATTACCCAATGCTGGGAACGTCACCCTTTCGGTATACCCCACCTCGTTCACCGTGTTGTTACCGTGCTGGATCTGAACGCTAGTCCAGTCATCAGATCCTGACAAACGATACTGCAGCGTCATCGCAACATCATGCCAGTGAATGGCGCCGTCCTTGCTACCCACATCACAAAGGCCCTGCGGATAAACAAAGTTGAGTTCGATCTGTGTCGTTTTCTCATTTTGAGGACAACAGAGGAATGGCCCCATCCAATCATAATCATCGTTCAGGCCGGTTACCGTAGCATCCAGCAAGGTACGCCCGGTGAATCCTGGCCAGCCAGGATCAACGGTTGTTGAACCATCAGAATTCTCCGTCAGGCGTTCAACGCTAATAGTTTGTCCGTCTATATCTGTAATGCGATATCGGTAACCTTTCAGACCCAACGCGAGCCGCTGCGACCCTGTTGGGATCCCCACAAAGGCGTCCCCCGCCGCACTCCCCCAAGCCAAAGCGATGTGTTCACTTACGGCTGGCGTTCCTCCGGTTGATGCGGTACCCGCAATGACTACTGGCGAACTACCAAATAACACTGAAGGGAGCACACTAAAGCCTATGCTATTACCACTGAAGGGGCTTTCTCTTTCCATGATCACTATCTTCGTATCTACAGCGGAAACATCCAAACCAGACCCGGAAAGTTGATCCTCTATCTCTTCAGTCAGCCCCCCCATCGTCACATAGTTAGCCGTCAGCGATATCACATAATTGATACCCGCCCAGGCTAACGTAAATGATAATGGTGTAGTGCTGAAATCGTAGGTAGTAGGTGCTGCTGATGCGGTTATGCTGGCCGCATTACCACCAACACCTGGCACCGCCGGCGACCCCGGATCGTAAACTGAAATGAATAAGTCAATTCTGGTTCCATTCCAGGTCATGGATATCGGCAAACCGACTGATGGGTTTAACTCTGAAAAATCACCGTAGATAACATTTCGGCCGGCCTCAATTGCAATAGTGAATGTATCCGGCGCTTGGATGGTCAGGTCTGTTCCAACGACCCAGGAATCAGGAATGACAGCATCACCGGTATCGCTACCGACACCGATAACTGAAAGTGCATTACCTGACACACTTATCGCGTCTGCAGTAATGCTCACGGAGTCTGGGCCAGTGGAGGCCAGATCTAACCCAGCGGTGCCTGAGGTGGTCCCTCCAACCTCAGTCGATGCATACCAGTTTTCTGAACGGGGATCGCCACCAACATCAGCCCCAGGAGGATAAATGGTGTAGCTTACATCCTCGCCAAAACTGCCCACTGGCGTATTACCAATTTTTATAGTGGATTGATTAATCGCAAAGTTTCCAACACCGATACAGAGGAACATTTCTGTACGATATATCTGCGGGTTGCTGCCATCAAAGCGGCTGACTGGTTGAACAAGATAATCAGGAAAAACACGGTCTCTACCCAACACTTCTCGGATCGGATCTCCCAATTTCGCAGTATTCGCTTTTGCCGGTGACAGATCTAACGAATCACCACCATTTGCCGAACCCATGCCGTCTTTGTTCATTCGAGACATCATGAACAGCGAATATGCAGCTGATGCTACTGCTACCGCCACAGCAGTCCATGCAGCTACAACGGCACCGGTTGCATACGGGATTGGGTATATCCTTACATCAGTTTCATAAATTATGTGACATAGAGGCCATTCATCAGAAGAAACGGATTTCCCGTTAACCTCTACTGCTACTGGTTGCCGCATTTCATTTTTGTAATCCTTCACATTATCGACAAACCACTGATGCAGTGTCATAGCACTGTGTTCGTGGATTTCCAGCGGCTCGCCGGGAAGTCGTGATGGGTAAATACGGATCGTCACTGGTAATACTCCACTTTCACAAATCGACGTTCAAACCGCGCCAACGGCAGAAAGGTTACATTTGATTTGGGATTACATTCTGCAGCATGAAGGATGCCGTCAATGCTGACCACAACCGCTACATGATCAACCAAACTTCCCGTGTAACAAACGATCCCAGCCCCTTCAACCGGGCGGCATTTTGTTAACTCCTTCATCAACTCTTTCGCTGATCGATCAAGTCCGCGGTTATCCTTCGTTACCCCTGCGAAATCTGGCCAAGCTGGCATTCCAATATCACGCCGGATTTCATTAACGATGCCGAAGCAATCCAGCTCAGGGTATGCGCGGCCCCCCTTCAGCCAGGTGACTGAAAGGTATTTGTCAGGATTAAACATGGAAAATTCCTTACTAGAGGTAACGCAGCCCAGGGTGATCCGGCAATGTATATCGGCGCCGGGGCCATGCTGTATCAAGTACATTCATATATCCGGCTGTTATCTGCACCGCGATAGGGGTCCAGTAACCAGATTTAATTGTTAACGTGAAAGGCGGTGAGGTTGGCGCAGTGAGATCTGTTGATAAGTAATGCCGGTAAGTCAGCGTGCCTATTTCCTGATTACCCAACGCGTCGCGGATCATGTTTGAGACCGTACCATCTATATTGCTGATGGCGAATTTCAGATCCTGCGTACCGTCTGCGTTTCTTGCTGGCAGTGATAAATCAATCCCACATGCGGTAAACGTTGCCGACACTCCATTTTCCAACGTGGCTGTAACATCATCCCAGCCTCTTGTGAGCCAGTGTGTAGCGCCACCTACCGCAATCTGGAGTGTTTGTATTATCACTTCAGAACCTGAAGAGGCATAAAGCCGATTTAATACCGTCATGCTTCTGGCCACTCCCGGTTAAGTGCAAGATCGATGATGCTCTGGCCTGCCAGGAACTCGGGGAAGTTCCCCCATCCTGGCGGTGGCAATGGCCGCTCCCAAAGTTCTAGCGTCGCGCTGTACTGCCAATATTTTCCACCGACCAATACCGGCCCTTCATAAATATCCGTAAACCGACAAACATAGGGCTTAATTCCGATCGGCGTCCGCAAAGTCATGTTGAACCAAGCGGAACCGTCACTGATAGCATCGCGGTACCAGGCCTCAAACGTTTGTCCCTGCACATCATTCATGAGCCAGGAAACCGAGGATTCCGTTGGTGTAGAGGTATAGCGGCGACGCTGGCGGGCCCGGCCAGAAACCATAGCCGTTCTGAGCAAAGGGCTTATAGGTTTAAGCCCGTACCCATCCTGTAAAGGTAAAGGAAGATAGTCATGTGGATAATTGATATCCGAGGTGATTGCCATCAGCCAGCCCTCCTTTTAGTTTGCCACCCCATGCCGACAGCCTTACCCACATCACCACGCCCTGTTGCTATCTGATATGCGCTTTGTTCCAAAGCTTCCTTGACCGCGGCTTTTTGTGTTTCCTTCAACATCTGTAATGTTCTGGCATCTGGATCACCGTTAACCTGCGTATTGATTTCGATATTCGGAACTGCTCTGCCAGTATTCGCATCACGGCTAACCCTATCGAGGGTTGCATCCAGTTTCGCACTGGTACCTGCCGTCGTAACACGCTCCCCTTTTTGCAATAGCCACGTACCGGTTTCTGGTACCGCATCGATACCGTCGTGTGCCATGCCTGATAGGCCTGCAGCAGATATCGCAGCTACCATTGGCATAGTTACGGCAGCAGCAGAAGCCATTGCTGCTGGAGCAAGTCCAGGCCCTACAATTGGGATCGCGGCTGTTGATGCAAACGCGGCAAGTTGCGCCTGTAATGCCGTAGCTTGCGCGTTGGCCACCATTGCGGGAATAGCTGACGCCTGAGTAGTTTTATTTATCAGCAACTGAACGCCCTGATAAACAAGCCACTGAGCAGCCATATCAATCAATGCTTTTACAACCGACTGACCGAGATCCGAGAAAATCCCCTTAATAGCATCACCCATTGACTCTGTACCGCTGATGACATCATAGAGATGATCAGATATAGAATCGGTGGCTGCCCCCAAGACAGATGTCATAGCATCTGCTGCTTGCTGATAGTAATCACTTGAGCGATCAGCAAAATCTACCAGAGCATCAGAAATACCAGATGACCAATCATCCCGTTGCTCGTCTGACTGTTTGTAATAGTCCTCTTGAATTTCAAGTCTTTCCTTCAGCGCATCCTGCAACGCCTGAGTTTCTTTGTCGTACAGCGATTTAGTTATGTCACCGGACTGATATTGCTTCTGAAGTTCTTGCTGCTGGGTGATAAAGTCTTGCTGAATTCCCAGCAATTCTTTCATTCGGCTGCGAGTTTTCTCACCCATACCCGCGCCCACGATATCGGCATTCAAGGTCTGGCGATCATTATCATTTGATGATTTCAGGTTTGCTGCGAACGCCGCCACCTTAAGATTTTCTTCATTGGCTTTCTTTAATGCCTGAAGTTTATCCAACTCATCAGCCAATTGAAGCAGTCGCTTCTGCTGCTCAGCATTGATACCAACCAATTTCCCACTTGCGAGGTCAAAGCGTAACTTTTCAGCTTCTGTGACTTCTGCAGTTTTTTTACCCGTGGTTTCTATCAGCGCTATCTGGCGCATGTAACTTAATTCTGTCGCCTTAAATGCTGACTCAAGTTTTTTTGCTCCTGCATCTGGAGTTGCCTTTCCATTAGTTTCGCCAACACCTAACTTAAATTGGTTGGTACCTACTGTCGCAGATCCTGTAGGTAAATTTAATGGCGGTAACGCATTTTGTTTAGCTGATAATATTTTATTGTCTAGCTGTTCTATTTGCGACCTAATGCTAGCCAAATCTTCTTCAGACGCATTTGAACCAGTCGCCTGGAATTGCAAGAATTTTATTCTTTCCTGCATGGCAGGAATGTTTTCGTCACTAAATCTGCCAAACAATCCTTGATGCTTAGTAGTGGTTTTTACAGCAAGGTCTCCAGCTGCCGCGGCAGCTTTTATCATCCATCCTGCCAGTTCAGCAACCTCGCCGACAAGAGATACAATTCCTTGTAATACTTGCGGATCTGTTAATACGGCCTGAAGTTTATCAAGGGATGACTGAAGAGGTGATAAATCAACCTTTGCAAGTCCTGCTGCTATTTCAATTTTCAACCCTTTAACTTGGGCTTCCATGTCTTGAAATAGATCATTTACTTTTATCAAATCATCTATGGATGAAGGGTCAGGTGCTACGCCATAATCTTTTGCCAACTGAATAAATTGCTTGAGTTTCTCATTATTATTATCAAACAACGGAATTAGTTTAGAAAGATCATTTCCTATACCCTCAAGTATATTTATTTTAGCGGAATTTGATCCTATTTTACCTAATGCATCACCAATAGCCAGCATTTGCTTATCTGGGGAAACCTTTGATAATTTTTCTGCTGATAATCCTAGCGCATTTAGTGCATCAACTGCTTCACCTGATTTATTAAGTACCGCATCACCTATTTTATCACCTAAGTCTTTAAAAATGTCTGCCATGTTATCACCTGACAAACTAGCTTTTTCAGCTGCAAACTGCCACGCCAACAACTCCTGAGTTGACATGTTTAAAGACTTTGCCCACTTATCAGTTGATGCTACTTGTTCTGAGGTTGATTTTAATAACTGATAACCTGCAACTCCTACAGCGGTGGCTGCGGCAGCTGCAGCACTTGCCATCCCTGCTAATGCTTTGCTTGAGTCAGCTACATCCTTTTGAACCTGCTTCCTCCATTTTTCAGAAGCTCTTTCAGCCTTATCCATTCCTGAAATAAAACCGCCTGTTTTGGCTATAAGATCAATAGTTAGTGTTCCAAGTGACTTACTGGCCATATATACTCCGGGCAATAAAAAACCCCGCCTGAGCGAGGTTTGTGATTTAAGCCTTGTGTTTTATTTATCTTCGCCACATAGCCTTGTATAATCAAAATATTCCGATTCAGTTTCAGATTCAAATATTTTACTTAGTGCAACTTTGTAAGTTACAGAGCTAGAAAAATATCCTTTTGGAGTCATATTCAAAGCAACAATGAATCTGGTAAATCCGGTGTAAGCACCAAATCCATTTTTTGAATTTATTTGTCCACAAACGATTGAATTCGTTGATTTATCTTTTGCATCTTCTAATTTAGCCAAACGCACAAACCTAAACTTTGCGCTATCCGGATCTTTTAAGTTGATAGTTATTTCTTTTTCTGATAACTCCAGGGCTTTTTTCTCACTTGGCTTACATCCTGCAAGAGAAACACCAATTATAATTAACGCAATTATTTTATTCACATGCCAACCCAGTCGTATAAATGGTGATCAAATGTTAGCAAATCGATTGCATATTGTAAGCTGTAAAATCACCAACACACTACGCCCACTCCTTCATCGCCTCATCAAGACTGATAGTTTTTTCTTCTGACTTAATGTGCGGTGCAAAATCTGTAATATGAAAAGAAGATGCGTGTTCTTTTTTGTTCACGTTCGCAATCATGCTGGCCACCAGCGCGGCGCCCCACTCAGTCCTCATCATGGGGTTTAGACTGCCGTACTTATTACGGTACTTCATCCACAGGCGAAACTCTGAAAGACTCAGACGCTCCTGAGCCTCAGCAACCGTCCTGCCGCCGATGCCGTTAAGGACTAATTCGCACCAGGCTTCGTCATCTGCGCTGATGGCTCCGTCTTTCCCAGATTATTTACTTCTTGGATGGCCACCAGCAATGCCACCGTTAAATTACCATCTAGAGCACCACGCTCAGGATCCGCCTCACCGGTAATATCTGCTGGGGTAAAGACTGGTTGCCCATTTTCATCGCAAATGGATGCTGCGATCCGACCGGCCACCCCATCAATTTTCCCACCAACCGCGAGAATATCTGAACGCGCTGTGTAGTACCCCAGAGGGCGCACAAACACGGTAGCGGTAATTTCGTCCTCGCCCTGCTTCCAGGTGATTTCCTTTTCAACCGGGCGACCAGTGAAGGCGCCGCGTTCTTTCAATGAATCCAAAGTTAATTTCATATCGCTACCATCAGGAAGAAGTTAACGCGGGGCCGCAGCCCCGACGGGTAAATTGATCAGCTACCAGCCTGAACCTTTGGCACCCAAATCGAAGGGCCAGAACGCTGGATTGTTGCGGCAGTGCTGACCACTGTGTTTTGTTGGAAGTCGAAAGGAAAATCGGACACATAACCCTGGAAAACATACCAGGTGCGATCATCCGGCAATAACAACCCATCGACTGCACCAGGTGCGCCAGGCGCGGCGGCGGTCGGTGACGACTCACCATCAGACCAGCCTAAAGCCCAGGTCAATGGTGTTTCATCGTCAGTCTCTGCCAGGTTGTGCAGCATCAAGTGGCTGGCGTTTGCTGGATCCGCGTTAAGAGTTACTGACGACTGGCCAGGTGTCTGCAGGCCTTTTTTGTAGGTCTTCGATTTACGCTCAGATAGACAGGTGTCTTCAATCTGATCTGCCGGGTTTCCGCCTGGGGTAAAGTTGGTAATACATTCAACCTCGCTTACAACGCCATTAGCGAGGACAAACAACTGCGTGCCTTGTGTCAGTACAGACATGGTGATCTCCGGTCATAAAAAAACCGGCGCAAGGCCGGTATGTTGAAAAGTTGGGAGGGTTAGCGAAGCACTATCCAATCAACGTCGAATGAATAGCGGTAACGCTTTGTTTCTGGGTCACGACTTTGGCCGCCCCACCGGGTGATGTAGGCGTGTGGCTCTATGGCATCACGTAGCGCTGTAGCCACCGCAGTGGCAGATGTGACCATATCTGCATACACATCCACCTGCAGCGTGTAGCTGTCGGCGTCCGGGCGCCTGTCCAGATAGTTTTCTGGCTCTCCGCTGATGTTCTGCCAAACAACATAGGGATAAGCCACTACATCATCCTGCAGGCCAAAGGGATATAACCGCACAGGATTTGAACCGATCAGCGCCGTCACTGCCGGGCTGGCAGCACAAACTTTAAAAATTGGTGCGATCATGCTCTGCTCCCTTTCTTAGCCGCTCTAGCTATCGCCCGATCGATGGCTTTTCCGTATTCCTCAACGAAGGTATTGGACGCCTCAGCCGCGCTATTTTCAGCTGCCGGCCGCATGAATGGCTGAGCCCGCATGTTTTCCGTACCGAACTCCAGTAGGCGCCAATGCGGCGTTGGTGCATTCTTGGCTTTATCCGGATGCTTTTTAAGCACTGCCCCATGCAGAACGCCAATGCGAAAGGCCAGGTTTCCATTGCGCTTAAACTCGCGGCCATTCCAACGCACTGCGATATTATCTGCAATGCTGCGTCCTGTTTCTGGATCATCCAGTCGCTGAGCATTTGCCTTTGCCCTGTTGGCGATAACGTTGGCAGCCTTTCTCAAGGCCGCACGCCCTCCTTTGCGCTTCATGTCATCGCTGATAGAGGCAAGTTTACCCATCAACTCATCAACGCCAGTGAGGGTGTATTCAACGCCATCAGCCATCGTTTGCCCCCTCTGAGCATGGAAGGGTCAGATACTCCAGTCCACTATCAGGATCTGGTAAAACCCCTTCGATATTGAAAATATTTCCGCGAAACTGAATGCGATACTTTGCTGAAATATCGTGGCGGTACCTGATTTTAATCCTGGTGGTAACTGCATTCTGCATAGCCTGCGCAGCGACAAACTCACGGGCAGAGAGCGGGGATACCTCAGCCCAGAGATTAGACACATCCTGCCAAGTGTCTATCATTTCACCAGAGGCATTGTCTTGCACCTTAACGGGTTTCTGCAGGGTAATCCGATGGCGCAGTTTTCCTGCCTGCATGGTTACCCCCTGGTACTCAGATACTGAGGGCGCTGGTCGTCAATGGTCGTCGTTACGATATGGTCTTCTTCACTGCTAAATGCATCAGCCAGAACAGCGACCAACGATTCGTTTGACTCAGCCAGGCGGGTTAGTGCTGTTGTCTGTTCCTGCTTTGCCTGCGTCTCCGCCTGCAGCGCTGCTATCAGTGCGCTTACCTGTTGCTCGTTCATGGGCTATCCTCAACCAGTTTTTTAACCATTCCCGGCGGCGCCGGCATCCTTCACAGGCCATTTTTAAATCCCATAAATGCGATAAGGTTGAAGCAGAGACTCTACCGCTAAAGGGAGTGTTATAGCGGACTGACCAACGACCACCGACTCTCTGTTTGCATACCAAGTACCAATAAGTAAGAGCATCGCGGCCCGAACATCGTCATCAAGCAATAGTCTGTTTTCGTCTGTTTCGTAACCCTGATCTGTATTCAATAAGTAAAGCGTCCGGCGCGTCCACGTCTCAACGTAGCGCTTCGCTGCACCGATATAAATTTGGAATAACGGGTCATCCAGGTTGAAATCATGTTCAACCCGACAATGATTTTTTACTGTATCGAGATCAATAACGTCGGCGGGATCTGCCATCTTTCGCCCAACCTTTTAAAAATGTAAAAGCGGCCCTAAGGCCGCCTTCGGATGCTGGCTTAGCTGCCGGAACCAGGCGCAGTGAATGAGCCGTAGATGAAGGCTTCCGGACGTTTAACCGCCAGTGCCAAACGTTCTTCGCAACGAATCGAAATCATATTCTTTTCGAAGTCGTCGGCGTTTTCTGTACTGATAACGACGTTGGCGTCTTCACGATCGAAGAGCTGAGCAGCGGCATTGAAAGCACCAGTCAGGAATTTACCTTGGAATGCAGCTTCTTCAGTGGCCACTACTGGCAAGCCCCACAGCGTCGGACCGATCAGGGCTGATGGGTTAGCCAAAATGTAGCGGCCCAGTGTATCTTTGGTCAGTTCGATTTTCGCCCAGTCGATGAAGTGCAGGACATGCCCGGACGCAGGGAAGCGAGCTAGTTGGGCCTGCAACATTGCCAGACGCAGATCATCGATTCCGCTTTGCTGTTCAACCGTAAATGCCGGATCGAATGCAGTTGCCTGCGGGACGATACCGTGAAGATGTACACCGGTACCGTCACCGAAGAGAATCTCTTGTTCTTCAACATATTTCAGGCCGTAACGCATCTCTGCATCAATCGTCGATTGAAGTTGAGAGAAGTCATCTAGGATCTGTTTCGATGCTTTGAACATGTGAGCAATAGTGGTGACTGCCGTAATTTTAGTGGCAAACTCAATACCGCTGTATGGCTTGGCCGTCCCTTCCGCAACAACCTTCGCCGCATTGGTGAAACCAGTTTGCTGCACCCAGAAAATCGCTGGTGCGCCGGTGCGACCGGGGGCAATCAGATCGCGGATGAACAAGCGCTGTTTCGGCGCAGTATCAATACCTGGCAGGCGCTGCGGTTCAACCACGCCGTCGGCGACATCCGGGGACAATAAAGCGGCATTAACAGGGATATTTACACGCTTGCCACCTTCTACACTCGCCGCGAAGCTCTTCAACGCTTCGGAGCTAATTACCACTTTACCCACGGTCTCTGTAACTTTAGCAGCAGTGTTGAGTGGCATCTGCGCTACATGTTGTTCCAAGTCTCCCAGGGCAGCTTTCAGGGTTTTCTCAGCTTCGCGCAGGGCGTTGAACTCTGAGGCCATCTGGTCAACTGCTGCCTTTGTTTCAGTAGAAAGCGAGCCAGACTTGCGGGCTTCGGTCAAAGCTTCCTCTGCTTTCGCACTGAATTTGTCATTAGCTTCTGCAATGCTCGCCGTTACTTTTTTCAGGATTTCGTTTACTTCGGACATGATGTTTCCTTATTTGCCAAACGCGGCCAGCGCGTCTTCAAGTTGTTTGATGTTTTCAGGGTTTGGTGCATCGGTAGCGCTCGGCTTACCTTGTTGATTGTCAGTAGCGCCCGGCGTACTGGCAGATAAAGATTTGAGAAGTTTTCTTCGCTCAGAGCGCGGGGTATTGGCTTTCGCTAACAATGCGTCAAGCTTTCGCAGCGCGGCTGCCGGGCTTTCGTCACCATCGGAAATTTCATCTGCAGAAAGAAGTCGATCAGCAAAACCTTTTTCGACCGCATCATTGCCGCCGATATACGTTTCGTTGTCCATCATTCCTGACACTATTGCCGCATCAAGCCCGCTGCGTGCGGAATAGATATCCTGCATTGCCCGGTCGAATGGCTCCATATCTTGGGCTGCCCGTGCGAGATCGTGCCGGTTTCCTACCGCGTAAACCCAACAGTTGTGGATCATCAAGAACGCGCCGCGCCCGATTTGCACCTCATCACCAGCCATTGCGATAATCGACGCGGCAGAAGCGGCGATGCCCAGCACTTTTACCGTGACTTTGCCGCTGTATTCACGCAGCTGGTTGTAAATGGCCAGTCCTTCGAACATGTCGCCGCCCGGCGAGTTGATGCTCACCGTGACGTCTTCCCCGTTCATCGAACGAAGAGCACCAGCGATTCGGTTGGCGGTAACCCCCTCCCCCCAGTAATCAGAGCCGATCACATCAAAGATTGATATTGTGTTGTCACTGCTGTTGGCAGCCTTAATGCCACCGTCCCAGCGATCTAAAGCGGCCGGTGATAGCTCACTGGTGACTTTCGCGCACGGGCGCCCCTCCGGCGCTGCCGGAAGATTCTTTAATGACATGAGTTGGCTCCTAAACCGCCTTTTTAAGCGGGGAATGTTCGAAAGAAATATCGGGGAACAGTTGGTTATGAAGCTCGAGTAGTGCGTTCGCTCTGGCTGCCTGGTTGTTTTGGCGTAAATCCTCGAGCGCGGTGAGGTTAAGTTGCACAGTATAAATATCGCCGCCCGGGATCGGAGGCAGATTTTCCAGCCTACGAACGTCGTTGCGGCTCATCCAGCCATTCTGCAAGGCCGTGGTGTAATATGCCGCACGCCCAGCGCTGTCAGCGCGAAGTAAACCTTCCACCGAGAATTCGGCAAAATAATCATCATCGTTTCCGAGCAGGCAGCGTCCTATCTCCTGCTCGATATTGACCAATAGCGGGCGCAGCGTGTTAGTCAGGAATAAAAGGTTCATGCCTTCGACGCTGGATGCCCAGCTGCTTTGCTTGGTCATATGCCCGACCATAAACGGCGGGATCCGGAACCAGCGGCAAATTTCTTCAATACTGAAGGAACGGCTCTCGAGCATCTGCGCCGCCTCGGGGTTCATCGTTATACCCTGATAGGTCATGTCGCCTTCAAGCACCATGACCTTACCGGCATTCTTTGAACCCACAAACGTACTCAGGTTTTGCTTTAAGCGCGCTCTTTGTTCATCGTTTATATCGGTCTTAGCACTGATAAATCCTGAGTTCTGTATGCCGTTTTCAAAGATTTTCGCAGCTGATTCCTCAACCGCCATGGCTGAACCTATAATATCCCTCCCGACCATCATCGGCATCATGCCGCAGACGCCGTCGAGTCCGAATCCGCGGATGTGCATCATGTTTTTCACGGGGATATCGCGCTGCCCGTTTTTATCGGTATATGTGTACTGCAGTTGCCCGTTATCGAGGCGCTTAACGACCATGTTTTGAGGAAGAAGCGGGTTTAAGCCAACAACCTTTTGCCCGATCATCAGCTTTTCGATGAAGGCATTGCCCCGCATGCAGATGCTGGCCACCAGCATCAACATGAATCTGGACGGCGTCATTTCTCCATTAGGCTGTTTACAGAGCACTTTATAGGCCGGGTGATCGGTCGCCAGTGCACGCGAACCGTCTTTTTCCCGCTTATAGACTTTCAGCGGCAACGTTGATACCGACTCACTTAGCAGCCGTGCGCAGGCCCAGACGGCAGACAGCATGATCGCCTTATCGACGGTCACCGTTTTACCGCTGCTGCTGGTACCCATCCACTCCTGCCAAAACGTGCCGGTGGTCAAACTGATAGGTACACCGAGCCAATTTAAAAGGGCACTTTTTACGCGCCCCGGTTGTTTTTTGGATTTCATCAGACACCTATCATTATCGGATCGTAGAAGAACGCGCTGTTGTCCGGCTTATCACCTCCATTGACGATCAGGCGGCTTTTCGCAGTAAAGAGTGCCACCGGTCCATCAATTTTGTTTTCCGGCGTGGACTTGTTCGGAAAGACGTTGTCATTTTTGTCGGGCTTGACGGTCACGTTGGACATCATCCACGTCATTACGGGGTTGCCGTCGTGATGGAACTTGCTGCCGTAGATATCCGCCTGCACCGTCTTCATTGACTCGGACAGGTTTTTTACCGTCTGTGCCACCTCTACCAGCGGCAGCCCCTCGTCGGCCAGCGCCAGGCTGAACTGCGTGGCGCTCCACGGGTCGAAGGCGATTTCCCGCAGGCTCTCCCCTTTCACCCAGGCTTCGATCTCGGCCTTGATATAGCCGTGGTCGATAACGTCACCGTCGGTCAACTCCAGGTGGCCTTCCGCCGACCATTTCCTGTAAAGTTCGGCGATATGGTTCGGGGCCGTTTCAAGCCGCCCCTCCGGGATCCAGAATTTATATTTGGAATACGTGTGTCCCTCCGGCGATAGCCACGTTTTTGCCGCGGCGCATATATCGATTTTGTTCGACAGGTCGATGCCTAGCCACATCGGCCATTTAGCCAGTTGTTCGTCCGTCGGCAGCCCTGCGCACTTCGCCCAGCGCTCCATGTCCATCCATGCGCTTTCGGCCGTGACCCAGATATTGAGATGTTTGGTAAAGAAGTTAGGACGTGCGGCAATCTGCTCTTTGGCTTTTTTTGCCAAACGGCGCATGTCGTCCCAGCGCTTGCAAATCCCCAGCCCCGGATTCGCCTTAGGCCAATTCCTTTCATCAAAGGGGTCGTCCCCTTCGTCGAGGGTATAAATCATTGCGAAATAGGTATCGTCCTCTACCACGCCGCGCAGCACCTTGATGGCGTAATCGCGCTGCTCAAAACAGATGCCGTCTTTATTCGATCCTGCCGTGGTAATGGCGAAAAGCAGTGATTGCAGGCGGGCGCCCGTCGCCGTTTCCAATACATCCCATACGTCACGCGTGCGGTGAGCGTGAAGCTCATCGACAATGCCGCAGTGGATGTTCAAACCGTCGAGATTGTTCGCGTCGCTCGAAAGCGGCTCGAACTTGGAAGCCGAGCGCTCCTGATGAATGTTGAGTTTAACGTGACCAAACAGGCGGCCCAGCGAACGGGGCGCTTTCTTGATCATGTTTTTAGCATCGTCAAAAACGATACGCGCCTGGTCTCGGGTCGTGGCCGCCGAATAAACCTCCGCGCCGCCCTCGCCGTCCGCACCGGTCATGTACAGGCCGATGCCCGAGGACAGCGTAGACTTGGCATTTTTACGCGCCACCTCGTCATACGCGGTGCGGAAACGGCGCACCAGAATGGTGTCACCGTCGTCGTCAAGCATCTGTTCGCCGGTCATCTCGTCGATGAGCGGGATCACGAAGCCAAACAGGTTAATCAGAATAAAGACGTGCCATGCCATCAGCTTTATCGGCTTGCCGGCCAGTGCGCCCTTGACGTGGGGAACAAAATCATAAAAGTCGAGAATGTGCTGGGCGCGATCCTCGTTGAAGTAGACGCCGCGCTCCGGCCCATGCTCTAAATCGTTAAGGAATCGCCGGCACGCAAGGTGTACCAGTTCGCCAGCAACAATCTCGCCAGCCAGCACGCTCTCTGCGTACTGAATACCTTCCGAAACGGTTGCCATTCATCATTTGCGCTTTTTCAAAAATTCTTCGAGTGGATCGGTTTCCCCTTTTCCTTCGCTGCTGACTTTGCTGCGAGCGGCTGGAGTCATACCGAATTCAGACATCATTGCCCGCAGGCGTTTCCAGGCATCGGACATCATCGCAACCTGCGGGTGAGCTTTTACCAAAGTTTCTCCCTGCATGTTCGTCACGTTGTACGTCTCGCCAACCTGATCAATTACGTCCCGGTGTTTACGCCATTCAACATATGCGCCGATGAGAAGTTCCAGCGCCATGCCATCGAGTTTTGTGATCACGTTGGAACAGTCCAACTCTTCCCCGATCCGCTTGAACCAGTATTTCTCCTGCTTATTAAAATGCTTTGGAATTGGGGGGACCCCAGAAGGGGGTTTTGGCTCGGCTTTGTTGATAGCCCGTTTGGATGGGTTACCCTTCACCAAACGCAGAGCTGTCGGGGTTTTCGGCGGTCCGGACATAATTGAAAACTCCTATTAATCGATCCTCGGGGGACCCCTAAAAAAGATTTGTAACCTGCGGGTGTGTGAAAAAAACTTAGGCGGCGGTCCTATAGGCCTAAAGCCCTGAACTTTTGACCCGCCCTCCCCACTAAATGATAAAACTTCTCATTGCAATCCAAATAATTGCAAATGTAATCAATTTCCAGAGAATGACTATCATTTGAGGCGTTCGCGCGCGGTTTTTCTCTTGTGACACGGCCAGCACAGGGCTTCAAGATTCGAATCGTCATCGGTACCCCCATGTGCCTTTGGTTTGATATGGTCAACGGTCTTTGCATCGGTCACTCGGCCGTTGCGTTTACATTCCTGGCAGAGATGCTTGTCGCGCTTGAGTATGCGGGCTCGCCTCACATCCCAGTCGCTACCATAACCGCGTTGATGCCTGCTCAATCCGTTCTGATGCTGCTGCCACCCTTCATTAAGGTGACCATCGCAATAACCAGAGCGGTCTGTGGTTGTTTTTGCGCATCCGTGTTTACGGCATGCTCTCGGTATTCTTTGTGGCATCCAGTCTCCACGCCCGGCGGCGTTCTGTGCGTGGTGTGTTATCGGGGTGGCGCTCAACCGGTGTCACATCAGCATGGTCAACGAGTGAGTAACATGGGTAAACTACAGTGCCACCATATGCATCACCCACTGCATAATCGGCTGGCTTGCGGGTATCCCAAAGAGTCAGCACACGTTCAATATGCTGTGGCGGAATGCTGTAGCAAACGCCATGTATCAAGCGAGGAAGCGTGATGCTGTCTGCACGTGCCTTGTCGGCCAAGATTAACCGTTCGGCAATCTGCAACTGATACTGCGGAGGGCGACCGGTACCCAAATAAAAGCTAACCAGCGTATTAGGGTGGCGCGATAACCAGCCTTCAACCTGGGGTATGAAGTTGGCCACTGGTAGCGCGTCATCTTCCAGAACGACGACGCGGCATGACTGAACGGCAGCCCAATCAAGCGCACGACGGTGGTTCCAGTTGGCACCATGGTCACCATCATCGATGAGCAGGTGTGCCTGCAGCAATGTTGCCAACGCTAACGCCTGTTCCTGTCGAGAGTGATGCCCTACCACAACAAACTTTATTTGTGCTGCCACCATGCATACTCCTTACCAGTCCCCTCGGTGCGGAAAACGGTGTGTACCAACGGGCCAGTAACGATGCGATCTCCGAATGACTTAGCCACGATACCAAACGCTATCATGTCGCCAATCGCGGCAGATGCCTTCTCCATCTTCCAGAACCGGTAGCTTTCTATTCGATAGAACAAGCGGACAATGGCGTGTGCAAACGCCATGACGTCTTCACGCTGACCGCCTAGCAACCCAGCATTCAGCATCACATCATTGCGATGCCGAACCAGGAAATCTTGATAGAGGCGCTCAGGGTGCTTATTGCTCGCCCACGTGTCCGCATAGGTCTTTGGCTCCGAGCCAACATAGACATTGCCGGCTTCCATTTCAGCCCACGGCGCCCGCAGCATTTCGACATCTGTTCCATCAGTGCACCAGACAAATCGGTATTCAGGGTGATCTCGTAGGTGCTGCCAGATATGCAACCAGCGCCGGAAATAGACGTTCATTGCAACATCCGAAACGGTAACCAGTTGAGCAGCATCAGGAGCGGAGGTTAGCTGATCGGCCAGCACTACGGCATCAGCGCCCAGGATTGATTTAGCCCAAGAGGTCAACACCGCAGGATCAGGCTGCATTCTGCTACCGCGTTGCGGGTCAGGCTGGCTGGTAAGCAACGTTGTGATTACCACATCTCGCTGCTTCCTGTATTCAACGTAACCGGTATAGCCCGTATCACGGCGACCGTTGTGGATCTTCACGTTGCGATCCACTAGCGCTAAACGGTCAGGTTTTGGTACTGAACGCTCTACAGCTTCATGCTCGTCAAGCGAATGAATAAGCGAGGCCGAACCAATAACGTCGGCATAGGCCCACGTTGTTAACCCGGCGTTGTGAATGCGAAGAGCCAGATCGCTATGCTCGTACATTCCACGACCATAAACCGGATCAAAGCCACCAACTTTTTCTATTGCGCTACGGTGGTAGTACAGCATGACGCCACGCTGTCCGGTATAGGCAACGTGCTCATCATCAGAATGCAGCATCGCTAGATCCTGAAGCTTTCTCGGGCCAGCAAGGTCAAGAAACTGGTAAGCCAAGTGCGGCTCTGGCGATGCGATATATGGAAGATGCCAACCGTCAGCAATAGGCCATGCGTCATCGTCCCACAAGAACAAATGCTCGCAACCGGCGGACATTAGAGCCTCAAGGCTGGCATTTTTCGCTGCAACAATACCAAGTGATTTATCATGCCTGACAAGTTTAATTCCATCAGGCACAACTGCCGCCGGGGCAGAGCCATCGTCTACAACAACCACCAGCGAGCCAAGCGGCAAATGTTTCATATGCTGAGCGATTGCCCTGGCCAGCACTTCTGGACGTTGATGCGTCGATATGGCTATTCCAATACGTGAAAAAGCCCGCTGGTTAGCAGGCTCATATGGGACACCGTCAATGATCACCTGCATGGTACTACCTTACTTCTCGGTTGGGTTGGTGTAAGTGGCCACTGTGCGGTTATCGCTGTTTACCAGATAGGCAGTATCACCAGATAGGAGGGTAAGCTTTAATGGATTACCGGTACTGGTATCGCCATAAATTGTTTTCTCTACCCGCTTCCATTCGATGGAGTCAACGGCATAGATGATTTCGTTTCGGTTTGCAGTGACAATTTTCAGTGTGTACATGGTGGTTTCTCTTGGTGGTAGTGGTATTAAAAAAGCCACCAGCCCGCTAATGCAGGTTGATGGCTTGGTTGTGGCATTGAATCAGCCACTCACTGAATGGCTGTTGCGATGCTTATACTGCTGGCACCTCGAAAAGCATCAGTGCTTCTTTGCTTTCTTGAACCGCTTTTGCAGTACGCGAAATCACATCGTTGTAATCCATACTGAATCGGTTGAATTGCATATCAAACAACTCTGCTTTTACCGGGTCGTCATCCACAAACTTAATGGCTTCTGCTGCCGCGGCTGTGTCATACCCTACAAGGCTTAAAAGCTTTAGGCGGATGCTCTGCGCCTGGGTGATCTCTTTCGTTTCTGACATTTAAAGCCTCCAGTTTACGGGCATAAAAAAACCCGCCGAAGCGGGTCGTTATCGATGTTCTGTTACTTCTTGCCGTTGCCCTCTGCCATTTGCAGATAAACCGGCGCGGAGCCGTTAGGTAGCCTCTTGCTCACCTCTCGGTAATGCGCCACACGCTCACGGAAGTATTCACGCAAATGCTCAGGCTGCTCTCGCTCCACCTGGTCAGCTATCACTGGCTGGTTCATTCGCTCTTTGTACGCTACGCCTGATGCGGCAAGGTCTACGTTGGTCTTATCCATGTCCTCTTTGGAGAGGTTGGCAAGGTTGAATGATTTGGTCATGGGGATCCTCCTGTTTGGGAGGATTATACCCCAGCTATAGGAATTGGTCTTTCCAAGGCAATCGCTCGCTGAATATCTATGTCTTCAGGCATCACGCCATCGGATATTCCCAGTAAAATCGTTTGCTGGCCGTTTACATAATGATGAACTTGAAAGTTCAAGATTTCATCGATAGCACGTGGGGCAAATTCTCTAGGCTGTATGGCTGGCTTCATTTTATCACGAGGCCTTTCGTAAACCGTTTTCAACGGCTCACCAGGGACTATAGTTTTTTGACCATTCCAGCCACCACCAAAAAGTAAGTATTCAGCCATACGTTTTCCTCAACCAAAATGTTTGGCTATTATAGCGCATTATCGATGGCACTCTGTGAATGCCACCTGTAATGCATATGAGATTTAGCAATCAGCATCAGGCTGAGCCACAGAACGGCAGGCAGCCATACAGGCACGCTTCATGTCTATCTCAGCATGCCGCGCCCAATCTGTTGCTTCCCAATCGCCATGTACATCACCAGCATGCTCACGTAAAAGCTTGATGAACTGACGGCTGATGTCTTTGAATTGGTTCATCTTGCCAATCTCTCCAAATGACAGCTCGCGATATCCCTTTACGGTGCTGCCATCTTGCGGTTTAGCTTCGCTCATTGTTTTCTCCCGACGGATGCCCGCCATTGGTTCAAAGTGATTACCTGCCCAGCGCAAATCTGTAGAGAGGTCTGAAGCGACAGCGTATAGCTGACAGCATCACTCCAGGTGTCACCCTGTAGCGCAGGTTGCTCACATGGCGTGAATACGGACTCAGGGGGTAACATCACGATCTGTTGTGGTGCCGGTGGCAGCGTTTTGCTGCAGGAGGTCAATAACAGCGGCAGGCATAGGACTATTCCCACATTTGTCGTTTTTAAGTGCTTCACGTAATGCCCTCTGGTAGCGTTCACCCTGCTGGCGCAGTTGCTGCTCTCTTTGCTGTTGTTCTGCTGCTAAGGCTCTGTTCTTCCGGTCTTGTTCTTGCAGGGTTGAGATTAGTCCTGACTGCTGCGCCAGCGTCTTTTCCTGCTGGTTAACCTGGTCACCAGCCTTTACCGCTTTACCGTGGAAATAGAACGCCAGCCAAGCCAATGTGATGAAGATTGTCAGAAGCACTACAGCAATGATTGCGGCAACCCGGTTCATAGTAAGATCACTCCGACAAACAGGAACCAGCCCCAACCATCATGGCCGCTGGTAGCGATAAACCCGGCAGCGATAAAACACGCTGTAGATGGCAGGTATCTCATTTATCCAACCCCCAGCATGCGAGCTCTGCCTCTTGGTCACGTCGTGCCACCTGGCCGAAACAGTTATTGGAACGAATGCGGCAATCCCGTCCACCGTCAAATATCCAGCGGCGGATCTCTCGGCATGCACCAGGGCGATCACCGGCATTCAGTTTTTTGTAGAACGTTGAAGTGAAACATTTGCTGGGGCCAATGTTCCACGGACAGAATGAGGCAATACCGACTTTCTGAGGCTCAGTCAGTGTCACCTTGACGTTGCGGTCTACCCAGGCTAGGGCCTTTTTCTGCTCGGCTGCATCAATTCGCATGCATTGATCAGCAGTCAAGCGCATGCCTTTAATCACCTTCTGACCGTCAACTGTGGTCACGCCACCGCAGATAGTCCAGATACCACCAGCATCCTGATAGGCCGTCTGCCGCTGCCCTTCTTTCTCACTCTGGAACTGCGCCATCATCACCGGGGCTGATGCACCAGCAGCAATCAGTGCCAACATCGCCGCGCTAAGTTTGCTCTTTATTGAAGCCATTACGCATCCTCAGCCGGTGGTGGCGTGACATACCCAGCCTTAAGTGCTTTCTCATAGGCTTTCGTCTGGCGATGTTTGAAATAGAAGTTCATCACTGCAGTGATAGCGCCGATCACGAATCCGCCAACCACTGCAACCTGATTCCAGTCGAGGTCATGTAGCCATTGCAAAATGCTGCCTCCACACACCAGCGTTGCAGAGGTGCAGTAAGAAATGAATGTTGTGATTTTCTCCGGCATGATTCTCATACCTCCCCCTTCCGGGGTTCTGTCCCGGTTCCGGGTGATAGAAATGGTTTAGCCTCCCGCCGTAGTCACTCAGAGACAGGATGTGTTTGCGTTGTGGTTGACTGTTTTGGCAAGGAGGCTAAATACGAAAAACCCCAGCGATTAGGCCAGGGCGTTATTTACTCTTCCGGGTAGATCTCTGATTGTGTTTGTTCAAACCGGCCCTGCTCGAGCTCTACACCCAGCGCGATACGGCCCAGCTTGATAGCAGCCTTTATCGTTGATCCAGAACCCATGAAAAAGTCAGCCACCACGTCACCGGGGCGGCTGCTGGCGTTAATGATGTGCTCCATCATTTCTGCAGGCTTTTCACATGGATGCTTACCGGGATAGAACGCCACTGGCGGGTAGTGCCAAACGTCCGTATAGGGAACAGCCGCCGAAACGGAGAAGACGCGGCGCAATGATTTGTACTCCTGGCATAGATCCAGATATTCACGGCTCAGCGTCCGGTATTCCTTTACCAGGTCATGGTGGGGTCGGCTTAATCCACCAGCCTGATGCTTCTCTTTGGCTATACGGTCAAACAACACCTGAAGCTTGTGATATTGCTCTTCACTGGGGAGTTGCCATTGGCTTTCACTAAACCAATGGCTTGCCATCTGTCGGCCTGTTGCCGAATGAATCTGTTTTGAAGTAACGCCGAGTGATTGCCGCGCTGACTGGAAATAATCGATCAGCGGTTTGAAGACGTTTTGCTTCAGCTCAATGCATTTGGCCGCATATCCATCAACTTTCGGTTGCAGCGGTCCTGCATAATGGCCAGCGAATATGATCCGCTCTGTTGCCGGGAAATAAGTGCGTAGGCTCTCTTTATTCTGGCGCCGCCACGGGCCTGATGGCTTAGCCCATACGATATGGCTAAGCACGTCGAACCGCTGACGCACCAACAACTCAGTATCTGGTGCTAACCGGCTGCCGCAGAACATATAAAGACTACCGTTAGGCTTAAGCACCCGCCAGAACTCCACCAGCAATGAATCCAGCCAGGCTAAATACTCGGCCTCGCTCTTCCATTGGTTATCCCAGTCGCAGGATTTCACCCGGAAATAAGGCGGGTCAGTGGCTATCAGATCGATGCAGTCATCAGGCAGGGTTTTGATGTATTCGAGTGTGTCAGCGTTGACAAGACTAGTGCTAGATATCATAAGCGCCCTTATTTGGTAGGCTCGTCCTGCTGTTGATAGCAGCGCGGGCAAAGGTTGCTTGTGACTCTTCGACATGAGCACCTGGCGGTCAGCGTGCACTAACACACTGACCGCCGCCCAATTCACAAACTCTATTATTTATCTTTGGATGGAAAACTAATCATAGCCCTCCATTCCGTGTTAATAATATTATAAAACTCCCCCTCTAACTCACCCAACTTCGTGGTTATATCATTAAAATAATTTGCTGGATTTTCTCCGCATGAAATTTTCACAATTTCTTTTGCTAGATTAGTTATCTCAGGGTAATCGCCACCATCAAAATATAGCATTATCTTTTTAGAAAGGGACCTTAAATTTTTTTGCTCTTCAAAAAGAGCATTGTGAACAGCAATCCTATTCTCATTAACACCCTTATCATCAGTGGTTTTTGAGCCAACTTCATTATTATGTTTCAAAAAATTTACAATTGAGTTTAGCCTATAGCTAAGAGTTAATATAAGATCTACAGATGTAGAAAATTTTGATGATAAATCTCTGATGGAATTAAGCCACTCATACTTTAGTTTGGTCGCCACCTCCATTTCCATTTGAAGCAATGCTGCACTCTTAGCAGTAGATGTGCTTGCTTTCGCAGATTTGTAAGAAAGCCATAATGCCGCAAGACCTATAATCATGGGCGATATCAGAGAGACTATATCCACCAAGTCCTTATCTGAATTTACATTAACCGTTAAAGTATTTAAATTATTATTTAATAGGCTAAGAAGTTCCAACATGTACATTCACCCTCCATTTTTATTGGAGGATTTTAACAAAAAACCCCGCTAATGCGAGGTTTTTAAAGTTCATAAGCTACGTGACTGCGTAACCACTCTTATCAGACTAAAACACAATTTGCGGACCGCGTTAGAGGTTTTTCATAAATATTTTCACGCTCTGTTTCCGGGTCCATTTCAAGCCGGATGTTCAGCATCGCCAGACAGCCTTCAATGAAATTTTCCCCCATCTGTAAGCCTATCCGGATCAGCTTCTCATCCTTCTTGAATGCCCTGGCTATAGCCCGCTTCTGTATGTTGAAGATGTAGTGCAGAACTACCAACTGATATTCATCAGGGCGCCGGCGTTTCAACTGAGCCATACATCCTTCAATGACCAGTCCGTCATCATCACAGCATGACAGCCGTGATTTCCCTATTTGGGGCAATAATCCCTTAAACCCCGCAGCGATTGGTGAGTAGTCCACCCCGCAGTTATCACCTGACGCCCAGCCGCCCCAACGTTCTAATACTGCCTGAATATCTCTCATCATTAATCCTCCACATCATTAAAAAGAGCCCGCACGCCCACTAAAGAACTGTATAAAATACCATGTATAAGTATTTGTAAATATTTAATAACATGTAAAATCGAAAACTATAAAAATCACGAAAAAATGAATAAAACCTTAAAATACAATAACATGCCAGAATTTAGCAACATCTCATTAACTAATTATAAAATTGGTATAAAGGTTAACGGCCTGCGTGATTTTTATGCTCATGATTGTTCATTTCATGATGTCGATACAGCAATCAAGTTCACCGAGACAAAAAATATTTACTTAGATAGAAACATTCAAAGCTTTAGTAACCCACCATCAACACCATCCAAAATTGCAATTTTTATTCGAGATCTTTTTAATGCCAAAAAATAGCAACAAACCTATGTTTGAGATTGATAATGCTGATAATGTTAAGCTTGAAAACAATAAAACAGTAGCTACGCAAATGTTAAAATCCAAATCCATAAAGAATTTTGATGGCTCAGGTAACTCCTCAGGTACGCTCACTGAAGAACCTAAGCCTATTGGAATACGAGGCTATTTTAAGCAGTATTACAAAACCATTATCTCGTCAGTAATTGCCGCCGTGATTGGCGGATTAGTCCTTTATTATGTAAAGCAATTATTAGGAATTTAATTAATTGCACCGATCGATAACGAGTGGTCAATAAACCTGAACCACAGTTCGATCTGGCTACCGTGTTCCGCTTCCCATCGTGACGGGTCACGGTGTAATGCATCGTGTTCTTCTCGGCATAATGGGATAGTGAAAAGGTCATGCGCCTTGGTACCCATCCCTCCCTGTCCATAACCAATGATGTGGTGCGCATCGTCAGCCTGGATGCCTCGAATAACGCATAGCTGTGACTTAACCCACTGAAGGTACGCTTTGCTTTCCCACCGCTCGCGCTTTGGTAACTTGAAGAATGATTTTGGCGGTGCCGGATCGATAACAAGCGTCTTCACTGCCTTCTTAGCTATCTCCGCTATCTGCTGGGTAGGCGACAAGCCGGGGGTAATGTCAGCCTCTCTTCGGTGCCCTGTTGGGATGGTGCGCGGCTTAATGCGTAACGAGGCGGCAGCGACATCATCCGGGATCAGATCAATGACTTCATTCACCCAGGCCCACCAGCAGAGTTCAGGTAAAGTCAGTTGGTGGCTCTCATCAAACATGAAGTGAATTCTGGCCCGGTACACCACGAAGTCAGCAATATTTTGATCTGCTATGGCTGATAACTCATCCATGGTCTTATCCCGGTACAAGTTCGCATGGTGCCAGCACAAACGAATAGCACCGGCACCATAACGCATGGTCTCCATGTTCTTGTCGTGATAATCATCCTCGGCGCATTTCCACTGGCATTCGTTACGGCGACCCAGCCAACTCTCCAGGCTGTTGATGCCACCAGCAGCAGCAAGAACACGCTCATGTTGAAAGAATGGGCGGAAACGCGGATCACTGGCTAACTGCTGCTTAACTGCCGGCAGCGCACCAGATGGCATATCGCGAAACTCTGTAGGTACCGTGGCCACGAGCACCCGATCACCAAACATAGGCAGAAGTTCAGCATCAGGCTTAAAGATTACTTGTCCCAGCTCGCGAACAATGAACCCTTTTATCAGCCCACGCATGGCACCACCTCGCTGATCTGTAGTTCAACCTTGCCGCCCTTGATGACTGGCCCCCACTTGGCATCGATATGCTTAATCTGGCTGTCATCGAGCCACACACCAGCCTGTGTCATGGCGTCAAATAGCGCCTTGAAAAAGTTATCCAGGTCACGACGGGCTTTAGTTGGCGGGTAGAACACAACCGCTACGGATATGTCTGCACTGATTGGCTTCGGCCGGCGGCGCAGTTGTTCCATCACCTGAGCGATAGCTTCTGCCTGAAATGCCCTGCCGCGCTCACTGACCAAAGTGCGACCACTGGATGATCCCTTGTTAGGCGAACGCCAGTAGCCGTTAACGCTTGGGAGGAATGGCAACATCAAATTCATACCACCACCTCTGCCTTGCCAGGAACCAATGCCACCGACTGATCGCACTGATTTCCCCAGCTATCCCAACCTTCTGCCTGCTGACGCGCGAATAGTTCGATACGAGGGACATCCCCTAACAGCTGAACCAGCTTCTCGCGGAACGCTTCAGGTTTTGCGCTGTGCTGCATGCGTGGCGCGGTGACGTGTTGGCAAATGGATGCATCCAGGCGCGGTGGCAGCTTGCCTTTGATTGCAAACAAACAGTCTTCGCTGTTGGCTCGGGTCATCCACCCCATACCGATCGCACTCCCTCCCTTCACACGATTGGTTTTGTGCCAGGTGAAGCCCTTCATCGTCATCAGGCGGTAACCCCAAGATCGCATCACCTGCAGCGCTTCTTCGGGTTGAGTTGGTACCCACCACATTGCCAGCAGGCAAGAATCAGCAGCCAGATCCCATACCGGTAACCGGCATATGTCCGCTACGCTCATGGTTGGATATTTGAAACCTGCACCGCGCTTTCCATCAGCGCATTTATCGTTGTATGTCCATGGTGGATCCGCGTAAATCAGTGAATACTTCATGCGGCCTGCTCCTCTACAGCTACCAGACGGTAGAAATACACATATTTTCCTGACTCGCTTTTCTCTACCCGGCGTTCCTTGACCAGGCCTTGGTAGGGCTTGCTGAATTCACGCAGTCGAGCGCTGATAGCGGGTTGCGTGTCGTAAATTCCGTACATCTGCGCTACCAGTAATTCAAGGTCACGCAGAGTGCGCCACGTGGCACCGGCGGCGGCATTGCGGACACGGCATACCTGACTGTCTGGCTTATCTTTCAGGACGCCTGCACGCACCAGGCGGCGAATACCGCTGTTGATACGGTCGCTTTCGAATACGTCCACCGGGATCGATAACTTTTTCATACCTTGCCCCCTTTGCGACTGCGCATGCTGGCCCATGTGAATGGCACCCAAATACCGCCATCAGTTTGGCGATCCATGATCCGCTCACCGACCATCTTCACCATTTCGTCGTAGGTTTTGTTGGTCAGCATGCCCGTTGGCTTCAACTGCAGCTGGCGGCGGTCAACGATGTTAGTCAATAGGTTGATCTCGTAATCACTTCCCTTCTGCAGTCCAACTTCGTCCAGCACCAACAGATCCAAACGACATAGGTCACGTAGCAAATCGGATTCTTTCACTGGGCTGTCTTTGCTGAACGTGGATCGGTGGTTTTCATACAGCTCGGCTACTGTCATGACCATCGCGGAGTGGCCACGCGCAATCAGGTTCCTTGCCATCGCACTGGCCAGGTGGTTTTTCCCGGTACCGGTATTACCAGAGAAAATGAACCCGCCATGCGTGTTTCCAAATGACGCCACATACCCCTTAGCGGCATCCAGTGCAGCCTGCTGTTCCGGGCATTCCACAACGAAATTGCTGAAGGAACATTTCTGGTGCAACGGCTGGATGCCTGAACGACCAATAACCTTTTCCATTCGAGCTTGGCGGTTCCGATCCGTGATCTGCTGATTTGACTTTTGCGCCTCTTCAGCTTGAAACTGCTTCCACCCTTCGACGGTTGTAAAACGTGGCTGCACATGTGCCGGTTTGAGCGCCAGCAAGCGTGCCATCACATCAGTTGACGATGCCATCATGATCACCTCCAGTGTTTGGTAAGCCATTGCTGAAGCCCGGCGGTATTGCGCCAGTGGCCGGGGTTACTCGGTGGTTAGTGCTGGTCTGCCATTTCCCGTTGACGTAGGCCGGACGCCCTTTTTTGGCCCAGGCATTGCTGGACTGCTGGTAACCTGGGAATTTAGACGGGCCGAATAGGGTCGAAGGCCGAAGATAATCAGACATAGCCAGGTCGTTCCCCCACTTCGCAGTCAAGTAATCGACCGTCAAAATGAGTTGTTCAGGGGTAAACCCGTCATGCAGTCGTGCCCGAATATTCTCCAGTGAGCTTTTCGAGGTCTGGTAGCGTGAACCGGTTACCAGGTTCAGGTGTTTTAAAACGTCCTTGGCCTGGTCAGTGATCAACACTTCAGGGTCGGTCTGCGCAGCAGGCTGACAAGTAGGTTTTATTACTGATGGATCTTGTTTTGAATTTACTGACGGATCCCCCCCAGATTCTGGCTGGTGAGAACTGCCTTTTTTCATGTTTTCTGAACGGTCGGATTCTGAACGTTCAGATCCTGACATGTCAGATTTTGAATGGTCAGATTCTGACGTGTCAGAAACTGGACGGTGAGACTCGACGCTTAACGCCGCTGCTTTCAGCTTTGGCACATTCAGGGTGTAAATATTGCTGTCGTTGCGCTGACCTCTACGGCGTTCCTTGCGCGTCAGCCATCCATCATTTTCTAATTCGCCGATCGCAGTCGTGACCGTACTACGGCCAGCACCAATCTCACGGGCGATTTTCTCAATCCCCGGATAGCAGATCCCCTCATCATTCGAGAAGTCAGCCAGACGAAGCATTACAAGCAGCTTGGTACCCTTTACACCGTGCGCAGCGCAGCCGTCCCATACATAGCTGGAGACTTTTACGCTCATGCAATAACCCTCGGCGCTGGCAGTGCCAAATACTTAAAGCGATCCACAACTTCCTGCAAAGCGCTGTGGGTGACAGGTAACCAGCCGCCCGGTATTCTCATCACATAACGCAACGGCACCGGCGGTTTAGCGCAGCTTGCAGCTACACAACGAAATTGCCCACGCAAACGAGATTCTGTTACTCTGTTCATGCGTTAATTACTCCACACGTTTAGTTAATGCGCCCGACGCCACAGACCGCATATCTGTGGCGTCACCCTCTCCAAACAACAACTCTGTAACAACCATGATTTCCGCCACCAAACACTGAACCCGATACCCCTTGGCTTTCATGCGTTTGCTTTCTTCGCGGTCCAATACACCGTCAGAGGTTGACTCGTTATGGAAGCGTGCGAACTGGCCCAGAGACGCCAGCAGATCGTTAAATTTGTAAAGCAGCTCCTCATTGCCCATCTGCTCGATTTCCGGCAGCTTCACGAATACGCCACCTGCGTGCTTACACATCGCCTCGGTGATATCGCTACGGCCTGAGATTGACTCCATTTCTACTGCCATACCCAGCGGCACCACCTGCCCTGATACTTGGCGGACGCGGTTACGTAGTGCGTTTTCAGTGCCGGCTACGGGATCCAACTCTTTCGCCATCGCGCTGTATTTGCCTGGGAACTGAGTTATCAGCTTGTGTATCGCGTCGCTGATGTCGTCCTGGGTAGGAAAGTCTTTGTTGTCCACAAGATTTCTCCGCTTCTGTGGTTTTTGGTTAAGCTTTAAATCGTTAACATCAACGAATGATTAAGGCTCAAGAGATAACAAAATTTCTTGTGCTGATATTTTCCCCTTTGTGGAGTTAACTATTGGTAGAACATGTTTTGCATCGAGCCCCCCTCCATGTAACCAACGACACACTGTTGGTTGTTTAACCCCGCAAAGAACGGCTAACTTGTATTGGCTCCCTGCTATGTTAATTGCCTTCTTTATGACCTCATTCATTTGCAACTCCTTAAGGTATTCGTTGAATAAAAATAATAGCAGTGAGTATCACCAAAGACAACACTTAGCAGTGTTTGACGAGCGATACTCTCGCCTATAGATTTGGATTTATGAAAACGACTCTTGCTGAACGCCTGAAGAAGGCTATGACTTTACGAGACAATATGACGCAGGCAGCCCTAGCTGAAGCGTCAGGAGTCGCTCAGCCAACCATATGGCGCCTTGCTAGTGGTAAAGCTAAAGCTTCGAGAAAGCTTGTAGATATCGCCAATGCCTTAGCTGTAAATGTAGATTGGCTCGCTAATGGGGTTGGGGAGATGGTACAAAATGATGATTATGTACCTGCTCGCCTTGATCGGTCTATCCAGATACCAATTTGGGATGAAGATGGAGAAACAGATGACTTTGTTATCTCTCCAAAAGGAAAGCCATTACCATCTTGGCGAGCTTATATCTTAAAGAGAAATAGTGGCTGTGCAGATGCGCCGGCTGGTTCAATCGTGATTGTAGATACAGTCGCGACCCCTGGCACGGGAGATCTGGTGATCGCTAAAGTTGGTTCAAATCTATCTGCTTATAGATTTCTAGATGGCAGCTCTCACGGTTTCTTGTCGGTAGATGATAATCGCGTTCCTTTGATAGAGGTAAATTCAGATACCATTGTAGGGGTAGTTATCCTACTTTTACGTGACTTCAGAATGTAAGAATCGATACCCTGCACTTGCAGGGTTTCTTCTTCATAAATCCCGACGCCTCTCCTAACTAACATTGCTAGCATAAACTCCCCCTGGAAAAATCACCCAAAAAATACTGTTTATATGTACAGTTATTTTTTATTAGCATTAATTATTTCTCCACATAAGTCAAAACATCACGTCTGCCTGCCCATCAAACAACAACCCAAGCAAATATAAATCTGATACTTAAACCTATAAAAAAATATCTTTAATTTTCACATGTTTATACTTTTTGGTTTTAAATATCGGTTTTTACTATTGCCTTAAAAAATACTCTTGGCTATTATCGGTTTCATCAACAGCGAACAGGCAGGACGCCCACGAAGTAGCCGCCCGAGGCACACGAAGATCGGGATGATTCGCTTACCAGGGTCACAGCAGAGGGTTACACGATGGCAAAAACAATCTTCGGCAAGGTAGTTTCTGGCGCAACCAATAAGGCGGGGTCTTATGGCCGCTTCCATATCGGTCGCCCGGTATCAAATACCGACATAACCTGCGCTAAACGCTACAACCTGAGCGCCCTGTCAACTAATGACATTAAGTATGGGTGTTACACAGTCGTCGCGTTCGGTTGAACTAACCAAGCGCTCTACGGGGCGCACCGAGGCAATCATGAGTGAACGTGGCGCATGGTGGTTGGCAGTAACTGTTTTGTGTCTGGATTTTTGGTTGGCTGTTGGCTTTATGGTTTTGGTGGCAGTCGCCGGGTAACCGGCGCACATCGGAATGCTCACTCGCCCTTTCCCTTAGTTCTGGGAGCGGTGGAGGATCCTAACTCATGAGTGAGCATCTCGATGTGGTATCCGGTGATAGACGGGCTCCCTCTCCGTCTGTGGGTTCGACTACCATCACCACACATTATGCGCCGCGCCGGCGGCACGGCAGCGAAAGCAAGCGCAGATATCCGGCGGAGTTTTGCTGTGTGTAGTGAAGCCTTTGCGGCTGCTCTGATTTGGGTTGGTGTCAGCCGCATTTTTTTCACATATCAGGTGGCGTACTGTTTCGGGTTCCCCTTATCCCTTTACACAGTATAAAGCCCCGGCGCGGTGCGCCACCTGATGTGTGAGTAATTAACCGGGAGCCAGCGCTATGCGGGTGTCTGGCCTCCATTCTTAAAACCCGATTTTCACTCTGCGAAAAGTTGCCAATTCTGGCAGGGCTTCGCTTTGCCGAAAATCAGTGGGGAGTAATTAACGATGATCAACACAATCACGATCGATACAGAGACGTTGGACACTCTTCCATCTGCAGTGCTGCTCTCTATCGGCGCGTTTGCTTTCAATATTGACGATGTTCTCCAGACCCAGCAAAACATCATCAAGGTAGCGCGTGAGGGTGAGCTGGCAGACTACTCGACCAATGCATTTTACTGCCTGGTTGATACCTTCGATCAGTTGATGAAAGGCCGTACCGTCAGCGAAGAAACCCTGCGTTTCTGGCGCAAGCAAGGCGAAGAGGCGCAGGAAGCTTTAGTCGGTGACCGCGAACCTCTGTGTCAATCTCTTGGGCTGCTGTCCAACTGGATTAAGCAACACCCCGATGCGCGGATCTTCTTCCGTGGCACCGACTTCGACGGCTCTATCCTTGAGCATGCCTACCGCATGTATGGGATCGAATGTCCGTGGCACTGGGGCGGAAAGCGTGATGTGCGGACCTATATCGATGCCATGACAAAAGGCAATAAAGGTTACCTGCCTAAAACCCACCAGCCATGCTTCGCGATGGTTAAGCATAACTCCCTGCATGACGCTATGAACGACGCAGAGCAGATGGCTATTGCCTATCAGTTGAATAGCCAGCAAATCGCCTCCTGCCTTCAGGAGGATAAATAACATGGCCTGTAATTGCTTTGAAAAAACAGCCGCTCTGTTCAAGCAACGCATTTCTGAGAAGGTCGGCGATGCGCTTGGTGAGATTGAAGATGCTGGGTTCGAGAACTCGCTCTACAACTTCAACGGTGGCGATCATTCTCCGGTGGCGATGAATTTTAAATTCCGCTATTACCGCAAGCGCAAAGGCGGAGGACTGGCTAGCAACCAGACCAAGGCAGATCACCTTTGCATGATGAGTTATTGCCCTCTCTGTGGGACGAAATTCGAAGGCGACGAGCTGCGGGAGGCCAAATGAAAGAGCGCCCTATCATCTTCAACGGCGACATGGTGCGCGTCATTCTCGACGGCCGCAAGACCCAGACGCGGCAAGTGGTAAGTGATCGGCATCTTCACCTGATCGACGTAGCTTCACAGGTAGGCGAATGCTATCCGCTGGAGTCCAGCATCGACCACGCCAACAGCCAGAGCTATTACCGCGAACATTGCCCATTCGGCCAGGTAGGAGAGCGGCTGTGGGTGCGGGAGGCATTCAGGGTTCATAGTCGCGCAACTGACGTTTCCACGCTTGTTTATCGGGCAAGTGAGCGAAACTCATGGACTGAGCAAACCCGACGCGTGTCGGTTTCGGTTTGTAATAAACAGGTGTCGCCGGAGAAGTGGACTCCATCAATCCACATGCCGCGCTGGGCATCCCGCATCCTGCTGGAAATCACCGCTGTTCGCGTTGTGCGACTGAACAGCATCAGTGAGGGGGATGCCAGGGCTGAAGGCGTAAAACCGGCTGGCGAAATGCTGCCGGATTATCCAGACACATTCCTGACGCCAAAGGGCGACTTTGCTACAGCCAAAGTTGCATTCCAGCGCCTATGGCAGTCCATTTACGGGGAAGAAAGCTGGGGTGCTAATCCCTGGGTGTGGGCGATCGAGTTCAAGCGTGTGGGGGCCCAGCATGGCTAAGCTGACAAAGGCGCAGCGCGCTGAATTGCGGGAGAAGTTCGGCGGCCGGTGCGCGTACTGCGGCTGCCCTCTTCCAGATAAAGGCTGGCATGCCGACCATGTTGAACCTGTTATGCGTGAATCAGAGCAAGACATGGCGGCAGCGGCCAAAGGCTTATTCAAGCTGAAGGCTACCGGCAAGGTCTGGCACGAAAGTCGCGATTGCATAGAGAACCTAAACCCAGCTTGCGCACCGTGCAACCTGTTCAAAGCTACCTTCAGCTTCAAAGCTACCTTCAGCCTCGAGACGTTCCGGGAGCAAATAGCAGCCCAGGCGGAGAGAGCGCGGCAGTACAGCGTCAATTTCCGCACTGCTGAGCGCTTCGGCCTCGTTGAGGTGAAGGATGCCCCGGTCGTTTTTTGGTTTGAGCGGGCTGAAGCCCAGGAGAAAGCATTATGAGCACCAGAAAAAAAATTACTGCAGCCCTGAAGGCTAAAGGGCTTGAAGCAACAATGGAATACGACCGCGCCGGGCCAGAGGATTGGAGCTACTGGTACGTTTATCTGACTGAAGAATCCATGCGGAAATTAACCGCGGCAGGGGAAGATCCTGCATTCACTGGAACTATCGAGTTTTGTGAATTCGATGAAGGCATGGAGAAGGTTGCAGAGCTTTTAGATTGCAGCGGGATTAAATTGCAGGAGCGTTCCTGATGGACAATAAGCTGAGCAAACTGAGCAAGCCGGTGGCGTGGATGCATAGTCAGCTTGATATTTCGAAATCAAATAGTGACAAAGCAGATCTATCCGTTGATGTGCAGGCACGGTATAGCGATGCGCTCTACTCGCAAGAGTACGTATCCGCCCTGCTGGCAGAGCTGGAAGCGAAGGATAAGCGCATCGCCGAGCTGGAGCGAGACAGGGATACATGGCAGGCAGGGACATTAGCTATGCGTGACTCATGGCGTGAAGAACGCGCAGAGCTGGAAGCCAAGCTGGCTGCGCCGGTGCGGTTGAAAAAAGTCGATTCTAGCAACGTGCCATTTGCCGGTGACGGTTTTAATGCCGCTGTTGATTATTGCGCCAATGCTGTTCGCGCCGCCGGGTTCAAGGTCGAGGGGGATGAGTAGGATGACTGAATTAATCAAGCCAACGAAGAAAGGCCTGAACGATGGCGCTGTTGAATATCTGACGTCAGATGATTGCCGGTTTCTGGTTATGCGCGGCGACTATACCGAAGCCGATATTATCCAGGCAGCGGTAAATCACGACCAAATCGATAGCGACATTGCTGAGACTTGGGCGCGCACCGCTCGATATTACCAATCCTGGTACAAGGTAAGCCCGATTGGCGGTCAGGATGGTTACGGCAGTTGGAACCACCCACGCGATACGCCGTGCCGAGGTGCCTATTTCGCATCAACATTGTGCTGGGACTGAGGGAGGATGCATGACACAGACACTAACGACTGAAGCGATGCAGGAAATTTATGAAGCGGCGGTGCATTCAGAGGCATCAGGAAGCCAGGAAGCAGAATTCGAATTGCTCTGCAAACTGGAGGATATTGGCGGAACCAGCGCAACAATCCGCAAGTTGATCGACATCGCGCGGGCGGCTAACCGGGAGACGCAGCCTGCGGTGTTCTATACCACCGTATCAGGTCGAAAAGGTGTGGTTTGGCATAACGGCGCACCTGAAGACGACACTGCAATTTTCACCGCCCCGCCAGCGCCAGCAGTACAAAGCGTAGTTGACTGGCGGCTCGATGAATCAACGGGCGCTAAAATTCTCATGTACAAGGACTGCAGCGTTATCGAAGACCAGCAAGCTGAGTATGTCCTATCGCTTATTCAGGCAGCGGCACCGGAGGGCGGCAATGGCTAAGACAGATGCAGAACGCAAAGCCGCACAACGGGCGCGGCAGCGGAAAGGCGGGATAGTCATTCGTGAGTTGCAGTTGGAACCCGAAGAAGAACAGATGGCACAAGTGCTTTTGTCAGGTTTGCGCCCTGGCCGTGAGCCCTATGAGTTCAACGAGGTTGTCGGCATGCTAATTCGCCGGTGTCATGCTGAGTACCAGCAAACTTTGGCCCACCAGCAGAAGCGATCATGCAAGAAATGCGGCGATCTATTACCGGTTACCGAGTGCCCATGTGTGGGTGAGTCAACATGCTGGCTTACCCTTGGCTGGCACGAAACAAAATTAACAGTGTGACATGTCACGATTGAATTAATGCCCGTATGCGGCGGGCTTAACGTGTGGAGTTAACTATGGGGCAATTAATACCAATACATGAATGGGCTTCAGGCCCAAATGGGTGGAAATATCCCCCCACTCAAACAACTTTGAACAAATATGCGTCAACTGGTCAGATATACCCACGGCCTTTAAAACAGGGGAAAAGGTGGGTGGTTGATGAAGACGCTAAATTTGTTGGCATTTTAGCCCCCCCACCAGCCTTGGAAAAATTTTCAAAACCGGTGAGTAATTTAGTCAGGAAGGTTCTCAATGGCGGCCAGACCTCGTAAGTTTAATCTAAACGTACCCAACTTATATTGCAAATTAGACAAGCGAACCAATAAGGTATATTGGCAGTATCGACACCCTATTACTGGCAAATTTATCGGCTTTGGCACTAACGAAGAGCATGCACGTGATGCTGCGACAGAGGCCAACCGGCTCCTCAGCGAACAGCAATCACGCCAGGCTACTCTGCTCGTTGATATAGCGATCTCAACCACCCAGAAGGTGCAACCATCGATAACTCTTTTTAAATGGGTGGAAAGATATTTGGAGATACAAGCGGAGAGAATTTCCGATGGGACATTAAAACCTACCACGTTAAAAACAAGAAAATCATGCGCCCTGACATTAGCCAAGAAATTACCCAATATCAGGCTAAAACAAGTGGATACTAAATCGCTAGCGATGATTCTTGATGAGTACAAAGACATGGGTAAATCAAGAATGGCACAGTTGCTCCGCAGTGTTTGGATCGATATTTTCAAAGAGGCTCAACATAGCGGTGAGGTTGATGCAGGCTACAATCCTGCCCTTGCTACCCGTAAGCCTAAAGCTAAGGTATCTCGCGAGCGTCTGAGCTTAGAAGTATGGCAACGTATTTTTGCTGCGGCTGAAACGATGCCGCCTTATGTGCAAAACGCAATGCTTCTGGCTGTAGTCACAGGCCAGCGCCGGGAAGATATCTCCAATATGAAATTTACCGATGTTTGGGGGGGTTATCTTCACATTCAGCAGAGTAAAACTGGTTCGAAAGTCGCTTTACCCGTGTCGTTGCGATGCAACTCTATCGGGTGGACACTAGAGGAAGTCATAGCCCGTTGCCGTGATCGCACCGTTAGCCCTTACCTACTTCACCATGTCCGGGCGCATGCAACGATAAAGCCTGGCCAGAGCGTTGACACTAGCTCATTGAGTAGGTCTTTTCTGGAAGCTCGTCAGGCAGCAGGTGTTAAGCCACCTAAAAATGGTACAGCCCCTAGTTTCCACGAACAGCGATCATTAGCAGAACGATTGTATAGTGCTCAGGGAGTTGATACCCAAACATTGCTTGGGCATAAAACACAGGAAATGACTGATAGATATCATGATGATAGAGGCGCAGATTGGACCACCTTAGTGGTGTAACGCTATGTAAAATCTGCAGGGTTATCCCTAAGCTTCGCTCTCATTTTTCAAATCTGGTTTTGGGGAGCAATTTTGGGGATATTTTGGAGTGAAATTTAAAATCATATATATCATACAGTTATATCTTCGCCTTGTATTCCACAAGCAGACTGTTTAATTACACATAAATTAATTTTAAATCAGCCGGTTAACTCTGTTTTCCGGCTGTTTTTTTTACCGGTAAAAAGAAAACCACTTCAGGATCCTGCTCATCAAGGTTATCAATACGGCCACTCTCAATAAATCCGGCCTTCGACAGTAGCTTTATCATCGGTAAATTCGAGCTATTGGTTGAGGTAAAAAGTTTTGGACGCATGCAGATCGATTTAAAATATTCGATAAATTTTAACCCCACCTTTTTACGCCTCATCAGGTTACCAACCATAAGAATTTCTATAAATCCACTGTCGTAAAAGTGATAGTGCAATACGCCGTAAGCCACGACCATGCCCTCAATTTCGGCTACGTGGCAGACACCAGCCTCGCACCACTCGCCGATCTGAGCATAGCGACGTGGGTCCTGTGATGCCAAGGTATCAATGTCAATCAATAGGTTAGCATCCGTTACTGTTGCCAGGCGAAAAATCAATTTCGGCTCCCCGTTATTTTTGTGGTTAGTGAGCATCATCCGCTGAGGTAATTCCTAATTACGTTTTTACCCATTGCGCTAATTAGGAATATTCCTATTTAATGAATAGCCAAATTGCCATCTCAGGTGAATGCTATGGAATTACTTCCCTTCGCAATCATCGTCGTTTTGATCGCAGTTGTCGTATTTTCCTTTGTCATGTATTTGCGACAAAGACGAATAAGTACTTTCAACGCCAAGCGGAAACGACGTTAGGACGCCCTCACACAAGGAAGTGGTTCAACAATCCCCTATTAGCCAAAGCCTCACTCACGCCCTATCCTCACCACCCGGCAGGCTTTATCATCGAACCGATACCCAGCGTTTTTTCTGAGGATATTCTGATACCTGCATCATTACAGATTTTCTGCTTGTCGCTGAAATTCAGGTGCGCTACTGTCGCCATCTGGAGACACACACCATCACATAACCAGAACAACATCCAGTTTGTCGCTATCATCCCTTAATCCCGCCGCTGCGCGGGATTTTTTTATGCGTCCGAAAAGCTAAAAGTATCAAGCCCTGCGACCTACTGCCAGAAATTGACAGTGGCTGCCATTACACTTTTCCTTCCTGCAGGAGACACCTCTTGCCCTTGTTCAACACATAGGGAAATCGCCGCCAATGACGCGTATTGTGACCATTCTTACCGATAATTTCTCTGATTGGGAAACTGCCCTGATCAACTCTACTTGCCGCGGCTATTACGGTTTCGATACTCTCTTTGCCTCCCCCAATGGCGCCCCTGTCATTTCCTCCGGCGGCATGCATGTAACCCCCAATATGGCGCTCGAGGCTATCCAACTGAGCGAGACAGATCTGTTGATCCTCTGCGGAGGCACGGTATGGCGAACCGATCAGTCCCCAGATATCGCTGGGATGGTAGCGGAGGCCCACAGCAAAAACATCGTCGTCGCCGCCATTTGCGATGGAACCCGCGTTTTGGCGCAGGCGGGCATACTTGATCATCTTCGCCACACCTCCAATTCGGCTGAGAATTTATCGCAGCTTAACTACGGCGGAGCTGAATATTATCAGGATGTGCCCTACGCCGTAGCCGACCAGCGCGTGGTAACCGCCCCCGGTAGCGCACCGGTCAGTTTTATGGCGGAGATCCTGGATATGTTAGGGGTTAGCGATAACAACCTTAAAACCTACCTGGCCATGCACGCCGCTGAACACAGCAAACCAATTTAGTCCCATTGGTTGCAGCCGAGTCAAACACGGCCCCCGCCCCCACTTTTCAGCATAAAAAAGCCCCGCAAGTTGGACGGGGCTCCATCTAATAGAAATGCCTTATAAGCCGTTGGCAGCTTCATCTATCAAAGCGGCGATTTCTTTCGGATGCGAAGCAAGAGAAGCGTGGCTGGCGTCCAGCGTAATCACCTTTTTGGCCTTCAAACGCGCAGACATTCGCTGCTGGTTTTCGGGGGCTATCATCCGGTCATTGCTGGAGATTTGGTACCAGGAAGGTTTGTGTTTCCACGCCGGCTCAGCGATCGTATTGCCGAAGGTGCTGGCCAACGGCGCCTTTTGCGTTACCGCCATCACCAATGCCTCATCAGCAGGCAGATCCTGACAGAAGCTTTCGTGGAATTTGTCTGTCTTAATCCATAAATAGCCGTCGCTGTCCGGCGCCAGGTTCGCCGCCGCAATTGGCGGATGTTGCTGGGTAATGCCTCCGGGGCTTTCGCCGGCGTCCGGTGCGAAGGCGGCGATATACACCAATCCCACCACGTTGGGTTGATTGCCCATTTCACTGAGCACCGCGCCACCATAAGAATGGCCGACCAACAGCACCGGTCCCTGCTGCTGCGCCACCATCTTGCGGGTGCGTTCAGCATCGTCTGCCAACGATGTCAGCGGCATTTCAACCGCGTGAATCGAGTGATATCCCTTGTGCGATAATTCGGTAATGACTTTGCTCCAGTGCGCTGCACCGCCCCAAAATCCGTGGACCAGGACTACGGTAGGTTTTGCCTTCATTACAAGATTCCTTCTTTCGCGTGGAGACGCTACACCAAACTTGAGCGTCCGCACTGTTCACTTCCAGCACCCTCTGGCTCAAGCCCAAACGTCTTTATATACCCCCTTGTATATAGTTCACATCAAGAGTTTCCAGCAATAGCTACGAATAGTTAATCTGTTGCAACATCCTTCCTGGCGAACCATTCTGCCCGGGTTATCTCCCAAATTTCCGTAGTTATGCGGCCTGCTACATAAGCGCTTTCTTGGGTCGCAACCACTCGCATGCCGTTATGCTCGGAAATACGTCGAGACGCCAAGTTGTCTTTTGCCTTGGAAACCCGTAGCACCGGCTGCCCCAGTTGATTGAACCAGTAATCAGTCACTGTTTCGCTGGCTTCACTCATCAATCCCTGACGTTGCCATGCCAGTGATAGCCAAAATCCACGATTACTGTTGCCAATCAAATTCAGGTTAATTACACCAATCAAATGCTGCTCATCCTCTCGTCGCCGGATAGACCAAAACCAACCTGTGCCCGCCTCCATCGCGGGTAGCGCGATATTATTGATAAACTCCAACGCAGCGCCTTCAGGGTATGGCCAAGGAATTTGATCTGTC
The DNA here is from genome assembly GCF_058799445.1 of Serratia sp. GW822-FHT06E05. Taxonomy (NCBI): domain Bacteria; kingdom Pseudomonadati; phylum Pseudomonadota; class Gammaproteobacteria; order Enterobacterales; family Yersiniaceae; genus Serratia; species Serratia sp. GW822-FHT06E05. The sequence goes on from NZ_JBXALM010000002.1 coordinate 66,769, forward strand.
ATATGACGCACAATTTCCCACTGTGGAAACAACAGCTGAATATCTTCGGCATCGCCAGGCGTCAGTGGGCGCAATACCAGCCTCCGACTGACTAAAACAGGAATTTCCAAGGAATAAACCTCCTATGCACGCCCAAAGCCTTGATGGCTTACACGCCTCTGACAAGATTAAAACTAGGATTTATACCTATAACGATCTAAAATCCCATGAAAAAACAAAGAGAAGTATTTTCAACAATATCAATAGGGAATTTTTACGTGAAGGAAATGATCTCCATTCTTTTTATCGTAAGCCTGCTGGCGACGCTTTTTTCGTGGTTATTTGTTTATAGCCTCAATATTCATTAACGCCGTGCGAGAATAAAAAAACCCCGGCATGCGCTGATGCCAGGGTTATCAAAGCCACACTATAGCCGTCCAGGTTTTACAACCACGGTGACTACTGTTTCGTCTGGATCCAGAATGCGTGGATCAGCCCCGGGAAGTAGCCAAACAAGGTGAGGATAATATTGAGGATAAACGCACCGCCTATACCTTTATCCAGTAGTACGCCCAGCGGTGGCAGGATGATGGTAAATACGATTCTCCAAAAACTCATAATAGCGCCTCATTTTGTTCCATAAGCCACCAACATATTATATCTGCTTAACATTTTCAAATCTCACCCAGCAAATCGGTCTTCAACGTGGCATGAAAAATGCGTATAGCCACAGCAATTGTGTTGATACCTGCCTAAATTGAAGAAACAATTAATAAGCATTGATTATGTGGGGTTAAGCCCTTAAAATTTGTAACTTAACAATACAACTGGGTAAGGTTTCATGTCGTCGCTGTGGGTTGCAACACAATACTTTTATTTGATTGGCTTGGTAGTTTCTATGATTTTCACCTACCTGGTCAGCCGGGATACCATTAAAATTCGTTTTCTCAGTGCCTTGACGATTGGTTTAACCTGGCCCCTGAGCCTACCGGTAGTGTTGATGTTCTCCTTGTTCTGACGCTGCAGAAACCACCCCGTCAAACGCTGACGGGGCGATAGCACCGCCTCTTACATCAAAAATCGTACCCAACCGTCGCCACCACGGAGCGTTCTGCGCCCCAGTAGCAATAGCCGGTCCCATAGCAGGCCGCGACATATTTCCGGTCGGTCAGGTTATTCACATTCAGTTGCACATAGGCACCTTTCAACGACGGATTCACCCTGTCCAAATTCATCCGCACCGAGGCATCCAACAGCGTAACGGAAGGGATCCTCAACGTATTTTCGTTATCGGCCCATTGCTTGCCGATGTAACGCGCCCCAGCTCCAAGATCCACACCGTATGCGGTGGCATATTTGCCCCACAGTGAAGCCATTTGGTTCGGTGCGAGATACGGTGTGTTGCCGTCGTTGCCATCAATGGCATCTTTGAATTTCACTTTATTGTAGGTATAGCCTGCGATCAGATCGAAGCGTTCGGTGATCTTGCTGCGAGCCTCCAGCTCAACCCCCTGAGAATGCACCTTGCCGGCCGGCAGGTAATAGCTTTGCTGCACCACGCGGTTAGCCACGTCTTTCTGCGTCAGGTCATACAGCGCCACGCTGTATATCGAGGAACTGCCTTGTGGCTGGTACTTCAGGCCCACCTCATACTGCTCGCTGGTGCTGGGTTTCAGCATATGGCCGTTTTGATCGGGCAATGCCTCCGGGGTGACTGCGGTGCTATAACTGACGTAAGGCGAGAAACCGTTATCAAAGCGGTACAACAGTGAGCCACGGCCGCTAAAATTGTCGTCGGTGCGGGCATCGCTGGTGCCGGTGTTGAGCACCGTATTTTTAGATTCGATACGGTCGAAGCGCCCTGACAGATTCAGATACCAATTCTGTAAGCTGATTTCATCCTGCAGATAAACGCCGGTCTGCTCATAACGACGTCGGGAATCGGTATGCGTCAGGTTGGTTAATGCGTCACCGCCGGACACGCCGGTGTAAGGATTAAGCTGCGAAGCTCTCGCAGACTCATCCCACAAATTATTACGCAGGCGCTGGTAATCCAAACCCAGCATCACCTTATGATCCAGCAGCCCGGTCGCAAAATCGGCTTCCAACTGGTTATCAACGGCGAAGGCATCCAGCGAAGTGGCTGAACCGCTGTAATAGCGATTCAACAGGCTGTGATCGTCATTCCAGCCAATCTGGTACACCTGCTGTAATTCAACATTGGAGTGGGTGTAGCTGGCGTTCTGGCGGAATGACCAAACGTCGTTAAAACTGTGCGAGAAAGCGTAGCTGTAAATCTGTTCCCAACGTTTGAACACATTGCGGCTGCTCTCGCCATCAAAGAAGCCACGCCCCAGCTTGTCACCGGAACTGGAATAAAGGCTGCCATCTGCCGGTACCGCACTGTGATAACCGCCAGAGGGATCTTTTTGCAGGTAAGCTTTCAGCAGCAGCGAAGTATTTTCATCCGGCTGCCACAGTAATGACGGTGAAATGGCATAGCGTTCCTCACGTTGATGGTCATACATGGTTTCGCTGCTGCGCGTCATCCCGGTCAACCGATAAGCCCACTGTTCCGACAGCGCGCCGGTCACATCGAAAGCGCCACCCTGGGTGTAGTTATTGCCTGCCATCAGGTTAACGTGCCCTTCCGTGGCAAACTGGGGGCGCTTGGAGGTCAAAGCGACCAACCCGCCCGGAATGCTTTGCCCGTACATGACCGATGAAGGCCCTTTGATAACGTCGATGCGTTCCAGGAACCAGGGGTCAACCTGCAAGGCATTATAGGTGCCGCCGTCACTCAATAACCGCAGACCATCAAGGAAGGTGTTATTAACGTCGCCACCGTGAAAACCACGTAACGCAATGGTGTCATAGCGCGTTGCACCACCGGCGAAGTTAGTGAAAACACCAGGTGTATATTTCAGGGCATCGTTAACCGTTTGGGTATTCTGGTCGGTCATTTGTTGGCGCGTCACCACCGAAACGGACTGTGCAGTCAGGATCAAAGGTTTATCGGTTTTTGTCGCCCCCTGGCTGGTCGTGGCTTGATAGCCGTGCGTCGCAGCTTCCGCCGTATCAGCGGGTTTAGCAGTGACAACCAGAGTATCCTCAGCGAAAGACACCAGCGGCAGGAACATCGCAAACGCACACAAAACCCGTGACCGTTTGACAGGAAAAATCGTCGGCATACCTGTAATCCCCAGTAAAAAACATTAAATGACACCCAAAGGCCCTGTCATCAACGCGGATTAACAACGCTGTGCAGAGGTTATATCGGTGTGTTGTATGTAAATTAAGTGAAATATTAATGATAATTATTATCTTTATCGATAAAAATTTTCAAGCCTCTATGCCTTTTTATAAGCAAGCAAAGCAATCTGCACGGCAAATAAACCATGGGCTGAATAGGGAATTAGTCGATTGAAAGATAACAATAAAAAAAGCCAGCACTAGGCTGGCAAGTAAACAGGAATAGATGTAAGCAATGTCGTGCCAGTTCGGAAGAGCGCATAAGGAGACAAACCTTTTCCTCTCGACTGGCACCCATAGATGATAACGACTATCATTATCCTTTAGTGCGGAGTTTCAATCCACCTCTTTTTGCTCATCCAGCGGCAACAACGCTCAGCGTGGTCGTTTAATAAACCATTTATGCAAACGGCTCACCACCAGCAGGATAGCGCCAAGCAAAATATTCGCTGCCCCCCATAAAATGAGTATGTATATAAAGGTTTGATAAAGGGGTATTCCTCGTTCGGCAGAAAAGGGATTAATATGCCAAAACCGAATGACATTAAAGGGATTGAGATTGAACCACTGACAAAATAAAGCGACCACCATAGGTGGCAGAAAGAAATAAAACCCCAGCGTGGCAAACAGCAGATACATGGTGAAACGTTCGTTTTTATACTCTTTCATATCAATAAGTTGCCATTATTTTTCGATGGGAAAACACCCTAAACCTTATGGTTTCAACAGACCTGACAGGCCCTGATTAGTTCCCGACAGAGGGTAAAATAAAGCCTGTTTAGCGTTTAAATTCCATTTAGTTTTTGAATGTTATAACGCTAGTCAGCTCAGGAGGCTCCAATGATACCGGAATATTGCCCAATCTCGCCAACCCCCAAAAAACTGAAGGTTATCTATGGCTGGTATATATATACCGTGTATGCCCTACTGATCTTTAATATCTACCTGGCGGTATACAACGTCTGCGTCAGACACCCTTTTGAAGCTCCACTGATCTCCGCATGCCACAGCCTATTTATCGGGTTCATGCTTTACCACCTGCTCAAAAAACGCGCTAACTTTGCCTGGATGATGCTGGCCTATTATATTCTGATGCGGATTTATTACGCCAACGTGATGCATAGCGAGTTCAATATCTGGAGCCGAGGGTTGGTTTTTATTCTTCTGACTGTATTGCTCACCGGCCCCATCGTACTGGGTCAACTTGCAACGCCACCTCTTCGTCAAGATTGGTTTGCGCGCTTAGGGTGGCGACAATGGGCTACGTTAGCCGTTCTGTCGGGGGTGCTGACACCGTTAATTACCGCAGATTATTTAGGCTGACGGCCGAGATTTAGCGTGGGATATGGGGTTCCGAGATATCGACAAGACGGCAGACCTTGGTATAGTTTTCTGATTTTTCACATATTTTATCAGTGACAAACACGCCAAGGTAACTCAACACCAGCAGATAACCGGCCATGCACAAAATGAAAATAAGCGTTCTCACCGATAGGACCAACCTGCCAACAAAACCCTGAGTATTATACCTTGGTTAACCCACTTTAGCCTATTTCAAAGTATTTCATTAATCCGCTGGTCATTTCAGAGGCTGAAATGTTATGTTATTACATATCATAATAAACCAGCACAGATGCATTAATGGAAAGCCAAACCCCGCCGTTACTTACCGTAGAACACCTGACGCTCTCACTGAACGCAGAGGTCAAGATCCACGATCTGAGCTTCACTTTGCATGCAGGTGAACGTTTATGCCTGCTGGGCGCATCGGGTTCCGGCAAATCACTGACCGCCGCCGCCATTCTGGGCACGCTGCCGGTCGGAGCAACGGTTAGCGGTTCGATTCGACTGCAAGGGCGAGAAGTTAATGGTCTGCGTTTGCCACGGCGTAAAAACACTGATTTGGCAGCCATTTTTCAGGATCCTTTTACCAGCCTCAATCCTCTGGCCACCGTGGGTCAGCAATTGACCCTGGCGCTACGCAGCCAAAATGCCCTGACGAAATGCCAGGCCCAGCACTGCGCTGCGGAATTACTGACAGCGTTGGGAATATCGGCAGACAACGTCATGCCGCGCTACCCCGGTCAACTGTCCGGGGGCCAATGTCAGCGAATATGCGCAGCACTGGCCTTGCTCGGTGAGAAAAGCCTGCTTATTGCCGATGAACCCACCACCGCTCTGGACATGGTCAGCCAGCATCAGCTGATTGATATCCTGAAAAGCTACACCGAACGCCCCAGCGCGCCAGCGTTACTGTTTATTACTCACGATCTCGCCGTTGCCGCCGGTCTGTGTCAACGTGCCATCGTGCTGGTGAACGGGGAAATAGCCGAACAGGGTTCCTTCGGCCGATTGTTACAGCACCCCCAGCATCCATACACCCAACAACTGGTCGCCAGTGCTCAACGCCCGGCATTTAACCGGCCCCCATCACTGAGCCTGGCAGGGTAACGGCATGAACAATATGCCCATGAGTGGGGAAATGCCCTTCATCAGCCTGCAGCAGGTCTGCCGACAATATTCATCAGAGGCTGGTGGGCTACAACCTACCGATCTGAATCTGTACTCCGCACAACGCGTTGGATTAGTGGGCTGCTCCGGAGCCGGGAAATCAACGCTGCTTAAGCTGTTGCTGGCGCTAGAAGCGGCGGACGCCGGCCATATTCTGTGCCAGGGCGAGGAAATTCGCCCCGCCCCGGTTCATAGATTGCGCTGGTACCGGCGGTTAGTGCAGTACGTACCTCAGGACGCCCATGCTTCGCTCAACCCTCGCCACAGAGTAGTCGAACTAATTACCGCTCCCTTGCGCCAACTTGGTCCACGTCAGGATTGGGGTATCGCTGCCGAACGGGCTTTGCGACAGGTCGAATTGGATGAAAGCCTGCTGTATGTGCGCGCCGGACAACTTTCCGGCGGGCAGGCGCAACGGGTAGCCCTGGCGCGTGCTATTGCGCTGAAACCCCGTTTTTTACTGGCCGATGAACCGGTCAGCGGCCTGGATTTGCCGCTGCGTCAGCAGATCATCGCCCTGCTCGACCAGATTGCTCGTCAGCAAAATATGGGCATGTTGCTTGTTTCCCACGATATTTCACTGGTTGCCGCCTTATGTCAGCGCACGCTGGTGATGGCATCTGGCGTCATTGTGGAAGACCGCCCCACCCATGAACTGCTTCACGCCCCGAGGCATTCCGCTACCCGCCGTTTGATCGACGCCATTCCGCTGTCGCCGTCCTTTTTCCAGCACTAAAATTTTGAGGAGTTTTGCATGTTCAACCCGCGCTTTATTGGCCCAACCGGCTGCCTGCTCGCCGGCAGTTTGCTGCTCGTCGGCTGCTTTGACCCTGTTGACCCCAAAGAAAGCACCGGCGACGAACGGCGCATTCGACTGGCGATGCTTCAGCCCCCACGCTCTGGGCTCACGCCGTTGAGCGATGACGCGTTTAAACTTTCGCGCTGGAGCACGGCCGAAACGCTGGTGGTGCTGAACGCCGACGGCGACGCTGAACCGGCGCTGGCAACCGAATGGCAACAGCTGGATCAACACCGCTGGCGCTTCATACTACGATCGGGAGTCAATTTCCATGATGGTAGCGCGATGACCCCGGACAGCGTGGTGCGTTCGCTTTCAGCGGCGATGAACGCGGCCCCCAAACCGCGCATTCTTGACGGCGTCGAATTGGCTATCGTCCCAGAAGGTGATAATGCTGTCGTGATCACAACCGCCGTGCCCGATCCGCTCCTCCCGCAGCGGTTGTCCAGCCCACAATTGGCGATCCTCGCCGAACGGGCCTATGGCGCCAACGGGGTGGTTAATCCCTTGCAGGCTGGAACCGGCGCCTTTGTGCTAACAGAGATCAACGGCACCAGTAGCGCACGTTTAAACCGCTTCGACGGCTATTGGGGCGAGAAAGCGGCCGCCCCAGGAATCGACGTCAACTTTGTCCCGGATAGCGCCGCCCGCGCTGCCGCCCTGCGCACCGGCAGCGCCGATTTGGTAGAGGCGCTGCCAGTCTCGCAGTTACCGTTAATTGCGGCAGAATTGATCCACGAAGTACCCATGCCACGCACCAATACGCTGTATCTGAACACCCGGGTCGGTGCTTTCCGCGATCCGGCCATGCGCGCCGCCGCCGCGGCGATCCAGCGTCGCCCGTTGGTGGACAACGTTTACGAAGGCCGCGCCGATATTGCCTCCGGGCTGCTGGGGCCCGCGCTGCCTTGGGCCGCACCGTTGCGACAGCCGCAACCGACTCTGCCGCCAACCACGGTTGAAGGCAAAACCATCACCCTGGCCACCTTCAGCGATCGCGCCGAGCTACCCGAAGTGGCGGTGTATCTGGCGCAGCAACTCAGCGCCGCCGGTTTTGTGGTAAAGCAGGAAGTGCGGGAATATGCGCACATTGAAGCCGACGCGCTGGCGGGTAAATTCGACGCCTTTATCTTGTCGCGAGCCACGGTGCTGGACTCTGGCGATCCACTGGCCTACATGTACAGTGACTTCGCCTGCCGAGGTTCCTTCAATATTGCTCAACTGTGCGATCCGCAGGTGGACGAAGCATTGACTCAGGCCGCAGCCATTCCTGCCGGGCCACAACGACGCCAGGCCATCATCGCGGCAGAAAGCCGCATTATGGCAACCCATGCGGCGATACCCTTGCTGCATGAACGCGTGATCCAGGGGGAAGCTGCCGTAATGAGGGGCGCAGAGCGCGATCCGCGTGAACGCCTGCTGGTGACGCCTCGCAGCTTCATCGCCCCAGAGCAACCTTGATGGAAAAAGCACTACGACTATTGCCACTCGCCTCACGCCTGTTCTCGCTGCTGGGGATGATCGTATTGATTGGCCTGATGCCTTGGCTGTCCGGGCGCGATCCTGCGCTCAGCTTGCTGCGGGCGCGTTCGGGTGAACAAGAGGCTACCCCGGAAGCCCTGAATGCCATTCGTCAGCAATATGGCCTGGACGACGGGCCCTTGCTGCTGCTTGGCCGCTGGTTTCACGGCGTGCTGCGGGGTGATGCCGGCAACTCGTGGATTTCCGGTCGCCCGGTGCTGGAAGGCATGCTGCAGGCCACAGGGGTTTCTCTGACCCTGATGGGTTACGCGCTTGCCGTCGCAGTAGTGGTGGCGATACTGCTGGCGTTGCCAACCCTGTGGCGCGGCCTGCATGGCGAGAACTACCGTCCCGCAGGCGTGTTAGCGGTATCCCTGACCGCACTGCCCGAATTTTTGCTGGCAGCGCTGCTGTTGATCGTTGGCGCCGTCTGGCTGCAGTGGTTTCCGCCCTACGGCTGGCAAAGCCTGCAACATGCCATTCTGCCGGCACTGGCTTTGGGCTTACCGGCCGGCGGCCTGCTGGCGCTGTTGCTCAATGACGGCCTGGCCGCAACCTTCTCCGAACGCTGGTTGCTGACCTGGAACCTTGCCGGCATCGCCCGGCGGCATTGCCTGTTGGCCGTTCTGCGCCGCACGCTGCCTGCACTGCTGCCACAGATCGGTTTAGTGCTGATTGGACTGACCGGCGGCGCGATCGCCGTCGAGAAAGTGTTCGCCATACCGGGACTGGGCCGGGCAACATTGGGGGCCGCCATCGCTCAGGATCTGCCCGCCTTGCAATGCGGTATCCTGATCCTGTTGCTGCTGGCCTTCGGCACCGGTTTCCTGATGCAGGGAGCCCATTACCTGTTGCTGGGCCGAATAGCCGCCTCATTACCCAATTCAACGCCGCCACAGCACAGCAGCCGGGTGAGTTATATTTTTGCCGCCGTCGCGGCGCTGTTGCTGTGTCTGTTAGTGATGAGCGGGATCATCCGCGATCCCTTTTCGTCACTGCATATCCGTCTGCAGCCACCCAGCCTGGATCTGCCCTTTGGCGCAGACGCCACCGGCCGGGACATTCTGGCACGTGTCGCCTACGGGGCACTGAATACCAGCCTGTTGGCGCTGGCAGTCAGCTTCGCTTCGCTGTTCCTGGGGATAGTGCTCGGATTGATGCCTCGCCTGATGTGCGGGATTATTGAGTTGGCCAACGCCACACCACCGATAGTCGCAGGGCTGTTGGTCACCGCTGTCACCGGGCCTTCCCCCTTCGGTGCTGCCTGCGCGGTAATGCTGGTCAGTTGGGCGCCGCTGTCCGCTCATTGCGCTTCGCTGTTGGCTGAAGCCCGCACTCAGCCCTATATCCGCATGTTGCCAGTGTTGGGGATCGGCCGCTGGCGTACCCTGACGCACTACCTTTTGCCGGCGCTGTGGGTTCCCCTGCTGCGCCACGCCATGCTGCGCCTGCCGGGTATTGCGCTGGCGCTGGCGGCGCTGGGTTTTCTTGGCCTGGGGCCACAGCCACCCAGCGCGGAATGGGGGCTGGTATTGGCCGAGGGCATGCCCTATATCGAACGGGCACCGTGGGGCGTTTTGGCGCCAGCGGTAGCTCTGGTGCTGTTGGCAGTGCTGGCTGTCACACTGGCAAATACCGCCGGCAATCGCCGACGCTGACGGCGCATCCTGATCCGGTTTGTAGTAACATTATTTGTATCTCTACCAGCCGGGAGTCCCCCATGCACCATCTGATGTTAGACATAGAAACGCTGGACATAAAACCGAGCGCGGTGATCCTGGTGGTGGCCGCGGTGTTTTTCGATCCCCAAACCGGCCAGCTCGGTGCCGAATTTGAAAATGCCGTCAGCAGCCAAAAAGATCAGCCAGGCAGAACCATCAGCCTGGATACCGTCGCCTGGTGGGCCAAACAGTCGGATGAAGCACGCAAGCTGGCGTTTGGCGGCACGGAGAGCCTCAAGCGCACGCTGACCAATCTGAGTCGCTTTATCCATATGAACAGCACTGACCAGGTTAAAGTCTGGGGCAATGGCAAGGAGTTCGACTGCACTATCCTCGAGCATGCCTTTCAGCAACTGGACATGCCCTGCCCGTGGAAGTTTTGGGACACACAGGACGTGCGTACGGTGATCACTCTGGCCGAATTGCTGGGCTTTAATCCGAAAAAAGAACGGGCATTCGAAGGCACACCGCATCGTGCGCTGGACGACGCCAAACATCAGGCCCGCTACGTGGCGGATACCATCTCCGCACTTTACTATCGCAAAGCCGCGTCGCTATGATTCCAGCAAGTTAGGCATGCCGAAGGTCGGCCGACGTTTTGCCCCTTTCCATTTATCGCCAGAGTCTCTACTCTAGCCCTCTTTGTCACTCGGATGTGCTGTTTTTGTTATGCAAAAATTTCTGTTTCTGCTCCTTAGCCTGGTGCTGCTCGGCCCGCTGGGTATCGATCTTTATCTGCCGACTATCCCGGCCATCGCTCTTGGCCTTAACAGCAGTGAAGCGCTGATTCAGTCCACCATTTCACTGTTCATTTTGGTGCTGGGTCTTGGGCAGATTATCGCCGGGCCGCTGGTGGACAACTACGGCCGCAAACCCGTAGCGCTGGCCGGTATCGTCATCTACATGATTGGTGCCGCCATGGCCGCGCTGGCCACCACACCGACGGTGTTCGTCGCTTCACGTTTGCTGCAGGGCGTAGCGGTCTGCTGTACCGCCGTTGTGGCTTTTAGCGGCGTGCGCGATCGGATGAACGGCGACGACGCGGCTCGCGCCTTCGGCTTCCTCAACGGCACACTTAACATTATTCCCGCACTGGCCCCGCTGCTGGGTGGGTTACTGGCGGAAGCCTTTGGCTGGCGCGCACCTTTCTGGTTCCTGGTGTGTTATGCCCTGGCCGTGCTGGTGTTGATCGCTCTGCGCCTGCCGGAAACCCGCCCGGCAGACACGGTGCGTGTTAAAGGTTTACCGGTACGCCAATATGCCCGCATCCTCAAAGATCGCCGTTTTCTGTCCTTCGCCGTGGTCAACTCCGGCGCGATGGGTATGGCATTGACCTACGTCTCGCTGGCACCCAACGTGCTGATGGGCACCGCCGGCCTCACGCCATTGCAATTCTCTCTGGTGTTTGGTGCCAACGGTTTTTGGATCATGCTGGTGAGTTTCTTCGCCAACCGCATCATTCACAAGGTGGGACGCCCGGTGTGTCTGGCAACCGGGGGAATTCTGATGGGTATCGGATGCGTAGGCCTGCTGCTCGGCGTTACCTGGCTTTCCGGCTCGGCGCAAACTCACTGGCTGGCCTATATGCTGCCCGTCGCCAGCGCCTGCGCGGGCTTAGCCTTCGTGATGGGCCCGGCGACCAGTTATGCGCTTGAGCCTTACTCCAACGAGGCCGGTGTCGCTTCTGCGCTGGTAGGTTTTGTGCAGATGGCCGGCGGCGCAGGCCTGGGTCTGTTGGCGATGGCGCTGCCCTTGCAGCCCAAGCTGTCGCTGGCGCTGGTGATGCTGGTAGGTTGCCTGCTGGCGCTGCACGCACGGCAGCGCAGCAAGCAAATCAAGGGGCAACTGAAGAAAATTGCCTGAGGCTCAGGCCTCGGTAACGATAGGCACTCTGGCGGCCAACGCCGTCAGCAATTCATAGCCCAGCGTGCCTGCCGCGGCAGCGACATCGTCAACCGGCAGGTGCCGCCCCCACAACTCCACTTCAGCACCAATATTGGCATGCGGGCAAGGCGTCAGATCGACCGCCAGCATGTCCATCGACACCGTACCCAGCGTTCGCGTCAGCACGCCATCCACCCAGACCGGCGTGCCCGTTTGCGCATGGCGCGGGTAGCCGTCTGCATAGCCGCAGGCTACCACCCCGATGCGTTGTGCACCTTCGGCGCGATAACGCCAGCCATAGCCAACCTGATCGTTCTGTTTTAGCGTTTGAACACCAATAATTTCGCTGCTCAAGGTCATCGTAGGCTGCAGCCCGCTGTCAGCAATATCCTGCGATTGGCCGCTCGGTGAAGCACCGTAAAGCACAATGCCGGGCCGTACCCAACTGCAGTGGGTTTCCGGGTGCCACAAGGTGGCGGCAGAGTTGGCCAGACAGCGCGGCGCAGTAATGCCCGCCGCCGCTGTCTTAATGGTCGCCATCTGCGCTTCGACGCCCTGTGGACCGTCGGCGGTGGCGAAATGGCTCATTAGCGTCAGGCTGGCAATATTGCTTATCTGCTGAGCTTTCAGCCAAACGGCGTGCAACCGCTCAGGGGCAAAGCCCAGACGGTTCATGCCGCTGTTCACTTTCAGGTAAACATCCAGCGGTGCCGATAGTTTGGCTTCGGCTATCGCCGCCAGTTGCCAATCGCTGTGCACCGACGTCGTTAAACGGTAGCGATCCAGCAGGGCTAAATCCTGCGCTTTGAAAAAACCTTCCAACAGCAAGATCGGTCCTTGCCAACCTGACTCGCGCAGCATAATCGCTTCGGCGAGATCCAACAGGGCAAAACCATCCGTTTGCGCCATGCTACGCCAAACATGTTTAATGCCATGACCATAAGCATTGGCCTTGACCACTGACCAGACTTTGGCACTTGGAGCACAACGACGGACCACTTGCAGGTTATTTTCAAAGGCGCCAAGGTGCAGCGTGGCGGTAATCGGGCGAGGCATGGGAACTCCTACGGGCCTGCGAATGCGGTCACGGACCTACGTCCGCGACCGCAACATTGTCTAATTAAGGTTTTTAACGCGCGTGATGCACATCATTCAAGGGCGCAGTGTAAGCGCTGCGAAATCCGGCGCTGTAGCGCGCTACCGCCAGGTCATCTGACGGAATAGCCGGCGTGATGCCGGAAATCAGATCGGAAAGCAGCTGGCCAGAACCACAGGCCATTGTCCACCCCAGCGTGCCATGCCCGGTATTCAGGAACAGGTTTTTCAGCGAAGTCTTACCGACAATCGGCGTACCGTCCGGCGTCATCGGACGCAAACCGGTCCAGAAAGTAGCTTCCTCCACCCGCCCACCGTTAGGGTAAAGATCGCGTACCACCATCTCTAGCGTCTCGCGGCGTTTTTGTTCGAGCTGGGTATTAAAACCGACAATTTCCGCCATGCCACCGACGCGAATACGCTGGTCGAAACGGGTGATGGCGATTTTGTAAGTTTCATCCAAAACGGTCGAGAATGGTGCCGCGGCCTCATCCGTAATGGGAATGGTCAGTGAGTAGCCTTTCAACGGATACACAGGGATCGAGACCAGATCGCGCAGCAGCGCGGTGGAATACGAACCAAAGGCCACCACGTAGCTGTCGGCCTTGAAGATCTCCCCGCCACATTGCACGCCGCTGATTTTATCCCCTTCCACCAGCAGGCGATCGACGCTGCGGTTATACAGGAAAGTAACGCCCGCTTGCTGGGCCAGCTTGGCCAACTGCTGGGTAAAGAGTTGGCAATCGCCGGTTTCATCGTTTGGCAGTTGCAGACCGCCGGTCAGCTTATGCGCCACCTGCGCCAGCGCAGGTTCGACGGTGGCCAGTTGACTGGCTTCCAACAGTTTGTAAGGCACGCCGGCGTCTTCCAGCACCGCGATGTCCTTGGAGGCGCTTTCAAACTGTTGCTGGGTGCGAAACAGCTGCAGCGTACCGCCCTGACGGCCTTCGTACTGAATGCCGGTTTCCTGGCGCAACGCTTTGATGCAATCGCGGCTGTATTCCGCCAACCGCACCATGCGACCTTTGTTGGTCATGTAGTGTTCGGTGTTGCAGTTTTTCAGCATCTGCCACATCCAGCTCAGCTGGAAACGGCTGCCGTCCAAACGAACCGCCAGCGGCGCATGGCGCTGGAACATCCATTTGATCGCCTTCAACGGTACGCCAGGCGCAGCCCACGGCGCCGCATAGCCCGGTGAGATTTGCCCGGCGTTTGCCGCGCTGGTTTCCATGGCCGGACCAGGCTGACGATCGATTACCGTCACCTCATGCCCCGCCTTCGCCAAATACCAGGCACTGGCAACGCCCACCACCCCACTACCTAAAATTACCACTCGCATCGCTGACTCCAGCTCAAGGCTTCACAAAGCATAATCTTCTGCTCACAGGAAATTAACTCAGTGGAAAAATCCGTCCAACATCTTCATCATCAAACGTGACAACATTCACAATTAATTTATCGTTCATGGCCGGTTCTTTTGCAATAGCTACCTATAAATAGCGATAAGATGTTGTCAAAGGCAGATTTAAGAGCGAAACGGCCCCTATTATGCTGTCATTGACAGCATTGAGAGCACTAAGAAAAGCTACGACGCGCAACAAGGTTTTAACAGAACATAAAAATGAAACAGGCCCACAAAAACAGAATAAAAAACCACTAAAAAGCCATTTCATCGAGATAACATTTCATACGCATCCGCAGCCGCTTCAGCAGAAAAAACTCGCCGTAAAATGCCCCTGTCGTCTCCTGAAGCGGGAAGGCGACGTCAGATCGTTGAATTTTTAAGCTTTATATCATTATTACCTCTGCCCAGATTGAGCTACGATTGATCTAGGGTCTGCCGTTCGAGCAAGGTCCGTAATAACGAGGGTGCGCTGATGACAACTTCAACACATGAAAAGGTCAAGGAAGATAAACGTCTGAGCGATGGACCGGACTGGACGTTCGAGCTGCTGCAGGTGTATCTGGAGCACATCGATCGCGTAGCCAAACATTACAAGCTCGATACCTACCCGCATCAGATCGAGGTGATTACCTCAGAACAGATGATGGACGCCTATTCGAGCGTCGGCATGCCGATTAACTATACCCATTGGTCATTCGGTAAAAAATTCATTGAGACCGAGCAGCGCTACAAACATGGGCAACAGGGGCTGGCCTATGAAATCGTTATCAACTCCAACCCTTGCATCGCCTACCTGATGGAAGAAAATACCATCACCATGCAAGCGCTGGTCATGGCGCACGCCTGCTACGGGCACAACTCGTTTTTCAAAAATAATTACCTGTTCCGCAGTTGGACCGACGCCAGTTCGATCGTCGATTATCTGTTGTTCGCCCGCCACTACATCAGTCAGTGCGAAGAACGCTACGGCGTTGAAGAAGTGGAGAAGCTGCTCGATTCCTGCCACGCGCTGATGAACTACGGCGTGGACCGCTATAAACGCCCGCAGAAGATCTCCCTGGTCGAAGAAAAAGCCCGCCAGAAGAGCCGCGAAGAGTACCTGCAAAGTCAGGTCAATACGCTGTGGAAAACCCTGCCGCGGGTAGAACGCGAAGAGGCGCCTGAACAAGCGCGTCGCTATCCAAGCGAGCCGCAGGAGAACATCCTCTACTTTATGGAGAAAAATGCGCCGCTGCTGGAACCCTGGCAGCGTGAGGTGCTACGCATCGTGCGCAAAGTGAGCCAGTATTTTTATCCGCAAAAACAAACGCAGGTGATGAACGAAGGCTGGGCGACATTCTGGCACTACACCATCCTCAACCATCTTTACGATGAAGGCCGGGTGACCGAACGCTTTATGCTGGAGTTTTTGCACAGCCACACCAACGTGGTGTACCAGCCGCCTTACAATAGTCCTTATTACAACGGGATTAACCCTTACGCGCTGGGCTTTGCCATGTTCCAGGACATCAAGCGCATCTGTCAGTCGCCGACCGAAGAAGATCGCTACTGGTTCCCGGACATTGCCGGTAAAGACTGGCTGGAAACACTGCACTTCGCCATGCGTGATTTTAAGGACGAAAGTTTTATCAGCCAGTTCCTGTCCCCGAAAATCATGCGTGACTTCCGGCTGTTCACCGTGCTCGATGACGATCGCAATAACTATCTGGAGATTGCGGCGATCCATAACGAGGCGGGCTATCGGGCGATCCGTCAGGAGCTGTCGGCGCAATATAACCTGAGCGACCACGAGCCGAACATTCAGATCTGGAATGTGGATTTGCGCGGCGATCGCTCATTGACGTTGCGTTATATTCCACAAGACCGGGCGCCGCTGGACAAAAGCCGGCGTGAGGTGATGAAACACCTGCACCGCCTGTGGGGCTTCGACATTATTCTGGAACAGCTCAACGAGGATGGCAGCGTCGAGCTGCTGGAACGTTGTCCGCCGCGGCCGACTCCTCTGTAGGATTAGAGACCATGACAAAGGGGCGCCACTGGCGCCCCTTTTGCGTAATGCGAGAGGTGAAACTAACGGCGGGCTTCGGTCAGATCGCTCGGCATGGTGCCTTGCATGCTCTGCCAGATGGCCCCGCTGTCTTTACCGTAGTTACGCACGCAATCCATCACCTGATCGTACGACTTTTCATGGCACAGCGTCGACAGCTTGCTGTAGAAAGTCAGCGCCAGCTTGCGGGACTCCGGATTTGAGAAGTAGTAACGACCGACACGGGTGTACAGGCCTTTGAGGCCGTTGAAGATCAGACCGTAAATCGGGTTGCCGGAAGCGAATGCGAGACCGCGGAAAATTTCGTAGTCCAACAGGTTGAAAGCGTCCGCCTGATCTTCCACTTGAGTCGCTTTCGCCAAGACTTCCTGAGCAGCCTCAGGATGATTACGCACCGCTGCGCGAATAAAGATCGCGGCAATATTGGTACGCACCGACAGCAAGTTGTCGATCAACTGTGGAACACTTTTGTGATCGAGGCGTGCCACCGTCTCAAGAATATTGAGGCCGGATGTTTCCCAGAAATTATTTACTTTGGTCGGTTTGCCATGCTGAATGGTCAGCCAGCCATCACGGGCCAGGCGTTGTAAAACTTCGCGTAACGTGGTGCGCGTAACACCAATCAATTCTGAAAGCTCACGCTCCGCGGGCAAAATAGAGCCAGGAGGGAAGCGATTATTCCAGATACTCTCGATAATGTATTCTTCCGCGAAACCGGCAGGACTCTGCGCCTTTATGACCATGTGTTTGACGTTCCGTAGCGACGATAATCAGTAATAGTAGTCGGCTGATCATACCAGATCGCCTTGGCATGACATAGCGTGAGCGAAAAACATTAAACGAAAGTGTGCATAAAGTGGCAAAAAACGTGCAAAAACACCGCGTCAGAGAAATTTCACGTCGTAAAGCAAGCCCGTATTGCTTCTGCCCCTGCGGCATTGTTAGGGTAATATGTGACAACTTATTTTCAGGACGTGTAACGCATAATGGAAACGACTTTACGCAGTGCCCTGGTGAAAAACTTCCTCGGGCAATCACCTGACTGGTACAAACTGGCCATCCTCATCTTCTTGTTGGTCAATCCGCTGGTTTTCTTCCTGGTCGATCCCTTCATCGCGGGTTGGCTGCTGGTCATCGAATTTATCTTCACGCTGGCGATGGCGCTGAAGTGCTATCCCCTGCTGCCGGGCGGCCTGCTGGCCATAGAGGCGGTGTTGATCGGCATGACCAGCCCCGATCGGGTGGGCGAAGAGATTGCCCATAATCTGGAAGTCCTGCTGTTGCTGATCTTTATGGTGGCCGGCATCTACTTTATGAAGCAGCTACTGCTGTTCGTCTTCACCAAGCTGCTGCTCAATATTCGCTCTAAAATACTGCTGTCTTTAGCCTTCTGTTTTGCGGCAGCATTTTTGTCCGCCTTCCTCGATGCACTGACGGTGGTTGCGGTAGTCATCAGCGTCGCAACCGGTTTTTATTCGATTTACCACAACGTGGTGTCGAACCCTTCCGGCGGCGCTGCCGACGTCAACGACGACAGCAACCTGGTAAGCGACGATAACAAACAGACGCTGGAGCAGTTCCGCGCCTTTTTGCGCAGTCTGCTGATGCATGCTGGTGTCGGTACCGCGCTGGGCGGTGTGATGACCATGGTGGGCGAACCGCAGAACCTGATTATCGCCAAAAGCGCCGACTGGGGCTTTGTCGACTTCTTCCTGCGCATGGCGCCCGTCACTTTACCGGTATTGATCTGTGGTCTGCTGGTCTGCCTGCTGCTTGAGCGCTTCGGCGTCTTCGGCTACGGAGCAAAACTACCGGAGCGCGTGCGCGAAGTGCTGACAGAGTTTGACCGCCAGGCGACTGCCGGGCGCAGTAAACAAGAGCAGGTCAAATTAATGGTTCAGGCACTTATCGGCGTTTGGCTGATTGTCGCCCTGGCCTTCCATCTGGCGGAGGTTGGCCTGATTGGCCTGTCGGTGATTATCCTCGCCACTTCCCTGTGTGGCGTAACCGATGAGCACGCCATCGGCAAAGCCTTCCAGGAGGCCTTGCCCTTCACCGCCCTGCTGACGGTATTTTTCACCGTGGTGGCGGTGATCATTGAGCAACACCTGTTTACCCCGGTGATTCAATTCGTTTTGCAGGCGGAACCCTCTTCCCAACTTTCGCTGTTTTATCTGTTCAATGGCTTGCTGTCTTCAGTATCCGACAATGTGTTCGTCGGCACGGTTTACATTAATGAAGCGCGCGCCGCATTTGAAAATGGCGCCATTTCCCTGAAGCAGTTTGAAATGTTAGCGGTCGCCATTAATACCGGGACCAATTTGCCGTCGGTCGCCACGCCGAATGGCCAGGCCGCCTTCCTGTTCTTGCTGACCTCCGCACTGGCCCCCCTGGTACGTTTATCCTATGGGCGAATGGTATGGATGGCATTGCCTTATACTGTGGTATTAACCCTGGTTGGTCTGTTGTGCGTACAATTTACCCTGGCGCCCGTGACCGACCTGCTGACCCAGTGGCATTGGCTGACGCTGCCGTCGCTCGAAGCCGCTGCACACTAACTCTGTAAACCCGCTCCGCTGTCAGCGACTATTTTTGTGCTGAATCCGGCTCAGGTGGCTGGCAGCGGGGTTGAATTGGTTTACACTGCCAGTTCAATTGCTTACTGCATGGAAGAATAAATATATGTTGCAATTCTTTAACCGCTGCTCACAGGGGCGCGGTGCTTGGCTGTTGATGGCCCTGACTGCGCTGGCGCTGGAATTAGTCGCACTCTACTTTCAGCATGTAATGCTGCTGCAACCCTGTGTCATGTGCATTTACGAACGTTGCGCGCTGTTTGGTATTCTCGGCGCCTCGCTGCTGGGTGCCATCGCGCCGAAAACGCCGTTGCGTTATGCCGCTATTCTGCTGTGGATTTACAGTGCCTGGGAAGGCCTGCAGCTGGCGTGGAAACACACCATGATCCAACTGCACCCTTCGCCGTTTAATACCTGCGATTTCTTCGTCAGCTTCCCGTCCTGGCTGCCGCTGGACAAATGGCTGCCTGCGGTGTTCCACGCATCAGGCGACTGTTCGGTACGCCAATGGGAATTCTTGACGCTGGAAATGCCGCAGTGGCTGGTTGGCATCTTTGCAGCTTATTTGTTGATTGCTATCGTTGTGCTGCTGGCACAATTTGTCCGCCCACGCCGCCGCGATCTGTTTGGCCGCTGAGCATGACAGCATGAAAAACGGCGCCTCAGGGCGCCGTTTTTCATCGAGTGACTGATGATCTTCAGAGGTAATGCGAGATTAGGTATGTGTAAAGTAATAAACGAGCACTATTAGTGCTCCAGCTATGGCAAACAGGCGTATCATTTTCATTATTTTACTCTCGAAACTTAGCGTGAGAGCGCTCAAACTACCTAACATCAGGTTTAAAAAGAAGCATCTGGGCAGGATTTGACGCGTAATTTACATAACATTAAGTTAGAAGAGTAAAATGTCTTATCTACGAAAGCCTCGCTTCACTTTTTCGGTCTTACCTCACAAAAATACTGGCGCAACGATTTTCCTCGCCACTCACTTCATACAAAAAAATTCATCATAGCGATGCATTATTGCATCGATATTTTGATGAAGTTTTATCAGAGAATCCCTATAATATCCGCAAGTTAATATTTAACGATTTCCCTGGTGTTGTTGTGTGTCTTGCCCCTCATCTTTGCAGGGGCTTTTTTCCTTATCTCGCCCAGCTCGGTTTGTTCAAGATGTGATCCTGCCAGTCCACCACTTCACTTTCCCGCACCGCAATATGTCGTACCGTAATACGCTCACCGTGCATCGCAGCTTTAGAACCGCTGACCAGCGGGTGCCACGCAAACAGCGGCTTGCCTTCACCAATCAAACGGTATGCGCAGGTCGGCGGCAGCCAATCGAAGGTGGTGAGGTTTTCACGCGTCAGTTTGATGCAGTCCTCTTCCAGCTCAAAGCGGCGCTCATAGTTGCGGCACTGGCACGACTTAATATTCAGCTGGTTACAGGCTACGTTGGTGAAATAAATCTCGTCGGTATCTTCGTCGATCAGCTTATTCAGACAGCATTGCCCACAACCGTCGCACAGCGATTCCCACTCTTGTTCTGACATTTCCGCCAGCGTTTTTTGTTGCCAAAAAGGGGTTTGTGACATATTCGCGTCCGGTATAGGTAAATGAATAGATAACCTGCAAGCAGGTTTTGAGGGTGCACTATATAGATATCCCAGCCAAATGGAAAGGCTGAAAACACAATATAATCATAGCGATAACAATATGTTCGCTTAAAAAAAACGCTATTTAAAACAACGATATTCAACATTTTCGGCCAGTATTATCAGGCCGTTACCCTTGATGCTGAAAGGGATAAAAACACCAGGCATATCGTCTAATTATACGTACAAAACTCAGGTCTATCATCCTTTCGTTTCCCCCTCATCCATATCCCTGTTCATCATTATTCACGGATAAGATTCATCTCATAAAGCACATTTTGCCGCCAAGAAGCGCATATCCCTGCTATGTTTAATGTTCGCCTTTTGAATGAAGATAAGGAACCAAGTATGTTTGGGAAAGCAGAAGACAAAGTAAATGAAGCTGCCGGCGCCGTTGAAGAAGCTTTTGGTAAAGCAACGGACTCACCGGATCATCAAGTCAAAGGCGCAGCCCGCAAATATGCCTCTCAGGCCAGTTACGCGGCTCGAGATGCTGCCGATACGGTGCGGACTCAGGTTGAATCTAACCCACTGGCCGGCGTAGCTATCGCCGCCGCCGTCGGGATTGTTTTCGGTTTCTTGCTGGGCCGTAAATAAGCGTTTTGACCTATCGTCACCGAAAAAAAAGGCCCTGCGGGGCCTTTTTTATTGCGCTTTATCCAAGTTTCAAATCACGCGTGTGGTCAGTGATTTACCGTTGAGGGTGACTTTCAGCATGTCGCCAGAGCTCATCGGGCCGACGCCCTGCGGCGTGCCGGTAAGGATAATGTCGCCTGCGCGCAACGTGAAAAAGCGGCTCATATAGCTGATCAGCGGCAGGATCGGCGTGATCATGTCACGAGTATTGCCTTGTTGGCGCACCTGGTCATTGACCGTCAGGGACAGCTCCGCATTTTGCGGATCGCCAAACTCCACTACCGGTATAAACCCGGATATCGGGCAAGAACCGTCGAAACCCTTGGCTTTTTCCCAAGGCTGCCCCGCCTTCTTGAAGCCCGCCTGCAGTTCCCGCAGCGTCAGATCAAGCGCAACACCGTATCCGGCGATGGCACGCGCCACGCGATCTTCATTAGCCTGCTTTAGCGGCGTACCGATCAGCACAGCCAGCTCCACTTCATGATGTACCGAACCAAACTCTTTGGGGATCGCCACCGGCTGGCGAATATCGCACAGCGCCGTTTCAGGCTTGATAAACACTACCGGCTCTGCCGAGGTTGCACTGCCCATTTCCTTGATGTGATCGGCGTAATTACTGCCGACGCAAACCACTTTATTTACCGGAAAATCAAGTAATGAACCCTGCCAGTCTCTATGTTGATACATACCGCCTCTCCCTACAATCATGTAGGGGCTTAGCATGCTAAGCCCGTTATTCCACGCGCTGGTGGAGGCACCGCAGCCTTTTTCTATTGCCCGATACCGTCAGCCATCATACCCACACCGATCGCAAAATAGTAAGAGCGATTCCAGTGCATAATCGTGCGGAAATTATCATAAACCAGGAATGCCCGGCCCTGCATGTCATCCGGTGTGATCAGCCAACTTCGCAGGCTGGAATGCGGCAGCGCTGAACCATCCGGACGCCGCACCCCGCGTTTTTGCCATTCATTGACGCTGTGCGCCTGGCTATCCTTTAGCCCCAGAGCCTCGGTGCTGAACCCGGTAGGCAACCTGACCTCTCTGCCCCAACCCACACCACGCTGCCAGCCTTCGCTCGACAGATAGCGGGCCGTAGAGGCAAAGACATCGTCAACGTTGTTCCAGATATCAATGCGGCCGTCACCGTCGCCGTCCGCAGCATAGTTAAGGAACGACGTCGGCATAAATTGGCATTGCCCCATGGCACCGGCCCAGGAGCCTTTCAACTGCTCGCGGCTGACATGACCCTGCTCGAGGATTTGCAGCGCCGCCATCAGCTGTTGACTGAAGAACGCCTCGCGTCGCCCTTCAAAAGCCAAGGTGGCGAGCGCAGATATCACATCTTCACGCCCCTGGATTTTGCCGAAGGCGCTTTCCATGCCCCAGAGTGCCACGACATAACGTCCCGGCACGCCGTAGTGCGCGGTGAGCCGCGAAAGCTTAGGATGATACTGCTGATATAGCGCACGGCCTTGTGCGATCTTGGCGGGTGGCAATACGCGTTTGAGGTAGTCGTCCAGCGTGATTTTCTTTTCCGGCTGATTACGGTCAGCCTTGATCACCCGATCGACAAAATGCACGTCGGTGAAAGCACTGTCGACAATCGCCGGGCTGATCCCCTGCGCCAGCGCCTGGCGTTTTAACTGTTCAACGTAGGCCGGGAACTGCGCAGGATCGCGACCCGTTTCAGAGAGTCGGCTCTGAGCCGCAGGAGTAGCTGTGCCCGACGAAGCTTCCGACGCCGATGTGGCCCCTTGCGCCATCGCCTGCTGACTGACTGTGCATCCTAACGTCAACAGCGTCGATAGCAGGGTTATTGCCGACAATCTCATCACGCGGCTCCTTTATCAGTTTTGAGCGCTTCCAGCCTCTCCTACATCTTCGCAGGTTATTTTTTGTCGCCAGACAAATGCTGGTTTAATAAATTTTCCAACGGCGGGGGGACCTGAAGATAAAACCCTTCTTCTTTCAGGGCTTCTTTCACTTTCTCAATATCCGCCGAGGCTAACTTTTCCCGCCCTTCAAGGGAAAGCACCATTGCCAATTGCGGCGTACCGAAACTTTTCATCAGATCTTCCGGCACACGGGAGAAATCGTCTTTTTTTTCGACATAAAGATAAGTTTGATCGCGTTTAGAACTTCTATAGATCACACAAAGCATGTTTTTAACTCTATTTAATTGGGGCAGCGTCTTGCCTGGATATAACTCTGACTATAACATGCTTATAGTACTTCGGAATATCGCACCCCGATTGGTATTCCGGGGATTTAAAGTTGCTGAGACTGAGTCAGGATAGATGTCACAATCGCCAATTGAGCTAAAAGGCAGCAGTTTTACCCTATCGGTTGTTCATTTGCATAATTCGGAACCCGAGGTAATACGTCAGGCGTTACTGGAAAAAGTAGAGCAAGCGCCCGCTTTTTTGAAAAACGCCCCTGTTGTTATCAACGTTGCAACGCTGAACGGCGACGCAAACTGGAAAGAACTTCAACAGGCTGTCACGGCAGCAGGTCTGCGCGTTGTGGGTATCAGCGGTTGCAGAGATGAGCGGCAGAAACGCGCAATAACCCGTGCCGGGCTGCCGTTGCTGAACGAAGGCAAAGGCCAAAAGATGGCCACACCGGAACCGGCGCCTGCGCCAGCCCCGGTGGTGGATCCCAACGCCCCCGCCAAGACGCGCATCATCAGTACCCCTGTCCGTTCCGGCCAACAAATTTATGCCCGCAACAGCGATCTGATAGTGACCAGCAGCGTTAGCGCCGGCGCTGAATTAATTGCCGATGGCAACATTCACGTCTACGGCATGATGCGCGGTCGTGCGCTGGCCGGTGCATCAGGTGATACACAGTGCCAGATTTTTTGCACGCACCTGGGTGCTGAGCTAGTCTCTATCGCAGGGCAGTACTGGTTGAGCGACCAAATCCCGTCCGACTATGTCGGGCAGGCAGTACGACTCAGCCTGTTGGATAACGCTTTAACCATACAACCTTTAAATTAAGCCCTTTTGACAAGGAATCCATTTCATGGCACGCATTATTGTTGTTACATCGGGTAAAGGGGGCGTTGGCAAGACCACTTCAAGCGCGGCCATCGCTACCGGTTTAGCCCAAAAAGGAAAGAAAACCGTAGTGATCGATTTCGATATCGGCCTGCGTAATCTTGACCTGATCATGGGCTGCGAACGCCGGGTTGTTTACGATTTCGTTAACGTGATTCAGGGTGATGCCACACTGAATCAGGCGTTGATCAAAGACAAGCGCACCGAAAATCTGTTTATCCTGCCAGCTTCGCAAACGCGTGACAAAGACGCGTTAACCCGCGAAGGCGTTGAGAAGATCCTCAACGACCTGGGCGAAATGGATTTTGATTTTGTGGTTTGTGACTCTCCGGCGGGCATCGAAACCGGCGCACTGATGGCGCTGTATTTTGCTGATGAAGCCATCATCACCACCAACCCGGAAGTCTCCTCAGTACGTGACTCTGACCGTATTCTGGGCATTTTGTCTTCCAAATCTCGCCGTGCCGAGAGAGGCGAATCGCCAATCAAGGAACACCTGCTGCTGACCCGCTACAACCCAGGTCGCGTCAGCCGTGGCGACATGCTGAGCATGGAAGACGTGCTGGAAATTCTGCGCATTCCATTGGTCGGCGTTATCCCGGAAGACCAATCCGTACTGCGCGCATCCAACCAGGGTGAACCGGTGATCCTCGACGCCGAGTCGGATGCCGGCAAAGCCTATGACGATACCGTTAGCCGCCTGTTAGGGGAAGAACGCCCCTTCCGCTTCATTGAAGAAGAGAAGAAGGGTTTCCTGAAACGCCTTTTTGGGGGATAAACCATGGCATTACTAGACTTCTTTCTGTCCCGCAAAAAGCAGACAGCCAATATAGCCAAGGAACGGCTGCAGATTATCGTCGCAGAGCGTCGTCGCGGGGACAGTGAGCCCCCGTATCTGCCTGATTTGAAACGCGATATTCTGGCGGTAATTTGCAAATATATTCAAATCGACCCTGAAATGCTGCACGTGCAGTTTGAGCAGAAAGGGGATGATATTTCGGTACTCGAACTCAACGTGACATTACCGGAATCGGAAGAAGTAACTAAATGAGTGTGACGCACTAATTACCCCCTGTATATTTTCTTGCAGGGGGTAACTGTATGCATAACCAGTTATTGAGATAAAAAACGCCTAATAATCGTTTTTAGCCTTTGGGATTAATCTCAATTAATCTTGCGTCACTGTTGTTTAAAGTAAATGCTGTCGGTAAGTGTTGTTATGGTTATTTCTAATAAATAATCGGAGCAGCGTTTCCTTACCCTGCCCCAAGTTTTACCACTCGATTAATAATCCTTCAAAATAGCCTGCAGTGGCGCCGCCAATAAATCACCGCGCCAACCGCTGATTAATTCTGGCAGGCTGTCAGCACCCTTCAATTTCCAATGCCAATTCAGCAGTTGGTTAATCTGTCGGCGCGATGCCAGTAATTCACTGCTCAACCCGCTTTGCTCACTGACAATGACGATCGCCGCCTTGATATCCTTGAACACTTTCTTGTAGCCCGGCTGATCGATCAGGTTCGACAGCGGTGCTGGCAGTGCAGCCTCATCCAGCTCATTAGCCTCTGCCACCAGCGCCAACAGCGTTTTACCGTGATAACGAATTTCCGGACCGCTCAGGCCCAGAGAGTCCAATTCCCCCAGCGATGTCGGCATATGTCGCGCCACCTGCCAAAGGTTTTCCTCACGTACCACGAAGTTTACCGCCAGATCGCGCTCACGCGCCTGACGCAGGCGCCATTCAGCCAGCTTCTGCAAGCAGCCCAACTGACGCGGACGCAGTTGCCAGGCATTGGTGATTTCACGGTAGGCCAATTCTGGCGCCAGCGTCTCGCTACGGCGTTGGCATAGCAACAGGCATTCATTATTAGCGGCAGCCGTCCAACCGGCCTCTTCCGTCTCCTGAACCAGGCGTTTGGCCATCGGCAGCAGATAGAACACGTCAGCCGCCGCATAGACGCACTGTTTTTCCGTCAGCGGACGCGCCAGCCAGTCGGTGCGGGCTTCGCTTTTATCCAACTCCACCTGCATATACTCCGCCACCAGGGTCGCAAAACCGCAAGACAGCGGTCGACCGGTGAAGGCCGCCAGAATTTGGGTGTCCACCATCGGAGTCGGCAGCGTTTTGAACGCGTTGAGGAACACTTCCAGATCCTCACTGCCGGCGTGCAGGAACTTCACAATCTGAGTATTACTCAGCAGCTCGATAAACGGCTGCCATTGCTTGATTGGCAGGGGGTCAATCAGGGAGAGTTGTTCACCGTCGTATAACTGAATCAGGCCTAACTGCGGATAATAGGTGCGCGTTCTGACAAATTCGGTGTCCAGCGCTATCTGGGCATGCTTTTTCGCCTGCTCGCAGACCTGCTGCAATCCGGCATCGGTAGTGATCAACTGATAGTTCAAAACGTCATTCTCTTGGTCGCTTTTATGATTCAAACACAACAACGCCGGCATTCACCGGCGTTGTTGATCTGTAAGGCGTGGATGATAACCTAGGCGGCATCGGCCGCTGCAGGTTTTTTCTGCTCATCACGCAGTTCTCGCCGCAAAATTTTACCGACGTTAGACTTCGGCAACTCGTCACGGAACTCAACAATTTTAGGCACTTTATACCCGGTAAGCTGCCGACGACAATGGGTCAACAGTTCTTCTTTGGTCAGCGAAGCGTCTTTCTTCACCACGCAAATTTTAACCGTCTCACCGGTTACCTCATTCGGCACGCCAATCGCCGCGCATTCCAATACTTTCGGATGCTGACTGACCACGTCTTCAATCTCGTTCGGGTATACGTTAAACCCGGAAACCAGGATCATGTCCTTCTTCCGGTCGACGACGCGGACAAAGCCCATATCGTCCACTGTAACGATATCGCCGGTCGCGAGCCAGCCATCTTTCAATACTTCATCGGTGGCATCCGGCCGCTGCCAGTAGCCTAACATAACTTGCGGTCCTTTGACCCACAGTTCACCCGGCTCACCAACCGGCACGTCCTGACCGTTATCGTCCACCAGCCGAATATCCGTCGAGGGTACAGGCAAACCGATACTGCCGCTGTAGTGTTTCAGATCGTAAGGGTTACCGGAGACCAGCGGCGCGCATTCCGTCAGGCCGTATCCTTCCAGCAAGTGCTTACCGGTGGTTTTCTCCCACTTGTCCGCCACCGATTTCTGTACTGACATGCCGCCGCCGACGGAAAAACGCAGGGTGGAGAAATCCAGCTTGTGGAAGTCCTCGTTGTTCAATAGCGCATTGAACAGGGTGTTCACCCCACTCATGGCGGTGAACGGATATTTGCCCAGCTCTTTCACCAGCCCTGGAATGTCGCGTGGGTTGGTGATCAGCAAATTGCGCCCACCCAAATCGATAAACAGCAGGCAGTTCACCGTCAGCGCGAAAATGTGATACAGCGGCAGCGCCGTTACCACCAACTCCTGCCCTTCACGAAACAGCGGCAAATAGGCAGCTTTGGCCTGCTCCAGGTTAGCCTGCATATTACGGTGTGTCAGCATCGCGCCTTTGGCCACGCCGGTAGTCCCACCGGTATACTGCAGGAACGCCAGATCGGTGTTGATAATATCGGGTTTAACATACTGTTGGCGACGCCCGCGCTGGAGCGCACTGCGAAAAGAAACCGCCGCCGGTAGATGATATTTCGGCACCAGCCGCTTGATGTATTTGACGACGAAGTTAACCAGCGTGCCTTTGGCGGCGGAGAGCTGATCGCCCATACGCGTCAGGATCACATGCTTGACCTGGGTGTTGAACACCACTTTTTCCAGCGTATGAGCAAAGTTGGAGACGATCACAATGGCACTTGCGCCACTGTCGTTCAGTTGATGTTCCAATTCACGTGGCGTATACAGCGGGTTAACGTTCACCACCACCATACCCGCACGTAAGATACCAAACAGCGCGATGGGATACTGCAACAGGTTCGGCATCATCAGAGCAACGCGGTCGCCTTTCTGCAGCCCCAGCTCATTTTGCAGGTAAGCCGCGAAAGCCCGACTACGTTCTTCCAGCTTGCGGTAGGTCATCACCTCACCCATGTTAATGAAAGCCGGTTGATCTGCGTAGCGCTGAACCGCATTTTCAAACATTTCGACCAAAGATGAATAACGATCGGCGTCGATCTCTGCCGGAACATCCGCCGGGTAACGTTTTAACCAGACCTTATCCAAGGTATTACTCCTGAAATTATTATTCATTATCATCATCGCAGCCCCCAAATATGCAGCCAAACCATAACAATATTTTAACTCAGCAGACCAGTTTGAGTTTTAAACAATATTCAGGTTGCGATGTACGTCACTAATTGGCGGTCATTCCCTACGCCAAAAGAATAAGGCGGCCGGAGCCGCCCTATTAAAATTTAACAACAAGCAAGCATTACTCGGTAACGATGGTTTGCACCTGCACTGGGCCAGGGTTGTACCAGCCATACCCCACGCCCCAACCGGGGCCCCAGGTACCGCTACGCCAGCCCCAGGGGCCCATCGGCGCCGGTGGCATCATCACCTGCTGAGACAGATGCCAGCGTTTGTAGCCAGTGGCATTCATGGTAACAAACTTGTACGGTGTCATGCCGATCTTGCCGTCTTTCACGCCGGTGATTGGCCCAACTACCGTCACTAACTGGCCCTTAAAATCAACCGGTTCCAGGAAGCCATTAACCGAGGCTATCAGACGACCCCGTGACGGCTCACCCAATATCGGCCGGGCGCCGGAATCGAGCGGCACGGCCGCAATTTCCAGTAACGTGCGCCCCTGCTCATTGGCAACGTTCACAACGGTACCGCCAAAGCGAGCTTCAGCCCCGACAAACAGGTTCGGCGCATTCTGTACCGAAGACAGCTGCTGCACCGGCGTTGCCGTGCTGCCTTTAATCGCATCAGGCACGGTTACGCAACCTGACAGCGCCAGCACGCTGCCGGCAATAGCCAGCAGCGACATTTTTTTACAAACAGTGCGGGTTAACATCGTCGCAATCTCCTGAAATGGCTGTAACTTTGACATCAATTCACGGAGCAAGTTGCAGATCATTCCTATCCCTATTGCCGCCAAAGCACAATAGGTTGCGGCTATTCGCGGCCCGGCAATTTTTTCCAGGTGACTTCATTACGCAAATAGGTCGGCTCGGCATTTTCTACCGCCACCGCCAAACCCTGTTGCCAGGCATGCAGCGCCAACGGCAGCATATCTTCCGCCTGCGGTAACAACATTTGCCCATCGCTCAGGGTTAACGTGGAACCGGCAACCAAATCCGGATAGGTTTGCCAGCCGGTGCCGACATGCGCCCAGTGGCCTTGCAGACCTTGCGCGCGCACCAGCGCCTGCGCCGGGGTAAGTACCGCTTCACCTTCACTTTCAAGCCAGTTACCGTCTTGCTGACGTTCAAACTGACCCCAGTAGACTTCGCCCATACGCGCATCTATCGCCGACAGCACACGGTCAGCCCCGGTGAGTCGCCAGGCGCCCTGCGCCATGGTTTGCAGCGTGGAAACGCCCAGCAAGGGCAAGTCGGCGCCCAGCGCCAAGCCCTGAGCAATGCCAATGCCGATACGCACGCCGGTAAAGCTGCCCGGCCCGCGGCCAAAAGCCAGCGCATCGAGCTGGCCAAGGGTGACCCCGGATTCCGCCAGCACCTGCTGCACCATAGGTAAAATACGTTGCGTATGCTCACGTGGGCACAGCTCAAACAGGGCGTGGATTTCGCCTTGATTCCAGATAGCAACGGAACAGGCTTCCGTCGCTGTATCGATCGCTAAAATTCGCGTGGACATGCCAACCTCAGGCGGGAAAAAAACAGGGTTTTTCATACAGGGCGCGCATTGTAGCACAGCCCTGGGGTCACGCCTATCCGCTAGCGATCTGCCTGCAGGAAGGCAATCGCCTGGGCGATATCGCGGGTACGCGGCGTCGGCGGCAGGCTATTGAGGAAAACTTCACCATAGGGGCGCATCACCAACCGATTGTCGCAAATCACCAGCACGCCGCGATCGTCGGTATCGCGGATCAGGCGTCCAACCCCCTGTTTCAGGGTAATGACCGCGTCCGGAAGTTGCACATCGTTAAACGGATCGCCACCACGTAACCGGCAGTCTTCAATCCGGGCTTTCAACAACGGATCGTCAGGTGAGGTAAACGGCAGTTTGTCGATAATCACGCACGACAATGCATCGCCGCGTACATCTACCCCCTCCCAGAAGCTGCTGGTCGCCACCAACAGGGCATTGCCGGCCTCGACAAACTGAGCCAGCAACTGCCCCTTGCTGGTTTCCCCCTGCAACAGCACCGGCAAGGTCATGGTGGCACGGAACTCTTCCGCCAGTTCCCGCATCATCTGGTGCGAAGTACAAAGGAAGAAGCAGCGGCCGTTATTGGCTTCAATCAGCGGCCGTAGCATGTGTGCCAATTGCCGCGCGCCGCCAGGCTGGTTTGGTGAGGGTAAAAAGCGCGGTACGCACAGCAAGGCCTGTTTGGCGTAATCGAATGGGCTGGCCAGCAGCAGCGTTTTGGCCTTATTCAACCCCAGACGCTCGGTAAAGTGGCCCATCTGCTCGTTAACCGACAGGGTTGCCGAGGTGAAAATCCAACTGCCCGGTTTTTCATCCAGCAACTCACGGAAACGATCGGCCACCGTCAGCGGCGTCAACGCCAGTACAAAGTGACGCGAGTTGCACTCATACCAATAGCTGAACCCCGGTTCATTGACCTCTTTCAAGCGTTTGAGACGGGCACGATATAACGTAGCGCGTTCAAAAGCCGCGTCCAACAAGGCCGAACGGCCAAGGGAAAGTTTGACCACGTCATAACACAGCTCCAGCGCATCATCGAGCAGCAGCAAGGCGCGTTGTACATTGGGCTGGCTCAGCACCTCGCGCAGGTTGCCGCGAAACCCTGGTTCTCCCAACATCAAACGAAAATCCTGCGTGCTTTGGCTGAGGCGGTCGGCGCTTTTTTGCAGCTGTGCGGCATCGCGCACTTCGGTGCGATAGGCAATGGAAATGTCTTTGGCCAGGTCCAGCAGTTGACGGCTGGTCAGTTGCTTACCGAAATACTGGCTGGCGATATCGGGGATCTGATGCGCTTCATCGAAGATCATCACATCGGCCTCAGGGATCAGTTCGGCAAAGCCGCCCTCCTTCACCACCATATCGGCCAGGAACAGATGGTGGTTCACCACCACCACATCGGCATCCATCGCACGACGACGCGCTTTGACCACAAAGCAATCTTTATACAACGGGCAATCGCTGCCCAGGCAGTTGTCGTTAGTGCTGGTCACCAGCGGCCAAACGAAGCTGTCTTCCGCCACGTCGCTGCAACTGCTGATGTCGCCCTCTTTGGTCATGGACGACCATTTGCGCAGATGGACCAGATCGATCAGCGTTTGCCCGGCCAACTCGCCGCCAGCCATCGACTGTTGCTCCAGACGTTCCAGACACAGGTAATTGGAGCGCCCTTTCAGCAGCGCCATCTTACCTTTGTACTTCAGTGCCTTGGCCACGGTGGGCAAATCGCGTGCATAAAGCTGATCCTGCAACGCTTTTGACCCGGTGGAAATAATCACTTTGCGATCGGCCCGCAGTGCCGGCACCAGATAGGCGTAGGTTTTGCCGGTACCGGTGCCCGCTTCGACCACCAGTTCCTGCTTGAAATTAATGGCTTCGGTGACCGCTTCCGCCATCTGCCGCTGTGCTTCACGCGGTTTGAAACCCTTGATTGCCTGCGCCAGGGCGCCGTCTGTTGCGAAATCGTCTGCCACGCTATCTCTCTGCCGATGTAATTCAGCGTTAATTATGCCTATCCTGCCGCACGGCTACCACCGACTTTATCGTCACACATTTCTGCCGATGGCTGTGTTACCCTTAACGCGATGATGATATGGAGATAATTGAATGAATATTGAACGAATTGATCCAGACAAACGTTGGTCCGAAGCCGTCGTTCACAACGACACCGTCTATTACACCAGCGTGCCGGAAAACCTGGATGATGACGCTACTGCCCAGACCGCGAACGCGCTGGCAGCAATTGACGTGATTCTGGCGCGCGTTGGGTCAGATAAAAGCCGGGTGCTGGACGCCACCATTTTTCTGGCCGACGATGCCGATTTTGCTGCCATGAACGGCGCCTGGGATGCCTGGGTAGTTGCGGGTAGCGCGCCGGTGCGCTGCACTGTGCAAGCCAAATTGATGAATCCGAAGTACAAGGTCGAAATCAAAATTATTGCTGCGGTATAAACGAAAAAACCGCAGACGATAACGCCTGCGGTTTTATTTTTATCTGCTGCTTAAGCCAGCTTGATGATCACCATACCTGCCAGCAACAACACCAAACCAATCCAGCCTTTGGCATTCAGGCGCTGACCGAACAGGATCCAGCCAGCGGCGATTGTCGCGGCAATACCGAAACCGCCCCACAATGCATAAGCCACCGACAGGTCTATCCCCTTCACCGCCTGTGCCAGAGCACTGAACGCCCCCAGCACCGACAGCAATGACAGCAGGCCTAACCAGATTTTACGGAAACCGTCTGACATCTTCAGGAAGATGTTGGCGACAATTTCCAACACAATCGCCAGTCCCAAGAACCCAATGTGGTACAACTCAAGCTGTTGCATGGTTGTCACCTCGCGGGCTGGCCTGTTTTCGTGGTTTGCGGGTACCGGACTTCACCAACAAGATCCCGGCGATCAACGTCACCAGACCCAGCACCTTCAAGGTCGAGATGGGCTCATCGAACCACAATACGCTGAACAAGGTAATAAACAGGATACCGATCCCTTCCCACAGCGCGTAAGCAACGCCAAGGGCAACGCGTTTAATCGCCAATGACAGCATGACGTATGATGCAGTGATCATCACATACATCACAATGTGACCGGTCATGCCGCCGCTCACGCTGGCGTATTTCATGGACAGGGTACCGATAATTTCGGCCACGATGGCCAAGCCTAAAAAGATCCAATAAATCATAATTTCTCTCCCAAACGGCGAATAACGCACGCTAAGGCATATTTATCCCGATTTATCTCGTCAGACAGGCGCAACGAGGCGCTGACGACGCAGAGATCCCTGGGGATAAACTGACCCAAACGTAATAAAGAAGTTTGCCCGGCTACGCGGAATGACGGAGGACTGAGCCTGTCACCAGCACCGGTTAAGGGAGAAAGACGCTATAGCTCGCTGCACCAGTGATGCTCACTGGCAAGGATGGCAGACAGGAAAAGCTGGCAAGTAGAGGTTCTGAGGGTAATTCCATTAGTTGTCATCATAATTATTCTCTATTCTCAGCCGCACATTATCTTGTTACACGGAGTGCGATTTGCCCAATATCCTCATCAAGTAAAATTTTCAACTGCGATAGTTGTACCATAGCCAAAAAAAGAAAGCAAACCGCCGTTTTCACAAAAACGAATAAAAAAAAGTTTAAAAATAAGAAAGTTAAGTAATTTAAAAATAAAAAAAGGCTCAACAAGTCGTTGAGCCTTCGTTTAGCGTGGTGCGGGCAAATAATCGTCAAACCCAGGCCCGGCGCGGGTTAGGCCGCAGCGCCGCTGACCGCGGTACGTGCCAGTTCGGTGATGCGAGCGTAATCGCCCTTTTCCAACGCATCGGCCGGAACCAACCAGGAACCGCCGATACACAACACGCTTTTCAGCGCCAGGTAATCACGGTAGTTGTTTGGCGTGATGCCCCCGGTCGGGCAGAAACGCACCTGGGGGAATGGACCACCGATCGCTTGCAACGCCTTCACGCCACCGTTGGCTTCCGCCGGGAAGAATTTGAACTCACGCAGCCCGTGATCCATACCCAGCATCAGCTCTGAAACAGTGCTAATACCCGGAATCAATGGAATCGTGCCTGCGGTTGCGGCCTTCAGCAGCGCGTCCGTCAGGCCGGGGCTGATGGCGAATTGCGCACCGGCCTCGGTCACTGCCTGCAACTGCTGCGGGTTGATCACCGTACCGGCACCGATAATTGCCTCCGGCACCTCTGCCGCGATAGCGCGGATTGCCTCCATGGCGCAGTCGGTGCGCAATGTGACTTCCAGCACGCGCACACCACCGGCTACCAGCGCCTTGGCCAGCGGCACCGCATGTTCCAGCTTGTTGATCACTATCACCGGAACCACCGGGCCTGCGGTCAGGATCTGTTCTGCGCTGGTTTTCCAGTTTTTCATCGTTACTTCTCCATTACTTACGGGTTATCAATGGCACGCCCCTGCCACAGGGCCCCACGCATTAAAGCGCAGGCGTCCGGCCGTACCCCAAGTGATGTTGCGCCCCGGTACTGCGGGCAAAAAAATGCCGGCAGATAAGCTGCCGGCAGGGTGATTACTCGAACTCGTTCCAGGAACGGCCGTCACGGGTGATCATCGCCACTGAAGCGACCGGGCCCCAGGTGCCGGATTGGTACGGCTTAGGTGCCTCGTTATCCGCTTTCCACGCGTCCATAATGGAGTCAACCCACTTCCAGGCTTCTTCCACTTCGTCGCGGCGCACGAACAGCGCCTGGATGCCACGCATGGTTTCCAGCAACAGACGCTCGTAGGCGTCAGCCACATGCTCCTGGTTGAAGGTTTCGGAGAAACTCAGATCCAGCTTGGTGGTTTGCAGACGGTGCTTGTGATCCAGACCCGGCACCTTGTTCAACACCTGAATTTCGATGCCTTCATCCGGCTGCAGACGAATGGTCAGTTTGTTCTGCGGCAACTGCTGGTAAGAATCGCTGAACAGGTTCAATGGCGGGTTCTTGAAGTAGACCACCACTTCGGAACATTTGGTCGGCAGACGCTTACCGGTACGCAGGTAGAATGGCACGCCGGCCCACTGCCAGTTGTCGATATCAACGCGGATTGAGACGAAGGTTTCAGTATTGCTGCTTTTGTTCGCCCCTTCTTCTTCCAGATAACCCGGCACCTTTTTGCCCTGCACGAAGCCAGCGGTGTACTGACCACGCACCGTGGTTTCACGTACATTGGTCTGATCGATGCGGCGCAGTGAACGCAGTACCTTCACTTTCTCGTCGCGAATACGGTCAGTCGTCAGGTCCGCCGGTGGCGACATGGCAATCATGGTCAGGATTTGCAACAGGTGGTTCTGGATCATGTCGCGCATCTGACCGGCCTGGTCAAAGTAGCCCCAGCGCCCTTCAATACCCACCTCTTCCGCTACGGTGATCTGTACGGAGTCGATGGTGCGGTTATCCCAGTTGGAGGCGAACAACGAGTTGGCGAAGCGCAGCGCCAGCAGGTTCAGTACCGTCTCTTTACCGAGATAATGGTCGATACGATAAACCTGGCTCTCGTTGAAATATTCCGCGACCTGATCGTTGATCACGCGTGAAGAAGCCAGATCGGTACCCAGCGGTTTTTCCATTACCACGCGCGCCGGCTCGTGGTTCAACTTGGCTTCGCCCAACCCTTTGCAAATCGCGCCAAAGGTGCTTGGCGGCATGGCAAAGTAGTTAATGGTGGTGCGATGTTTCTGGTCCAGCATTTTACCCAATTTGGTAAAATTCTTGCTGTCGTTCACATCCAGGTTGCAGAAATCCAGGCGCGCGCTCAGCGTCGCCCAGAGCTCGTCATCCAGTTTTTCTTTCATAAAGGTGCCAAGCGCTTCCTTGACCACCTTGATATAGGCTTCTTTATCCCACTCGGCACGGCCGACGCCGATGATGCGGGTATCCGGATGGATATGACCGGCTTTCTCTAACTGGTACAGGGAAGGCAACAGCTTACGACGCGCCAAATCGCCTTTCGCGCCGAAAATAACCAGGTCACACGCCTGGGCTGTAGAGGTTACCGCCATGTTCATCTCCTCGTTGCAGGATATTTGTAATTTTCTTACATTACTAATGTACTCTCTTTGACTACGGCCAGTAAACCCGGATCAAAAGTAGAAAAAAAGCCCCAGAAAATGCAGTGTTAAGCGCTACCGGCTCTAAACGTAGGTGCCCGAGCCAAAAACTGTAATTTTCTGTCTTTTTTGATGCTCTTTTACCATTATGAAAGTTAGACACAGGTCATGTTCTGATGAAAAAAGCCTGCATACCCTCTGTCGACACTGCCAACGGTTACCAGCACGTAGTATATTTCCATTAAACCGGCATTGATTTCTCCTTTGATTGAAATCGACATACCCTATGGATTTCAAGTTATAGCAACTGCCATCACCCCGCTGTAGCTTGAAATGCGACGGGTATAAACCATGAGTGACCCTCGTTATATGAATACGCTGGAAAAAATCCAGAGTCATCTGGAGCTGCTGAGCAAATCTGAACGGAAAGTCGCTGAGGTGATCCTGGCCTCCCCGCAGACCGCCATCCACTCCAGTATCGCGACGCTGGCCAGAATGGCAGACGTCAGCGAACCCACCGTCAACCGTTTTTGTCGCCGTCTCGATACCAAAGGCTTCCCCGATTTCAAACTGCATCTTGCCCAAAGCCTGGCCAATGGCACTCCGTACGTAAACCGTAACGTGGAGGAAGATGACAGCGTCGATGCCTATACCGGTAAAATATTCGAATCGGTGATGGCCAGTCTGGATACAGTAAAGGCAAATTTGGATATTGCCGCAATCAATCGTGCGGTTGATCTACTGACCCAGGCAAAAAAAATCTCTTTCTTCGGTTTGGGGGCCTCTGCGGCGGTCGCTCACGACGCGATGAACAAATTTTTTCGCTTTAATATCCCGGTGGTCTACTTCGACGATATCGTCATGCAACGTATGGGCTGCATGAATTCCAGCGAAGGGGACGTAGTGGTGTTAATCTCCCACACCGGTCGTACCAAAAACCTGGTGGAAATGGCGCAACTGGCGCGTGAAAACGACGCCACGGTTATCGCCATCACCTCACGCGATACCCCTCTGGCGCACGAGGCAACCCTGGCGTTGTTGCTTGATGTTCCCGAAGATACCGACGTTTATATGCCGATGGTGTCACGAATTGCGCAATTAACGCTCATAGACGTGCTCGCCACCGGATTTACCTTGCGCAGAGGGGCCAAATTCAGAGATAACTTGAAGCGGGTCAAGGAAGCGTTGAAAGAATCGCGCTTTGATAAGGGTGTCGTTATCCCCAACAATTTCGACTCGTAACCGATGTGAAAAAACCTGTCGTTCAAGATCATCTGGACGGCGGCATTAGAGGCAGTACCCTGTTAAAACGCTCATGCGGGTAACCCAGGTGAAACATCAGTGTAGTAAAATTACATTTCACTCCAGGTTTCGTTATCCGACGTTATCGCAACACCAATAATTTGCTTCACCAGTCAACGGAGTAATACATGTCCAGACGGCTCAGAAGAACCAAAATTGTTACCACCCTGGGTCCGGCTACTGACCGCGACAATAATCTGGAAAAGATCATTGCCGCAGGCGCAAACGTAGTTCGGCTAAACTTTTCCCACGGCACGGCAGAAGATCATCAGGCTCGCGCCGACAAAGTGCGCGAAATCGCTGCCAAGTTGGGACGTCACGTCGCTATTCTGGGTGACCTGCAAGGGCCGAAAATTCGTGTTTCCACCTTTAAGGAAGGCAAAATCTTCCTTAACATCGGTGATAAATTCCTGCTCGATGCCAACATGGCCAAGGGCGAAGGCGATAAAGAAAAGGTCGGTATCGACTATAAAGGCCTGCCTGCCGACGTGGTGCCGGGCGACGTACTGCTGCTGGACGACGGCCGCGTACAGTTGAAAGTGCTCGAAGTTCAGGGCATGAAAGTCTTTACCGAAGTGACCGTTGGCGGCCCGCTGTCCAACAACAAAGGCATTAACAAACTGGGTGGCGGCCTGTCCGCAGAAGCCCTTACCGAGAAAGACAAAGCCGATATCGTCACCGCAGCAAAAATCGGCGTCGATTATCTGGCGGTTTCCTTCCCGCGCACCGGCGAAGATCTGAACTATGCCCGCCGTCTGGCGCGCGATGCTGGCTGTCACGCCAAGATCGTTTCCAAGGTTGAGCGTGCCGAAGCCGTCTGCAGCGACGAAGCCATGGATGACATCATTCTGGCCTCCGATGTAGTGATGGTTGCCCGTGGCGATCTGGGCGTCGAAATCGGCGACCCTGAGCTGGTCGGCATCCAGAAAAAGCTGATCCGCCGTGCTCGCACCCTGAACCGTGCCGTGATCACCGCGACCCAGATGATGGAGTCGATGATCACCAACCCGATGCCGACCCGGGCCGAAGTAATGGACGTGGCGAACGCCGTGCTGGACGGCACCGACGCCGTGATGCTGTCTGCCGAAACCGCTGCTGGTCAATACCCGGCCGAAACCGTAGCCGCAATGGCGCGCGTTTGCCTGGGCGCGGAGAAGATCCCAAGCATCAATGTGTCCAAGCACCGCCTGGACGTACAGTTCGACAACATTGAAGAGGCTATCGCCATGTCTTCAATGTACGCAGCCAAC
This sequence comes from Serratia sp. GW822-FHT06E05, assembly GCF_058799445.1. NCBI lineage: Bacteria > Pseudomonadati > Pseudomonadota > Gammaproteobacteria > Enterobacterales > Yersiniaceae > Serratia > Serratia sp. GW822-FHT06E05. Next base: position 105,330 of record NZ_JBXALM010000002.1, read on the forward strand.
CACCTGAAAGGTGTTACCGCGCTGATTGCCATGACCGAATCCGGCCGTACCGCACTGATGATGTCACGCATCAGCTCCGGCCTGCCTATCTTCGCCATGTCGCGCCATGAACACACGCTGAACCTGACCGCACTCTATCGCGGCGTGACCCCGGTGTACTTCGACAGCCATAACGACGGTGTTATCGCCGCCAATGACGCGGTTAACCGCCTGCGTGATAAAGGCTTCCTGGTCTCGGGTGACCTGGTGATCGTCACCCAGGGTGACGTGATGGAAACCGTTGGCACCACCAACACCAGCCGTATACTGCGCGTCGAGTAATCTGTCCTGCCGCCGGCCGTTAACGCGGCCGGCATTTTTTCCCGCACCGCCCTTTCCTCCTGTTAAACTCGTCGCCTGTCGCCACCATGGCAAACGGAGAGGCTTCGATGCTTCATCAACACCCACAGCAAAACCGCACGGCACAAAGTCTGGATCTGGACGGTCAGGGGCTGGAAAATCTGGACGATACCTGTCTACAAGGCAACTCACTGCTAAAAATCAGTCTGTATAACAATCGGCTTCGGCAATTCCCACGGCAGATTTTGCAGCATGCCGATCTGCAGGTGTTGAACATCTCTTGCAACCAACTCAGCGAACTGCCAACTGAAATAGGCCTGTTGAAACAGCTGGCCATGCTCGATTGCGGCCATAACCAGGCCAACCAGATACCGGCCGGTATCGGTGAGCTGCGTGAACTGACTTATTTATACCTCAGCGATAACGCCTTTCGCGATCTGCCCCTCGAACTGGGGCGGTTACATAAACTGCGGTATTTGAATGCGACAGATAACCAACTGAGCGAATTGCCTACGGCAATCGTGCAACTCGGCGCGCTGCAGGAACTGCGGCTTTACAATAACCAGATTGCCTCGTTACCTGAGACGTTCGGCCAGTTGACCGCCCTGCGGGAACTGCACCTGATGAATAATCGTCTGGTTGCACTACCAGAGCAAATAGCCCAGCTCTCTGCGCTGAGGGTGCTGGATGTGGAAAATAACGCTATCAGCCAGCTGCCAACCACTTTGGGTCGGCTGGCCAACCTGACTCACCTCAACCTCAGAACCAACCGCCTGCAACAGCTACCGACGTCTTTTGGTCAGCTTAAGGCACTGACCACGTTGGATCTGCGCGCTAACTGCCTAAGCGCCCTGCCTGACAGCTTGGTCGAGTTAACCCAGTTACAGCGGTTGGATCTGCGCTGGAACAACTTTACCGAAATGCCTGCCGTGCTGGAGCCGCTGATTGCCCAAGGTTGCCTGGTGCATATTTGAACCGTCAGAAACAGCAAGGGCCAGTCACCCGAAGATGACTGACCCTTGCCTGACGCCAAAACTGAGCTTAGCGGTATAAATCGTCGCGTGAATAGGGTTCGATTTCCCCTTCTTTACGCGTTTTAAGCAGTTTGAGGATCCAGGTGTACTGTTCCGGGTTGGGACCTACCAGATTCTCCACTTCTTCATTCATCCGGCGGGCAATGGTGCGATCGTCGGCCGTCGCCAGGTCGTCCATCGGCGGTCGTATATGGATATCCAGCATGCTGGTTTTACCGTCATAGACCGGGAACAGCGGCACAATGGCCGCACGACAGACCTTCATCAGACGCCCGACCGCAGGCAGCGTCGCTTTATAGGTCGCAAAGAAGTCCACGAATTCGCTGTGTTCTGCTCCGTGATCCTGGTCCGGCAGATAATAGCCCCAATACCCCTGACGCACAGAACTGATAAACGGCTTGATACCGTCATTACGCGCGTGCATGCGACCGCCGAACTTGCGACGTATGGTGTTCCACAGATAATCGACCAGCGGGTTGCTTTGGTTATGGAACATCGCCGCCATCGGCTGACCACGAGCTGCCATCAGCATCGCAGGAACATCCACCGCCCACCCGTGTGGTACCAGGAAAATCACGTTACGCCCTTCTTCACGGATTTTATCCAGCACCTCTTCACCGTGCCAGCGAACGCGCTTCAACACTTTCTCAGGTTGGGTACAGGCCAGCTCCGCCATCAAGATCATCGATTGCGGTGCGGTGGCGAACATCTCGTCGATGATATGTTCACGCTCGTTTTCCGGCAGCTCAGGCAGGCAGTACAACAGGTTGATGCGCGCACGGCGTCGAGCGCCTTTTGCCACCTTGCCGGCCAGTTTACCTACGGCGCCGAGCACAGGATCGCGCAGACGTGCAGGCACCAGTGAAATACCGGCCATTAACCCGGTTCCCAGCCAAACGCCCCAGTAGCGCGGATGGTAAAAGGCTTTCTGAAATTGCGGAATGAACTCTAGGTTCGATTTTTTCTCGTTTTGCATGCACAAGCTCTTAACATAGCGGTTCGGCTAATCATAATTGCAAAGGGTGATTTTGCAATTCACAACGGCGAAGCACCAATATAAAACAACATCGGCCCGTAATCAGGCCGATGGAATCACTGGCGCGGTAACGCGCCGGGGCAAAGGGATCAATCCAGCTGCAGCTGAGGCACCACTTCTTTCACCTGCGCCAGATAATCGCTGCGATCTTTACCGCTTAGCCCTTCTGAACGCGGCAGTTTCGCCGTCAGCGGGTTGACCGCCTGCTGGTTGGTCCACATTTCGAAGTGCAGATGCGGGCCGGTTGAGCGCCCGGTGTTGCCGGATAGCGCGATGCGATCACCCCGTTTCACCTTCTGGCCTGGCTTAACCAACAGCTTTTTCAGGTGCATATAACGCGTGGTGTACTGGCGACCATGGCGGATGGCCACGTAGTTGCCCGCGGCGCCGCTGCGTTTGGCGATCAACACTTCGCCGTCGCCCACTGCCAGCACCGGAGTACCGACCGGCATCGCGAAGTCGACGCCTTTGTGCGGCGCAATGCGCCCGGTGACCGGATTCACCCGGCGTGGGTTGAAGTTTGAAGAGATGCGGAACTGCTTCATGGTTGGGAAACGCATAAAGCCGCGCGCCAGGCCCGAGCCCTGACGATCGTAGAATTTACCGTCTTCGGCACGGATGGCGTAATAGTCTTTGCCGCCGGTGCGCATACGCACACCCAGCAGCTGGCTTTGTGCGCTCTTGCCGTCAAAGTGTTCGCGGGACATCAGTACCGAGAACTGATCCCCTTTGCGCAGTTTGCGGAAATCCAACTGCCACTGCAGCGCTTTGATCACCGCATTGATTTCAGCACGGCTCAGACCGGCATCGCCGGCGCTGCTGACGAAGCTGCCGTTCAGACGACCGCTGATCACATTGTTGCGCCATTCGCCCTGCTGCGACTCCTGGGTTTCTTTGAAGTTGTTACCTACGCGGTCATAGGTGCGGGTTTCACGCCGGGAAACTTCCCAAGTCAAACGCTGCAGATCGCCGGCATCGTTCACCGTCCATGACAGCTGCTGGCCAATTTTCAGATTACGCAGATCGCGGTTTTGCGATGCCAACAACGTGACATCCGACATATCTATGCCGTATTGGGTCAGAATGCTGCCCAGCGTATCACCGGTAGAAACAACATATTCATGCACGCCATCCTCGCCGGCGACCTTTTGGTCCAGCTCATCCTGTGGGATGTCATCATCGGGGGTGGCTTGGTCGAGATCGATCGGTTCGCTGGCTTCTGGCAGCAAGGAGCGTAACTGGCTGGATTCTAACTCAATGCTTTTAACGATGGGGTTATGTTCTGGGTGATAAACAAAAGGCCGCCAGACGGCAACGGCCAATGTAACCACTGTCAGCGACCCCAGCATGACGCGGTGGGGCCGTGGCAGATTGTTATACGCCAGAGCGATAGTTCGGACTATCTGCTGCACTCGATTTTATCCTCATAATCTTTACTTCAGGCAGCTCACGTACTGGTTTGACAGCTGAGTCAGGAAGTTCCCGTAGCTGTCTTTCCCCAGTGCGATGCCGGTGCCCAGCGGGTCCAGCGTTCCAGAACGCACTTTGGTCCCTTTGGCAACGGCATTGATTACGGCCGGCCTGAATTGTGGCTCAGCAAAAACGCAGACTGCTTTCTGCTCAACCAACTGTGTTCGAATTTGGTGTAAGCGCTGTGCTCCAGGTTGGATTTCGGGATTCACGGTGAAATGGCCCAGCGGGCTCAAACCGAAATGTTTCTCAAAATAGCCGTAAGCATCATGAAAAACAAAATATCCTTTGCCTTGCACAGGCTTGAGCATGTTACCAACATTTTTGTCAGTTTGCGTCAGTAGATTCTCGAACTGGCGCAGGTTTGCGTCTAATTTGTCCTTATTCTGTGGCATAAGTTCCAATAACCTGTCGTGAATCGCGATCGCGGTCACTTTTGCCACTTCCGGAGACAGCCAAACGTGCATGTTATATTCGCCATGATGGTGCCCATCGCCCTCATCGTGATCGGCATGATTATGCGCATCCGTTGCATGATCATGGTCGTGTTCATGCTCATGATCGTCGTCTTCGCCCTTCATCAACAGCGGTTTTACTCCGCTCAGTTCGCTGATGGCCAATTGACGATTAGCCGACACCGGCGTTAGGGATTTGGTCAGAAAAGCTTCCATATCAGGGCCTACCCACACCACCAGATCGGCGGCACGCAGGCGTTGGATATCAGAAGGTCGCAAGGCGAAATCGTGCGGCGAGGCGCCATCCGGCAGCAGCACCTCGGTCGGCGTTACGCCATCGGCGATAGCGGAGGCGATAAAGCCCAGTGGGCGAACGGATGTCACTACCGCCGCAGAGGCGCTGCTCAGCGGTCCGGCCATCATCAGTGCGCTAGCCAGCAACGTGCGCTGCAGCCATTTATTTTTATGTACCATTATCAGTAATCCCGTCGTTTTCATCAGCGAGGCGTGATATTATAACATTCGGTTAGTTCTGCAAAATGTAATCATGAGATGTCCACACTGACAACGCTAAAAAATATCTCCGTCTCCTTTGGTAACCGTAAGGTGCTGTCGAATATTTCGCTCAGCCTTCAACCGGGCCGTATTCTGACGCTGCTCGGCCCAAACGGCGCGGGCAAATCCACGCTGGTGCGCGTGGTACTCGGGCTGGTTGCGCCAACGGAAGGTACGCTGGAACGCGAACCGGGTCTGCGTATCGGTTACGTGCCGCAAAAACTGCACCTCGACGCCACCCTGCCACTCACCGTAAGCCGCTTTATGCGCCTGAAACCCGGCGTCAAGAAAGCCGATATTCTGCCCGCGCTGAAACGCGTGCACGCAGCGCACCTGCTCGATCAGCCGATGCAAAAACTCTCCGGTGGCGAGAATCAGCGCGTACTGCTCGCGCGGGCGCTGCTGAACAAACCGCAACTGCTGGTGCTGGATGAGCCAACGCAAGGGGTTGACGTCAACGGCCAACTGGCGCTGTACGATCTTATCGACCAACTGCGCAAAGAACTGGGTTGCGCGGTTCTGATGGTGTCCCATGACCTGCATCTGGTCATGGCGAAAACCGATGAAGTGTTATGCCTCAACCAACACATCTGCTGTTCCGGCGCACCGGAAGTGGTCTCGATGCATCCTGAATTTATCGCCATGTTTGGCAACCGCGGTGCGGAACAATTGGCGGTCTATCGTCACCACCATAATCACCGTCACGACCTGCAAGGACGAATTGTGTTGAAGAAAACCGGGGGCCGTGAGGCATGATCGAACTGTTATTACCCGGCTGGCTGGCCGGGGTGTTATTGGCCGCCGCTGCCGGTCCATTGGGCTCCTTTGTGGTCTGGCGCCGGATGTCCTATTTCGGCGATACCCTGGCACACGCCTCTTTGCTGGGTGTGGCCTTCGGGCTGCTGCTGGACGTGAATCCTTTCTATGCGGTGATTGCCGTGACGCTGGTGCTGGCGCTGGTGCTGGTGTGGCTGGAGCGTCGTCCGCAACTTTCCGTTGACACCCTGCTCGGCATTATGGCGCACAGTGCACTGTCGTTGGGGTTGGTGGTGGTGGCGCTGATGTCCAACGTGCGGGTCGACCTGATGGCCTATCTGTTTGGCGACCTGCTGTCGGTTACCTTCACCGATATCTGGATGATTGCCATTGGGGTCAGCGTCGTGCTGTTGATCCTGTGGTGGCAGTGGCGCAACCTGCTGTCGATGACCGTCAGCCCAGAGCTGGCACATGTTGACGGGGTCAATCTGGTCCGTGCTCGTACCGTACTGATGCTGGTTACCGCCCTGACCATTGGTCTGGCGATGAAATTCGTCGGCGCGCTGATCATCACCTCACTGCTGATTATTCCGGCCGCTACCGCACGGCGCTTTGCCCGAACCCCCGAGCAAATGGCCGCCTACGCGGTGCTGGTGGGTGTGCTGGCAGTGACCGGTGGATTGGCCTTCTCGGCATTTTACGATACCCCGGCCGGCCCATCGGTGGTACTGAGTGCGGCGGTGCTGTTCGTCCTTAGCTTATCCAGGAAGCAGCAAGCCTGATCTCCCTCTCGCAGATAGCAAAAGGGCCGCAATTAGCGGCCCTTTTTAATGCGGATTACGGCGTAATATTTACTCTTCGCGCACCATGCCAAAGTGCTTATAGGCATGATTGGTGGCCATGCGCCCGCGCGGCGTGCGCTGGATGAAACCTTGCTGGATCAGAAACGGCTCGATCACGTCCTCGATAGTTTCCCTTTCCTCGCCGATCGCTGCCGCCAGGTTATCCAGGCCCACAGGGCCGCCGGTGAACTTGTCGATTATCGCCAGCAACAGTTTGCGGTCCATGTAATCGAAGCCTTCGGCGTCAACGTTCAACATATCCAGCGCCTGCATCGCCACCTCGCCATTGATCACGCCATTGGCGCGGACTTCGGCAAAATCGCGTACCCGACGCAGCAAACGGTTGGCGATACGCGGTGTACCGCGCGCACGGCGAGCCACTTCATGTGCGCCCTCGTCCGACAGATCCAGCCCCAGACAGTTAGCGCTGCGTGAAACGATGTGCTGCAGATCGGCAACCTGATAAAACTCCAGACGCTGCACAATGCCGAAGCGATCGCGCAGTGGCGAAGTCAGGGAACCGGCGCGGGTGGTTGCCCCCACCAGCGTGAACGGAGGCAAATCGAGTTTGATCGAGCGTGCTGCCGGGCCTTCACCGATCATGATATCCAGTTGGTAATCTTCCATCGCCGGATACAGCACTTCTTCCACTACCGGAGACAGACGGTGGATTTCATCGATAAAAAGAACGTCGTGCGGTTCCAGGTTGGTCAGCATCGCCGCCAGATCGCCCGCCTTTTCCAGCACCGGCCCGGAGGTGGTGCGCAGGTTAACGCCCATTTCATTGGCAACGATGTTGGCCAGCGTGGTTTTCCCCAACCCGGGCGGGCCGAAGATCAGCAAATGGTCCAGAGCGTCGCCACGCTGCTTGGCAGCCTGAATAAAGATTTCCATCTGCTCGCGGACATGCGGCTGACCGACATACTCCGTCAGCAGCTTCGGCCGGATGGCGCGATCAAGAATTTCTTCTTCATTGATCGGCTCGGCAGAAATCAGGCGATCGGCTTCAATCATTCTCTACCCCTTATCGGCGCTTACAGCGCGGCACGCAGCGCGTCGCGGATCAGGGTTTCGCAATCTGCACCCGGCTTGGCGATTTTACTGACCATGCGACTGGCCTCCTGCGGTTTGTAGCCCAGCGCCACCAGCGCAGAGGCCGCTTCGGCTTCCGCATCCAGTTCGGCCGCTTTCGCCGCTGTGGCTGGAAGCGTGATTTCGCTGCTGCTGTTAAACAGATCGCCATTAAGCCCTTTGAAGCGGTCTTTCATTTCGACCACCAGGCGCTCTGCGGTTTTCTTGCCTACGCCCGGCAATTTTATCAGCGACGTGATCTCTTCACGCTCAACCGCGCTGACAAACTGCTGCGCTGACATGCCGGACAGAATAGCCAGCGCCAGCTTAGGGCCAACGCCGTTCACTTTAATCAGTTCGCGAAACAGCGCGCGCTCTTGTTTATCGTTGAAGCCATACAGCAGTTGGGCATCTTCGCGCACCACAAATTGGGTAAACACGATAGCCTCTTGCCCCAGCTCGGGCAGTTCATAAAAGCAGGTCATCGGCATATGCACTTCATAGCCCACGCCGTTTGCCTCCAGTAATACCAGTGGCGGTTGCTTTTCCAGAATATAACCTCTGAGACGACCTATCATTTACCCTCCTGCTGAATTCCTGAGCATGACCTTCTGCCATGCCGTGCTGCTAAAGCTTATAACATAAAAAAGGCTGGATGAATATCCAGCCTCATACTGCTGACAAAGTCCTCTACATTTAACATCAGCGATCTGAGTGCTAATAAAAACAAAGGATGATGTCTACAGGTTTACCCCAAACATCCGAAAACCACGCTTTTCGGGTGTTTGTCATCAAACTAAGGCTGGATGAATATCCAGCCTCGGAACTGATTAAGCGTTACTTTAAACGTCCACGCGCCAGGTTCAATCGCCCTTCGCTCATCCGCAGCACGTTTTGGCTGAGGTGACAGTGGGTAATGGCGATCGCCAGCGCATCGGCGGCATCGGCCTGAGGATTGGCCGACAACTTAAGCAGCGAGCGCACCATATGCTGCACCTGTGCTTTTTCGGCCGCGCCAGTACCGACCACTGTTTGTTTAACCTGACGTGCCGCATACTCAAACACTTCCAAATTCTGGTTCACGGCAGCAACAATAGCCACGCCGCGCGCCTGCCCAAGCTTGAGCGCCGAATCCGGGTTTTTCGCCATAAACACCTGTTCAATAGCGAAAAAGTCTGGTTTAAACTGGGTAATGATTTCACTGACGCCCGCGTAAATCAGCTTTAAGCGCGTCGGCATGTCATCCACTACGGTACGAATACAGCCGCTGGCAATATAGCTCAACTGGCGGCCCTGCTGACGAATCAGGCCGTAACCGGTGACGCGCGATCCGGGATCGATACCGAGTATGATCGTCATCCCTACACCCACCTTGCGTTAAGCATTAACTTCGCCAGGCGCTGCCACAAGACAGCGCCGTACTTCAACCCCATTACAGCGTCGCAGCAACCTCGTCGGAGATCTCACCGTTGTGGTAAACCTCCTGCACGTCGTCGCAGTCTTCCAGCATGTCGATCAGGCGCAGCAGCTTAGGCGCGGTTTCTTCATCCATATCGGCTTTGGTCGATGGGATCATGGAAACTTCTGCCGATTCGGCGGTGAAACCGGCAGCGGTCAGCGCGTCTTTCACTTCACCCAGGTTTTCCCAGGCGGTGAAGACGTCGATAACGCCATCGTCGTAGCTGACGATATCTTCAGCGCCGGCTTCCAGCGCAGCTTCCATCACCACGTCTTCATCCAGGCCCGCTGCGTAAGTGATCACGCCCTTCTTGGTGAACAGGTAAGCCACGGAGCCGTCGGTGCCGAGGTTACCGCCACACTTGGTGAAGGCATGACGCACTTCCGCCACGGTACGGTTGCGGTTGTCACTCAGGCACTCGATCATGACGGCAGTGCCGCCCGGGCCGTAGCCTTCATAAATGATGGTTTCCATATTGGTATCATCATCACCGCCTACCCCACGCGCGATGGCACGGTTCAGGGTGTCGCGCGTCATGTTGTTGGACAGCGCCTTGTCGATCGCCGCACGCAGACGCGGGTTAGCCCCCGGATCGCCACCGCCCAGTTTCGCGGCGGTCACCAGCTCGCGAATAATTTTGGTGAAAATTTTACCGCGCTTGGAATCCTGCGCTGCTTTACGGTGCTTTGTGTTGGCCCACTTACTATGACCTGCCATAAAAAATCTCCGAAAAAAATTACTGGACTGAATTAATCACAAACTCTTCAATCGCCTGCTGATTGCTCCAGGACTTGGTCAACTTCACGGCTTCCGCCGCCTCAAGCCACTGGTAGGCGTGATGCTCGGTAATCACCGGATCGCGCTCTTCAGGCAAAGCCAGACAGAACCAGTGCTCTTTATTGCGCGTGGTTCCCGGGGCATAGCGATGTCGCAAATGGACAAAGAGTTCAAACTCCACACAGCGCTGGCAATCGAACAACGGCAGTTTCTCTGCTTCGATATCGATGCCGACTTCTTCCATGACCTCACGCCGTGCGGCATGCGGCGGCGACTCATCTTCCTCCAGGCTGCCGGTCACCGACTGCCAGAATTCGGTATCATCGCGCCGCTGTAACATCAGCACCCGACCACTGGATTTGGCATAAATCACTACCAGAATAGACTCGGGACGCTTGTAGTTCATTACTGGTTCTCTACATTTGAATCGTCAGTCGCTTTCTTTACCACGCTGATTGCCAGCTCCTGCAACGAAGCCGGGTTCGCGAAGCTTGGTGCTTCGGTCATCAAGCAGGCCGCAGCGGTGGTTTTCGGGAAGGCGATCACGTCACGAATGTTGTCGGTGCCGGTCAGCAGCATCACCAGACGGTCCAGACCGAAAGCCAAACCGGCGTGCGGCGGCGTACCGTACTTCAACGCGTCCAACAGGAAACCGAATTTTTCGCGTTGCTCGTGTTCGTTAATACCCAGAATGCTGAATACCGTCTGCTGCATTTCGCTACGGTGAATACGCACGGAACCGCCACCCACTTCGTAGCCGTTAATCACCATGTCGTAGGCGTTGGCGATGGCATTGATTGGCGTGTTGGCCAGCTCTTCCGGGCTCATGTCGCGCGGTGCGGTGAACGGGTGGTGCATCGCTGCCAGTCCACCTTCGCCGTCTTCTTCGAACATCGGGAAGTCCACGACCCACAGAGGTGCCCAGCTGTCCAGCTTGGTCAGTTCCAAATCACGGCCCAGCTTCAGACGCAGCGCGCCCATCGCATCGGTGACAATCTTGAAGCTGTCGGCGCCGAAGAACAGAATGTCGCCGCTCTGCGCGTTGGTACGCGCCAGAATTGCTTCCAGCACTTCTGCGCTGAGGAATTTAGCAATCGGGCTCTGTACGCCTTCCATGCCGGCGGCGCGGTCATTGACCTTCAGCCAGGCCAGGCCTTTGGCACCATAGATGTTAACGAAAGCGCCGTACTCATCGATCAGCTTACGGGTCAGCTGCGCACCACCAGGTACACAGATCGCGGCAACGCGGCCTTTGGCATCGTTAGCCGGGCCGGAGAACACCTTGAATTCCACGTCCTTCACCAGATCGGCAACGTCCACCAACTCCAGTGGGTTACGCAGGTCCGGCTTGTCCGAGCCATAGCGACGCATGGCTTCTTCGAAGGTCATGACCGGGAAATCACCCAGATCTACGCCCTTCACGTCAAGCCACAGTTCACGCGCCAGTTTCTCCATCACTTCACGCACCTGATCGGCGGTCATGAAAGAGGTTTCCACGTCGATCTGGGTAAATTCAGGCTGACGGTCGGCACGCAGGTCTTCGTCGCGGAAGCATTTGACGATTTGGTAGTAGCGGTCGAAACCGGACATCATCAACAGCTGTTTGAACAGCTGCGGAGATTGCGGCAACGCATAGAACTTGCCTTTATGTACGCGGCTCGGGACCAGATAGTCACGGGCGCCTTCCGGCGTGGCCTTAGTCAGCATCGGGGTTTCGATATCGAGGAAACCGTGGCTGTCCATAAAGCGGCGCACAAAGCTGGTGATTTTGGCACGGGTTTTCAGGCGATCGGCCATTTCCGGGCGACGCAAATCCAGGTAGCGGTATTTCAGGCGCGCTTCTTCGGTGTTGACCTGGTTGGAATCCAGCGGCAGTGGCTCGGAGCGGTTGATGATCTCCAGTGCATGGGCGAACACTTCTACTTCACCGGTAGCCATATCTTTATTGATCTGGCTGTCCGGACGGGCACGCACGGTACCGACGATCTGGATGCAGAATTCATTGCGCAGGTCGTACGCCTTGTCGAACGCGGCCTTCTGGTCCGGATCGAAGAACACCTGCACGATGCCTTCGCGGTCGCGCATATCAATAAAGATCAGGCCGCCCAGATCGCGACGACGGTTGACCCAACCACACAAAGTGACTTCCTGGCCCACGTGAGACAGATTCAACTGCCCGCAATATTCAGTACGCATACGCTATCCTTTTGGCTTAAGCCGATGCCGCGCGGGCTTTTGGCGCCTGCCACGCGGCTGTTTTCTGATGAACTCAATACCCGTCATCTTTCAAGTTGCAGAGTTGTTATCTGCACTCTCTCACCCCAGTGACTTACTCAAGTAGGCGCCAGGGGTGAGATAGCTGGCTGGCTGCTACTCGAAAGCTATAGGGTATATTTACTTGCCCGGTTTGAAGTCGGTTGCATACCAACCGGTACCCTTTAACTGGAAACCGGTGGAAGAAATCAGCTTGGTTAACGCGGGCTGCCTACACGCCGGACAATCCGTCAGCGGCGCATCGGAAAATTTTTGCAACTTCTCTAACCGGTGGCTGCAAGCACCACATGCATATTCATAAGTCGGCATAGGTCGTTGGAGTAAAGTGAGCTGAAAAAAGGCGATCATTATAAAGGAAATTCATGCGCCAGATAAGTGCGAACACAGCTTTGTTGCAGCACTAAATGGTGTGTTTTTGCCCGAAGTAACACATTGATTAACAAATTTCTCATTAACCGGTGATGCTTTTTTCACGTAGCCTGAATCGATGCTTGTTTAGCGCGCTATCTAAGCTGCGCGTATTTCATCCACCTTGTCACGAGATATTTCCATGTTGAAACTTGATGCTCACACCACCGCACTGGTGTTAATTGATTTGCAAAACGGCATCCTGCCCTTCGCCGGTGGCCCACACAGCGCCGAAAGCGTGGTGGCCAATGGCGCGCAGTTGGCGGCACATTTCCGTTCGCTGGGGGCACCGGTGATCCTGGTACGCGTCGGCTGGTCCGACTCTTTCGCCGAAGCGCTGAAACAGCCGGTGGACAAGCCGTCTCCCGCCCCTGCCGGCGGATTGCCTGCCAACTGGTGGGAATTCCCGGAATCCCTGGCGGTGAGCGACCGCGACATTCTGGTGACCAAGCGCCAATGGGGTGCGTTTTACGGCACCGATCTTGACTTGCAACTGCGTCGCCGTGGCATTAAATCGGTGGTGCTGGGCGGTATCTCCACCAATATTGGCGTGGAATCTACGGCTCGCGCGGCCTGGGAACACGGCTACGAGTTAGTGATAGCCGAAGATCTCTGCAGTGCGCAAAATGCTGAAATGCACCAGTTTGCTTTCGATAATATCTTCCCGCGGTTGGCGCGTGTTCGCAGCACCCGCGAAATTGTTGCCGCACTCGACCAGTAACGCTAACTTGTAGGGGCGCAGCCTGCTGCGCCCACCTTTGACTGGCAGGGAAAATTAAGGAAGATGCAAGCTTGATGTATATCGGACTCCCACAGTGGCAACACCCGGCCTGGAATCGTATCGGGCTGCGCGATCTGGCGGATTACAGCCGCTATTTTAACTGCGTGGAAGGCAATACCACCTTCTACGCGTTACCTAAACTGGAAATAGTCCAGCGCTGGCGCGATATGACCACCGATGATTTTCGCTTCTGTTTCAAGTTCCCCGCCACCGTCAGCCATCAGGCTGCACTGCGTAATTGCGCCGCCGATCTGCAGGCATTTTACCACTGCCTGGGTCCGGTGCATCAGCGCATAGGCCAGCTGTGGCTGCAATTGCCAGCGGCGTTCGGCCCGGCGGAATTACCGGCGATGTGGCAGTTCTTCGACGCTTTGCCGAAAGAGTTTACCTATGGCGTGGAAGTGCGGCATCCGGCGTTTTTCGACAAAGGCGAGGAAGAGCGGCGGCTGAATCAGGGGTTACACCAGCGGGGTATCAACCGGGTGATCCTCGACAGCCGGCCAGTGCATCACGCCCTGCCCAACAGCGCCGCCGTGCGCGATGCCCAGCAGAAAAAGCCCAAACTGCCGGTGCATGCTCTGGTCACCGCCAACAATCCGCTGGTACGTTTCATCGGCGGCGATGTGCTGCAAGATAACCTGCGCTGGTTCGACGCCTGGCAGCAGAAATTGCCCGTTTGGCAGCAACAGCACCAACCTTTTCTGTTTATACATACGCCGGATAATGGTGATTCCCCCCAGCAGGCACAGAAAATCTGGCAGCAGCTGTATCAGGCTATTCCGAATTTACCCCCACCGCCGGACTGGCCGGAGCAGGATGCGCTGTTTTGACCGATTAATCTGACCAATTACATCAGATTTTTCCTCGCGACAGTGATTGCAATGGCGGCTATGATGCTGGCTGCCAGTTTTGGTTAGGGAATGGAGTTAAAAATGGTAAGCGCGCTTTATGTAGTGCTCGGCGCATTGTTGTTGATCAAACTCTCTTATGACGTGGTTAGGTTAAGGATGCAATACCGTGTCGCCTACGGGGACGGCGGTTTTTATGAGCTGCAAACTGCAATCCGCGTTCACGGCAATGCCGTAGAATACATTCCTATCGCCGCAGTGCTGTTGGTGATCATGGAGATGAACGGCGCTGAAATATGGATGATCCATATTTGCGGTCTGATGCTGATGGCCGGCCGTTTGGTGCATTACTACGGTCTGCGTAACCGCGAGGTGCGCTGGCGTCGATCGGGCATGGCGGCCACCTACATTTCGCTGGTGTTAATGGTACTGGCCAATATTTTCTATCTGCCATGGGATCTTATTTTTAGCCTGCATTAATCCCCTGTTCGTCCTCAGGCGGCTACGCCGCCTGCTTCCGCTGCGCTTTTTGTCATTATCTGTTAGAATACGCCCCTTCGAATTCTGAACCGATTTTCCGCTATGCCAAACCGCGATACTCTTTTTTCTGCCCCGATCGCCAAATTGGGCGACTGGACCTTCGACGAACGCGTCGCTGAAGTGTTCCCTGACATGATCCAGCGTTCCGTTCCAGGCTATTCCAATATCATTTCCATGATTGGCATGCTGGCCGAGCGTTTCGTGCAGCCCGACAGTCGGGTTTACGACCTGGGATGTTCGCTGGGTGCAGCCACGCTGTCGATGCGGCGGAATATTAAGGTGGCGGGTTGCAACATCATCGCCGTCGACAACTCTCCGGCCATGGTCGAGCGCTGCCGCCGTCATATTGATGCCTTCCGCGCCGACACCCCGGTAGACGTTATCGAAGCCGATATCCTTGATATCAACATCGAAAACGCCTCGATGGTAGTCCTGAACTTTACCCTGCAATTCCTCGAACCCGCCGACCGCCTGCGTCTGCTGGAACAGGTTTACCGCGGTCTGCGCCCTGGCGGCGCACTGGTGCTGTCGGAGAAGTTCAGCTTTGAAGATGCCGATGTCGGAGAATTGCTGTTCAACATGCATCACGATTTCAAACGTGCCAACGGTTACAGCGAGCTGGAAATCAGCCAGAAGCGCAGCATGCTGGAAAACGTCATGCTGACTGACTCCGTGGACGCCCACAAAGCCCGTCTGAAACAGGCCGGTTTTGAGCATGCGGAAGTCTGGTTCCAGTGCTTTAACTTCGGTTCACTGATCGCGTTGAAAGCGGGAGCCGCAGCATGATTGAGTTTGGCGATTTTTATCAACGCATCGCGAAAAGCAACCTCAGCCACTGGCTGGATACCCTGCCGGCACAGCTCAGCGCCTGGCAACGCGAGTCACTACACGGTAAATTCAAGCAGTGGTTTAATTCGGTTGAACATTTACCGGCACTGACGCCGACCCAGCTTGATTTGTTGCACGGCGTCCGTGCCGAAATGGAACCCCCTTTGTCGCCGGGCCAGTTGGAAGGCATTGAAAAGATGCTGCGCACCATGATGCCGTGGCGCAAAGGCCCGTTCTCATTGTATGGCATCGATATCGACACCGAATGGCATTCCGATTGGAAGTGGGATCGCGTATTACCGCACATTTCACCGCTGGCTGGACGCACCATTCTCGACGTCGGCTGCGGCAGCGGTTATCACCTGTGGCGCATGGTTGGCGCGGGTGCGCATCTGGCTGTGGGCATAGATCCGATGCAGCTGTTCCTGTGCCAATTCGAAGCGGTGCGTAAGCTGTTGGGCGGCGATCAACGCGCCCACCTGTTGCCGCTCGGTATTGAGCAACTGCCCGAGCTGGCGGCGTTCGACACGGTGTTTTCGATGGGCGTGCTGTACCATCGCCGCTCGCCGCTGGACCATTTGTATCAGTTGAAAAACCAGCTGGT
This sequence comes from Serratia sp. GW822-FHT06E05, assembly GCF_058799445.1. NCBI lineage: Bacteria > Pseudomonadati > Pseudomonadota > Gammaproteobacteria > Enterobacterales > Yersiniaceae > Serratia > Serratia sp. GW822-FHT06E05. The sequence continues at coordinate 121,407 of NZ_JBXALM010000002.1, forward strand.
TTCCGAAGGTGAGCTGGTATTGGAAACGCTGGTGGTGGAAGGCGATCGCCATCAGGTTCTGGTACCCGGTGATCGCTACGCGCAAATGCGTAACGTCTACTTTATTCCGTCAGCCGAAGCATTGAAATGCTGGCTGGAGAAATGCGGTTTCGTCGACGTTAAAATCGCCGACATGTGCGTCACCAGCACCGAAGAGCAACGCCGCACAGATTGGATGACCAGTGAGTCACTGGCCGAATTCCTTGATCCACAAGACCCGAGCAAAACCGTCGAAGGCTACCCCGCGCCCTTGCGTGCCGTACTGGTAGCCAGGAAGCCCTAAAGTGAAAAACGTCATCACCTCGTCCCTATCGGGGTGATGACGTTACGCCCGTTATTTTCGCCAGGCCTCCAGCAAGTCCTTTTCCAGCACGCCGCTGGATTTGCATTCAAAGGGTTTCACTTTGTCATTGCCATCCGCAGCAATCAGCCCGGCAACCCCGCTAACCTGCACCATGACATGACTTCCCTCCCCGGCGCTATAAATCTGCACCAGTATTCGATATTCCTCCGTCAGATTTGACGGGGTCGCCTGGTCGGTGCAATCCAGATAAAGTCCCGCCAGTTCGGCCTCGCTCCCGGCAGCCCCGATAACGCCAAGACGACTGTCGGTCAACGTTGGGGTTATCCCTTTCGCGCTTAAAATGGCCAGGGTGCGCGTGAACAGCTCATCCGGTTTTCGGTTACCGATCAGGCTGCCGTCATTGGCTGCGGAAGGAACAGATGCATCACCTGTCGTGCCCTCGGCGGGTTGATTACCGGCTTTTGTCGGCCCATACACCGACACGCAACCTGTCAGCATCAGCAATGCAATAGCGGTTAGTCTTCTCATCGTCATTCACCTGTAATACATAGAGGCGCAGGCACTTAAACAACAAATCAGCGATACAATCATCAGATAACGCATGCCACTCTCCTTAGCGGTAATAAGCTGCGACGCAGCCGGACAATGCAAGACAGGCCATCAACAACAAAATCAAATAACACTTCATGACTCCTCCATAACCGTACAAATCCCTGTGTTTTATGCAGCCATGCGAGCTGGCTGACGACAGAGGTTATTGCACTTGTTATGGCGCCGTCATTGGACGCCATCAGTGCCAGCGCTGACAGGACAAGGTCGTCGGGGATCATGGAAATAAAAAAGCCCCGGCAGGAAAACCGGGGCTTGCGGGTTAGCAATGCGTTTTAGGCGCTTTGCGCCAGGGGATCAACCAGAGCCAACGAGTTTTTCATCGCCTCTACCATATCGCCGTCTACGCAATAGTGGCTGAACTCGTCAAACTCACTGTCGGAACACATGGTGACACCGGCTTTGCGATAGCGCATGGTCGAAGGCACCGCGTGGCCGGAGGAGCTGTGCAGCTCCTGAATACCGATGTCGACAAACTTGTGCAGGTTGCTGAGCCGCACGCCGGCACCGGCCATAATCACCGGTCCCTGGCTGGCCTGCACCAGATCGCGCAGTAAGGGCAATCCCAATTCCGCATTTTGCTGCTGGCCTGAGGTGAGTATCCGCGCCACACCCAACTGCGTCAGTTGATCGAGCGCCACCAGCGGATTTTGGCACATGTCGAAAGCGCGGTGGAACGTCACCGCCATATTACCGCTCAAACGCATCACTTCTTGCATGCGCGGCAGATCGATATGCCCTTCTTCATCCAGCATACCCACCACCACACCGGCAAAGCCCATATCGCGGATCTGGGCAATATCATGCTTGATCACGTCAAAATCCACCGCACCGTAGCAAAAATCCCCACCGCGTGGACGAACAATAGGGTGCACCGGCACACCGATCCTGTCGCGTGCCAGACGTAAAGAGCCATAGCTTGGCGTCAAGCCGCCCTCACTTTGGCTGGCACATAACTCTATACGATCGGCACCTGCCCGCTCGGCCGTCAGCGCGCAATCGACGCTATAGCAGCAAACTTCCAGTTTAATCATTGTCACCCCCAGATGACGGCTAACTTGCGACGGCCATTGTTAATTTTTCAATTTCTCATTTAGGCTCATAGTAAGCATAAGCCAGCTCAGGGTAGTAACTATGGCATTCAATTTTGATCTATGGGTAGACCGCAGTCACAGTGACAGCGTTAAGTGGGATAAATATCGCGGCCGCGACGTTATTCCGCTCTGGGTTGCCGATACCGACTTCCCGTCACCGCCGGCAATTATTGATGCCTTGCAGCAGCGCGTCGCTCATGCCGTATTCGGCTACGGTCATCCCTCTCCTGAGCTGATTGAGGTTTTTACCCGCCGTATGCTAGAGCGCTACGGCTGGCATATCAATCCTGAATGGCTGGTTTTCCTGCCTGGCCTGGTTTGCGGCCTGAATTTATGCGTGCGGGCTTTTACCACCGAGGGAGAAGGCACTCTGGCCCCCTCGCTAATCTACCCGCCGTTTCGTAAAGCAGCGAAATTTGCCGGCCGCACACAGCTACCGGTGCCGTTGACGCTGCAGGACCGGCGCTGGCTATTGGATTTCAGCGCTGTCGAAGCACAGCTCAGCGGTGCAGAGAGATTATTGATGCTGTGCAACCCGCAAAATCCCGGCGGCACCGTCTACCGCAGACAGGAGCTGTTGCAACAGCATGAGTTTGCCAAAAAACATAATCTGGTTGTTTGTTCAGATGAAATTCATTGCGATCTGTTGCTTGAACCGGGGTGTGAACACATCCCCTTCGCCACGTTGAATGATGATGCCGCCCAGCGCAGCGTCACACTGATGTCGCCGTCGAAAACCTTCAATATCGCCGGTCTTGGTGCCTCAATGGCAATTATTCCCAACCCGGAGCTGCGCAAGAAGCTGGTCCGTGCGCGCAGCGGTATTGTGCCGGAGGTGGATGTGCTCGCATTGGTTGCTGCGCAGGCTGCTTACCAACATGGGCAAGCGTGGCTGGACGAACTGTTGGTTTATCTACGCACAAACCGTGATTGGGTGATCGAGCGTATTAATGCCATGCCAGGTCTGGCACTGCAGCCCATCGAAGCCACCTATCTGGCCTGGATAGACTGCAGCCAACTACCGGTCGATAACCCGCACGCCTTCTTTGAACAGGCCGGCGTAGGATTAAGCCCGGGTCTGGATTTTGGCAACCGGCGCTTTGTCCGGTTGAATTTTGGTTGTCAGCGCGAACTGCTCAGCCAGGCGCTAGACCGCATGCTGCTGGCCACCCGCTCGCTGCAGCCCAATTAACCCTGTTCGCTGGCGACAATGTCCCGGATGGAATAAGGATGGAATTTGATCGTCACGGTGCCGTCGGTGATCGCCAGCGTTGGGTTCGGTAAACGTTCGCCTTCTCCCTTTGGTGAGCTTTGTTTCAGTTTGATGCCCGGAGCCAGCAGCGCTTCATCCGGCAAGTGGGCCAACGCACGCGCATAAAGCGTGGCCGGTTCGCCGCTAAGCACCAGCTCTACGTGTTCCCAACCTTCGTGCGGATAGCGCTTGTCTCCGGGATAAGGCAGCTCCACGCAGTCGATCTGCCAAGGCCCCACCTTAAGTGGCTGCTGAAGATCAAACAGGCAAATAGGACGGCCATTGATCATCGCCTCCGACAGCAGCGAACCACACTGCTCTAACCCCAGTCGCCAGCGTTCAGCGGTAGTGTTTTGATGGCAGCGCAGCGAAACGTGGTCTGCAGTGAACTGGGACAGATCCAGCTGCAGTTTTTCAGCAAACTGGCTCAGCGCCAGCTCAAAACGCGGCAGATCCAGCGCTAAATCGTGAAGTTCGGCAATGGCCGGAAAGCTAGTCATAGGGTCCTCGAAACAACAAAAGCGGTTTTCAGGGGGGTAATTTACACGCCTGAGACGTTGCTAGCCACAGGGCCAGTCAGGCAAACTGCCTTTTTTTAGCAGAAGATGCCATCGCTGATTAACTTTTCGCTTTAGAAGACGTGAAAACGCACAAAAAATAACTTACTCTGTTCCTATTACTACACGGGTTAGCATTTCCTGAATTTTAATTTCAGATAATGGCTATGGAATTAGTTTATAGTTTTTTCTTATGAACTGAACCATGAGAGTACTACTAACTTATTAAGCCCAAAAACACATCAAAATTGGCGTTAAAAAATGCTTAATAAATAGTTAATCCTCACGTAGTAAAAACCAATGAAAAACTTAATGGAATGAACATCAAAAACACAATGCACTGTTATTATTAAAATTATTATAATAAAAGCATGAGAATCCTCCTAAACGAGGCATCGACAATTGCTTGGAAATATCAATTGAGCTACTTTAGTGAAAATTGAGCCAGAGATAATCATTCATGTTTCTTTTAATAATCTCCCTGTTGCTGGTCGTTATTGCCGTTTACGCGATCTTTCGCCACTTTAAATCGCGCCGCAATAATACGTTGGACGCTGGCCGCCGAAACAAAAAACACTAACCCTGCTATTTTATTTTCCCACAGACATTGTCTTTTTCTCGTTTTTCCCTTCAGCTTTGCCTTCCGCAACATTGGCGCTTTGCGGCGCCAGGCATAATCAAACTGCGACTTTCGCCTTCCCCCGCGCCAACTGCTGACGTCACTCATCAGATCGGTTACAATTGCAGGCTGTTTTGTGGTGGGTCGGCGTGTTGACGCGTGGCCAGTAAAACCACCTTTGAATCCCACAGGGGCATGGCATACGGCCCCTCGTTCGTCATTAAGGTAACCCGGTGAATATTCAGGTTCTTCTTTCAGATAAAGTCAGCCAGGCGCTGATTGCCGCAGGCGCGCCAGCCGATTGCGAAGCGCAGGTCCGTCAGTCCGCCAAAGCGCAGTTCGGCGACTATCAGGCTAATGGTGTGATGTCCGTCGCCAAGAAACTCGGCATGCCGCCGCGCCAATTGGCAGAAAAAGTGGTGCAACTGCTTGATCTCGGCGACGTTGCCAGCAAAGTGGAAATCGCCGGTCCCGGCTTTATCAATATCTTCCTGAACAGCGACTGGGTCGCGCAGCAAACTGATTTGGTGCTTGGCGCGCCAAAACTGGGTATTGCCCCCGTCAAACCGCAAACCATCGTGATTGACTACTCAGCGCCCAACGTGGCGAAAGAAATGCACGTCGGCCACCTGCGCTCCACCATTATCGGTGACGCTGCGGCACGCACTCAGGAATTCCTGGGGCATAAAGTGATCCGCGCCAACCACGTGGGTGACTGGGGTACCCAGTTCGGCATGCTGATTGCCTATCTGGAAAAAATGCAGAACGAAAACGCCAGCGATATGGGCCTGTCCGATCTGGAGCAGTTCTATCGTGAAGCAAAGAAACACTATGATGAAGACGCCGAGTTCGCCGAACGCGCCCGTGCCTACGTGGTAAAACTGCAAGGCGGCGATCAATACTGCCTGAAGATGTGGCGCAAACTGGTCGATATCACCATGGCGCAGAATCAGCTGACCTATAACCGCCTGAACGTCACCCTGACCGAAGACGATGTTATGGGTGAAAGCCTGTACAACGCGATGCTGCCGGGCATCGTGGCCGATCTTAAGGCCAAGGGGCTGGCGGTAGAAAGCGAAGGCGCCACCGTGGTATTCCTCGACGAATACAAGAATAAAGACGGCGAGCCTATGGGCGTCATCATCCAGAAAAAGGATGGCGGCTACCTGTACACCACCACCGACATCGCCTGTGCGAAATACCGCTATGAAACTCTGGGCGCCGACCGCGTGCTCTACTACATCGACTCACGCCAGCATCAACATTTGATGCAGGCCTGGACCATCGTGCGTAAAGCCGGTTATATCCCAGACTCCCTCTCGCTGGAACACCACATGTTCGGCATGATGCTGGGTAAAGACGGCAAGCCGTTCAAAACCCGTTCAGGCGGCACGGTGAAACTGTCCGATCTGCTGGATGAAGCGGTCGATCGTGCAGGTAAACTGATCGCCGAGAAAAACCCGGACATGCCAGCGGAAGAGATGCAAAGCCTGGCCAATGCCGTGGGCATTGGTGCGGTTAAATACGCCGACCTGTCGAAAAGCCGCACCACCGACTATATCTTCGACTGGGACAACATGCTGGCGTTTGAGGGCAATACCGCACCTTACATGCAGTATGCTTACACCCGTGTGGCTTCCGTATTCAAACGTGCCGGTGTCGACGAAAGTAATCTGACCCTGCCGCTGGTGATGACCGAAGAGCGCGAAATTGCGCTGGCGACCCGCCTGCTACAGTTTGAAGAAGTGATCACCACCGTGGCACGCGAAGGTACCCCGCACGTGATGTGTAGCTACCTGTACGATCTTGCGGGCCTGTTCTCCGGCTTCTACGAACACTGCCAGATCCTGAATGCAGACAGCGAAGAAGCGCGCCAGAGCCGCCTGAAGCTGGCACTGTTAACTGCCAAAACGCTGAAAATCGGTCTGGATACGCTGGGTATCGAAACCGTCGAACGTATGTAAGTCATCACGCTGAATACGAGAAAGGGTCGCCGAGGCGACCCTTTTTATGTTCTGAAAGTGGGAAAGCCCTGTTACGCCACTCGCCGAGCAAAATCGCGCGGACGGAAACCCAAGCCGGCCAATACGCCGAAGTAAGCCACAATACCTGCGACCACAACCACTGCCAGACGCAGCAGGCGCGCCAGCATATTGCCCTGATCCCAGGCTGGCATCAGCCACATCACCCCGACCAATACTACCGACATCACGATCACCGCAATCACCAGTTTAGTCAGGAACAGAGCCCAACCCGGTTGCGGGTGGAAAATCTTCTGCTTGCGCAACTGCCAATACAGCAGCGAAGCGTTAATACAGGCTCCCAGACCAATCGACAGCGAAAGCCCCGCATGCTTTAACGGACCGATAAACATCAGGTTCATCACCTGGGTTAAAATCAACGTGATAATGGCAATCTTAACCGGCGTTTTAATGTCCTGACGCGAATAGAACCCTGGCGCCAACACCTTCACGACGATCAATCCCATCAGTCCCACCGAATAGGCCACCAGCGCACGCTGGGTCATGGCGGCATCGAAGGCGTTGAACTTGCCGTACTGGAACAAAGAGACGGTCAGCGGCTTGGCCAGAATGCCCAAAGCTATGGCGCTCGGCAGCGCCAGCAGGAAGCACAGGCGCAGCCCCCAATCCATCAAACGCGAATATTCATCGTGGTTGCCGCTGGAAAAACTTTTCGCCAGCGACGGCAACAGGATGGTTCCCAGTGCCACGCCCAGCACGCCGGAGGGGAATTCCATCAGACGGTCGGCATAGTACATCCAGGACACCGAACCGGAGACCAGGAAGGAGGCGAAAATGGTATTGATGATCAGTGAGATCTGGCTGACCGAGACGCCGAAAATGGCTGGCCCCATCTGACGCATCACTCGCCATACGCCCGCGTCGCCAAGTTTGAGGCGCGGCAGCACCAGCATGCCGATCTTCTTCAGATGCGGGAGCTGGTAGCCCAATTGCAGCACGCCGCCCACGACGACCGCCCAGGCCAGCGCCATCACCGGCGGAGTGAAGTAAGGTGCGGCAAACAGCGCGAACCCAATCATGCTGACGTTAAGCAACGTCGGCGCAAACGCCGGGATCGAAAAACGGTTCCAGGTATTGAGGATTGACCCCACCAATGACGCCAGCGAGATCAGCAGAATATACGGAAAGGTCACCCGCAGCAGCGACGAGGTCAACGCGAATTTGTCCGGCGAATCGACAAAGCCCGGCGCGGTAATGTAAATCACCCATGGGGCGGCCAGCATCCCCAACACCGTCACCACGGCCAACACCAGCGTCAGCAGTCCGGAAACGTAAGCGATAAAGGTACGCGTTGCTTCTTCTCCCTGCTGGCTTTTGTATTCGGCCAGGATCGGGACAAAGGCTTGCGAAAAGGCCCCCTCGGCGAAGATGCGCCGCAGCAGGTTAGGCAGTTTGAACGCCACGAAGAAGGCGTCCGTTGCCATACCGGCACCAAATACCCGCGCCACGATGGCGTCACGGGCAAAGCCCAGCACCCGTGAAAACATCGTCATAGAGCTGACGGCTGCCAGTGATTTTAGTAGGTTCATGTGGTTTTTTGATGTGCCCTGTAAATGTCGACGCCTGCATCAGCAGGCGTCAGTAAAACTATCGGCTAAGTTTACCCGTACGTCGCAGAATAGCTACTCTCATATGTTACATGGAGTTATGTTACAAATTGGCGTCTCGCAACAGGCGTTCAATCACCCGCTGGGCAGCGATCGCCTGCTCTCCGGCAGTTTCCGGCAGCGTTTGGTTACTGACGGAGGCCAGGAAATGACGGATCGCGCCGTCAAAACCGCGCTGCGCCAGCGTGGTTTGCCAGCCGGGTGCCGGCTGTTCCAGCACGCCTTGTGAATCTTCCCGCAGCCACTGACGCATATCGTTTACTTGATAGATTGCGCCGTCCGTTACCGCCTGTACGCTTTCGCGCTGGCTGCCGGCCCGACGATGCATACTGGTGGTCACCAGCATTTCTCCGCATTCAAAATGATGTTCGGCATAAACCAACTCACCGACATCGTTAATGCGCAGACTACCGCTAAGCCGTTGCCCAGGGTCGCCGCCAAACCACAGTGCGGTGTCCACCACGTGCAGGTAATCGTCCAGCAGGGTAAAGCGCGCATCGTTGGGTCCGACGCTGTCGGCACGATGTTTATCCATGCGAATCGACGCCGGTTGGTTCATATCCTGCTTCAACTGACGGTACAGCGGTGCAAAGCGACGGTTAAAGCCAACCATCAGCGCCTTGCCCTGTTTTTCAGCCAGAGCCAGTAGCTGTTCGCCCTGTTCCACAGTCTCCGCCAGCGGCTTGTCGACATAAACGTGAACGCCATATCGCAGCAGCTCGCCAATCACCTGAAAATGGCTGGCGGTGCTGCTGTGAACGAACACCGCATCACACTGCTGCGCCAGGCTGTCGAGCCCCGAAAAACAGGCCATGCGATAGCTGTCGCAAATGGGCTGTGCCTTTTGCTGATTCGGGGAGAAACCGCCGACTAACGTCCAGTCTGCCGCCTGGCTGAGGATCGGCAGATAAGCCTTTAGAGCAATACCGCCCAACCCCACCACGCCAACGCGTAATTTACTCATGCGATCCCCGCTCCAATAACGCCTGCACTTGCTGTTTAAGCTGCGCCACTTCGTTTTCCAGCGTACTCACTCGCTCGTGTAAATCGCTGTCATTGGCCGTTGATGCTTCCGCAGGTGCCTCGTCAATCTGGCCGCTGAACAAATGCATAAACCGGCTTTCACGTTTGCCCGGCTCCCGCGCCAGCCGCACCACAAAGGGGCCATCCTCACGCGCACTCAGTTGCGCCAGCACCTGCTCCACTTCGGTAACATCATTAAATTCATGCATGCGGTTGGTTCGGGTACGCAATTCCCCAGGAGTTTGTGCGCCACGCAGCAGTAAAGTGGCGATCACCGCCAATTCAGCGGCGCTCAGCTTGAGCTGACCAAACTCTGAATTGCAAAAACGCTGTTCATATTTGACCACCCGATTGCCGAAACCGCTCAGGGTGCGCAAAAAGTGTTTCTTTAACAGCAGATCCAGCACCTGCTGAACTTCGTTTTCAGCAAGATCCATCACCGGTTCGCGGTTGGTTTTCTGATTGCAGGCCAGGGTGATGGCATTGAGAGAAAGGGGATACTGGTCCGGGGTGGTTACCTGCTTTTCCAGCATGCAGCCAATTACCCTGGCTTCTTTAGCGCTTAATTCATATTTCATTATTTTGCCTCAGCGTGGCGGTAGCCATTCTTTATTGGTTAAAGCTGTCAGTACGTGATCCTGCCACTGCCCGTCGATCAGCAGATAATCCTTGGCATAACCCTCACGTTCGAATCCCAGGCGGGTCAGCAGTGCGCCGCTGCGCTGATTGTGCGGCATATAGTTAGCCATGATGCGGTGCATACGCTGCTGGCGCAGCATATAGCGGATGGAGGACTGCAACGCTTCAAACATCAGCCCCTGGCCCTGCCATTTCTCGGCCAGCGAATACCCGAGGAAACAAGCATGGAATGAGCCGCGCAGCACGTTGCTGAAGTTGGCCACGCCGCGCACTTCATTTTCTTCCGGATCGAGCAGGATAAAATAGTAGGCGCTGCCCTGCTTTTGCATTTCAGTGATCATCCCCAGCCGCGCTTGCCAGCCGGAAGGATAACAGTGGCTTTCATCCCGAACCGGTTCCCAGGGTTTAAGGAAGCTTCGGTTTTCGGCATAGTATTCCGCCAGCCGGTAGGCATCGCGTTCATGAACTAAACGGACAACCAGTCGGTCGGTGGTGAGGCGTACTTTTGGTGATGCAGAGCGGTAGCCAAACATCATTTCCCCCGCGGTCAGAACGGTTCGATAAGAAGTATTTATTGGGCGCACGTTTGGACAATAATCCGGCGACGAACCTATTCTGAGCCATTATTTCTCAACCATCGGCGCAGAACCGCACTTACCCTCATTTAATATAACCGCAGCCTGCCCCAGAGGTAAAATCCCGGTAGCTCAGTAAATAAGCGATTAGTCATTTTACGACTATTTTCGTGCCGTTTTGCCGTGCAGGTAACGTATTGACGATAAAAAAATATTATCTATCCCGCCCCTATCGGCAATACGGGATTGGGTACACACTAGAGCGGTTGCACTCCTCTCCCTCTTAATTGCTCGTGGTGAAGCATGTCTCTGGTATCGCAAGCGCGGAGCTTGGGTAAATATTTTCTATTACTCGATAATCTGTTGGTGGTTTTAGGCTTTTTTGTGGTCTTCCCGCTTATTTCGATTCGCTTTGTCGATCAGCTTGGCTGGGCGGCGGTGGTGGTCGGCGCAGCGCTGGGTTTACGCCAGTTGATCCAGCAAGGCCTGGGGATCTTTGGGGGCGCGATAGCCGACCGATTCGGCGCCAAACCGATGATTGTCACCGGCATGCTGATGCGCGCGGCAGGCTTCGCCACCATGGCGATGGCCGACCAACCCTGGATACTGTGGTTCTCCTGTGCCCTGTCCGCCCTCGGCGGCACGCTGTTTGATCCGCCGCGTACCGCATTGGTGATTAAGCTTACCCGCCCGCATGAACGCGGTCGTTTTTACTCCTTGTTGATGATGCAAGACAGCGCTGGTGCGGTCATCGGCGCCCTGATCGGCAGTTGGTTGCTGCAGTATGATTTCCACTTTGTCTGCTGGGTCGGTGCGGGCATTTTTGTGCTAGCGGCGGGCTGGAATGCCTGGTTGCTGCCGGCATACCGAATTTCTACCGTTCGAGCCCCCATGAAGGAAGGCATGATGCGTGTCCTGCGCGATCGCCGCTTCCTGACCTATGTACTGACCCTGACCGGTTACTACATGCTGTCGGTACAGGTGATGTTGATGCTGCCAATTGTCGTCAATGAAATCGCTGGTTCACCGACGGCGGTGAAATGGATGTATGCCATTGAGGCCGTACTGTCGCTGTCACTGCTCTACCCGATCGCGCGCTGGAGCGAAAAACGTTTCCGTCTGGAGCAGCGGCTGATGGCCGGGCTGTTGCTGATGACCCTCAGCCTGATCCCGGTCGGGCTGGCTACCAGTCTTCAGGGTGTATTTACCCTGATTTGCTGTTTCTATCTCGGCTCCATCATCGCCGAACCAGCGCGTGAAACCCTCAGTGCTTCGCTAGCGGATCCGCGCGCACGCGGCAGTTATATGGGATTCAGCCGGCTTGGTCTGGCGCTGGGCGGCGCTGTGGGTTATACCGGCGGCGGTTGGATGTACGACACCGGCCATGCGGTTGGCATGCCGGAACTGCCCTGGATACTGCTTGGCATCGTGGGACTGATAACCCTATTCGCCCTTTATTGGCAGTTCAATCCACGCAGCATCGCATCGGAAGCGCTGCCCGGCGGCTGAGATTTTTCTCTAAGTTGCCAGAAAATCAGCCGAATTACCCACAGCTGCTATCCTGATAGTAAAAACATAAACGGGAGAAGTTGGCGATGAGTGAAGAAGACAAATTACCGCAGCTGTTGGAACACATGGTACTGAACCTGCGCATGATCTACGCGCGGTCAACATTGGTAGAAAAAGCGCTGGCCCACGTCATCGCTGACAATGCCACTTTAAAGAGCGACATCATCAAACAGCTGCAGATAGTCAACGCCAGCAACGAGCGTGATAAAATCGATTTGGAAGAAGCACGCATGCATTTGATAGAAGTGATTAATTCCGTTCCGACAAAAAAATAATCCCTGCTTTGGCCCGCGCAGTCTGTACGGGCCAAACAACAATTACGCACCTTCCAGCAAGAACTTTTCGCGACAGCCTCAGTATGCTGTGATAACTATTGCTGTTGAAACCTGACAACCGGAGCAAGCATGAAACTGTTTATCTACGATCATTGCCCATTCTGCGTTAAAGCCCGCATGATTTTCGGCCTGAAAAACCTGCCCGTCCGCCTGGTCACCCTGCTCAACGATGATGAAGCAACGCCTGTCGGCATGATTGGCAAAAAAATGGCGCCGATTTTACAAAAGGATGACGGCAGCTATCTTCCTGAAAGCATGGATATCGTGCATTACGTTGATAACCTCGACGGCAAGCCGCTGCTGACCGGTAAAACCAACCCGGCGATCGCCGACTGGCTGCAACGGGTCGGTGGTTACAGCATCAACCTATTGCTGCCGCGCTTTGCCAATGCCGACTTCGAAGAGTTCGCCACTGACAGTGCACGCCAGTACTTTAGCGACAAAAAGCAGGCCTCGATCGGGGATTTTTCCGAGCACCTTGCTGACAGTGCCGATCTGATTGCCCAACTGGAGGACGACTTGCAAACACTTTCCGGCCTGGTGGTCTCCGCAGACGCGGTGAATGGCACGCTGTCGGAAGATGATATCCACCTGTTCCCCCTGCTGCGTTCGCTGTCGATCGTCGCCGGACTTACGCTGCCGGAAAACGTAGAAGCTTATCGCAACCGTATGGCGCAACGCAGTGACGTCCCACTGCTGTTCGATATGGAACAGTAACCCCCGCGATAAGGATATAGCGCGCAAATGTTGAAAATGGTGCTGGTCACTGCCCGCGATCGGGCACGGCTGAAAGAAATCTCCACCGTGCTGATCCGTTATGGATTGCAGGATGTGATTCGTCTGCTGGGTCTGAGCAATCTGTTAAGCGGTGCTGAAGGCAGCAGTGAAAGGCAAGACGGTCAAACATTGCCGCAGCGCCTGCGTGCGGCGCTGGAAGCCTTGGGGCCGACCTTTGTTAAGTTCGGCCAGATCCTGGCTACCCGTTCAGATCTGTTGGACGCAAGCTGGACCGACGAACTTGACCGTCTGCACAGTCAGGCAAGCACCCTTTCGTGGGAGCAACTGGCACCACAGATCCGGGCAGACTTGAAGGGTGACCCGCACAGCCTGTTCGCCGAATTTGACGAAACCCCGCTGGCCGCTGCCTCGATGGCGCAAATTTACCGCGCCCGCCTGCACAGCGGCGAAGCGGTGGTGATTAAAGTGTTACGTCCCGGCCTGGCAAAAACCATTCAAGCCGACTTGCGCCTGCTGACCTATCTGGCGGAAACCGTGGAGCAACAGAGCCCGGCGCTGGCCCGTTATCGTCCGCGGCAGATGGTCAGAGCCCTGGCAACCGCGCTGACGCATGAACTGGACCTGACTCACGAGGGTAACAACTGCGAACGGGTCGCCCAACAGTTTGCCCAGCAGCCCAACGTGGTCATTCCGAAGATTTACTGGCAATGGTCGTCTCAGCGCCTGCTGGTGCAGGAATTTCTACCGGGTATCGCACCGGAAAATCCGCAGCAACTGACGGCGGCAGGATTAGATGGCCCATTACTCGCTCAGCGCGGCGCACAGGCCTTTATGAAAATGGTGCTGGAGCACCGTCTTTATCATGCCGATCCGCATCCGGGTAACGTAATGGCGTTAGCGGATAATCGCGTCGGTTTTATCGATTTCGGTATGGTCGGGCAGCTTTCCGAACGGCGACGTAATCAATTGCTGCTGTTGCTGCAGGCCATCGCCGAACGAGAATCCGCCGGCATCGTCAACACCTTGATCGCCTGGTCGGACAGCGATCCCTTGGATCTGCTGGATCTGGAGTTGGCGGCGCAAAACTTTCTCGATAAACAGGCCTCTGCCACTCTCACACTGGGCAAGGCGCTGACCGATTTGTTGGTGATGGTGCGTGAGCATCAGTTGGCACTGCCGCCAGACCTGGTGTTGCTGTTCAAGGCGTTAATCACGGCCGACGGCGTGCTGCATCGGCTGGATCCCCATTTCGATATCATCGCCACCCTGAAACCTATGCTGCAACAGGTGATGCTGCAGCGTTATACCCCGGAGGCGGTACGTCGGCGCATGCTGGTATTGGGCGGCGAGGCATTGGACGCCAGTGAAGAGTTGCCGCAAACCTTGCGGCTGCTGATGCGCCGTCTCAAAGGCGGGAAAATCAGCGCCGATATCAACGTCAAGAATATTGATCAATTGAGCAAGGCACTGGAGCGAGCCGCCATCACCCTGGCCATTGCTATTGTCACCGCCGCTTTCGCGTTGGGCCTGGCGCCCTATCTGATGCACTCTTCCCTGCGGTTGTGGGGTATTCCACTGTTTCCGGCGCTGGGCGCGCTTGCCTGCCTGGGTGGTGTCTTGCTGCTGGTACTGCGTCTGCGGCGCTGAACAGTTTCAGCGTTATCCGATAGGTAGCCAGGCATTTCACGCGCACTATCACCCTGCTCGCTGACATCAACGGTTTCCTTCGCAGACAGCGAGCGTTTATAATGACAAATCAATAATCTGCAGCATTTTCGTTGGCAGTAGCTATGAGGCACACATGAAAAAGATCCTGATGGGCGCAGCCGCCCTGCTGTTCGCCGGCGCATTGGTCGGCTGCAATCAGCTGACCCAGTACACGCTCAGCGAGCAGGAAGTGAATGATTACCTGCAAAAGCACAACGATTACCAGAAGCAGATCGGCGTGCCAGGGCTCTTGGACGCCAATATCGTGCTGACTCAGCTAAAGAGCCAAATTGGGCGTAGCGAACCGGGCAAGGTTACCCTTTCCGGCGATGCGAAAGTGAATATCACTTCCATTCTGGGCCCGCAGACCGCGGACCTGAAGCTGACGCTGAAGGCGCAACCGGTGTATGACCGCGAGCAAGGCGCGGTGTTCCTCAAAGACATGGAGTTGACCGACTACAGCGTGCAGCCGGAGAAAATGCAGACGGTGATGAAGGCCCTGACCCCTTATCTGAACCAATCGCTGAAATCCTATTTCGATCAAAAGCCGGCTTATGTGCTGAACCCGGATAACAGTAAAACAGAAGCCATGGCCAAAAAACTGGCTAAAGGGTTGGAAGTGAAGCCGGGTGAACTGGTTATTCCGTTTACCGACTGACGCTGACACTAAAAAAACAAAAAGCCCGCTGTTAACGCGGGCTTGATATTTTTCAGACGTTAATACGCCGGAAAACGGTGAGATTATTGCGGTTCGCTGTAGGTGATTTTACCGGCGTTGCAGTCGAGGGTAACATTGTAGGTTTTATCCATTTTGGTGCCCCGTACCGTTAACGGCACCTGCCATACCGCGTCCTTGCCGGTAATCGCCTCCGGACTGATCCAGGCTATCGGGGTAGCGGTACCCAGCAGCTTTTTATCCGACTCCCAGCGCGTAATGCGGTTCTGCAGATAATCGCGTTTCACCTGAGCGGCGACGTCTGTAGGTTGCAGACCCGCGCATTGTGCCACCTTTGCGCTGCGTTGTTCCTGCGCCTGTACCGTGGTGGTAAAACCTACCGTGGCCAACAGTGCTACGGCCAAACTCAGTCCCGTTGCTTTCATATTCCCTCCAGTTGTGATTTACGCTACCCGCGGGCGCCTGCCCTTGGCTCACAACTGGTCTGGCAAAAGATCAGCGTTTGGCGAAGGTGATGACGAACAGCTCATCGAGCCCCGGATAGATTTCCTTGATCACCTGCTTCAGTTCGCTGAGCGACATGTTTTCTTGCTGGGCATGCTGCTCGGTTAACGCATCCAAACGCACCGGCGTAACCGACAGCACTTCAATCATGCAGAAGAAAACACCGTCTTCATTGCGGCTAACGCGTAAAACCTCACCGGGTTGAAAGTGAGACTCACTGGCGTCCCGAATGGTAATGGTCTTGCGCCCGGCCAAAATGTCTTGCTCAAAGCGAGTGAAGAAAGTTATTTCACGGCTCATTCTAGATCCTTTTTCATCACATTACCGCAACATAAGTCATTATGCTGCCTGCTTTTCTGACGCAGATCCCTCTTTTGGGGTAGCAGCAGGTTTTTCCGTTTTCACTTTAGCAGCTTTCTTCGGTGTTTCAGTCGGCGTCGCGCCGCGCAAAATCTGCCCCAGTGCGTCTTTATTTTCCGCCAGGAAGAAGCTCAGGCCTTCTCGCTGTTCGTCATCCAGCTCAAGCGGAGCCTGCTGCAGCCACTCACCCAGGCTGTCGGCCAGATCCAGCATTTTGTCGTAAGCGTCGGCTTCTTTCTTGGTCGCGAAAGTCATCTTTTCCTCACCGTTTCTCACCACCACATATTTAACTTCAACCGCCATGTGTGCATTCCTCAAAGGTTAGAATACTGTATTTATAACCAGTATAAGGTGATTATACGCAGGGATGCAAGCGCACCCCTGACGCGACTTATTTCAACAACCGCACCTTGCAGTTCTTACCCTTGATTTTGCCTTGCTGCAGCTGCTGCAGCGCCTTACGCGCGCTGGCCTTGCGGATCGCCACGTAGGCATGCACCGGGAACATGTCGATTTTACCCACTTCCGCCGCCGTCAACCCGGCCTCGCCGGTCAGTGCACCGAGAATATCGCCAGGACGGATCTTGGCTTTACGCCCGCCGTCGATGCACAGGGTGACCATTTCGGCTTCCAGCGTGGTGTTTCCCGCACCGCTTAACTCGGACACCGGGGCCCAGTTAACTCTGATCTGCAGATACTCTTCAATCGCATGCGCACGCGTCATTTCCTGTGGCGTACACAGGCTGATCGCCAGGCCGCTCAAGCCGGCACGGCCGGTACGGCCGATGCGGTGCACGTGCACTTCCGGATCGAACGCCAGCTCGTAGTTGACCACCAACTCCAGCTCTTTAATATCCAGACCGCGCGCAGCAACGTCAGTCGCTACCAGCACACGGCAGCTGCGGTTGGCAAAACGCACCAGCACCTGATCGCGATCGCGCTGTTCCAGATCGCCATGCAGCGCCAGGACATTAATGCCTCGCGCTTCCAGCGCTTCGTACACGCTCTGGCAATCGCGTTTGGTGTTGCAGAACACTACGCAAGAAGAAGGTTGGTAATGACGAATCGCCGACACCAATACCGCCGGGCGTTGATCGCGGGTCGTTTCGTAGAAACGTTGTTCGATGGTGGTTTGCTCTTCACCGTCGTCCACTTCCACATTCAACGGCTCGCGCTGCACGCGAGCGCTGATGCGTTCGATCCCGCTCGGATAGGTTGCGGAGAACAGCAGCGTCTGACGTTGCGGCGGCGTGTAGCTGATCACATCGTCGATATCGTCGGCAAAGCCCATGTCCAGCATGCGGTCGGCTTCGTCCAGCACCAGCACCTTCAGTTCATCCAGCACCAGCGTTTTCTTGCGCAGGTGTTCCTGAATACGCCCCGGCGTGCCCACCACAATATGCGGCGCGTGCACCAGCGAATCGAGCTGCGGCCCCATCGGTTGGCCCCCACACAGGGTCAGAATTTTGATGTTCTGAGTGAAGCGCGCCAGACGACGCAATTCTTTGCTCACCTGGTCCGCCAGCTCACGCGTCGGGCACAGGATCAGTGCCTGAGCGGCCACTTGGGAAACGTTGATTTTGTCCAGCAGGCCAATGCCGAACGCCGCCGTTTTACCGCTGCCGGTTTTTGCTTTGGCACGTACGTCCTGCCCTTTCAGGATGGCGGGCAATGCGGCAGCCTGCACCGGCGTCATTTCGGCATACCCCAGTTCGTTGAGGTTGGCCAACTGTTCGGCTGGCAGCGGCAGGGAAGAAAAAGAAACTGTGCTCACGGCGATAACTCTTATATGGCAAATGGAATGGCGGCGCGCCCACGGTAGCACCGAATCAACCGCAGATGATAACAGAGATAGTCAGGATTACGGATTTCACGCATAAAAAAAGCCATCAGTCGGGGTTTTACCCCAGAAACCGATAACGCGTTTGCCACCGGCTGCACACGCAAACGTTTTCGTTTATACTGCTCGCCTACAATCAGACCGCATTACTCTCCACAGATCCAGGTACGAGACTATGTTAACTATTGGAACCGCCCTGCGCCCCTCCGCCACCCGCGTTATGCTGCTCGGCTCCGGCGAGCTGGGTAAAGAAGTTGCCATCGAATGCCAGCGTTTGGGGCTGGAAGTGATTGCCGTAGATCGTTACGCCAATGCCCCGGCCATGCACGTCGCCCATCGCAGCCACGTTATTAACATGCTGGACGGCAACGCGCTGAAAGCCGTGATTGAACAGGAACGTCCTGATTACATCGTGCCGGAGATCGAAGCTATCGCTACCGGCATGCTGGTTGAACTGGAGCAGCAAGGGCACCGTGTGGTGCCGTGCGCAGAAGCGACGCGCCTGACCATGAACCGCGAAGGCATCCGTCGCCTGGCGGCAGAAACACTCGGCCTGCCGACCTCCAGCTACCGTTTTGCCGACGGTGAAGAAGCCTTCCGTCAGGCCGTCGACCAAATCGGCTACCCATGCATCATCAAACCTGTCATGAGCTCTTCCGGTAAGGGCCAAAGCCTGATCCGCAGCCCGGAGCAGCTGAAAACCGCCTGGGATTACGCCCAACAGGGTGGCCGTGCCGGCGGGGGACGGGTGATTGTCGAAGGCCTGGTGAAGTTCGATTTTGAAATCACTCTGCTGACCATCAGCGCCGTCGATGGCGTACATTTCTGCGCACCGATCGGACACCGTCAGGAAGACGGGGATTACCGTGAGTCCTGGCAGCCGCAGCAGATGAGCGAACTGGCGCTCAGCCGCGCGCAGGCCATTGCGGAAAACGTGGTGAAGGCACTGGGTGGATTTGGCCTGTTCGGCGTCGAGCTGTTTGTCTGTGGCGACGAAGTGATTTTCAGCGAGGTTTCACCGCGCCCACACGATACCGGCATGGTGACCCTGATTTCACAAGACCTGTCTGAATTTGCACTGCACGTGCGTGCTTTCCTCGGTCTGCCGATTGGCGCGATCCGTCAGTTCGGCCCTTCTGCCTCGGCGGTGATCCTGCCACAGCTTACCAGTAGCGACCTGCGTTTCAGCGGGCTGGATCGTGCACTGACCGGCCACAATCAGCTGCGTTTATTCGGCAAGCCGGAAATTGAAGGTCAACGTCGGATGGGCGTCGCGTTGGCGACAGCTGAAAATATCGAGTTGGCGGTAGAGTCGGCCAAGCAGGCTGCTGCTGCGGTGGTCATTGAAGGTTAAGGCTTTGGGGCCGGCTTGCCGGCCCCTGCAACATCAATAGTTTTCGTCTTCTTCCGAGTCGTCATCACCCTGGTCTTCCGGGCGTTCCTGATACTCTTCATCGTCATCTTCGTCATCGAACATCACGCTAACCTGGTCACCCTGATGTTTTTCACGGATTTCCTGCGCAACCCGTGCGATGGCTTCACCACTGCTCATGCCTTGTTCCATCAGCTGATGGATACGATCCGCAGCTTCCTGCTGCTCTAGATGGCTTAACGACGGCATACCTGCAAGCATGTGTTTCTCTCCGGTAAAATGGAGGGCGAGTATACCCCTTAAACCGGCGGATCCCAACGCCTGTTATTCAGCGGCCGGTTGTGAGCAATGATCGCCGTGTCGCCACTGTTTCAGGCGATGCAACCAGAGCATGACGTGCCAGCCCTGCTTAAGGCCGCGCGCGTTGGTGGACATTGCGCGATCGATACCGCGCTGGTAGAACTCATCGGTGATCCGGCACTGCGCCGCCAGTTCGGGCTCACGGCGAATGCTGTGACAAATTCCCAAGGCTTCACGGGTGATCTGCCAGTGAAAAGCAGGACGGATACTGATTTTCCGCGCATAGCGCTGGTTCAACGCCACCAGCATCTCCACTATTTTCATATAATGGCGTTGATATTCAACGTTGGCCTGGCCTGTCCGGCGACGGTTGCTGATCGATTTATCGTGCACTCGCTGGCGATACAACGTTTTACTGAGATATTTCACCCGCTGCGCATTAAACATCACCTCGGTGGTCCAGGGAATATCCTGGTGGTGCAAACCCGGTTCAAAATACAACCGATGCTGTTTAATAAAATCAAGGCGATATACCGCCAGCCAGACCACATGAATAAATTTTCTCGATTTGAGCGCACGTTCCAACCATTTCACTCCGCTAATAACGCCGGTGTCGCCCAAGCGGTTTTGCGGAATAATCGGTTGCAGTTCATCGTGGTCGGTGAAATAACGTTCACCGTTGCACTGCATGACATCCAATTGATTTTCTTCAGCCATTTCAATCAGAGTTGCATACATTTCCGGCGCCAGTAAATCATCCGCGTCGGGAAATGCCACATATTTTCCGCGTGCTACAGCCAACCCGGCATTGCGCGCACAGGATACGCCCGCATTGAGCTGGTCAATAACGGTAATATGAGGATGCCGTTGTGCATAGCGGTGGGCGATATCACCAGAGCCGTCGGTGGATCCGTCGTTGACGATGATCACCTCCAGGCGCCGCTCCTGTTGGGCTAACAGCGAGGCCAAAAACGGCTCAAACAGTTCACCCACGTTATGTAACGGGACGATGACACTCAGCATTAGGGGCATAGGCAGCTCTTCGCAAAAAGTAACGAATGAATATCTCTATTTTTTAAAAATATCAGGGTGCAATTAAATTAGAACGCAGTGCCCGGCGATAAAATGGGTATAAATGCGTCTTGTTACTGTTATAGTTTTATACGAAACGTGCTCTTTTTGGGTATTTATCGTCCGGGAACCGGTATTATCAGGCAATGTCATAAGTTCGCCTGATATTTTTGTGATCTCAATCAAAAGTAATAACGCAATAAAACTAATTACTAGGATTTAATTTATAAAACCCGATTCCAATGGATAAGATATATCCGAGTCATTAATTGATAACGCAGTTTTTAACATATTGGATTATAGTTGAAGTCGCAAAAAATGCTTCATTTGCAAATTTGTTGATTCATTGTTTATGTGAAGTGTGCTTTGTCCACACATGCCAGGACATGCGCCTATCGGCCGAATATGGCAGAATAGCCATCATAAACAGCCGCCCCGTCAGTCAGGTTTATTGAGGCCCATGAGCGCAACCGCACCCAATCTAAAATCTTTGCCCTATACCCCCACCACCCTGCTGGAGCTGTTTGCTCCCCTTGCTCAACAACCTTGGGCCATGTTGCTACACTCCGGCTTTGCCGAACATTCGCATAATCGTTTCGATATTTTGGTCGCGGCCCCCAAGGTCACTCTGACTACCCGAGGGCAAATCACAGAAATCTGCCGTGGGATGGAGGAGCAGCAATCACAGGAAGATCCTTTCCAGTTGCTGCAACAGCAGTTGGAACAACAAAACCAACATCCGGCAGCAAATACCGACTTGCCATTCCAGGGCGGCGCTCTGGGGCTATTCGGTTACGACCTGGGCCGCAGAGTGGAAAAACTGCCGCAAATGGCACAGGCGGATATCACCTTGCCGGACATGGCGGTTGGCATTTACGACTGGGCGCTGATTGCCGATCACCATAAGAAGACGCTAACGCTGCTCAGCTATGGCGATACTGAACAACGCTGGCAGTGGTTATGCAGTCAGCAATCTGAACCTCAGCAAGACTTCACCTTGACCAGCCGCTGGCAAGCCAACATGACACGGCAGCAATATGGTGAAAAATTCCAGCGCATCCAGCAGTATTTGCGTAGCGGCGATTGCTACCAAATCAATCTGGCTCAACGCTTTTCCGCAGATTATCAGGGCGATGAATGGCAAGCCTTTCAGCAACTGAACGTCAGCAATCGAGCCCCCTTCTCTGCCTTTTTACGTCTGCCGGACAACGCCGTACTGAGCGTTTCGCCCGAGCGTTTTTTGTGGCTGGAGAACCAGCAGATCCAAACCCGCCCTATCAAGGGCACGCTGCCGCGGCTGGCCGATGCCGAGCAAGATGCGCAGCAGGCGCAACGGTTAGCGAATTCCGCCAAAGATCGCGCGGAAAACCTGATGATTGTCGATCTGCTTCGCAACGATATCGGCCGCGTCGCCGAACCGGGCAGCGTCAAAGTTCCCGAACTGTTCGTGGTGGAGCCTTTCCCGGCGGTACATCATCTGGTCAGCACCATTACCGCCCTCCTGCCCGAACGCACGCCGGCAACTGAGCTGTTGCGCGCCTGCTTCCCGGGCGGATCTATTACCGGTGCGCCCAAGGTACGGGCGATGGAAATTATCGAAGAGCTGGAGCCACAGCGGCGTAACGCCTACTGCGGCAGTATCGGCTATATCAGCGCCTGTGGCACCATGGACACCAACATCACCATCCGCACTTTGTTCACCGAAAGTGGCCGCATTTACTGTTCGGCCGGTGGCGGCATCGTAGCCGACAGCCAGGAACAGGCGGAATACCAGGAGACTTTCGATAAAGTCGGCCGCATCCTACCGCAACTGGGGGAGTTTATCGCTTCGTGAGCCAACCGACTTATCCGACTTCGCTGGCGGCGTTTATCAGCCGCTTCCAGCTGCAATTGCCGCAGGCGTCACAGATTTCGCATAACGTTCGCCCTGCGGCGGTGCTGATACCCATTATCTGCCGGCCCGAGCCCACGCTGCTGCTCACCCGCCGTGCCGACTCACTACGAAAACATCCGGGCCAGGTGGCATTTCCCGGCGGTAAAACCGATGCCGAAGACGGCTCAGCGATTATTACCGCCCTGCGTGAAGCCCAGGAGGAAGTGGCAATCCCGCCCCAGGCGGTGACCATCCTTGGCCAACTGGCCCCGCTCGACAGCAGCACCGGTTTCCAGGTCACTCCGGTTGTCGGCCTGATCTCACCCGACGTGCAATTTAGCGCCAATGAAGATGAAGTGGCCGACGTTTTCGAAATGCCTTTGCACGAAGCGCTGACCCTCTCACGCTATTACCCGCTGGATATTCAGCGCGCCGGTCATTCGCACCGTATTTATCTCTCCTGGTATCAGAGTCAATTTGTCTGGGGATTGACCGCGGCAATCATTCGCCGCCTGGCGCAACAGGTCAGCATTTAGCCCCAATTCCGTGACGCCGATCACAAGCCAAACGGTTACCTGCACCAGCGGCACGGGTAAAGCGATCGGCATCACTTCATTTGTTTGCTTTTTCAACTACCGTTCTGGCTATCAGAGTTTTAAAAAAACTGTAAACCCTCTCTTCAACCTTACGAAATACCTGTAAAATACCGCCGTCCGGAATAAACCACTATTTCAGCAGGGTTTAAGCCGGCCGCGTTCAGCAGTGGAAGCTGGCGCGATTGCCATTAACCGAGTTTAGGTGGCGGCTGTTCTACGACTGGCCGAGCGCCTGCGGCAATCATAAACAGGACTGACACCAAGGATTATTTTATTTCATGCGAAAAAGGCAACCGAACCCGTACGGCCCTTTTACAATATCGCTGTTCCCTGCACGGTTTTTAACCGATGCAGCCATAACAATATGCCTCTAAGGAGTTTTAGCGTGATTAGCGTTTTCGACATGTTTAAGATCGGCATCGGCCCGTCCAGCTCTCATACGGTTGGACCGATGAAAGCCGGCAAACAGTTTGTCGACGATCTGGTAAATAAAGGCCTGATGCCTTCTATCACGCGTGTTGCCGTAGACGTTTACGGCTCACTCTCATTGACCGGTAAAGGTCACCATACCGATATCGCTATCATCCTCGGCCTGGCAGGCAACATGCCGGATACCGTTGATATCGATAGCATCCCGGGTTTTATTCGCGATGTAGAACAACGTCAAAGACTGATGCTGGCCAGCGGCCTGCATGAGGTAGATTTCCTGCGTGACGGCGGCATGGTGTTCCGCAGCGATAACCTGCCGCTGCATGAGAACGGCATGCAAATCCACGCCTTCGCCGGGGATAAACAAGTTTACAGCAAGACTTACTATTCTATCGGCGGTGGTTTTATCGTCGATGAAGAGAATTTCGGCAAAACCGATGCGCATGAATTGAGCGTTCCTTACCCGTTCAATTTTGCGCGTGAAATGCTGGAGCATTGTCGTGAAACCGGGCTGTCGCTGTCCGGCATGGTGATGCAGAACGAACTGGCGCTGCACAGCAAGCAGGAGATCGAAACCTACTTCGGCAATATCTGGCAGACCATGCGCGCCTGTATCGACCGTGGCCTGAACACCGAAGGCGTGCTGCCTGGTCCGCTGCGCGTACCGCGTCGTGCTTCCGCATTACGTCGCCTGCTGGTCTCTTCCGACAAATTGTCCAGCGATCCGATGAACGTCATTGACTGGGTCAATATGTTCGCGCTGGCGGTCAACGAAGAGAACGCCGCCGGTGGCCGCGTGGTCACCGCTCCAACCAACGGCGCCTGCGGCATCGTACCGGCCGTGCTGGCTTACTATGACCACTTTATCGAGTCCGTCAGCCCGGATATTTACATCCGTTACTTTATGGCGGCGGGCGCAGTCGGTGCTCTGTACAAAATGAACGCGTCTATCTCTGGCGCTGAAGTAGGCTGCCAAGGCGAAGTCGGCGTGGCCTGTTCCATGGCAGCGGCCGGTTTGGCCGAACTGCTGGGCGGCAGCCCGGAACAGGTTTGCATCGCGGCGGAAATTGGCATGGAGCACAACCTGGGGTTGACCTGTGACCCGGTTGCCGGTCAGGTTCAGGTGCCTTGCATCGAGCGTAATGCCATTGCTTCGGTGAAGGCGATCAACTCGGCGCGCATGGCGCTGCGCCGTACCAGTGAGCCTCGCGTGTCACTGGATAAGGTGATCGAGACCATGTATGAAACCGGTAAAGACATGAACGCTAAATACCGCGAAACCTCGCGTGGCGGTCTGGCAATAAAAGTGCAGTGCGATTAACCCCAAACCCCGCCTTTATGGCGGGGTTTTTCTTGCCAGAATTTGTTGATAATCAAATCGCTAACGCCAATTAAGTGACAATGTCACAGTAAAATATGTCGGCAACGTCACATCGATCCTGCGGTTAACCCACAATTTCCCCCTCTGTTTCGCCAAATTTAAATAATTTACTGGGTTACCATCACTCTTGTATAACGACAGGCTAGAATTAGCCGAGTATCATTTTGGACTGTTTGGCCTGACGGTGATTCTGGGCTGGCTTACCGAACAAGGATTTAGCGATGTTGATGACCCAACTTACCGTGACCAAATACCGCTATTACCGTTGGCTGCTAGCCGGGGCGGTCGGGTTGGCTATTCTACTGTTGTCGCTTTACACCCGCTATTATCAGGAAATCGGCACCATCGAACACAATCGACAGGTGCTTGCCAATCGCACCGTCGCCAAGATCAACAATCTGCTGCTGCCGGCTGAGCAACAGGCCAAACGCTCCATGCCCCTGCTGACCTCCACTTGTGAAACCGTCATGCCAACGCTGCGCTTTCGCGCCGCGCAAAACCAGGCACTTCGGGCAATGCTGCTGGTCAAGGATGGTGTTATTTACTGTTCCAGCCTGTTTGGTTCCCGCAAGTATGTTTTCAGCGCTATTTTGCCCGCAATAGCAAACGATGGCGCGAAGCTGGCGCTGCGCCCTTCGCTGTCGGTCGCCAAAGGCGTCCCCACCCTGATCATGTGGACGCCAGAGGCGGATAATGATCGCCGTAACGGCGTCTTGCACGTCTTTAATATTGAACTGCTGGCAAACTTTCTGCTCGAGCCTCAGGAGCCCTATGCGCAACGGGTGGTGCTGAACGTCGGAGATTACAGTTTGGAATACGGTCGCCGCGAGATCCTGCGCAGCGATAGCCTGACAACCGATTTGCGCTATACCGCAAAATCTACGCAATACCCGTTCTCTGTCTCGCTGTTCGGTCCTCAGGCCGGCATGCTGGCGCTGGCGGCGCTGCCGCGCCATGTTCCGCTGTCGTTACTAATCAGCCTACTGGCAGCCTACGTGGTGTACCTGCTCACCGCGAATCGCATGAGCCTTTCGTACCATATAGGACATGCCATTTCTCATCGCGAATTCCGCGTTTACTGTCAGCCGATCATCAACGCTGAAACCGGTCGCTGCGTTGGGGTTGAAACCCTGCTGCGCTGGAAAAACAAACGCCAGGGCTGGATCTCCCCCGACGTGTTCATCCCGTTGGCGGAACAGCATGGGTTAATCATTCCCCTGACCCGCTACCTGATGAGCACCGTGGTGGAAAATCTGCAGTTATTCCCGCCGCGTCCGTCGTTTTATATCAGCATCAACATCGCCGCCGAGCATTTCAACGCGGTGACCATCATCGATGACATTCGCCGTCTGTGGCTGCCTGCCGCGCCGATGCCGTCGCTGATGCTGGAGCTGACCGAACGCACCGCGCTGTCGGAAATTCAGTATGAGCAAATCAAAACGCTGAAGGAAATGGGCATTATGCTTGCGATCGATGACTTTGGCACCGGGCACAGCTCGCTCAGCTACCTGAAAAAACTCAGCCCGGACGTATTGAAGATCGATCGCGGGTTTACCGCCGCCATCGGTACCGATGCCATTAACGCCACGGTCACCGATACCATTATTACGTTGGCACAGCGTCTGAAATTAAAACTGGTGGCTGAAGGGGTAGAAACCGCCGAACAGGTTGAATACTTGCGCTCGCACGACGTGAATGCCCTGCAAGGCTTCTACTTTGCCAAGCCAATGCCAATCCATGTTTTCCCGCTGTGGCTACAGCAGTACGAATCGCGGTTACGGACGGGGAATCAGCGGGAAGAGCAAAAAGCAGGGCTGGAAAAAAAACCGGAGGCATGACGCCTCCGGCTTGCGTGTTACTGATGTTCCTCGTCGTGAGGATCCACTTTGGTGATGCGCACCAGCTCAATGCGGTACTCTGACACCTCAGTGACTTCGAAGCGCAGCCGGTTAAGCTCCACCACGTCACCCACCACCGGCATTTGGCCGTAATGGGCCAGCAGGAACCCAGCCAAGGTGGCGTAATCTGCCGTCGGGCTAACCAGATCTTCGCAGTTTAGCGCCTGCTCCAGCGAGTGCATATCGGCACCGCCTTTTACCAGCCAGCTGTCGGCTTCCACCACGATATCCGGCGTCTCGTCCTCATCGGGGAACTCACCGGCAATGGCTTCCAGCACGTCCAAAGGCGTCACCAGCCCCTGGACGACGCCGAACTCATTGGTGACCACCACCAGTCGCCCCTTGGCGCGACGCAGCACTGCCAACAGATTAATCACGTCCATGGTTTCCGGCACCACGATCGGCGGTGTACGCGCGGCAAACTCGGCGATGTCTTCGCCCCGTTCTACCGCCACCAGCAGATCCTTGGCGCGCACCACGCCGATAATTTCATCCAACGAGTCACGACAAACCGGGAACAGGCTGTGTGGAGTATCCAACAGCTGTTCGCGCACCTCTTCGCGGGAACGATCGCAATCCACCCATGAAATTTCGGTACGCGGCGTCATCACGCTACGCAGTGAACGCGAGGCCAGCGTCAACACGCCGCTGATCATATAGCGCTCTTCTTCCGCGAAGGTTTCATTCACCGGCAACGGTGCCGCTTCATCCGTCTGCTGCGCACGCTGTTGCCCCATCAGACGCATAATCGCCTCGGCGGTGCGTTCACGCATCGGGCGATGGGCCTGGTGCTTGATAAAGTTACGGCGCGCGATTTGGTTAAACAGCTCAATCAGGATCGAGAAGCCAATCGCAGCGTACAGATAGCCTTTCGGAATATGCATGCCAAAGCCTTCGGCGATCAGGCTCAAACCGATCATCAACAGGAAGCTCAGACACAGCACCACGATAGTCGGGTGCGCATTCACGAAGTTAGTCAGCGGTTTAGAGGCCACCAACATCACCACCATAGCGATAACCACGGCGGTCATCATCACCGGCAGGTCGTTCACCATCCCCACGGCGGTAATCACCGCGTCGAGCGAGAACACTGCGTCAAGGATCACAATTTGCACCACCACCGCCCAGAACTTGGCGTAACCGCGGTTGGCGCCATCCTGATGCGTCTGCCCTTCCAGCCGTTCGTGCAATTCCATGGTGGCCTTGAACAACAGGAAAACACCACCGAACAGCAGGATCAGATCGCGGCCGGAGAAGCTGAAGTCCGCGACGCTAAACAGCGGCGTGGTCAGCGTAACCATCCAGGAAATCACCGACAACAGGCCCAGACGCATAAACAGCGCCAGCGACAATCCGAGGATACGCGCTTTATCACGCTGCTTCGGCGGCAGCTTATCGGCCAAAATGGCGATAAACACCAGGTTGTCGATACCCAGTACAATTTCCAACACGACAAGTGTCAGTAACCCAGCCCAAATTGAGGGGTCCATTAAAAATTCCATATCAGACTCCGAAAAAAAGACAGGATTGCCGAGCTGTGCTCAGGCGTGAGAATGCCGACGCAGGATTAGCGCTGACAACAACAGCAAGATAACGGGATTGTAGTACCGGGGAATGGCCGAGCGGCCGTGTGATGTTTGCAACGCCAGCAGGTGGCGGGTGGAACCTTGAAAAACAGTAACTTCGGTGACAGTCCATAGGGTGGGCTGAGGCCCTTCACTCCTAAATATGAAAGAGGAAATACTCTAGCAGGAAATTTTTAGCCGGCAAAGAAGCTTTTTTACCTTCTGCATTCTCTTGTAACAGCTCTGTTGTTTAATTCCTCAAACGCTGCGTTAGGACTTATCCGAGCGCTCAATAACAGAGCAACGTCACAAAATTTATTTTTTCACTCACTAAAATAAATGGCGCTAACGTGGAACAACGCGCACAGGCATTTGAAACTGCGCGAGAAATGTTAAGAGCGGGTTTCCAGATTTCTACCATAATGTATCTGAACCGCGGAAGTGACTGCCAGGAAGCAAATGAACTAAAGACCGACACAATCCGTGCACGAAGTTCAATGAGGAGGTAGCGAGTGGCAATAGCTATTATCATCGGCACACACGGGACCGCAGCGGAACAATTGCTGAAAACGACGGAGATGCTATTGGGCGAACAGGACAACGTCGCTTTTATAGATTTCGTCCCCGGAGAAAATGCCGAAACGTTAATCGAGAAATACAACGGGAAAATCAGCGGACTCGACACCAGCGGTGGCGTCCTGTTCCTGGTGGATACCTGGGGCGGCAGCCCGTTCAATGCGGCCAGCCGCATCGCCGTCGATAAAGAAAATTATGAGGTCGTCACCGGGGTTAACATTCCCATGCTGGTGGAAACCTTCATGGCACGAGACGACAACCCCAGCTTCGACGAATTGGTCGCCCTGGCGTTGGAAACCGGCCGTGAGGGCGTGAAAGCGCTGAAAAAACCGGCAGAAGAGAGTGTTAAGCCCGCGGCACCGCAGAGTTCTCCCGCCGCCAAACCCGCTGCCCCACAAGCGCCGCTGGGGCCCAATGACCATATGAAAATCGGCCTGGCCCGTATCGATGACCGCCTGATCCACGGCCAGGTAGCGACCCGCTGGACCAAGGAAACCGACGTCAGCCGCATTATCGTGGTCAGCGACGAAGTTGCCGCCGACCACGTCCGCAAAACCTTGCTGACCCAGGTTGCCCCGCCGGGCGTCACCGCACACGTGGTTGACGTAGCGAAAGCCATTCGCGTGTGGAACAACCCGAAATACGCTGGCGATCGCGTGATGTTGCTGTTTACCAATCCGACCGACGTCTGGCGCCTGGTGGAAGCCGGTGTGGATATCAAGTCGGTGAATATCGGTGGCATGGCGTTCCGCCAGGGCAAAACGCAGGTGAACAATGCCGTGTCGGTTGACGAAAAAGATATCGAAGCGTTTAAGAAATTAAACGAGCGCGGTATTGAATTGGAAGTGCGTAAAGTCTCGTCCGACAGCCGGTTAAAAATGATGGACCTGATTAACAAACTCAATTAATGGCGACAGCCAGTAATTATTTTACTCAGAGATCTTTGGTCATAGGAGAAGTGCAATGGAGATTACCACTCTTCAGATTGTACTGATATTTATCGTTGCCTGTATCGCCGGGATGGGTTCCGTTCTCGACGAGTTTCAATTTCACCGTCCGCTGGTCGCCTGTACCCTGATCGGTTTTATCCTCGGTGACATGAAAACCGGTATCATCATCGGCGGTACGCTGGAGATGATCGCCCTGGGCTGGATGAACATCGGTGCGGCGGTTGCGCCAGATGCGGCATTGGCGTCCATTATTTCCACCATTTTGGTTATTGCCGGCGGACAAAGCGTCGGTGCCGGTATCGCCCTGGCCATCCCGCTGGCGGCAGCCGGACAAGTTCTGACCATCATCGTGCGTACCCTGACCGTCGCCTTCCAGCACGCTGCGGACAGCGCGGCAGAACGCGGCAGTTTACGCGCCATCACCTGGTTGCATATTTCCGCCCTGCTGTTGCAGGCGATGCGTATCGCTATCCCGGCGGTTATCGTCGCTATCTCGGTCGGCACTTCTGGCGTTCACGCGCTGCTTAACTCGATCCCGGAAGTCGTCACCAGCGGCCTGAACATCGCCGGCGGGATGATCGTGGTGGTCGGTTACGCCATGGTGATCAACATGATGCGTGCCGGTTATCTGATGCCATTCTTCTACCTCGGCTTCGTTACCGCCGCCTTCACCAACTTTAACCTGGTCGCGCTCGGCGTTATCGGCGTGGTGATGGCCGTGCTGTATATCCAGCTCAGCCCGAAATACAACAAGTCACAAGTTGTGCAAGCCGGCCCGGCTAACGCCAACGACCTCGATAACGAACTGGACTAGGAATAGGTGAGAGAAATGGTTGATACAACAGCTCAAAAGAAACTCACGCCAGCCGATATTCGCGGTGTGTTTATGCGTTCGAACCTGTTCCAGGGTTCATGGAACTTCGAACGTATGCAGGCGCTGGGTTTTTGCTTCTCCATGGTGCCGGTGATCCGTCGCCTTTACCCGGAAAATAACGACGATCGCAAACAAGCGATTAAACGCCATCTGGAGTTCTTCAACACCCACCCTTACGTGGCGGCGCCGGTGCTTGGCGTGACCATGGCAATGGAAGAGCAACGCGCTAACGGCGCGCCGATCGACGATGCGGCAATCAACGGCATCAAGGTCGGCTTGATGGGGCCTCTGGCCGGCGTAGGCGACCCGATTTTCTGGGGGACCGTTCGTCCGGTATTCGCCGCGCTTGGTGCCGGTATCGCCATGAGCGGCAGCCTGCTGGGTCCGATTTTATTCTTCGTCCTGTTCAACCTGGTGCGCCTGTTGACCCGCTATTACGGCGTGGCCTACGGCTACCGCAAAGGGGTGGATATCGTTAACGACATGGGCGGCGGCTTCCTGCAAAAACTGACGGAAGGAGCGTCGATTCTCGGCCTGTTTGTCATGGGGGCATTGGTTAACAAGTGGACGCACGTGAATATCCCGCTGGTGGTGTCTAAAATCACCGACCAGACCGGGCATACCACGGTGACCACGGTGCAGACTATCCTCGACCAGTTGATGCCGGGCCTGGTGCCGTTACTGCTGACCTTTGGCTGTATGTGGCTGCTGCGCAGGAAAGTGAATGCGCTGTGGATCATCATCGGCTTCTTCGCCATCGGTATCTTTGGTTACTGGGTTGGCCTGCTGGGCCTGTAAGACGATTATCAGCCGGGGGGAAACCCCCGGTTTTTTTATTTGTGGAGTTGAAAGATGTCGCTGACCGATGGCGTATTACTGATTTTCACCGCGCTGATGCTGGTGTATGCGATTTACGACGAATTCGGGATGAACCTGCTGAAGGGCAAAACGCTGCTCAAGGTACAGCTAAAACGACGTAACCGGATTGATTGTCTGATCTTTGTCGGTCTGATTGCCATTCTGATTTATCGTAATGTCACGACACAGGGTGCTGCATTAACCACCTATCTGCTTATTTCTTTAGCACTGATCGCCGTCTACATATCCTATATTCGCTGGCCCAAGATGTTGTTTAAAGCGCAGGGTTTCTTTTATGCCAATGCGTTTATCGAATATAACCGCATTAAGGCCATGAATTTATCCGAGGATGGCATTCTGGTCATCGATCTGGAGCGGCGCAGACTGCTGATTCAGGTCACACAATTAGACGACTTGGAAAAAATATATCACTTTTTTGTTGAAAATCAGTGAGTAAAAATAACCTCAACAGAACCTCTGTTCTCGCCATGCGCTGAATGTGGATAATTAATCACCAGCGCATAAGGCTACCTGATTATTATTTATGCAACATTATTGCACTCGCCTACATTATATTCCGTCTTGCATATTTCATTAATGAAAATAATTATCAATTCCAAATAAACATCCATGGGGAATAAGGGTTGTTGCCAACGGAAATAATATGGTATGGTTGCGCCGTCATTGGGGAGTAGCCGGTTTCTGGACAATTAAACGCCAGAAACGCCCGTATCAACATACTCGTTTTAATCATTAAAACGTGGTGCGGGCAGCCAGGTAAGGTTGGCGAGACCATAGACACGTAACTCCGTCGTATGGTTGGGGGTGGGTTACGTGTATATGGAGCCGCCCGGCCGAGGCTATTTTACATGAACTTGTCAGCTACTCTCATTCTCGCTTTTGGCATGTCTATGGATGCGTTTGCCGCATCGATCGGCAAAGGTGCCAGCCTGCATCAGCCCCGTTTTCGTGAAGCGCTACGCACCGGACTCATCTTCGGCGTGGTTGAAGCCATTACGCCGATTATCGGTTGGGCCATCGGCCTGTTCGCCAGTCAATACATCATGGAATGGGATCACTGGGTCGCCTTCTCGCTGCTGTTTATTCTCGGTATGCGCATGATTGTCGAAGGCGTCAGAAACCGCCCTGAAGAAGAAGAGAAAGTGAAGCGTCACGGATTCTGGCTGCTGGTGGCCACGGCTATAGCCACCAGTCTGGATGCTATGGCTATCGGCGTTGGCCTGGCCTTCCTGCAGGTAAACATTGTGCACACCGCCATGGCTATCGGCATGGCCACCATGATTATGGCGACGCTGGGCATGATGATTGGCCGCTTTATTGGGCCATTACTCGGTAAACGTGCCGAGATCCTTGGCGGCGTGGTGCTGATCGCCATCGGCGTCAATATTCTGCTGGAGCATTTGGGCTACCTCGCCTGAACCGACAGCACCCAAAGAAAACCTGCCAACGGCAGGTTTTTTTGTTTCTGCCCACCTTAGTCGGTCAGGTCATCGCTGGCCCGCACTCTGTCGGGCGGCATTAAGCATGCCGGCGGCGATAGAGCGCAATAACGAAATCTGTTTCGCAGAGGAAGGTCTCACTGGCGCTCAGGCGCTGCTGGACCTCCGGGGAGGCCCGCCAGGCAAAAGGCGTCATCTGCAGCAGATTGGCCGCCTGCTCGCCCGGCAGCGTCATCGGGTAGGCCAGCGATTCGACCCGCTCACAGTCAAAGCCTGCGAACTGCTCATTCTGTTCAGCATGCAGTTGCACCTGCTGATAAACCTGCTCTTTTAACTGATACAGATGGCGTGGACCAGGCGATACCGTCACCACAACGCCACCGGGTTTCACCACCCGGGCCAGTTCTTCCGCCTTGCAGGGCGCATAAATACGCAGAATGGCGTCTAAAGAGGCATCGGCGAACGGCAGACGATGGCTCGACGCTACGCAGAATGACACCGCGGGATAACGCTTGGCCGCATAGCGGATTGCCACCTTGGCGACATCCAGCCCATACAGGGTCATATTGCGTTGTTGCGTCAATCTGGCAGCCACTTCCGCCGTGTAGTACCCCTCGCCGCAGCCGATATCCAGCAGCGCCTGTGCGTCGGGCGCCAGCGCCTCATCCAACAGCTCGGCTACCCGCTGCTGCAAAGGCCGATAAAAACCGCCATCCAGGAACGCGCGCCGCGCCTGCATCATTTCCGTACTGTCGCCGGGTTGCTTCGAACGCTTGTGCTGTACCGGCAGCAGGTTGACGTAGCCCTCTTTGGCGCAGTCAAACTGATGGTTAGCGTCGCAACGCCATTGCGGTGAGGAAAAATGAAGCGGCTGATGGCACAGAGGACACTGATAAGACATGGCTTGGGTTCCAGAGAGATACGGCGCGGCTAGTCTAAAGAAGGCTTCTGTGTGATGCAAGGCGCATCCCATGGGGGCTAGCCAAGCAGGAAAAAAACTGACTACACTGACGCTAAGTTTTCTGACGCAGGTAAAGACGTT
This sequence comes from Serratia sp. GW822-FHT06E05, assembly GCF_058799445.1. Lineage (NCBI taxonomy): Bacteria > Pseudomonadati > Pseudomonadota > Gammaproteobacteria > Enterobacterales > Yersiniaceae > Serratia > Serratia sp. GW822-FHT06E05. The sequence goes on from NZ_JBXALM010000002.1 coordinate 155,741, forward strand.
TATGACCGACTATTCCCCGCTTCTCAACCGCGTTCCCGCTATTCGACACGGTTTCGGCAATAAGAGCGCGTTGCTGCCTGGGCATCTGCAGCCCTATCGCGCCACCTTGCCGGAAAAAAAACAGGTACACGGCACGCGCATTGTCGACGTAACGCAGGCAGCACAGGCGTGCGGTGAAGCCGATGGGTTCTATACCCGCCAGCCGGGCATTCTGCTCAGCGTGTTAACGGCAGACTGCCTGCCGGTGATTTTCAGCCGCCATGACGGCTCGGCCATTGCAGCCGTGCATGCCGGCTGGCGTGGGCTGCTGGATGGCGTTCTGGAGCAACTGGCGGCGCGTATCGCACAAGATGACTCAACCACCAACTGGGTCGCGTCCATCGGCCCTGCGGCCGGCCCATGCTGTTATGAGGTGAACGAAGAGCTGGTCGAACGGTTCAAACAGCAGTTGCCGCTGCCCGCCAGCTTAATCAGCCCCCACTATCGTCACCTGGATCTGGCCGCAATCGCCGAATCCAAACTTCGTGAGCTGGGGTTCGCCGCCGTGGACCGTGCCGGCAGCTGCACTATCTGCACGCCAAATACCGACCCGCTCCAGCCACAGCGCTTTAAATACACCAGCTATCGGCGCAACAGTCACCGTCGCGAACAGGATCCCACCCACCCGGGCATCACCGGACGCAACCAGTACGCGGCCATTATTATCACCGGCGAATAACAGAAACGAAAAAACCCGCACCAAGGCGGGTTTTTTGTACAGCTGACGCTGATTAGATTGCAGTAACGTTTACTGCAGATGGGCCTTTCTGGCCATCTTGGATTTCGAACTCAACGTTCTGGCCTTCAGCCAGGGTTTTGAAGCCGTTACCCTGGATTGCAGAGAAGTGTACGAACACGTCTTTGCTGCCGTCAGCTGGAGTGATGAAACCGAAACCTTTAGATTCGTTGAACCACTTAACTTGACCTTTGATCTTTGCCATCTTGAGTATTTCCTTTGGATTGTTTAAACCGCCCGTAGGCGTTACATAGACAAACTAGAGTCGTTACTGCTTGAGGCACTAAGATAAGGATCGGCAGAGAAGCGGTATTCAACGCTAACGTTTTTACTCAGAACTTCTTTACTGAAAATGCCACACATATACAGAACTGTACCTCGTTTTACCCAGATGCGTTATCACATACTCTGTATTCGATGGCAAGCCATTTTTAATCACTGATGGAGCTGTCGCACATATTTGAAACGGTCGAGAGCAATATAAGCTTAAATAGGCTAAAAGATGTTGAAGCCTTAGCTATTTTCTGCTTAACACTTACACCGCGCTACACTCCGCATCCTGACTGAATTTTAACAATTCTTTCATCCGATTGACCCATGAATGTTGCAACATATAACCCCAGCCCGGCGCTTAGAACGTTAAAAAATTTGAATCTTTATGGAATTTCTTATACGACATTTGAATATCGGTGAACGGGCGTATTGGAGACCGGCTGATCCGACCATTGGGTTGCCATCCGGACGGCTTAACGCTGGCATAGCCCACTCTTCGGCAATCCCTCCGCCTGCGACAGCACAATAATACTAGGGTAAATTATTGCCACGCTCGCCAACTGACCATAATTTATGCAACCCACGCCCTACCATGAAAATCAAATAGCGTGCCACTTTTGGGTGCATAAGCATGCAAAATCAGAATTTACGCACCGTGGTCGTGCATCCACAGAGAAATACATCCTCCGTTACGCCGTTAAATAACGCCAATAACCTTGAGGTCAGTGCGAACCTATAGCGAAATTAAATCTTAAAAACCGAGCGGGTATTTATGCGATCAAGAGCAATTGCGAGTTGACGTATTTATTTTATCTTTTGTCGCGCCGCTACCCTATTCAAGTCAACCGGTTAGGCCAGGTTGTGGATATTGCCGTCCGGCAAGCTGCCCACATCGCTACAACCTGCGGTGGGACTGGCTTGCGGACGGCTACGGGGGCGACGCCAGCCCCGTTTGCCACGAATTAACGCTTAAGAGTTAGGTTCAAGCAGAATGCGCTCACCAATTTTAATTGGCCGGAACCGGTGTTGCTCTATCCCGGCCGAACTCAACGCCAGTTTTAATTGCTGCGGCGGCTCATCCAATGACTCATCGGCTAATTCAAAAACACCCCAATGGATTGGAATGACCTGCGGCGCATTTAATTGCTGATACAGCGTCACCGACTGTTGCGGATCCATATGTTGTTCCTGCATGAACCAACGTGGTGCATAAGCGCCTATCGGCAACGCCGCCACGTCGAAAGGCCCTAAACGCGCGCCAATGTCCGCCAGCCGCTCCGAATAGCCGCTGTCGCCCGAAAAATAGAATCGAAGTGCCGGATGATGAATCACCCAACCGCACCATAAAGAGCGATTGCGGTCCCACAGGGTGCGCATGCTCCAGTGGCGCGCCGGCGTACTGTGAAACGTCAAGTCACCCAACTGCAGGCTATCCCACCAGTCCAGCTCCTCGACCCGTTGCAGGCGATAGCGCCGGAACCAACTTTTCAGCCCCAACGGGACGATAAAGGTCGCGTGCGGAAAACGACGCGCCAACTGCCTGATGGTGCGCCGATCGAGATGGTCATAATGGTTATGCGAGATCAATACCACGTCCACCGTCGGTAACTGCTGCACCGTCAGTGGCGTTGGGGTCTTGCGCTTTGGGCCATAAAAACTCAACGGCGATGCGCGCTGCGACAACACCGGGTCAATCAGAATGTAACGCCCTTCAAGACGCAGCAGCATTGAGGCATGCCCCAACCACCAGATACCGTTGTCACTGCCGCTGAGGTCGGCCTGCTGCCACCAGCGTTGGGTAAACTGTTGGTATCCCATTTGCGGCGGCTTGGGCAGGCCCTGCTGCTTGCGCTCATTCTGCCAGCGCTTCAAATCCCCTTCCCGGCGCAGAGTAGGCTCCGGGTTACGAAACCCTTGCGGCGTATGGTGCGCTTTGCCGGCATCATAGTAACGATTGGTTATCTTCAAGTTGCTCTCCCGACCACTGCGGACACCCTGCACGGGCAGTTTCGATAACATAACAAAATAGACGATTGGTGCGCTTTGTGAACTGTGCTCACCTCAGGGGGGACCTTTTTGCCTAATGTGGTGTCACAATCCCTGTGAGAATGCCAGGGCCGCCTAGAGCCTGTTAAGCATCTCTTAAGATCCTTGTGTTTTACTTATAGGACATTCAGAAAAGGAGAAGTTATGAGCCGTTCTACATCACGCAAATCACGTGTTCGCATGGGCCGTATCCGTAGCGCGATGCTGGCACAGATGCAGTATTGGAAAATGTATGTCGCGATGAAACTGCGCCGCGTACGCGTGCCGGCACCCCTGGTGCTGTTGTTTGGCGCGATGGTGAGTTTTTTCATGCTGGCCGTATTGATGCTTAGCGTGGTCGCTATCGATGTCATCACCACGGTATTCCTGCTGTGCAGGAAGCTGTTGGGGTTGGGCCGCTCCGCACCGGGCAATGCCTTTATGCCACGCGGCTAAATGAAAATGGGAGGCGCAAAACGCGCCTCCGTTAAACCTTAACGCCGAATGTTAGCGCCCTTGCGGCGCGTCAGCCTGAACCCCACCCACAACAGCAAGATCCACACCGGCATCAGCAACACCGAGATACGGATACCCTCGCTGAAATACATGATGACCAGGATTAGACTGAGGAACACCAGGCACAAATAGTTGCCAAACGGGTACCACAGCGCCTTAAAGCTCGGGATCACGCCCTGACGGTTTTTCGCCGCGCGGAAGCGTAAATGCGCCAGGCAAATCATCACCCAGTTGATCACCAGCGTGGACACCACCAGCGCCATCAGCAATTCAAACGCCTTGCCGGGCATCACATAGTTGATCAGTACACCGACAGAGGTCACCAGCGCCGACAGCGCAATCGACAGCACCGGCACGCCGCGCTTGTTCACCCGCGTCAACGCCTTGGGCGCATTGCCCTGCGTAGCCAGGCCGAACAGCATGCGACTGTTGGCATAGACGCCGCTGTTGTACACCGACAGCGCTGCCGTCAGGACCACCACGTTAAGCAGGGTCGCCACCAGGCTGCTGTCCAACGCATGGAAAATCATCACGAACGGGCTACCGCCTTCCACCACTTTGTCCCACGGATAAAGCGACAGCAGGACCGTTAGCGAACCGATATAAAAAATCAGGATGCGGTACACCACCTGATTGGTGGCCTTCGGGATGCTGCGGCGCGGATCGGCGGCTTCGGCCGCAGTGATGCCGACCATCTCCAGGCCGCCGAACGAGAACATGATCACCGCCATCGCCATCACCAGCCCGCTGATGCCGTGCGGCATAAAGCCCCCCTGCTCCCACAGGTTGTTGAGGCTGGCTTGCGGACCGCCGTTGCCGCTGGCCAACAGCCAGGCACCAAACAGGATCATACCGACGATCGCCACCACCTTGATGATGGCAAACCAAAACTCGGTCTCGCCATACAGTCGGACATTGACCAGGTTGATCAAATTGATCAGGACAAAAAATACCGCGGCGGAAACCCAGGTTGGGATGTCCGGCCACCAGTACTGAATATAAATACCGACGGCGGTCAGTTCGGCCATGCCGACCAAAATGAACATCGCCCAGTAGTTCCAGCCGGAAAGAAAACCGGCGAAATCGCCCCAATATTTATAAGCGAAGTGGCTGAACGACCCGGCAACCGGCTCCTCGACCACCATTTCCCCCAGTTGGCGCATGATCAGGAAGGCAATGAACCCGCCGATGGCATAGCCCAGCAATACCGATGGGCCGGCCATTTTAATGGTCTGCGCAATGCCGAGAAACAGGCCGGTGCCAATAGCGCCGCCCAGGGCGATAAGTTGTATATGTCTGTTTTTTAAACCGCGTTTTAGCGGGGTATCCTGCTGCTGACCGCCCATCTTATCCTCATATGGCGTGGGAACCTGGCGCTGTTGCACAAGATTTCGCCATTCAATAAATGTATCTGCGGGCGGCTTTTTAACACTTAACCCCGTGAGCATCAAGGAGTAGCACCCCGGCGACGTCGGCCAAGGCGCTATTTTATGCTGGGATTAACGGCAGTAAGGGCAGGTTTTTAGCTGGACAGACCGCAAAGTTTGGTCAGGTTGCGGGCACCAATCATCAGCGTGGCGACGTAGGACTGGCGGCGTGTTACCACCTCTACCGCCACGCGATCGTTTTGATATTTTATCAGGTAGGTTGACGGCCAGCCCTGTCGGCGCTGACCAAAGCTTTCGGCATGACGATCGATTGCCGCATGGGCAATCACCAGATGAGACAAGTTTTTATCACCTTTAATAATGCGCTTCATAAACAGGCTCCGCCAGAGACAGTTCTGTTGTCATAAAAAGGGAAAAATCATCAGTAATTCTGGTGTTTCAACGGACCATTTCGTTGGTTTGCTGGCTCAGCAGGAAGCAGATCATTGCCGCACGCAGCGGGCTGCTGCTGTCCGCCTGCCATTCGCCGCGTTGGGTGATCATACGCGCCTGCCACTGCGGGTTGTCGCCCTGGCTGTCGGCATTCAGGCTGATTTTATTGGCGCAGATAATCGGCCAGGCATCGGAGGGATTCTTGCAATAGTCTTTACCTTTCACACCGCCGTAGGGATACCATTTGTCCGGATTTTCTCCGGTGATCAGCGCAATGCTGCGGTTCACCTCGGCGTCGCTTTCTTCATACCATTTAATCATCGGCTTTATCCATCTTTCGTAGAGTTGGCGCTACATTACGATGCCAATACGACAGATTTATGACAACGCGAGGGCTTTCCACATTATCTCCACTAATGTTTTTTCAGCTTTATCTTTTCCTGGGCGCTGATTACACTTTTTCCCTGTTTTGTTGCGCAGGAATACCGGCATGTTAACTGGCCTCAACCATCTGACGCTTGCAGTCAGCGACGTCAACCGCAGCTTCAATTTTTATAGCAACCGGTTGGGTTTTGTCCCACATGCTCGCTGGCAAACTGGCGCCTACCTGTCTCTGGGGGAGCTGTGGCTGTGTTTGTCATGGGACGACACGCGAGCCGTAAATTCAGCGAAGGATTACACCCATTACGCGTTCAGCGTGGCGCCGGCAGATTTCGCCAAGGTTGCTTCGCGGCTGCGCCAGGCTGGGGTTGATGAGTGGAAAACTAACCGTAGCGAGGGGGCGTCGCTGTACTTTCTTGATCCGGACGGACACCAATTGGAAATTCACGGCGGCGACCTGGCCAGTCGGTTGGCGGCGTGCCGCGCAGCGCCCTATCAGGGAATGGAGTTTTTCTAAGCGATGCGGGTGGCGTAAACTGGGGCACGCCACCCGGCAGAAAGTTTGATTAACGCTCGGGGATAAAACCTTTGAAATCCAGCGCCGGGCTGAGATCGTCATCGTCGATTACGCTATCGCCACGCGCGCTTTGCGCCAGGCTTTTCAATAATGCAGTCTGCTGACGCTGCTGCTCGGCAATTTCCTGCAGCAGACGGACCTGTTCATTGGCACGCACACTGGCACGATTCACCAGGAACCAGACCCATAATCCCACCAACAGCGCCAGCGCCGCGAGGGCCAGCGAAAGCAGGCTATTCGAACCAAAACCTAAATCGTACATGGACAACCCTATCTACTGCTAAAAACAGGCGCACATCTTAACACTCCGGGTGCGGGCACGAACATCTTGATAGTAAATTGTTATGCACCGCTGCGCATCTCACCAGGGAATGAAACGAGTAACGGAACACACCCCCAACGCAAAGGAGCCTCCCTCATCGCAGTAGCTATCCAGCGCCAGCAGGTAAAAAAACAGACAGGCCGCAAGGAACGCCACTATCACGAGGACTTTTTTTCGCAACAAATTTAGCAGCCTCATTGTTATCTTGATAATCTGTTCGTCATGCTACCACAGCTAACTTAAACGAAGTTTAACCTGTCGTTTAGAAACCGTTTTGACGATGACTTTTCAGATTGTTACCGTTGCAGCCTGCGTCGGCGCGTGGCTATATCGCAACGACGATAAATAAACGGGAGTTATAATGAGTAAGCTGATTAAGGGGTTACTGCTACTGGCAGTGGTGTATGGCGTATTTTTGTTTTCGGGATACGGCGTATTGGTCGGCAGCAACAAGAACGTGGCTGGCCTGGGGTTGCAGTGTAAATATATGACCGCACGCAATGTGGTGATTGCTCAGTATCTGCACGGGGACAACGGCGTCATTGGCGTGGCCGACTGTCCGCTGTTCAAAAAAGTCGAAACGGTGGTGGATTGATCACCACCGCCCGAAACCGTCGCCTGGCGACGGTTTCCCCCATCAGTTGCGGGTAAACTTCATCTCAATCAGCGCAATCGCTTTTTCGATCGCCCTGCGGGTCACGGGATCGGCACCGGCAGGATGAGTGGAGAAATCGATGCTTTTCAGCTGGCTTGCCATCTTGTCACGCACCTCGGTCGGCGCGATAACGTCGATAACATCCAGAATCTGTTTGATTACCAGTTGGCAGGCAACCAGGTCGGAGGCCAATTCCTGATCGTTGCTCAGCATGTCTGACATAATTACTTTCCTTCTTGATTCAGTCGCCGCACAGAATAACATGTCACCTGGTGCTTTGCCGCCCCCAGGTTGTTTGCCGCTGAATTTCAACGTTATTGCGCATCGGGTGCCAAAATGCCCGGCCGTATTGGCCTATACTTAAGGTTTAAGCGACGCGCTTACCGGCGCATCCTTCAGCCACACCCCAACAGGAGAAAGTTATGGCAAATCACAATGTGAAATCCTGGGCAACCGTACGTGAAACCTCGGTTGAAATCGCGGAGGCAATTTTTGAGCTGGCAAAAAACGATGAGGTTCTGGCACAAAAAATCTGGGAGGAAGGCAGTGACGAAGCGTTGCAAATAGCTTTCGCCAAAACCAGTGCCGACCAGCTGTACTGGGGCGAAGAAACCGTGGAGCGAAAAAACGTCTAATCCACGCAACTCAGCAATAAAAAGCCCGGGTCACTGCTGCGCCCAGGCTTTTTCGGTTTTCGGTCAACCCCGACTTGGGGTCGTGTTGTTCCCTGAAATCACGGCTCTTCACCTCCCACACCTTCCGCATTATTCATTCTCATCACCGGCGTCACCATAAAAGCGGCAACGCCCACAATCACAACCAGAGTAATAATCACTGTCATTAACATGCGATCACCCCTTCAACGCTGAATTGTCACGGCTGACTCTGCTTTGGCGGTTATTCTTTGCGACCAGAACCACTGCGATATCAGCGGTAGCGGGCAACCTCAGATTAGCCGTTTTTCCTTCCGCCTGACAAGCTGCTTGACGATGGTTTTTCCGAATAATTTCGCCTGGGTGACGGCGGTCTTTTTGTCCATGGCGGCAAGTTGTGTATACTTCAGCGCTATGTAGATCTCACACAGACGCACTGATGATACAAGAACACCACCTCTCATTAGTCTGCGCCCTCAGTAAATGGGTCGAAACTCACCTTGGAAGAGTGATCCATCTTGAAGAGCTGGCCGAGTATTCCGGCTACTCCCTGTGGCACATGCAGAAGCTGTTCAAAGAAGCGACCGGGATTTCGCTCGGTAAGTATATTCGCGAACGCAGATTGGCCGGGGCGGTTTACCAGTTGCGCACCAGTGACGCCTCCATCTTCGACATCGCTCTGGATTTCGGTTTTGGCTCGCAATCGCATTTCACTTATATGTTCAGAAAGCGCTTCAACATCACGCCTTATGATTTCCGTCAGGATTTAAGCGTCGACCTGCATATCGCCCCGCCGCTGCACGTCATTCATCAAAAAACCGCCTGACTCTCTTTCCCGCCGCCGCTAACGGCGGGCTAATGCGCCCACAGCATCACTAAAATAGCGACCAGCGCGGGCAGCGCCTGTACACGGAGAATCTTGCGGCTCGCGGTCAGCCCACCAAACACGCCCGCCACCAGCACACACCCAAGAAAGAACAGTTGCACCGCCGGCTCCTCACGCCAGACGCCCCAGGCTAATCCCGCCGCCAGAAAACCGTTGTATAACCCTTGATTGGCCGCCAGCACCCGCGTGGCGGCAGCAAACTCCGCGGTGGTGGCGAACACTCGCCTGCCGGTAGGCTTCTGCCATAGGAACATTTCCAGGATCAGGATATACAAATGGATCGCTGCAATAAGCAACACCACTATATTAGAAAGAATTATCATTGTTATTAGCAGGGTTAATCAGATATTGGGTTTTATAAGTATAACCTCACTGAGAATATTGCGAATATATCGACATAAAAAAACCCGCCGTAGCGGGTTTATTGCATAATCATTCAGAGTTAGCTCAGAACAACAACCAGCATGGCTGCGATAGAGATCCAGAACGCCGCCGTTGCAATAACAACATGGGATAATCTTGCACGATAGAGTACTTGGCTCATATTAACCTCACAGGCTTCTGACTAGCGGTAGATAACATCACTTCTTGAAAGTTATCTTAATCCACTGCTCCGACCATTTATTTGCGCAAGATCACTATTTACCAGATAAACTATATCGATGCGAAAACATGGAATTCCGATCACATTAATTTAACGTTAATAGAGCGAAATGAATAAAAATATCCCGTTGTTATAGCACGAAGGTATCAATCATCGCTCCAGGGCAGGCGTGGCGCGGTCATGCGGGGACCGCAATAGCCGACGACATCGGGAAAACGTGAATTCCCCTGCTCCCAATCACGCTGCGCACGGCTAATCTCTTGTTTGCTGTGGCCGACAAAATTCCACCAAATGAGAATCTCTTCGGTTAATGGCAAGCCACCGATTAATAATGCACGACTTCCTTTCTTGGCACGTAACTCGATACGGTTAAGATTTATACCTAAATAGGCGAATTCATCAGGTGAAAATTTTTCATCATTAACCTCAAATGCACCAATAAGGGGCAATAAACCTATTTCAAAATCTTTTCGCAGAGGTAATTGCAAATAACCATCAGCCTGCCATTCCAAATCCATGGCGATTAACGGTGAAAAAGTCGACACCGGAGAGCGATATTGTTCGAACTCCCCCACCAGTAAAGTGTGTTTGACCTCATCGTGCAGCCAGCACGGCAAGTCGGGATAATGATCGAAGCGCGGCGCAGTATCGGCATGTTCTGCAGGCAAGGCAATCCACAATTGTGCAGCATGCAAACGCCGTTGCTCACCGGTGGACTGTTCGGTATGCGCTATACCGCGTCCTGCGGTCATCAGATTGACCTGTCCGGGCCGTATCACCTGTTCGCTGCCCAGGCTATCCCGGTGCAGAACTTCCCCTTCAATCATCCAGGTAAAGGTTTGCAGACCGATATGCGGATGTGGACCAACGTCCATCCCCTGGGAGGAACCGCTGAATACCGACGGGCCTGCATGGTCGAGAAAGCACCATGCGCCTAGCGTACGCCGTTCACGGGTGGGCAAGGCACGGCTTATCGGGATACCACCAACTTCGGCGTTACGTACGGCAATACGTTGGATCTGACGGATGCCGTCAACCACAGGACAATCACGGGAAGAGGATGAATAGGTTGGGCGGGAATTGCTCATGATTAACGCCTCCAGAACGACACACGGGTTGAGTGAGTAGCTGGACGCCAGCTTATCATGAGCAAGCGACCAGAACGCAACCCGGGAGGCAGAAGGCTACGACGCCTTTATATAGCAGCCTTTGATGTCGACCTCATCGCGTGCATGCTTGAGATCGGAAAAGTAAGTCACACCAAAAAGAATCGATACCACTAACAACACGGAAACCAGTAAACCGATAACGGCCAACAGCTTGGTTTCATCGTGGAGATTGTGCTCCATTTTATCTCCTGTATTGAACGACATCACGTCAGCCATAGCGTGACTGAAAGCGTAAAAATGATCAGGGAACAGGACGCTATCGCCAGCACAATGACAGCGAATTGCGCGTCTCCCAAAGTTTCACGGTAGTTTTTATCTTGTGAGGTATTACGTTGTTGTTTCACAGAATCTATCTTAACTCATCACGCGTTAACGTTTTTGTGAAGGGTGATTGATAAAAGCCCGCCATTGCGGGTTTGTCAGATTCCGCGCCCAATGCCACTCAGACCTCAAGAGTGGCAAGACGCTATCAACTTTCCTCACCAGGGTCAACACTCCCCCAGAACTGAGATGACCAAGATTACGATGCATTCAAAAGTCTTATTAAGACAATAAAATAATTAGGCTAACTTATGCAAGTAAACATAAAAAAAGCCCGATAACAGATCGGGCCAGGCAGTGTCGTGCTGCTGTGGGTATTACTGCGGAATACGCAGCACCTGCCCCGGATAAATTTTGTCCGGGCTGGACAGCATTGGCTTGTTCGCTTCGAAAATCTTGTTATACAGATTTGCGTTGCCATACACTTCTTTCGAGACCGCACTCAGGGTGTCGCCCTTCTTCACGGTATAGAAACGGCTTTCCGCGGTGGCTTGTTCAACCGCTACTTTGTCTTCCACGCCGCTGATACCTGCCACGTTACCGATGGCCACCAGGATCTTCTCTTTCAACTCCTGACTGACCGCATCCCCGGTTACTACGGCTTTACCGTCAACCACCTGCACATCAACCTTATCGATACCCGGCAAGCCGGTTTTATTGAGATGGTCCTTCAGTTTGGCGCTTTGATCTTCGGCTGTCGCATTGCCGGTCACTGTGTCCCACAGTTTCTCGCCCGCTTCTTTGACGAAGTTAAACAAACCCATATTCACTCCTTTCGATGGTTAGCATGTTGCATTGACTTAAGACTTATTAAGCTTAGCACCGCAAGAGGGATATTCAATTGGTCCAACAGTATTAAGCGGTTAGAGTAATCCGAAAGTGCCAACTTTCATTGCCAATCTGTCCTTTTATGCAGCACCTGACATGAAACAATCGCTGAAGTTACCTACAATAAGAGCATGGAAGGATTAGGAGGAAGGATATAAGAAGCGATGTACGCCTTGGTGATGTTTGTCTGTTATCTGGACGGCGGCTGCGCCGATATCGTGGTTGACGTGCTGCGTGACGAACGCCAGTGCCTGATCAGTATGAAAGAACAAAACCTGCGCCACGCCGGCTGCTTCCCATTTGAAGATTTTATCGATGGCTTTTGGCTACCCGCCAACGAATATGCGCCGATGTAAATCGCCAAAAGACTTTTATACTACTTTCCTCTGAGGAATTTCTGAATTCACCGGAAAGCCGGCATGCCGACGATGCTTTATGCCACTATTTTGCTAAATTGCCTCACCCGAACGATATGGAGATGGCGCGATGCCCGTTTCTACCTTCTCAAACGAACACTACGAAGCCCTGTTACGCGACGTCAGCCTGGTGGTCGGCGGCGCGGTCATTCAACTGATCAATCTCAACAAAAAAGTTTCCGGCAATAATATTCTGGCCCATTTGGTTAACGAGATTGAACATGAAACCAATCAGCAACGCTTTGCTACATTGCGTTCCGCCATCGAAGTGATGGGGCAAGCCCCCAAAGGTTAACAACCCAATAAAAAAGGCAGAGCTTTCGCTCTGCCTGATTACCGTTTTATCCCGACACAGGAAGAAGGTAATGGTGTTGAAACTTAGAAACGATAGGTCAGGTTCACTGCCACGACGTCGTCAGTGCTCAGCTTCAGTTTGTTATCGTCGTTCAACTGGTTGATTTTGTAGTCAACGTAGGTGTACATGTTTTTGTTGAAGTAGTAAGTCGCACCCACTTCCACGTATTTCACCAGATCAACATCGCCAATCCCTTCGATATCCTTGCCTTTAGACTGCACGTAGGCCAGAGAAGGACGCAGACCGTTTTCGAACTGGTACTGGGCCACAACTTCGAAGTTCTGCGTTTTGTTGGCGAAGCCAGATACGCCGTTGCCGCTGATTGGCGTCATGTTGCGCGTATCGGCGTACATGGCAGCCAGGTAAACCTGGTTGGCGTCGTATTTAATCGCTGTGGTCCAGGCCGTTGCGCTGTCGCCTTTACCGTAAACAGATTTTTTCTGATCGCTGGTGCGGTTGGAATCCGAGAATGCCGCCGCTACGCCGATACCGGAGCCGCCGATGTCCTGGTAATCCAGGGACATGCCGTAGCCGTCGCCGTTTTGTTTGGTCACACCGCGGCTGTCGCTGTCGTTTTTGCCCTGGTACTGCAACGCCAGGTTCAGGCCTTCCACCAAGCCGAAGAAGTCGCGGTTACGGTAGGTAGCCAGGCCATTGGAGCGCGCGGTCATAAAGTTGTCGGTGTAGCTGTAGGAGTCGCCGCCGTATTCCGGCAGCATGTCGGTATAGGCTTCTGCGTCGTACACCACGCCGTAGTTACGGCCGTAGTCGAATGAACCGTAGTTGGCGAACTTCAGGCCAGCAAAGCCCAGACGGGTTTTGGTGCCGGCAGTGCCCTGCGCTTCATCGTGGTTGGCCTGGACGTTGTATTCCCACTGGCCGTAACCGGTCAGTTGGTCATTGATTTGCGTTTCGCCTTTAAAACCGAAGCGGACATAAGTCTTGTCGCCATCTTCGGATTTGTCATCGCTGAAAACATGTTTGGCGGCTACGCGACCGTACAGGTCGAGTTTATTGCCATCTTTATTATAAATTTCTGCCGCGTTGGCAAAGGAGGTCATTGCCCCTAAGGCAATAGCTAAGGCTAATACACTGCGTTTCATCATTTATTTTCCTAGATATTATAATTTTAATTTCTGCCCATCACGCCCAATTTATGGTTTGGGCTGTGATCTTTATCATTTAGTGTTTTATGAGCGCCTCTAATTAAGAGGCCATGTGACATTAGCATCATGAATCCAAACTTAAAATAAAAAAGTTCATAAAACACCGTGGATAAAGCATGTTTATGTGTAACAAAACATTACAACAAAGAAGTCAATCAACTCATTGATTCATATTGATATTTATTACATATCTTATAACCAATTTGGTGCAACGCACCATAAAGGTGCAATTTGGTTTCCTTTTGTATGCTTTCCATTCGATTCATAAATACCATGAATCTTAGCATGGTTACTAATAACGTTACTTATTTCACATTTTTATCTGAGTAAAGTCATTGCGGTGATTTAGTGTGTTTCGCCACGTTTTAAGCAAGTCTTTTACCGCTTCGAATAATTAAATCGATTCAAACCATCAAAAAATGACGGCAAAAATAAATTCAACATAAAATATAAGTTTCGATAGAGAGACTATAAAGAAGGGGAAGTAACAGGAATTAGCAGCAGGATATACCACCGTTATTTAAGGTTGCAGCCGACATCGCTACAACCTTAAATACTGTAAGTATAAAACCGTATTCGAAACTGACAGGTTAATACAGCGTGCTGCGCGGCGCTTCAATCAGCACCATACCGGCGCGCAATCCAAGTGCGACCTGGGGATTAGGGAACAAAATCCATTCTCTGGCATGCTGAACCCGGTACTCCTCCCCCGGTTGTTCACACAGTAACGTCCCCTGCTCCAGCTCGGTAAAATTGGCGGTATCATCACTGAGATGCAGTTTGAACGCTTCGCTACGTTTGATCAGCGATCGCTCAACGCGGAACACCCGCAGAGCCTCTCCCATTCGCTGCGGCAAGGCTTCGCCACTGACTGCCGCCTGCAGTGCACGGTTAATGGCCGCAAATTGCTGTAAATCATTGCTACCAAACGGCCGCGCCTTGCCCAGTTCCAGCGTACAGCTGGCGGCGCCGGCATGCTCACTGGTGAAATTACTGAAGGTGCCGCCCGGCGCACTGTGGATCACCAACGCATCCAAATCGGCCGCGTCCAGCAATGCCAGCATCTCGGCACTGTAAGACCGGGTCTGGAAAGGAAGAATCCCGAAGCGCGGCAGGCGCGAGTCTCGGATAGCCGTATGCAGATCATAATGGAAACGTGTCGCTTGCTCACCGTCGAAAAACGCGGCGACGGCCTGCTCCAGTTGCTGCGCCCGCACGGTTTCGTCGCTGTGGCTGAAATCGCGATAGCGGCCGCCAAACATCCGGTTCATGTCGCTGTGCAGGTACCGTTTATTGGCGCGCATTGACGGTGGATTTCCCAATATCACCAGCAGCCGAACCACCAAAGTTCGCTTGCCGCCAAGCAGATCCTTGACCAGTTGATTGAGCAGCTCAATCGGCGCCGTTTCATTGCCGTGGATCCCCGCCGACAGCACCACCGCCTGCCGGTATCCCCGGCGCGGTGTGATTTCCAGCAGGCCTTCCGCCAGCCAACGCCAGTGTAAATCCGCATTTTCGCCCCGTTGCTCTTCGGGCGTTTGCCCTTCCAGCGTCAGAGCCAACAAATCAAACATGATGACATCGCCTATTGTTGGAAAGGATAAACCGATCCCAGCCCGAGGATGGTCGTCAGGGTATCCAGCGCATCGCGCCCTTCACGCAGCAATTGCGGATCAGCCAAATCGTTCTGCGTCAGACGATCTCGGTAATAGCGGTCAACCCAGTCATTGAGCGTAACGAACAGCGTATCGTTCATCATCACGCGCGGATTGACCGCCCGCAATTCCTGCTCGTTCAGCGCCACACGTAATCGCAGGCAGGCAGGCCCACCGCCATTGCGCATACTTTCACGCAGATCGAACACCTTGATTTCATCAATTGGTCCGCCACTGGCCACCATCTCGCTCAGATAGCCCCACACGCCGCGATGCTGGCGCGACTCTTCCGGCACCACAATCATCATCTTGCCGTTAGGCTTGGTCAGAATTTGGCTGTTGAACAGATAGGTCGCGACCGCATCCGCCACGGAAACCCGCGCCGTCGGCACCTCAATCGCCACCAGTTCGCTGTCCAGCGACGCCATTTTGCGACGCACTTCATCCAGCGCCTGCTGCTGCTGATAAAACGCCTGCTGATGGTGGAACAATACATTCTGGTTACTGACGGCAATAACGTCGTTGTGGAATACGCCCTGATCGATCACCGCCGGGTTCTGTTGCACAAACACCGTATGTTGCTCATCCAACTGGTGCAGACGGGCAATCGCCTCCCCGGCCTCGCGCGTCTGGCGTGCCGGATAGCGAGTTGGGGCGATTTCTCCGCCAAACTCCTGTCGGCCGTAGACGAACATCTGCACGCTACGCTTGCCATAATCGCCGCCCAGTCGGTTGTGGTTGGCCGCGCCTTCGTCACCAAACAGCGCCACCTGCGGCAAAGCCTCATGGTGGGCGAAATGGCGTGGATCGTTGAAAATCGCCCGCAGCACGCCGGTGGTGGTCTCGGCCTCAATCGCGCGATGGAATTTGTTGTTCAGATTGGCCGCGGTGAAATGCACTTTGCCATCCGCGCTGTCCGCCGAAGGTGAAACCGTGGCCGCATTGGCGGTCCACATGCAAGAAGCCGAGCTGAGCGCAGACAGCAGGCGCGGAGACTGCTTCATCGCCTGCGCCAAGACCGTTTCGTCGCTGCCGCTGAAACCCAACTTGCGCAGCATCGGCAGGTGCGGCCGTTCCTGCGGCGGCAATACCCCCTGCTGAAAGCCGAGATCCGCCAGCGCCTTCATCTTCAGCAGACCCTGTTTGGCCGCCAGTTTCGGATTCGACACGCTGTTTTGATGCTGGGTCGAGGCCTCATTGCCAAATGACAACCCGGCATAGTGATGCGTCAGGCCCACCAGACCATCGAAATTGACTTCATATCCTGACATGCTTTTCTCCTGGGCCCAGCAAGCTCGGCCCTACTCAAAACATACCCTATGAATTTCAAGTTGCAGCCAGGCGAGCAGCTTGCTCATCCCCAGTTATTGTAGGGGCGCTACATGCTGTGCCCGCGTTAAACGGGGCGAACTTATTCGCCCCGCTGCGGCTTGAAAGGCGACGGGTAAAATTTAATTAAACGACAGCCCCGGCGACAAACTGGCCGGCAGCGTCAGGCTTTCGCTTTCCAATGACGCCATTGGCCAGGCGCAATAATCTGCCGCGTAATAGGCGCTCGGACGGTGGTTGCCGGACGCCCCGACACCGCCGAAAGGTGCCGCACTGGAAGCCCCGGTTAAAGGTTTGTTCCAGTTGACGATACCGGCACGCGCTTCCAGCAGCAGATGATCAAACTGCTCACGCTGCGGCGAGACCAGCCCAACCGACAGGCCATAACGCGTTTGGTTGGCGATACGCAGCGCCTCATCAAAGTCGTTATAGCGAATGATGGTGGTCAGCGGGCCGAAGTACTCGTCGTCCGGTACGTCACGCACCCCGGTCACGTCAATAATGCCTGGGCTGAGCAGCGCGCTGCCGCTTTCCAGACGCTGCATGGTCAGCAGAGCTTTGCCGCCCAGTGCCAACAGGTGATGTTGCGCCGCCAGCATTTTTTCCGCCGCCGCCGAAGAGATCACGCCGCCCATAAACGGCTGCGGTTCAGCGTCCCAACGCCCGACACGCAGCGCACTCGCCACCTGCACCAAACGCTCGATAAAAGCGTCGCCCTCACTGCCGCGTTTCACCAGAATGCGGCGCGAGCAGGTGCAGCGCTGGCCGGCGGAAATAAACGCCGACTGAATCGCCAGGTTAACCGTCGCATCGCGATCCTCGATCTGATCGATAATCAGCGCGTTGTTGCCGCCCATTTCCAGCGCCAGGATTTTTTCTGGCTGCCCGGCCAACTGGCGATGCAGGTGGTAACCGGTACCCGCGCTGCCAGTGAACAGCAGGCCGTCGATATCCGCACTGGCGGCCAGCGCCTCACCGGTTTCACGCCCGCCCTGCACCAGATTGAGAACCCCATCGGGCAGGCCGGCCTGTTGCCACAGTTTCAGGGTTTCTTCGGCAGTTTGCGGCGTCAGTTCACTCGGCTTGAACACCACGGTGTTGCCCGCCAGCAGCGCCGGCACGATGTGGCCATTCGGCAAATGTCCGGGGAAGTTATAAGGGCCGAACACCGCCAGTACGCCGTGCGGGCGGTGGCGCAGCACCGAAGCGCCGTCCGCCATCGCAGTCTGGCTTACGCCGGTACGCGCCTGATAGGCCTGCAATGAAATCGCCACTTTGCCGATCATCGCCTGCACTTCGGTCAGCGTCTCCCAACGCGGTTTACTGGTTTCACGGCTGATCACCGCCGCCAAAGAAGACTTGTGCTCTTCCAACAAAGCGGCAAAACGCTTCACCAACTGTTCGCGTTGTTCGAACGGAGTACGTGCCCAGGCCGGAAAAGCGGCGCGGGCAGCTTCACAGGCGGCAGCAACATCGCTGCCGTCGGCGGCGTTAGCCTGCCACAGCGGTTGGTTATCAACCGGATCGGTTTTGCTGAACGCAGCGCCATGGCCTTGCTGCCAGGCACCATTAATAAAGAGTGCAGGATGTGACATTACGCTTTCTCCTGTGCAATAAGGGGGATGACCCGCACCGGGCTGCCTTGTTCAACGCCCAGCGCCTCGGCGGTAGCAGCATTGAGATGCAGACGGTCGTCATACAGATCGGCATTGACCAGCAGTGCGCGGTAATTCTCATAATGATCGTTGGCCACCAAAAGAGCCGGCGCATCGGCGCGCATCGGGGTCTCATCCAGTACCACTTTCACCAGACGGCTTTGTTTGACCGCGCGGATCTGATCGATTTCCGCTTCCAGCGTTGGGCCACCGTCAAAAATATCGACGTAACCCTGATAACGCAGCCCTTCGGACTCCAGTACCCGACGTGCAGGTACGGTCTGCGGGTGCACTTCGCCTATTACTTTTTGCGCGTCTTCGGCCAGGAAATCGACATACAGCGGGTGTTTCGGCATCAGTTCGGCGATAAACGCTTTCTGGCCGGTGCCGCTCAGGTAGTCCGCCTTGGCGAACTCGATGGAAAAGAAATGGTTCCCGACGCTCTCCCAGAACGGCGAACGGCCCTCTTCATCAGAGAAACCGCGCATTTCGGCAATCAGCCGGGCGGAGAAACGCTCACGGAAAGCGGCGATAAACAGGAAACGCACCTTCGACAACAGCTTGCCGTTTTCGCCGTGACGATAGTCCGGATCGAGGAACAGCGTACACAGTTCGGAATGGCCGGTGTGATCGTTACTGAGGAACAGCGTCGGCACCGATTTATACACGTTCAACTGTTTGGACGCATGCACCTGCGTGCCGACGCGGAAGCTGTACCAGGGTTCAGTCAGCCCGACGGCCACTTCAATCGCGCAAACCCCTACCGCCTGCTGGCGTTCGCTGTCTTCCAGCACAAACAGATAACACTGGTCACCACGCGGAAGTTCGCCTTGCCAGGTTTTTAACGCCCGCTCAATGCGTGCCGACAAGGTATCTTCATCTTGTGGCAGGGAAGTGAGACCGATGCCGGACTTACCGGCTAGCGTCAGTAAGTCAGCCAAATCGCGACGCTCTATAGGGCGAATAATCATCATAATGCGAACCTCGTCTGAATCAGGCTGCGCCGGTAAGGGCGCAGCCTGTGTGTTAGCTGCAAATCCGCGCCACGGCTCGCGCGAATCGCGCCAGCCCCTCTTTCACATCCTGCTCAGGAATAACCAGTGAAGGGGTGAAACGCACCACGTCCGGACCGGCGATCAGGGCAATCACGCCCTCTTCGTTGGCCAACTGCGTGATCTGCTTCGCCTTGCCGGCGTAGTCCTTGGTCAACTGGCAGCCAATCAACAGGCCGCCGCCGCGGATTTCAGAGAAAATCGGATACTGCTGGTTAATCTTGTTCAGGCCGTCAAGGAACCACTGGTGGCGTTGCTTAACCCCTTCCAGCACTTCCGGCGTGTTGATGACTGAGAACACCGCGCCCGCCACCGCCGTCGCCAGCGGGTTACCGCCGTAGGTGGTGCCGTGGGTGCCGACGCTCAGGGTTTTGGCCAGTTCGTCAGTGGTCAGCATGGCGCCGATCGGGAAGCCGCAGCCCAGCGCTTTCGCAGTGGTCAGCACGTCAGGAACCACGCCGTACTGCATGTAGGCGTACAGGTCGCCGGTACGGCCCATGCCGGTTTGCACTTCGTCGAAAATCAGCAGCGCATCGTGGCGATCGCACAGCTCACGCAGGCCTTGCAGGAAAGCAGCATCGGCCGGCAACACGCCGCCTTCGCCCTGAATAGGCTCGACGATCACCGCGCAGGTGTTGTCGTTAATCACCTCGGCAGCGGCCGCCAGATCGTTAAATGGCGTGTGGGTGATGCCGCCCGGCAATGGCGCGAAGTCCTTGGAATACTTAGGCTGGCCACCGGCAGACACGGTAAACAGCGTGCGGCCGTGGAAGGCGTTGTTGAATGCCACAATCTGGTTCTTGCTGTGGTTGCCGTTATCCAGTGCGCGTTTACGCGCCAGTTTCAGCGCCGCTTCGTTGGCTTCTGCCCCGGAGTTACAGAAAAACACCTTCTCGGCAAAGGTGGCGTCAATCAGCAGCTTGGCCAACCGCAGCACCGGCTCGTTGGTATAGCCGTTACCCAGGTGCCAAAGTTTGCCCGCCTGCTCCACCAGCGCTGCGGTCACGACCGGGTGCGCATGGCCCAGCGCGTTAACCGCAATGCCGCCAGCAAAATCGATGTAAGACTTACCCTGCTGATCCCATACCTGCGAACCTTCTCCCCGTACCAGAATAAAATCAGCGGGGGCATAAACCGGGACCATCCAGTCGTCGAAAGACTGGCGGGTAACTGCGATTGGCTGTTCCATAATGACCTCATAACTTCAGCAAAGACTGAATTTTGACTGTAAGGGCCGCTCCAGCCTGGATGGTCCACAACAAAACATAAAAAACCGCGCCGTTCGATCCGTTTTTTAGCCGGTGATAACTCTGCCTTTCACCGCCTATTCAGAAACAAATCTGTTACATCATTCGCGTTTTTCGCTATTTATGCCGGGTATCAGGTCCTGTAACGGGGAATAAATGTTAACGAGCAGTTAAAATACATGCCGTTTGATAAAGAGTGTAGAGCAGCTATCGTGCCAAAATGGGATTTTTGGCGAAAAATGCGGTTTTTTTCGGTAAAACAACGGCTTATAATGCATACTTATTCAATAAATATGCATTGCTAATGAATAATTGGAAAAATAAGGCGAAAAATCATCATTGGCTGCGAAATCCTATTCAATGACAAAAAACTTCGATATTTCTGATCGCGCTCGCAAAAATAATTTGGCCTGATTTGCTCCCCATCACACTTTTGCCCCATTCAGGTGCAGAAAATGCACCGGATGCGGGCAAACCCGCGTCATTACAGGCTCTGCGTGCCCCTGTGTGGGCCAAAATCGGGCGTGAAGCTGGGCAACTGCCGCGTCAGATCTCATATTTGTTAACTTGCCGAACAAAATGTTGACAGTCTGCTGACGCGATAATAGGTTAATTTCAATGGAACACGTGTTCCATGATGAAAAAACACACACCACATCGACTGCACAGGATCGGGGTTATCATGGCTCAAGTCTGCTTGCGTAATAATAAAAGAATCACCGGGGTCGCACTGGCCGTGCTGCTGGGCCTGCCCCTTTCCGCCAGTGCCAACACCAGCATTACCTTCGCCAACTATTTGCCCAATGATTACATCAACAAAGTGATTAAAGACTTTGAGGCGGCGCATCCGGACATTCAGGTGCAGTCGATCAAATGCGGCTTCGCCGACTGTCATCAAAAGCTGACCACCGCGTTGGCCGTTGGCCAGGGCGCCGCCGATATCTTCAGCGTCAGCACCATCAAACTCGGCAGCTTCGCCAACTCCGGCGGCCTGAATAACCTGAGCGCCCCGCCGTTCAGCATTGATAGCCAGGGCTGGCAGTTCGATCCTTCGATGATCAGCCTGGCGAAGGGTAATGACGGCAATATCTATGGCGTGCCTTACGACACCGGGCCGGTGATCATGATCTACCGTAATGACATGGTGCAGAAAGCGGGTGTAAAGATTGAGGACATCACCCAAAGCTGGGACAGCTTTATCGCCTTCGGTGAGAAACTGAAAAAAGAGCAAGGCGCCTATCTGCTGCCGGCGGCCACCAGCCTGATCAATCCGCTGGTGGTAGGCATGAACAGTGAGCCGGGTAAGCCGGTATACACCAAAGACGGCAAGCCCAACCTGGATTCACCGCAAATCAAACAGCTGATGACGGTGATCAAAACGCTGTATGACAAAGGGCTGGCAGCCTCCCTGGACGGCTCCACCAACTCGCAGGAATACATCAAACTGTACCGGCAGGGGAAACTGTTCGCCGATATCGATGGCCCGTGGGACGAAGGCCGCATCGAGCAGGAACTGGATCCGGACGGTGCGAAAGCCGGTCTGTGGCGGGTGACGGGCGTGCCGGGCAATATCAAGGTCAACGCAGGCGGCACCACGCTGGTGATCCCCAAGCAAAGCAAGAATGCCCAGGCGGCCTGGCAGTTCATTCAATACTTTATGCAGCGTGACGTAGTGATCGACGCCGCGAAAACCGCCGGCACCTTGCCTGCGCGCCTCGACGTGTATAACGCGCCTTACTTCGATACGCCCAGCAGCATTCTCGGCGGTCAACACTCGATGCGCTATTACGCCAGCCTGGTGCCGGACCTGAAGCCCGTAGCTTCCTCACCGGAAGACAATATCGCCAACGAAATTCTCAACGAAGCGGCGAAGAAGATCCTGGTGCAGCATCAGGACATCGACAGCACTCTGCGCGATGCCAATAAGCTGCTGGAGCGGCGGATGCGCGCCCTGTAATCATCAGCCTACGGCGGCTTACCGGCCGCCTTTTTTCGTTTTCCGACGGTTCGGGGAGTCTATGCGTAAGCGATTTTTCAAAGGGCTGCTGCACGATCACCGCACCGCCTACCTGCTGCTGCTGCCTTTCATGCTGCTGTTTGCGGTGTTCAACGCCTTCCCGATCTTCTTCTCGGCGTTTCTCTCATTCCAATCCTGGAACCCGGTAAAAGGCCTGAGTTCGATGAAGTTTGTCGGGCTGGATAACTTTTACTATGCCTTCACCGATGACGCCTTCTGGGTGTCGCTGGTCAACACCATTAAAATCACGTTGGTGTCCGGCCTGTGCCAACATCTGTTCGCCATCACACTGGCTTATTCGCTGCTGCACATCATCGTGCGCGGCAGGCGTTTTTTGAAGGCGGCGATCTTCCTGCCCTACATCACCTCTTCCGTTGCCGTCAGCCTGATCGTCTTCAACCTGTTCTCGCCGGTCGGCATGGTCAACGAGCTGTTAAGCGGATTGGCCGCCAAGCTGCACCTGAGCGTGCTGGCCGCCGCGTTGCCGATCAACTTCTTTGACAGCGACTGGATCCGCTTCACCATCGCCAATCAGGTGACCTGGAAATTCACCGGTATCAATACGGTGATTTACATGACCGGTCTGGCCTCTATTTCGACGGACCTGTACGAAGCGATCGAACTGGACGGTGCTGGCCGCTGGCAAAAATTCCGCTATATCGCACTACCGCTGCTGGCGCCCTTTATCTTCTTCGCCACGCTGATGACGCTGATCGGCAACATGCAGCTGTTCAATGAACCCATGATCCTGACGCAGGGCACCGGCGGCGTCGACAACAGCGGCCTGACGGTATCGATGTACGTCTACAAGACCGGCTGGTCCTATCTGGATATGGGCACCGCGTCGGCCATCTCCTGGATCCTGTTCCTGCTGATTGCGCTGGTGAGCGCGCTGGTGTTTTGGGGTTTCGGCAACCGTGGAGGACTCAAAAATGATCGCTGAGGGCCGCCGTTTCGACACCGGCAAGCTGGTGATTTACCTGTTGGTATCGCTGTTCGCCTCGCTGTCGCTGTTCCCGTTCTATTGGTCGGCGTTGCTGGCGACGCAGGACACCCGCAGCATCATGGGCATGTCGCTGCGCTTCGGCAGCCACCTGCTGGAAAACTACCGGGGGCTGGAGCAACAGGTGCCTTTCACCCGCTCGCTGCTCAACACCCTGTATGTCACCGCCATGGCCACCCTGACCAGCGTGCTGGTTTCCGCGGCGGCGGGCTACGCCTTCAGCGTCTATCAGTTCAAGGGCAAAAAGGTGTTATTCACCACCCTCATGTTGACCATGATGGTGCCCAGCGTGGTCAATCTGGTGCCCTACTTCTTCGTGATTAAAAGCGTTGGCTTGCTCGATCAGTTTGCCGCCGTCTGGCTGCCCGCCGGGGTGAATATCTTCGGGATTTTCCTGGTGCGGCAATACGTCAGTTCCTCACTGCCCAGCGAAATACTCGACAGTGCACGCATGGACGGTCTGAATGAACTGCAGATATTTTTGCGTATCGGCCTGCCGCTGATGCGCCCGGCGCTGCTGACGGTAGCGATCGTGGTGGTGGTCGATACCTGGAACAACTTTATGTTGCCACTGGTGGCATTGCAGTCGCCGGACAAGCAAATTCTCCAACTGGTGCTGCGCAGCCTGAGCGGCGCTACCGCCACGCCGTGGAACCTGGTGATGACCGGCAGTTTCCTGGCGATCGTCCCACTGCTGATCGCCTTTATCTTCTCGTCCAAACAAATGATGGAAAGCCTCACCCGTGGGGCGGTCAAAGGGTAACCTTATGCAATTCATTGATATTTACATTGAAAACGACACTGCGGCGCGCCAGCAAATCACCCTGTTTACCGCTGCGGAAGGTTCACTGCCGGTAACGCTGCAAAATGCCAGCCTGCAACAGGCCGCCGTCGGCGTGCTTTATCCGCTGGGTGACGGCCGTTTTGCGCTCAATATCGGCCCTTCCCTGACTCCCGCGGCCCTACAGGATGCCGGTGCCGGTATCGCCGCCGGGCAAAAACACTTCGGGTTACAGCACCTGCGTCTGACACTGGATGAAGGCTCATCGGCCAGTACAGAAACCTGGCGCTGGCTGCTGTTCGGCCTGCGTCTGGGCGCTTATCGCTATCAGCATCATGCCAGCCCTACGCTGACCGACCCGACCCAGCCGTTAGCCAGCCATGATGCAACAACGCAGGCGCTGTGCGACTGGGCCAATCTGCATGCCGAGGGCGTGATCATCGGACGTGAGCTGATGAATAAGCCGGCCAATATTCTCTATCCGCAAAGCTTCGTGGCGGCCGTCGCGCAATTGCCCTTTACTCATGTGCGCCAGGAGGTGCTGGATGAAGAGCAGATGGCACAGCTTGGCTTCGGTGGCCTGCTGGGCGTTGGTCAAGGCAGCGCCCGCGCATCGCAATTACTGATCCTCGATCACCATCCCGCCAACGCACGCCATACTCTGGCGCTGGTGGGTAAAGGTGTCACCTTCGACAGCGGTGGCATCAGCATCAAAGGTGCGGCACGCATGAGCACCATGAAGTTCGACATGGGCGGTGCGGCTGCGGTGGTGGGCGCCATGCGTATCATCGACGCACTGCAACTGCCGATCCGCGTGATTGGCCTGTGCGGCCTGGTAGAAAACATGCCCTCCTCCCGCGCACAGCGCCCCGGCGACGTGGTAACCATGCACAACGGCAAGTCGGTGGAAATCATTTCAACCGACGCCGAAGGCCGCATGGTGCTGGCGGACGTCATCAGCTATGCCCAGCAGCGCTTCCAGCCCGACTTTTTACTCGATATCGCCACCCTGACCGGCGGCGCAGGCGTGGCGCTGGGCAAGGAGTATGCGGCCATGATGGGTAACGACGACGACTTTCTGGCGCAGGTCACCCAGGCGGGCAAGGCCAGCGCCGAGCCGGTGTGGCCAATGCCGCACGGCGGCTGGTATCGCGGGGTATTGAAGTCTGAATTTGCCGATTACCGTCACGGCGGTGAAGATCCGCACGGCAGCCCGTGCGTAGCGGCGACCTTTATCGGCGAGTTCGTGCAGCCGGGCCAGCGCTGGGCGCACCTGGATATTGCCGCCATGTCTACCGATATGCCGCACCGCAAGCTGTACGCCAACGGCGCGTCCTCATTCGGCGTGCTGCTGCTGGCGCGATTGAGCGCCCTGCTTGCCCAGACGGAGTGCGAATGATGGCTTACGTAGAACTGGTTGATATCAACAAACGCTATGACAACGGTTACCAGGCCGCCAGCGACGTGAATCTGCAGGTAGAGAAAGGTGAGTTTGTGGTGCTGCTCGGCCCGTCCGGCTGCGGCAAGTCCACCACGCTGCGGATGATAGCCGGGCTGGAAACCCTCTCCTCCGGCGAACTGTTGATCGACGGCGAACGCATGAACGAGGTGCTGCCCAAATACCGTGATATCGCCATGGTTTTCCAGAGCTATGCGCTGTACCCGCATATGACCGTCTATGAAAACATGGCGCTGTCTTTGAAAATCAAAGGAATGGCCAAAGCGGAGATTGCCACGCAGATTGCCGCCGTGGCCGAAATGCTGCACCTGACGGAATTCCTTAAGGTCAAACCCGGCCAGCTTTCCGGTGGTCAGCGTCAGCGCGTGGCGTTGGGCCGGGCGATTGTTCGGCGGCCCAAGGTATTTCTGTTTGACGAACCGCTCTCCAACCTCGATGCCAAACTGCGCAACCGCATGCGTCAGGAGTTGTCTGCACTGCATAAGGCGATCGGCGCGACCATCATTTACGTCACCCACGATCAGGTGGAAGCCATGACCATGGCGGACAAAGTGGTCATCATGAATCAGGGGAAAGTGCAGCAAATAGGTACGCCGCTGGATCTTTATCATCGCCCGGTTAATCGCTTTGTCGCCGAGTTTATCGGTTCGCCGCAGATGAACCTGTTTGACGTGCAGGTTCTGGTACAGGGCGAGCAGATCGTATTGCAGGGCGACTCTGGTTTGCTGCTGCCCTTGAGCGCCGCCGAATTCCCGGCGCTGGCAGCAAGAGGGGGCGACTGGCTGACGCTGGGCTGTCGTCCGGAAGCGTGCAGCATCAGCGCGCCACGGGCAGAACCCCACTTGAGTGGAACGCTGGTGTACAGTGAAAACCTGGGCGCTGAGAGCAACCTGTTCGTACAGGGTGACAACGGTGCGCAGTACATCGTCAAACAGCACGCCCAGCTGCAGTATGCCCAGGGCCAGCCGCTGGCCATTACGCTGGATATCACCGCCCTGCACTTTTTTGATCCGCATAGCGGTCAACGGGTAGCTCAAAGCGGGGAAACAGTGTTGCCGGCCGGCATTCTGTGAGACCATATCGCCGCTGCGTGCCCCTGCCGCAGCGCCCCGTTTTCCGTTGAGTAGCTGCCGTATGCCGATGAAAAAAGTCACCTCTCACGATGTCGCCCGCGTGGCCGGCGTTTCACGCACCGTGGTGTCACGCGCCTTTTCCAATCAGGGCCGGGTCTCGCAAAAGAACCGCGATCTGGTGATGCGCGTCGCCAGTCAGTTAGGCTATGCGCCAGACGCCATCGCCCAGAGCCTGCACAGCGGCAAAACCGGCTTTGTCGCGGTGGTAGTGAACCACTTTCACGATTTGTCTGACCTGGAGTTTTTCGATCGTCTGGTTGAACAACTGCAGAAGAGCAACCGGCAGGCGGTGATGATCCGCCTGGAAGGCATTGACGATCCGGCCAACTACCTGAAGCAAACCATCTCTTACCATGTCGATTCTGCCGTGGTGTTCGCCGACAACATCAGCGCGCGTGCAGCAAAAGATCTGTTTCGCATCGCTACGCCCATTATGCTCAACGGTTTGGCGGGCGACGCCCTGTGCGACGCTCTCAACGCCGATGAGTCACCCAGCCTGCAACAGCTGGCGGCACTGATGGCGCAAAAGGGTCAACGCCGCGTGGCGCTGCTCGGTGGCCGCAGCAGCGCCCACGGTGAACAGCTGCGTCAACAAACCTTTCTGGCTCATGCCGCACAGCAGCAGTTAGAGATTGTCGCGCAGCTGAGCGGCGACTACAGCTACCTGAGCGGCTTTAACCTCGCGCCGCAGCTGCTCGACGCGCTTCCGGCTCCGCAGGCCATTTTCTGCACCGCTGATTCCATGGCGATGGGGGTGATGGACTATATTCGTTTGCACACTTCGCTGCAGATCCCTCAGGACGTCGCGGTTTACGGCTTCGACGATATCCCGATGGCAGCCTGGCCGAGTTACCAACTCACGTCGGTACGCCGCGATATGGACGCAATGATCGCCGCCATCGTTCGGCTGGTCGAACTGCGCAGCGGCAGCCCCCAGGCTGCGCCGCAGCAGATCACCATTCCCACCGAATTGGTGGTTCGCGCGTCTTGCTAAACCGGTAGGGGTGAGCCTGTTCGGCCCAATTTAACGCATTGATGATGCTATTGGGCGCAGCATGCCGCGCCCCTTCCATAAACCACAGAGCAGCGGGTCAACGGGTGGTTATAATCTCCGCGTCGCGCAATTCCGGCGCCGCCATACCGCTCTGCCACAGCCAATACTGAATTGGGCCCGGGCAGTTAAGGCTGACGACCTTATGCTTTCCGTCCTTATCGATGGCGTGAATAGTCACCCCTTCGGTATAGCCATCTTTCAGGTAATTCAAATCCTCGATGGCCTCGTACACCGCCTGTTCCAGCGTCATGCCCATCTTCATATACAGCACCACTGCGCGGCTGGTGCCGCAGCGAATGGTCATTTCCCCGGTGTGGGTACAGGCACAGGCGCCATAGCGGCTGTCGGCATAGGAGCCGCTGCCGATGATCGGGCTGTCCCCCAGCCGCCCCGGGTATTTCCACGCCCAGCCTGACGTTGACGTCGCCGCGCTGAGCGTGCGCCCACCATCCATGGCTAAAAATACCGTGGTGTCGCGCACCCGTTCTGGATCGGTGGCATTATTGGACAGCCCTGCCAGTGGGATATTCGGCCAGTTGCGAAGCTGTTCGGCGTCCATCGCCTGCTCCAGTTTTTCCCACCAGACACGCTTGGAGTCGGCAATCAGGTTGTCACCCGCCAATGCGCCGATCTCAGCGGCGAAACGTGCCGCTCCGGCGCCCACCAGGATTTCATGGTTAAGATCTTCCATTACCCGATAAGCGACTTCCACCGGATGCAGATAGCCTTGCAACGCTCCCACCGCACCGGTGCGCAAGCTGTCGCCGTCCATCACCGAAGCATCCAGCTCCATCTCACCCAGCACGTTGGGCCAGCCGCCGAAACCCACCGTACGTACGCTCGGATCCAGCTCCACCAGCTTGATACCCTCAACGATGGCACGCAGGCCATTCTGCCCCTGTCGTAACCGTTCGGCAGACAGACCGATACCCGGATGTCCTTCAGAGTTTGCAATCACAATCATAGGGTTATGTTTCCCGCACGGCGTTCAGCGCTAAAAGAAAGGCACCGGTGATGACCGGTCATTCGCATCAATGGAACACGTGTTCCATGGTGATTAAAAAATATCGCTGCCCACCTGAAAAGTCAAACCGAAGCGGTGAAAAGCGTGGCGTAACGCGTCTTTTCCAACAGGGCACACACCACTAAGCCCACAGGCACATTGTTCTACTACACTGTGATCTCACCAGAAGATTTCATCCCCCTGTGCCAGAGGAATCAAGATGTCCAAGAAAACTGTTGATCTCACCCAGCCTGCAGCACAGCACGATATCCGTACCTTTCTTGATGCGCTGAACTCCAGTGACGCCAAACCCCTGGAGCAGTTGAAGCCGAAAGAAGCGCGTAAGGTGATGGAGGGCCTGCAAAGCGGTACCGAAGTCCCTCTGCGTGAAGTCGAAATCAGCGAAAAAACCATTCACGTCGATGGCCAGGATATCCTGTTGCACATCGTGCGGCCGGCCAAAGTAAAGGAGAAGCTGCCGGTATTCATGTTCTTCCACGGCGGCGGCTGGGTGTTGGGGGACTTCCCGACCCACGAACGGCTGGTGCGCGATCTGGTCCACAGCTCCGGCGCAGCGGCGGTGTTCGTTAACTACACCCGATCGCCGGAAGCCCCTTACCCTGTCGCCATCAATCAGGCCTACGCGGCGACCGAATGGGTGGCCGAGTACGGCGAGAAAATCAACGTTGACGGTTCACGTCTGGCGGTCGTCGGCAACAGCGCCGGCGGCAATATCGCGGCGGTGGTCAGCCTGATGGCGAAAGATAAAGGCACGCCTGCCCTGCGCAGCCAGATCCTGCTGTGGCCAGTGACCCATGCCAATTTCGATACCGAGTCTTACCACCAGTTCGGCGAAGGTTATTTCCTCACCCGCAATATGATGAAATGGTTCTGGGACCACTACACCACCGATAAAGCCCAGCGCAAAGAGATCTACGCCTCGCCGCTTAACGCCACGCTGGAACAGTTGAAAGGCCTGCCACCGGCGCTGGTGCAAACCGCCGAGCTGGACGTGCTGCGTGACGAAGGCGAAGCCTACGCCCGCCTGCTCAACGCCGCCGGAGTCGAAGTCACCTCCACCCGTTATAACGGGCTGATCCACGACTATGGCTTGCTCAACGCGATCGCAGAAGTCCCGGCGGTGCACTCGGCCATCCATCAGGCCGGGCGCGCGCTAAAACATTATCTGGCCTAAGCTCAGCCGACATAATGGCAGGCCACCCGATGTCCTGCCGCTACCTGCCGCAATGCCGGGGCCTGTTCCCGGCATTGCGCAGTGGCCTGCGGACAGCGAGTGTGA
This sequence comes from Serratia sp. GW822-FHT06E05, assembly GCF_058799445.1. Taxonomy (NCBI): domain Bacteria; kingdom Pseudomonadati; phylum Pseudomonadota; class Gammaproteobacteria; order Enterobacterales; family Yersiniaceae; genus Serratia; species Serratia sp. GW822-FHT06E05. Next base: position 186,171 of record NZ_JBXALM010000002.1, read on the forward strand.
AAGCGACAGCCCTGCGGCGGTTGGGCAGGGTCAGGTAATTCTCCCCGGGCCATCGCCTGCGGCTGACGGTGCGGATCCAAACTGGGTACCGCGGCCAACAGTGCCTGAGTGTAAGGGTGCAGCGGCCGACGAAACAGCGCATCGCGATCGGCGCTTTCGACAATCTGCCCGAGGTACATTACCGCTATGTCCTGACACAGATGCTCCACCACCCCAAGATCGTGCGAAATAAACAGGAAAGTCACCCCCTGCTGTTCCTGAAGATCGGAAAACAGGTTGATGATCTGCGCCTGAATAGAGACGTCCAGCGCCGAAATCGGTTCGTCGGCGACGATAAACTCCGGCTGCAGGATCAGCGCGCGGGCTACACCGATGCGCTGGCGCTGGCCGCCGGAAAACTCGTGCGGGAAGCGCCCGTAATGCTGTGCCGACAACCCGCAGATTTCCAGCGTGTCTATCACCCGGTCTCGCAGCTCGCTCTTTTGCGCCAAACCGTGCTGCAACAGCGCTTCGCCAATCGCATCGCCTACCCGCATTCTCGGATTCAGAGAGCTGTACGGGTCTTGAAACACCAGTTGCATCTTCGGGCGCATCGCGCGCCGCTCGCGGGCGCTGAGCGCATCTAACGCCTGTCCTTTGAACAGTACCTCACCGGCGGTCTTTTCATGCAGCCCCAGCAGGGTTCGGCCTACGGTGGTTTTACCGCTGCCAGACTCCCCCACCAGGCCAAAAACCGTTCCCCGGCGAATGCTGAAGCTGACATTATCCACCGCCCGCAGTTGCCCGGTGGTCTGACCGAATAGTCCTTCACGCAGCGGGAAATATTTCTTCAGCCCTTTTACCTCCACCAAGGGTTCAGCCAACATGAATACGCCCCCCGGCATTCAGGAAACAGGCGGATTGCCGCCGCCGATCGCCATACAATGGCGGAATACCGTCACGGCAGCGGGCGCTCGCTTTGTCACAGCGTTCGGCAAAGGCGCAGTAGTCCGGCAAACTGGCCAGATCGGGCACCTGACCGGGGATCGAATACAACCGCCGCCGCCGCTGCCCCGCCACCGGCCGCGAGGCCATCAATCCCTGAGTGTAAGGGTGCTGCGGGTTGGTCAGCACTTCATGCGTGGCCCCCTGCTCGACAATACGCCCGGCGTACATCACCACCAGCCGATCCGCCATCTGGGCAATCACCCCGAGATCGTGAGTAATCAGCATCATCGCCATATTGTGCTTACGCGCCTGCTCGCGCAGCAGCGCCAGAATTTGCGCCTGCACGGTGACATCCAACGCGGTAGTGGGTTCGTCGGCAATCAGCAACGCCGGCCGGCAACTGATGGCCATGGCGATCATGATGCGCTGCAGCATGCCACCGGAAAGCTGGTGCGGATAGCTGGTCATCAGCTGTTCGGCGCGTGCCAGTCCGACCTCGGTAATCAGCGCCGTGGCCTCCCGCCAGGCCGCTTTTGGCGCAGTCCCCCGATGGCGGATTAACGGCTCAACCAACTGCTCACCGATGGTCAGCACCGGGTTCAGCGCGCTCATCGGCTCCTGAAAGATCATCGCCAAACGGTTACCGCGTAAATCGGCCATCTGTTGCGGGCGTAGTTTCAGCAAGTCCTGGCCGTCGAAATGGATTTCACCACCGTCGATTTGCGCCAGCGGTTGCGGCAGCAGCCCCATCAGCGCCATCGCGGTCACGCTTTTACCGCAGCCGGACTCACCGACGACCCCCAGCGTTTGTCCGGCGTAAAGGTCAAAACTCACCTGTTGTACCGCCCGCACCCGCCCTTGTTCGCCCTGGAAGGCTACCGACAGTTGATTAAAGGCCACCAGCGGTTGGCTCATCGTATTACCCCGTTCATTTTTGGATCAAGCGCGTCTCGCAGGCCGTCGCCGAGAATATTAATCGCCACCACGGTGATGAAAATCGCCAACCCCGGCGGCATCCACAGCCAAGGGCGGCGTTGAAAATCGATCAGGCTGTTGGCGGCGTCCATCATGTTGCCCCACGACGGCATTGGCGGCACTACGCCCAACCCCAGATAGCTCAGGGCCGATTCACTGAGAATGGCATTAGCGACGCCCATGGTGGCCACCACCACCAGGATCGGAATGGTATTGGGCAGCAGGTGGCCGAAGATACGCCGCCGGGTGGATAACCCCAGCACCTCAGTGGCCAGCATGAAGTCACGCTCGCGCAACGACAAAATTTGCCCACGCACCAGCCGCGCCAGCGACGGCCAACCCAGCAGGCTGAGCATGATCATCACCATGTAAATACGGTAGTCCGGCGAAACGTCCAGCTCCGACAGCATCGCTCCCATGATGATCAGCAGCGGCAGGCTGGGAATGGTCATCAACAGATCGGCAAAGCGCATAATCAGCTTATCCACCACGCCGCCAAGATAGCCGGACAGCGCCCCCAGCAGGTAGCCGAGCGTGACCGATAACAGCATCGACACCAGGCCAATGGTCAGCGAAATACGCCCCGCCAGCAGCAGGCGGGTATAAATATCGCGACCGAGAAAATCGGTGCCCAGCCAGTGTTGCGCGCCGGGTGCCTGATTGATACTCAACGCATCGCCGGCATCGTCCTGCCAGGGCGACAGCATCGGGCCGAACAGGCACAGCACCGCCATCAATACCAACAGCAGCAGTGAAATCATCGCCAGGCGGTGACGCCGCAGCCGCTGCCAAGCCTGGGCGGTCGGCGGTGGCGATAGCTGCGCCAGCGCCGGGAGTTGCGCTTGCCGCCAACGGCGACGACGTCCGAAAAACAAGGATGCCAACATAGTTACCTCAAACGAATGCGCGGGTCGGCATAGGCGTACAAAATGTCCGCCAGCAGATTGCCTAAAATGGTCAATACCGCCAGAAACAGCGTAAAGCCCATCAATACCGGGTAGTCGCGCGCCGCCAGCGAATCGAGATGGATGTGCCCGGCGCCCGGCCAGTTGAAGATTTTTTCGGTGATCAGCGCACCGGAAAACAGCGCGGGTAGCTCAAAACCCAACAAGGTGATGATCGGCAACAGCGCATTACGCAGCGCATGCCGCAGGATCACCGTCTTTTCCTTCAGCCCCTTGGCGCGTGCGGTACGGATATAATCCATGCGGATCACGTCCAGCATGCTGGCGCGGAAATAGCGCGTCAGGGTGCCGGCCTGCAGCATCACCAACGCCAGCACCGGCAGCAACAGGTGCGCCGCCACGTCCAGTGCCCACGCCAATCCGCTGGCTTCGCTACCGGTGCGCAGCATGCCACCCGCAGGCAGCCAGTGCAGATCGACGGCGAACCATTTGATCAGCAACAGACACAGGAAAAAGGTAGGAAACGACATAGCGCCGAACACCGCCACGGTCACCAGATGATCGAACAGCGAATAGGGTTTCATCGCCGAGGCGACACCTACCGCCAGCGCAATGCCCCAGTACAGTACCAGCGCCACCGACGCCAGCAGGAAGGAGTTCCAGATGTACTGGTTCAACAAGGTACTGACCGGGATCTGGTATTGCAGCGAGAAACCGAGATCGCCCTGCAGCAGTTGACCGAGCCAGTGCAGATAGCGGCTGAATAACGGCTGATCCAGCCCGTACAGCGCCCGCAGCTCAGCCGCGCGCTGCGGCGTCAGGTTGATGTTGCCGTCGATAAAGTCGCCGGGGGTCAGTGCGAAAATAAAGAAAATCAGCAGCGATGCCAGCAGCATCATCGGAAGGGTTTGCAGCAAGCGGCGCAGGATAAAATTTCTCATGGTGTTTTCCGTCACCGCTGCCCAAACCGGCGCAGCGGTGCCTTACCGTTACTGAGCGATCTTGACGTCCGGCAGGCTGCCGGTCAGGCCGTTGTATACGTCCGGTTTAAAGCCGGTGACGCGTGCGCTGCTGGCGCTGAGCACTTTACGGTTCCCCAACAGGATCACCGGCGGATCTTCAGCCAGCACCTGATACAAATGGTGATACAGCGGCTTACGCTGCTCGATGTCCAGCGTGGCGTTAGCCTCGCCAATCAGCTTGTCCACCTGCGGATTGCTATAGCCGGTTTCACTGACCTGACTGATGAAATCGCGTACCCCGTCGTGCGGATCATTCAGCCCGCTGGTACTGAGCGACGCCAGATCGTAATTACCGGCCTTGCGTTGCGCCAGCAGCGCATTGAAATCCAGCACCTGCGGCTTCAACAGCACGCCAATCTGCCGATAGTTATCTTTGGCAATCGGCACCAGTGCGTCGTTAATCAGCTTTTTGGTCACCAACAGCGTCAGCTCCAGCTTTTTGCCGTCCTTCTGGCGAATGCCGTCCGCTCCCGGTTTCCACCCGGCCTGATCCAGCAGTTGCTTGGCTTTGTTGACATCGTAAGCATAGGGGTTGATCCCCTTGGGATCATAAGCCCAGGAAACGGGTGAGATCGGCTGATTGGCGACCGAACCGTAACCCTGGTAGACCACGGTGATCAGCTTTTGCCGATCCAGCCCGTAAATCAGCGCCTGACGCACACGCGCATCCTGCAGTGCCGGGCGTTTAAAGTTGAAATCCACCCGGCTGTAGTCGCTCGAGCTGTACAAATTGATATTGGCGAAGCCGAGCAGCTTCAGCTGTTCAATATCATCCGGTTTGGAAGTAAAGGCGTCGTAGTCGGTTTCACCGGTCTGGAACAGCTGGAAGTTGGTAGAAGGGTTGGTCACGCGGTAAATAAAACGCGCCACCGCTGGCTTACCGAGATAGAAGTTCGGGTTGGCGTGAAAACGGATCTCCTGACCCGGCACGTATTTGTCGTAAATATAAGGGCCATTGCCTAACGGCTTGCCGTTCAGCGCACGCACGCTGTCCAGCTTACCGCGCTGATACTCCTTGCCGTAATAGGCTTTCGACAGCACCGGCCCGCCGATCAGCTGCAGCGTAGTCGCCCCCGGCTGGGTGGTGGTGATTTGAAGCGTACGATCGTCGATCACCTTTAGCCCGCTGATGCTGGGGGCAGTTCCGTTCTTGTACTCTGCCCCGCCCAGAATGTGCGCCGGAGTAATGTCGGTCTCTCCGTCATAGGCCGGGTCATGCAGCAGCGTCAGGGTAAAGGCAATGTCTTCGGCCTTGATTGGCGAGCCGTCGCTGTTGACCAGATTAGGCCGCAGTTTAATGGTGTAGACCCGGTTGTCCGGGCTGACCTGCCAGGACTCTGCCAGCCGCGCCACCGGCTTGCCCTGGCTGTCCAGACCAATCAGCCGGGTAAAGATCACGTCGGTGACGTTCTCATCCCAGCCATTGCTGAACAGATAGGGATTAAAATTACCCTGGGGTTCAAGAATACCGGCCACCACGGTGTCTTTACGCAACTTGGCCGCCGCCGGCACCAGGCTGGCATCGCTGGCCGGGGTAATACCTTCCGCCAAGGTTTTCGCCTGCACGCTAAATGCCAGCCCCACGGCGCAGGCGATCGCCAGCGTAACCAGCCGCTTTTGTAAAGGTTTGATTGCCTTGTTTTTTATTTTTCTCACCCACTGCCCCTCGTTTACCCGTTGATAAATGTGACAAAATTTATCGCAGAGTAATCGGCGGCCGGGAGGCTGTCTAACAACGAAACCGGCATTCTATTGCCGGAAATCGCAATATGAATTTTTCTATTGCGATAGCCGGCCGTTGGGGGGAGTTCAGCCTGCCGGCTCGAGCTGCCGGATAAGTTTGGCTAAGGTCTGGATAGCCGCTTCATGCTTGTCGCTCCAGTCGAAAGAGGCGTTCAGTCGGAAGCAGTGGTTGAAATGGTTGCCGGTGGTGAACATCCTGCCCGGCGCGATACTCACCCCCAGCGCCAGCGCGCGCTGATACAGCTCCATCGACGACAACGCCGGATCCAGCTCTACCCACAAAAAGTAACCGCCATCTGGCTGGCTGACCTTTACGGTCGGAGGGAAGTGGTGAGCAATCGCCTGACGCATCATGCTCTGACGCTGAGCCAGCAGCCGACGCAAGCGCCGCAGATGGGTATCGTAGCCACCATGCAACAGATAATCAGCGATCGCCAACTGGGTGGGCACGCTGGTGGATACCGTGCTCATCAGTTGCAAACGCTGGATCTGCTGTGCGTAGCGCCCGGCAGCCACCCAGCCCACGCGAAAGCCTGGCGCAAGACATTTGGAAAACGACGAACAGTGCAAAATCTGTCCGCCCTGGTCTAATGCCTTGGCCGGCTGCGGGCGCTCAGCGCTGAAGTACAATTCGCCGTAAACATCGTCCTCAATCAGCGATATCTGCCGCTCGCGCAACATGCCCACCAGCCGCTGTTTATTCTCTGCCGGCATCGAGGCGCCCAATGGATTCTGGAAGTAGGTCATCAGCCAGCAGGCCTTGATCGGGTACTGTTCCAAGGCATGTTCCAACGCATCCAGATCGATGCCGTCCTGCGGATGGGTCGCGATCGCCACCGCCTTTAACCGCAGCCGCTCCAGCGCCTGCAATGCCCCGTAAAAGGCCGGGGACTCGATCGCCACGTAATCCCCCGGCTGCGTCACCGCCTGCAGGCTAAGGCTCAGCGACTCCATGGCTCCGGCGGTAATCACGATTTCATCCGGGGCGACCTGCATGCCGCTTAAAGCATAACGCTGGGCAATGTTGCGGCGCAGCGCGTCGTTGCCGGGCGGCAGGTTAGCCAGCGAACTGTGCGGGGTAAATTTGCGCGCCACGCTGCTCAGCGCCCGCGCCAGCTTCGGCTGAGCAAACAGCGTGGCGTCCGGAAAGGCCGAACCGAACGGGACAATGCCTGGGTCTTTGCACGCCTGCAGCACGTCGAAAACAAAGGTGTTGATGTCTACCTGCTCGCTCAGCAGCAGTTTCTCCCCGCGTGCCGGCTGCGGCAGCGGCTGCGGACGCGCCGCCACGTAATAACCGGACTGCGGGCGCGCAACGATCCAGCCCTGGCTCTCCAGCAGTTGATACGACTGCACCACCGTCATCAGACTCAGGCCTGCGCGTTTACCGCTTTCCCGCAGCGAAGGCAGCTTGTCCCCCGCCCGCCATACCCGGTTCTGGATCTGTTCACGAATTTGTTGTGCAAGCTGCTCGTATCTGGTCATAGGCCTTAACTGTTATATGAAAAAGTGAAATAACTGTCACTATTATAGTCACTGTACTCCGTGCTTAACTTGACGCCAAGCTTTCCACAAAAAAATTACAGCTATACTGAAGAGGTTATTTTATGTCCAACCCAAGGAGGCGCCATGCTGGGTCTTGATGCACTGGAACTTGCCAGAATACAGTTCGCCTTCACCGTTTCTTTCCATATTATTTTTCCCGCAATCACCATAGGTTTGGCCAGTTATCTGGCGGTGCTGGAAGGGTTATGGCTGAAAACGCGCAATGAAGCCTATCGCGATTTGTACCATTTCTGGTCAAAAATTTTCGCCGTCAACTTCGGCATGGGCGTAGTTTCCGGGCTGGTAATGGCCTATCAGTTCGGTACCAACTGGAGCTTCTTCTCTGAGTTTGCCGGCAGTATTACCGGCCCGTTGCTGACCTATGAAGTGCTGACCGCCTTCTTCCTCGAGGCCGGTTTCCTTGGGGTGATGCTGTTCGGTTGGAACCGCGTCGGGCCAGGGTTGCACTTCTTCGCGACCTGCATGGTGGCGCTGGGCACCCTGATTTCCACCTTCTGGATCCTGGCTTCCAACAGCTGGATGCAAACGCCGCAGGGTCACGAAATCATCAACGGCCAGGTGGTACCGGTCGACTGGCTGAAAGTGATATTCAACCCGTCATTCCCCTACCGTCTGTTGCACATGTCGACCGCCGCCTTCCTGTCTTCGGCCTTCTTCGTGGGCGCTTCCGCCGCCTGGCACCTGCTGCGCGGGCGTGATACGCCGGCAATGCGCAAAATGCTGTCAATGGCGATGTGGATGGCGCTGATCGTCGCGCCGGTACAAGCCCTGATTGGTGATGCGCACGGACTGAATACGCTGAAGTACCAACCGGCGAAGATTGCCGCCATTGAAGGCCACTGGGAAAACCCGCCGGGAGAGGCAACGCCGCTGATCCTGTTCGGTTGGCCGGACATGGAGCGTGAAGAGACTCGCTTCAAGCTGGAAGTGCCCTATCTTGGCAGCCTGATCCTGACTCACAGCCTGACCGAACAGGTCCCGGCGCTGAAATCCTTCCCGCCGGAAGATCGCCCCAACTCCACCGTGGTGTTCTGGTCGTTCCGCATCATGGTAGCACTCGGCATGCTGATGATCCTCGCAGGGGTGTGGAGCCTGTGGCTGCGGTGGCGCGGCGGGCTGTACCAGTCGCGTCCCTTCCTGTACTTCATCCTGTGGATGGGGCCATCGGGGCTGCTGGCGCTGCTGGCGGGTTGGTTCACCACCGAAATCGGCCGACAGCCGTGGGTGGTCTATGGCCTGCTGCGTACCAAAGATGCGGTCTCTGCGCACGGTGATTTGCACATGAGCATCAGCCTGCTGGCGTTTATCATCGTTTACTGTTCGGTGTTCGGCGTGGGGTACTCCTACATGATGCGCCTGATCCGTAAGGGACCGCAGCAGCATGAAAGCCATGAAGACGACACGGACGGCAGACCGGCTCGCCCGCTGTCTGCGGTAAAAGAAACTCTGGATGACAGGAGCTGAGCATGGGCATTGATCTTCCGTTGATTTGGTTTGTGATCATCGTGTTCAGCACCATGATGTACGTGGTAATGGACGGCTTTGATTTGGGTATCGGCATCCTGTTCCCCTGGGTCAAGGACAGCGGTGACCGCGATGTGATGATGAACACCGTCGCACCGGTGTGGGACGGCAACGAAACCTGGCTGGTACTGGGCGGTGCGGCGCTGTTTGGCGCCTTCCCGTTGGCCTACGCGGTGATCCTCGATGCGCTGGCCATCCCGCTCACCTTGATGCTGTTCGGGTTGATTTTCCGCGGCGTGGCCTTTGAATTCCGCTTCAAGGCCAAGGAAGAAAAGCGGCATATCTGGGATAAGGCGTTTATCTGGGGCTCTCTCTTCGCCACCTTCAGTCAGGGGGTGGTGGTGGGTGCCATCATCAACGGCTTCCCGGTCAACGGCCGTAGCTATGCCGGTGGTGCTCTAGACTGGCTGACGCCGTTCGCGCTGTTTTGCGGGTTGGGGCTGGTGGTGACCTATGCACTGCTGGGCTGTACCTGGCTGGTGATGAAAACCGCCGGGGATCTGCAGGCACGCATGTATCGGTTGGCAACGCCGCTGCTGATCACTTTGCTGCTGGTGTTGGCGGTGGTCAGTATCTGGACGCCGATTGCCCATCCCGAGATCGCCAGCCGCTGGTTTACGCTGCCAAACCTGTTCTGGCTGCTGCCGGTACCGGTATTGGTGTTGCTCAGCGCCTGGGGCATCCAGCGCGGCGTGAAAAACGCGGCGCACTATTCGCCCTTCTTGCTGACCCTGCTGCTGGTGTTCCTCGGCCTGAGCGGCTTGGGCATCAGCATCTGGCCGCTGTTGATCCCACCGTCCATCACCCTGTGGGACGCCGCAGCCCCACCGCAAAGCCTGGGCTTTATGCTGGTCGGCGCGCTGTTTATTATCCCGATTATCTTGGTCTACACCTTCTGGAGCTACTACGTGTTCCGCGGCAAGGTCAGCCATGAACAGGGTTACCACTGATGAGGGAAGACATTATGCAAAATAAAACCGCATCCGCTCCGGCCCCCTGGTGGAAGCGCGTTGGCTGGCTGGTGATTATCTGGAGCGCCAGCGTACTGGGGCTGTTCCTGGTCGCCTCGATGTTCCGCCTGCTGATGACCGCCGCGGGCATGAAATCGGAATAAGTTGAGCGCTATCTGGCCGAAGTATTGGGGAAGTAGAAGGAAATAACCAGCGTTACCAAGGGTAGCGCACCAATTTTCAACAGCTCGAACACTTGCCTGATAGGCTCGCTTTGATCCCAATAAGCGTGGGCGGTAAAAACGCCCACGCTTATCACGAAGATCCCGCACAGCACCTGACGCGCCAAGCGCAAACGTTCCATTTCATCGAAGACCAATATCTCCTTCAGGTACCCCTTTGCGGCCTCATCGTGCAAGTTTGCGTTTTCGGTGCTCATGGGAAGATCCCCACGACTCGCCCCACGGCCTCCAGCTCTTTGCCATTCTCTCTCACGATGCCAAGGGAGGTTCCGTTCTGTTTCATCCAGTGCTTATCGGCTATGGCTATCAACGCAAAGGCCATCTTGATCACCTCGGTTTTCTCCATCCCATGGCGCCGGGCTATATCATTCAGATCGTCATCAATCTTATTGGATAAACGGATCGGCAAACTGCGCATACTCCACCTCCTGTGGCTGACTGTCAGTGAGATAGAGTTTACGTGAGCCGCACGGACTGTTCAATTAGTGAACTGCGTAACGTCTCGCAAATTCAATATGTTGCAAGACTTGCGTTTAGCCACGATCAGCTGGGCTTTCGCCCCATAGCGCTGAGAAAACGTTGCTGTAACCGCAGCAGCTCCCTCAGTTCAAGGATCCGATAATCAATGCCAAAACGCGGGGCAACCTCTTCAATGATACGACTCAATGCCGGGTAGTGCCGGTGATTCCAATGGGGAAACAGGTGGTGCGTCAGGTGCAGGTTAGCCCCGCCAAGCCAATACCCCAGCCACGCCGGTGAAGCTTGCCAGTCAAAGGTGGTGGCAAAAACGTGCTGATACCAACCGTGCGCCAACCTTCCCTGTTCGGGGGCCTGATAAAAGTTGGCTTTGGCCCAGTGGGTGCCGACAATCAGCATCACAAACACCAGCGACGACAGCATCTGGCTGAGCAGATAGGTCAGTAACACCGTGCCGACGCCGATCGTCGGCGGCGTGAGCCACAGCGGAACGGCCAGCGCCAGGGTAAAATGCGCCAGCTTGCCCAACAGGAAAATCCCCCATCCCTTCCGGCCCTGGAACATCATCTTTGGCGTCATGCGGGTTTTACCGGCGCGATCCAACCAGTCGAACAACCAGATGTAATAAGGGAAAGTCAGCGCCGCGACGATCGGCCAATAGTAAGGCTGAAGGCGCATAAACGCCTTGCGGTGCTGGAACGGCGTTTGGCGCAACACCCCGTTGGGTTCAATGTCCGGATCGTAACCTTCAATGTTGTTATAGGCGTGGTGGAAAATGACATGCCGCACTCGCCAGCAGTCGGCATCCAGCCCCAGGGGCATACTGACAAAGAAGTTAAGCCAGTGATTTAACCGTGCGCGTTTGAAAACGGCATTATGCGAGGCGTCGTGTACTACATTCACCGTTAGCATCATGGCGGAAAAAATAAAGCCGACGTAACAGCCGAAATAGGCCCAGAAATGTTGCTGCTGCAGGCTCAGCACGTAAAAACCGGCGCACAGCAGTATTAGCGCCAACAGCTTAGCGAACATTCTGCCGTCGGCAAAACGGTGATCGCCGCGCGTCGCCAGGTAGGCCTGGCTAGCCCGCATCAGCTCCTGATGGATCTCACTCGCCTCTCGCTGGAACGCCAAAGGCGGCAGCGGTGTGGTATCCGGCATTTTCATTGTGGTGGCTGCCCCATAGCACGTAAAAAACGTTGCTGCTGTCGCAACAATTCACGATAACCGATACAGCGATAATCCATGCCGTGTCGCGCCGCCGTCTCAGCCAATATGGCAGCCAGCGCCGGATAATGGCGATGATTCCAGCCGGGGAACAGATGGTGAGTAAGGTGATAATTCAGCCCGCCGGTCAGATGGTGCAAGCTCTTCGGCGAAGTTTCCCAGTCGCAGGCGGTGGCGAAGTTATGCCGATACCAGCCCTGCGGCATCTGGCTGCCTGCCGGCACCGCATAAAATTCGGCTTGCGCCCAGTGCGTGCCCAACAGCAAAAAAACCACCAGTAACGAGGCCAGCATTTGGCTAATCAAATAGGCAATCAGTACCGTTTGCCAGCCGATGCCATTTTGTTGTGCCACCACCAGCGGGATCACCAGCACCAGCAACAGGTGACACAATTTCCCGGCAATGAACATTGCCCAGCCCTTACGCCCCGGCAATACGTCCTTGGTCGCCAACGGTGTTTTGCCCAAGCGATCCGACCAATCGAACACCAGCGCAATGTACGGCAACGACAGCGCGGCAATCAGCGGCCAGTAAAGATGTTGATAGCGCATATAAGCCCGCCAACGTTGGAACGGGGTTTGGCGGAAAAAGCCGTTCTCTTCCGTATCCAGATCGTAATGTTCGACGTTGGCATACACATGGTGATAGCTGACGTGCCGGGTTCGCCAGTAATCCGGATCGACGCCCAGCGGCAAAGTCACCAGCCGCCCGGCCAGACGATTGACCCACGGCGTGCGGGCGAAGGCGTTGTGCGAAGCATCGTGATTGACGTTGACGTTCAGCAACATGCCCATCATGACAAAAGCGAAGTAACTCAGCATAAAGGCCAGAGCCTGGTGCTGCACCAAACTGAGCAGGTAGAAGCCAACGCAAAGCAGCAACAAAATCGTGGCCTTGGCCCAACGGGCCGCATCGGCAAACCGGTGATCGTCGCGAGCGCTCAGATAAGCATGCGCCCGTCGTTTCAATTCCCGATGAAACGCCTGTTCCCCCGCAGCGGGGAAACTCAGCGGCGGCAAATCAGCCATATGCGGCCTCCTTTTGGCGTCCCCAACCGACCGCGACAGCGCAACCGTGCAACACCATGGCACCGGCTACGCCCCACCAGAGAGCAGACTGCCCATCGGGCACACTCAATAACCACAGGGGGAATGCCAACGTCACCAACAGCCAAACGCCTACGCCCCAGCGGCGACCTTCAGCCATCCCACCCAAGGCTATCGCCCCGGCCGCCAACAGCACAAACAACGCCGCCTGCTCGCCGGTCACCCCGCCATACCCGTAACCAAAACGATAAACATAACCCAACACCAGAGCGAACAGCAGCATCGCCCCGCTTACCAGGCAGCCGGGGGAACAGCGGAAATGCCCGCCCTTGCTCGAAGGCTGGAAAGGCAGCTTGAAGTAGCGCATAAACGGCAGGTTACTGGCCCAAAACGGGTTGGCGGAAGATTTGTCGCCACGCACGCCATAGGTAAAGGGCTCCGTTGGCAGCGCCGGGCAAAAGGTGCCAAACAGCTTGTCCCAGAAGATAAAGCTGCCGCCAAAATTCCGGTTGGAATAGGCCAAATCTTTAACGTGGTGCACCCGATGATGCGCCGGTGTCACCAGGATGTGCTCCAGAAAGCCGAGTTTGGGGGTTACCGAATTATGGTTAAACAGCTGAATGCTGTAATGCAGGATAGAAACGGTGATGAACACCGACAGCGGCACGCCCGCCAATGCCAACAGCATAAAGAACGGGATCGAGGTCAGTGACGAATACCACGAGTTGCGCACGCCCAGCGACAGATTGAAATGCTCGCCCTGGTGATGCACCACATGCACCGCCCACAGCAGGCGAAAACGGTGGTGTAACCGGTGCAGCCAGTAAAAGCCGAAATCCCAGGCCAGTATCGCAAACAGCCACATCAGCACCGGCGGCCAACCGCCCAGCCAGCCTTGATTAAAATGCGTGACCACGTAGCCGTAGCAGGCTATCTCCAAACCGCGAAACAGCCACAGCATGATATGCCCGGAGTTGAGGTTGAAAATCACGTCATGCCAATCCACGCTGCCCTTGCGCCGCCACTGTAGCCACAGGGCTTCCCCCAGCACCACCAACAGCATAAACACGATAGGTATCACCAGATCGATCATGACTCTTCCCCCTGCCGTACGCCCCAGCCAATCCCTTGAACTCGCTGGCAGACGTAGCCCACGCCCCATGCCAACGCCGCCCCACTGAGCAAATCCACAAACAGGTGCCGACGCAGTTGCAAGATAGAAAAGGCAATCGCCAGCCCCCAGACGATCAGCAACGCGCTGCGCAGTTTTTTGCGGCTTTCCGCCGCCGCCCACACCGCCAACACCGTCAGGGCGATATGCAGTGAAGGCAGGCAGTTTTGCGACGAATCGACGCTGATCAACCTCGCCAGTAAATCGCCGCTCACCGAATCGGACGGAACGATCGGGTAGTTCATCGTCGTCGGCCACAGCAGATAAATGGCTCCCGCCAGCAAGGCGCTAAGCTGCATGGTACTTCTGAGCCATTTTAGCCGGTTTAACGGGCAAAGCAGATAGCACAGCGGGATAATCAGGAAAAACGACAGATACAGCCAGATGGCGTGCGGGCTGAACGGGATCGCTCGGTCGACCCAACCTGGCGTCAGCAGGTGGCCGGCACCTTGCCAGCGATCGCTACCATGGTAGATGACCCCGACAAATCCCCACCCCAGCAGCATCTGCCATAAGCGATAAACAACGAGTTTCATCCGGCCTCCGGCATGCGAACAATGCGGCGACGCTTGGCATCAAACTGCGGCATGATCGCCTGCGTTTGCAGGCGCCACGCCAGTTGCTCCGTGGCAATACCTTGCTGTTCGAACAGCGCGATCAATTGCCGTTGGCAATTCGCCAACGCCTCCGGGCTGCAATCGGCCATCAGATGCAGCTCGCTGTCGCCCCGTTGCGTCAGCCGATAATCCGCCACCTCTGGCAACGCATTGGCTATCACGCGGCGACACAGGTCGGCGAAGACCCGCTGCATTGTGCCCTGCCTGGCCGGTAACAGCAGTTGGTCATCGCAGCGCCCTTCGATACGATCCAATGCCATGGTCGCCAGCCCGCAGGGACAGGGCTGTTCGCTCATCACCAGAATATCGTCCAGCCGATAACGCACTATCGGTTGGGTACGGCGGGTAAAATCGGTAATCAACGGGGTAAAACGCCGCTCGTCGATCCACTGCGGTTCGACATGAATAAACTCTTCGTTCAGATGCAAAGTGCCGTGGCTGCAGGTCGCGGCCAAAAAACCTTCGGTGGCTTGATACACTTCTCCCATCTGCGCAAACACCCGCTGCAGGCGCTGGCGATCCTGCGGTTCCAGCACTTCGGCCACTGAAATCACTTTTTTGACGCTGAGCTTGAGTTCGCCGCCTTCAACGGCATCAGCCAGGGCGCACAATACCTGGGCCGGGGCCACGATAATCGTCGGCTGTTCACGTTCAATCTGCGGCAAATGTTCGGCAAAGGGAGCGAACAGATCGTAAAACGACAGGCTCAGCCAACGGTTATTGACGCTGTGGTACAGGTTGTTGTCGGCCCGTAGGAACAGCGCGACCTTCTCCCCGGCAAACACCCCCTGCGGCAACATTTTTGCCAGCATGCCCCCGGCCCAAATCTGCTGCTCCTGCGGGCTGACGACGAACACGCCGCGCCGCCCAGAGGTACCGGTAGATAAACCGACGCTGTAGTTGCCCACTTTAGGGCTGAAATCGCGATCGCTTTCGCTGCGCCGGGCACAGGCCAAAAGCGCCTCCAATCGCAGACCGGCGGTGTTCATCCGATCGAAATTGGCCATCATCACCGCCTTGTCCATCGTTGGCCACGCGGTCAGAGGCAATGAACTATAGGGCTGAAAATAGGGACTGTTCGCCAATACGCGCTGGGCAAACCGCTTCAGCTGGCGCGCCTGATAGGCCTCCAGCACCGCCCGTTGGGTAAAGCGCAGTCGCCGTGCGCGCAGGTAGTGCCATAGCGTCATCAGCGGGATCATAAATCCCCCTCATGACACAGGCGGATCTCCGCAGCGCCGCCAAGATAGAGCTGGTTGAGCGCGCCCAGGGTGTCGTAATAGCTGCGCGGATTGTCCATGATCAGGTTAGCCAACCGCGAAGGGCCACGCAGTTGCTGATAGTTCAGCGGCGACCAGGCGGCATCGCTGGCCAGCAGCGTCCAACCGGCATCGGTCAGGACAAAGGCCCCAAGGTGCCCGGCGGCGTGCCCCGGCAGCGGCACGATAACAATTTCTCCACCGCTGCCCGGCAGCACATAGCCCTGTTGGAAGGGGGCCAATGCGGCAGGCAGGCTTTGCTGCGGAAATCCCTCGACGAACTGCAGCGCAGATTCAAAACCTTCCGGGATCAATCCTGGCACAAACGCCCTTTTCAACGCGGCAAAACCGCGCAGCTCTCGGGTTTGCTGCCACCCTTCGCCGGAGCACATCATCTTCAGGCTGCTGAAGTCTCGCAGACCGGCAATGTGGTCCGCATGAAAGTGCGAAATGATCACCGCCTCGATATCGCCAGTGTTCAGCCCCAGACTGCGCAACTGTTCCAACAGTGCCTGCTGCGGACTGAAATAAACCGGCGTCACCTGGCGATAAAGCCGAAAAATGCCGCTGGCGGTGTAATGTTCAAAATGGCTGGCATAACCGGTATCCCACAGCCAGCGGCGCTCGCCGACTTCCAGCAGATAGGCCCGGGAAGGAAATTTACAGGTGCGCATCGCCGAACCGCGCAGCGCCATGCAGCCCAGATGAGTGCAATAACCGATTTCAAAGGTCGTGATATTAGCCATCTGCGCTCATCCCCTGTTGCTTTAACCACTGCGCCGTCAGTTCGATCCCCTGCTCCAGGCTGTAGCGCGGCCGGTAACCCAGCACCTCTATCGCCTGGGTGTTATCCAGCGTCATGTCGAAATAGGCTGCCGCAACGCTATAGCGGGTCAGCATCGGTTCTTTGCGGGTGACGTGCGCCAACAGCTCCATCCCCGCCGCAACGCCCGACAATAAGGAATAAGGCACCGCTTTGACGGCGTATTGCCAGCCCAGCTGCCGGTTGAGCAACTGGTGCAACATATCGGCCAGCCGCTGCGGCTGTTGGTTGGTGATATTGAAAATGCTGCCGGACGGCAAACCTGGTTGACGGCTGGCGAGATCCATCGCATGCACCACGTTGAGCACAAAGGTAAGGTCCAGATAAGCCGAACCGCCGCCCGGCAAACGCAACAGGCCTTTATCGCCCTGCAGCTGCGCCAGTATCCTGGGCACAATCACCCGGTCATGGGGGCCGAACAGGCCGCGAGGGCGCAAGATCAGGTAGGTGGTTTGCGGATAATCAGGCAGCAGCGCCGCAATACGTTGCTCGGCAGCAAACTTACTGGCGGCATAGTGATTGGCAAAGCGTGGGGAAACATCCGCTTCGGTCACGTTGTGACGATGGCTGAAATCGAAATAAACCGCCGGCGTCGAAATATGAATGAACCGCTGCACTGCGCAACGTCCGGCGGCATGGGCCAGTTTTTCCGTCACGCGGGTATTGGCTTGATAAAATGCCTGGCGGCTCCCCCAGGGAGAAGATTTTGCGGCGCAGTGCCAGACAATATCGTAGCCCGCCATTAACTGCTCACACTGCCCGTCGTCGGCGAGGGTCAGATCCAGCGCGGTAAACTTGGCGCCCCGTGCCGCCAACTGCCGTCCAACGGCAACGTCCCGCCCGGTGGCATGCACCTGATGCCCGGCGGCCAGCAGCCACTCGGCGGCGTTGCGCCCCAGCCCGCTGGTCGCTCCGGTGATCAACACTCTCATGGCAGCAGTACCATGCCGCCCAGCGTTAAACCGGCGGCGGTGCCGATCAGCATCACCGGACGTCCGGCGTGCAGCCTGCCGGTGATCGCCGCTTGGTGCAGGGTCGAAGGGATCGAAGCCGCCACCTGATTGCCCCGATAACGATAGATATCCACCAGGGCCTGCGGGGAAACGTGCAGCCGCTTGCGCATATGTTCCAAAGAGAGATGGCTGGCCTGATGCGGTACCACGGTGGCGATTTGCGCCAGGTTTAGCCCCGCAGCCGACAACAAGCGGCCAAGGAAGCTTTCGATCAGCGCCGACGCCTGGCGGAACAGCTGCTTGCCCTTCATATGGAACAGAAAGTCACTGTCGTTCATGCCGGCACGCGGATTACAGCGCGTCCCCCCAGCCCTGATTTCACACAGATCGCTGCCTTCCGGGTGGGTTTCCATCAGGTAGGACAAAATACCGCTACGCCCGTCACCGCGTTCGACAATGGCACAGGCCGCGCCATCACCGAAGATCAATGAAGACTCTTCGTCTTCCCAGTCGATACCGCGCGAAGCAATATCGGCAGAGACAATGGCAATACGCCGATAAACGCCCGTATTGAGTAACCCCGCCGCCACCTGCAATGCGGAAATAAAGCTCACGCAGCTGGTGTTGATATCAAAGCCCGCAATACCCGGCCGCAGTCGTGCCAGTTTAAGAATATGGGCGGCGCTGAAAGGCAATGCCTGCACCGCGATGGCCGAGGCAGAGATCAGCAGATCGATGGAATCTCGCGGGATCGCATGGCGGGCAAGAGCATCGTCCAGCGCGGCAACGGCCAGTTCAGCCTGGCTGGCATCATTGTCGGCATGGAAACGATGAATAATGCCCGAACGTTTTTCTACGTAACCGGCCGACTTGTTCAAGCGACGATCCAGCGCCGAGGATTCGACGCACTGCGGCGGCAACGCCGCGCCGGTCGCAATAATTTTAAGAGGCAATAAGCTTTGGGAAAGGCTATTTAGGGTCATTATCGTTGTTCAGCCTGTGTGTCCATTATTCCGTTGGCCGACTCTCAAGCGCGGTTAATGATTCAAACCCCGCTATCCACAGCCACACCCTTGTTTGACATCAGTATAAAGAAAAACCTAAGTGGCATTCTTACTGATTGATTCCGTTCATTTAACTGAGCCGATAAATCACGTCTGTTTATCCGGCCACAGCCTAGAGCAAGGTCGAACGGAGATCTACAGGAACTCACTCAGGGGAGATGAATTAAGAATAGGTGGAAAACAACGGAGAAGCAGAAAAGCGGCAACACCTGGCAGGCATTGCCGCTATGTAGGCGAGGAATTAACGGCGGTTACGCACCAATTGGTAGCGACGGGTCAGGTATTCCACCGGCACGCTCCAGATATGCACCAGACGGCAGAACGGGAACAGCACGAACAGCGTCATGCCCAGCACCATATGCAATTTGAAGATCAACGCAACGCCGGCCAAATGCTGTGACGCCCCGGCGTGGAAAGTCACCACTGCCTGCGCCCAAGCCACCAGCTTCATCATCTCGCTGCCGTCCATATGCTGGGCGGAGAACGGAATGGTCAGCAGCCCCAGACACACCTGCACCACCAACAGCGTCAGGATCATGATGTCGGCAAAGCTGCTGGTGGCCCGCACTCGTGGGTTGGTCAGGCGGCGTTTCAGCAACAGCGCCCCGCCAACCAGCGTCATCACGCCGCAGGCACCGCCGGCGATCATCGCCAGTTTCTGTTTCACGTCGATCGGCAGGAAGGCTTCATACATCCAGTGCGGCGTCAGCATGCCGAGGAAGTGCCCGGCGAAAATACCCAAAATACCGATATGGAACAGGTTGGAAGCCAACCGCATGCCCTTTTTATCCAGCATTTGGCTGGAGCCGGCACGCCAGCTGTACTGCCCGTAATCGTAGCGTAACCAGCTACCTATCAGGAAAATCGCTCCCGCCAGATAGGGGTAAATATCGAAGAAGAATTGATTTAAAAATTGCATGATTAGCGTCCTTTGGTTCCGGTTAGCGCATCCGTCAGGTCCAGGTACTGTGGCGCCACCGCGCCGGCAAAACGCCGCTGATGTGCCGTTTGCTGTGCCGAAGCGCAGCCTTGCTCACCGGGACCGCCCTGGGAAGTGAATCGTATCTGCTCCTCTTCCCAGACCGCGTCCAGCGCCTGCGGCGTGTCGTCCCTGGCTTCTCCCGCCACCTGGCTTTCCAGGCTGGCGCTTTTCACCTCGGTACCGGACAGCGTCAGCAACAGGTCAAACAACAGCGCGTACGGGCTTTCCCTCTGCTGCAACCGGGCTCCCAGCAGCGCCAGGATCGGCGCGATGTCCTGCAAGCCACCGCGCGCCTCCGCTGGGCTGCGGCTGGCCAGGTATTCCAGATACAGCGGCAAAAAGTCCGGCAGTTCACGACTGTCGATCTCCAGGCCCGCTTCACGGTATTGCGCCATCAAATCGACCATCGCCTGGCCGCGATCGCGCGATTCACCATGCACGTGCTCAAACAGCAGCAGCGAGGTGGCGCGACCACGGTCAAACAGTTCGCAGTATTCGGCCTGCACGTCCAACAACGGGCGAGCGCAAAATCGACGAATAAACAAGATCAACTGCGCGCTGTGGTGCAAATCCAGTTCGCTGGCCGGCTCCAGTGCCTCTACCAGCGCCTGCTGATGGTCAAATAACGCCTGCTCCGGATAATCCAGCAGGCGGGCAATCACTTTCAGGCTGATCATGAGGCATCCTCCTGACGGGCGGTTTTTTGCGTCACATCGATGGCGTCAATACGGCGGCTGTTGAACAGGTTGAATTTACCGTCGCTGCCGTGGCAGCCGTCACCAAAGCTGAAGCCGCAGCCTTTGCTTTCCGGGAAAGCCTCACGCGCCAGTTCACGGTGGCTGGACGGGATGACAAAGCGATCTTCATAGTTGGCGATCGCCAGATAACGGTACATCTCCTGCGCCTGCGCTTCGCTCAACCCCACCTGCTCCAGGGCACTGGTGTCCAGCACGCCGTCAACGGTTTCCGCCCGTTTGTAGTGGCGCATCGCCAGCATGCGTTTAAGCGCCAACAGCACCGGCGCGGTATCCCCGGCAGTCAGCAGGTTGGCCAGATATTGCACCGGAATACGCAGGCTCTCCACGTCCGGCAATACGCCGTTGTGTGCCAGCTCACCGGCATCGGCGGCGGATTGGATCGGTGACAATGGTGGCACGTACCACACCATCGGCAGCGTGCGGTATTCCGGGTGCAGCGGCAGTGCCAACTTCCAGTCCATCGCCATTTTATACACCGGCGACTGCTGTGCGGCCTCGATAACCCCTTGTGGAATGCCATCCTGCAACGCCTGGGCAATCACCGCCGGGTCGTGCGGATCCAGGAAGATATCCAACTGGCGCTGATAGAGGTCTTGTTCGTTTTCGGCGGCGGCGGCCTGCTCAATGCGGTCGGCGTCATACAGCAACACGCCAAGATAGCGAATACGGCCAACGCAGGTTTCCGAACACACCGTCGGCTGGCCGGATTCGATACGCGGGTAGCAGAAGATACACTTCTCGGACTTGCCGCTCTTCCAGTTGAAATAGATTTTCTTGTACGGACAGCCGGTCAGGCACATGCGCCAGCCGCGGCATTTATCCTGATCGATCAGCACAATACCGTCTTCGCCACGCTTGTAGATGGCACCGCTTGGGCAAGTAGCGACACAGGCCGGGTTAAGGCAGTGTTCGCACAGGCGCGGCAAATACATCATGAAGGTGTTTTCGAACTGGCCGTACATCGCCTTCTGCATATTGTCGAAGTTTTTGTCCTGCGAGCGTTTTTCGAATTCACCGCCGAGGATCTCTTCCCAGTTCGGGCCGCTTTCAATCTTCTTCATGCGCTGGCCGGTGATCAGCGAGCGCGGACGGGCGATCGGCTGATGTTTCCCCTGCGGCGCGGTATGCAGGTTCTGATAGTCGTAGTCGAAAGGCTCGTAATAGTCGTCCAGCGCCGGTACGTCCGGGTTGGCGAAAATCTTCGACAGCAGGCCGACGCGGCTGCCCATGCGCGGTTCCAGCCTGCCGTTGATTTTACGGATCCAACCGCCCTTCCATTTTTCCTGATCTTCCCAGGCGTGCGGGTAACCGACGCCGGGTTTGCTTTCAACGTTATTGAACCAGGCGTACTCCATACCCTCGCGGCTGGTCCAGACGTTCTTGCAGGTCACCGAACAGGTATGGCAACCGATGCATTTGTCCAGGTTCAGCACCATGCCGACTTGTGAACGAATTTTCATTTTGCTTTCTCCTGCTGGCAGCCCTGCGAGTCGTCGTTGCCTTCACCGTCTAACCAATCGATGCGGTTCATTTTGCGTACCACCACAAACTCGTCGCGGTTGGAGCCGACGGTGCCGTAATAGTTGAAACCGTAGGCCAGCTGCGCGTAGCCGCCGATCATATGGGTCGGTTTCGGGCAGACGCGGGTCACCGAGTTGTGAATACCACCGCGCTGGCTGGTGATTTCCGAACCGGGGATATTCACGATACGTTCCTGCGCGTGGTACATCATGGTCATGCCTGCCGGAATACGCTGGCTGACCACCGCCCGTGCGGTCAGTGCGCCGTTGGCGTTAAAGGCCTCGATCCAGTCGTTGTCCTCAATGCCCAGCTCTTTGGCATCGTCTTCACTCATCCAGACAATCGGCCCGCCGCGCGACAGGGTCAGCATCAACAGGTTGTCGCTGTAGGTGGAGTGGATGCCCCACTTTTGGTGCGGCGTCAGGAAGTTCAACGCCTTCTCCTTGTTGCCGTTCGGCTTCTGGTTCAGCAACGGCTGCGCGGCGCGAGTATCGATCGGCGGACGGTACACCAGCAAACTCTCGCCAAAGGCGCGCATCCACTCGTGGTCCTGATACAGCTGCTGGCGGCCGCTGATGGTGCGCCATGGGATCAGCTCATGCACGTTGGTATAACAGGCGTTATACGACACATGTTCGTCTTCCAACCCTGACCAGGTAGGGCTGGAAATGATTTTGCGCGGCTGGGCCTGAATATCACGGAAGCGAATTTTTTCGTCTTCCTTGTTCAGCGCCAGGTGGCGGTGATCGCGACCGGTCATTTTACCCAGCGCGTCCCACGCCTTGACCGCCACCTGCCCGTTGGTTTCCGGCGCTAACGCCAGGATCACTTCGGCCGCATCGATAGCGCTTTCAATCTTCGGCCTGCCCACTGCCGGGCCGGCGGTTTTCACGTAGTTGAGTTTTTTCAGGAAGTCGACTTCGTCCTGGGTGTTCCAGCCGATGCCTTTACCGCCGTTGCCCAGCTTATCCAGCAGCGGCCCCAGCGAAGTGAAACGCTCATAGGTGGCCGGATAATCGCGTTCTACCGCCATAATATGCGGCGCGGTTTTGCCCGGGATCAGGTCACATTCGCCTTTTTTCCAGTCTTTGACGCCGTAAGGCTGCGCCAGCTCTGCGGCAGAGTCATGCTGGATCGGCAGCGTCACCACGTCGGTTTCCTGCCCCAAATGCCCGACACAGACTTCGGAGAAGGCTTTGGCGATGCCCTTGTAGATTTCCCAGTCGCTCTTCGAGTCCCATGCCGGATCGACTGCCGCCGACAGCGGGTGAATAAACGGATGCATATCCGAGGTATTCATGTCGTCTTTTTCGTACCAGGTAGCGGTCGGCAGCACGATGTCGGAGTAGAGGCAGGTGCTGGACATGCGGAAATCGAGGGTCACCACCAGATCCAGCTTGCCTTCGCCGCCGTTTTCCAGCCATTCCACTTCCTGCGGTTTGGCACCGCCCTGCTGGCCCAAATCCTTGCCCTGAATGCCGTTTTCGGTGCCCAACAGGTATTTGAGCATGTACTCATGGCCCTTGCCGGAGGAACCCAGCAGGTTGGAGCGCCAGACGAACAGGTTACGCGGAAAGTTCTGCGGGTTGTCCGGCTGCTCGGCGGCAAAGCCCAACGTCCCTTTTTTCAAGGCGTCGACGGTGTAATCCACCGGCGATTGTCCAGCGGCTTGCGCCTGCGCTGCCAGATGTAGCGGGTTAGTGCCCAGCTGTGGTGCGGACGGCAACCAGCCCATGCGCTCGGCACGCACATTGAGATCGATCAGGCTACCGCCAAAGCGTGATTTGTCCGCCATCGGCGACAACAGCTCTTCGGTACCTACGGTTTCGTAGCGCCACTGGCTGGAATGGTTGTAGAAGAACGAGGTGCTGTTCATATGACGCGGCGGACGTTGCCAGTCGAGGCCAAACGCCAGCGGCAGCCAGCCGGTCTGCGGCCGCAGCTTTTCCTGGCCGACGTAGTGCGCCCAGCCGCCACCGCTCTGGCCGACGCAGCCGCAGAAGATCAACATGTTGATCAGCCCACGGTAGGTCATGTCCATGTGGTACCAGTGGTTGACACCGGCACCGACGATAATCATCGAGCGACCATGGGTTTTTTCGGCGTTGTCGGCAAATTCGCGCGCAATGCGGATGATGTTGTGGCGGGAAACGCCGGTGATTTGCTCCGCCCAGGCCGGGGTATAGGCTTTGATATCGTCGTAGCCGGTGGCACAGTTGGCGTCGTTCAGGCCGCGCTCGAGGCCGTAGTTGGCCAGGGTCAAATCATACACGCTGGTCACCAGCGCTTCACTGCCGTCCGCCAGGCGCAGGCGTTTGACCGGCAGTTTGTGCAGCAGGATCTCGTCCAGCGCCACGCTGTTGAAGTTCCCGCCCTCGGCAGCGCCGCTTTTGATGCCGCCAAAGTAAGGGAAACCCACCTCGGCCACGTCGTCATGCGCGCCCAGCAGGCTGAGTTGCAATTCAACTTCCTGCTGGTCCTGCCCGGCGCGTTGTTCCAGGTTCCATTTGCCCTGTTCGCCCCAGCGGAAACCGATCGACCCCTGCGGAGCAACCAGCTCGCCGCTGCGTTGATCTATGGCGACGGTTTTCCATTCAGGGTTATTTTCTTCCCCCAGGCCGTCAACCAAATCGGCGGCGCGCAGCAGACGACCGGCGGCGTAATGCCCTTCTTCGCGCAGCTCCAATATGACCAGCATCGGCATGTCGGTATAACGACGCACGTAATCGCGGAAATAACCCACCTCACGATCCAGGTGGAACTCTTTCAGCATCACGTGGCCCATCGCCAGCGCCATCGCGCTGTCGGTGCCCTGCTTCGGATTCAGCCACTGGTCGCACAGCTTGGCGACTTCGGCGTAGTCCGGCGTGACCGCCACGGTCTTGGTGCCTTTGTAACGGACTTCAGTGAAGAAGTGCGCGTCCGGGGTGCGCGTCTGAGGCACGTTGGAACCCCAGGCGATAATGTAGGAAGAGTTATACCAGTCGGCGGATTCCGGCACGTCGGTCTGTTCGCCCCAGGTCATTGGCGAGGCCGGCGGCAAGTCACAATACCAGTCGTAGAAGCTCAGGCAGGTGCCGCCAATCAGCGACAGATAACGGGCGCCGGCGGCGTAAGACACCATCGACATTGCCGGGATTGGCGAGAAGCCGATGATGCGATCCGGACCGAAGGTTTTGGCGGTGTAGACGTTGGAAGCGGCGATCAGCTCGTTAACCTCCTGCCAGCTGGAACGCACAAAACCGCCGCGCCCACGCGCCACTTTGTAGCTTTTGGCTTTTTCAGGATCGCTGACGATCGAGCCCCAGGCATCGACGGGATCGCTGTGCAACGCCTTGGCTTCGCGCCACAGTTTGATCAGGCGTTTGCGCATCAACGGGTATTTCAGGCGGTTAGCGCTGTACAGATACCAGGAATAGCTGGCGCCACGTGGGCAACCGCGCGGTTCATGGTTTGGCAGATCGGGACGGGTACGTGGGTAATCGGTCTGCTGGGTTTCCCAGGTGACCAGGCCGTTTTTCACATAAATTTTCCAGCTGCAGGAGCCGGTGCAGTTGACCCCATGGGTGGAGCGCACAATCTTGTCATGCTGCCAACGGCTACGGTAGCCGTCTTCCCAGTCGCGGTTGGTGTTCAACGTCTGGCCATGATCGCCAGAAAAGGGTTCCGCCAACTGCTTAAAATAGCGGAATCGGTCTAGAAACTTGCTCATCCGGAATTCTCCTGAGGGCTTTTTAATATTTTTTACCCTATGGATTTCAAGTCGCAGCAGGCGGCCAGTTCGCTCATCTCCAGGCGCTTACTCAAGTAAGTCACTGGAGTGAGCTAACGCAGGTAACAACGCTGCGGCTTGAAATACGGCGGGTAATGACGTTGCTCAATCTGCCGCCAGCCTACTGAGGCCAGAAGTTGGGCAAATTGATTGCGATCAAGAGAACGAGGGGAGAAAAACGGCGGCAACGGCAAGCCTACCCCTAAAGTATCAGTGCGTGAAATTGATTTAATTAATTGAAAATAATATAGAAATTATGAGATGGAACTTCTATGACGGGATGTGCTGAGCGGGGCGAGGTATTTGGGGGTAGAAACGGGCTGATGCCCGCTTCAGACTGCTGACAAACCAGCGAAAGGGCTAAACCGGTAGGGGTCGAACATGTTCGACCCGATTTAACCCATTGATGATGCTATTGGGCGCAGCATGCAGCGCCCCTACCATTAAACTTTGTCAACGGCCTCAAACGGGCTGATGCCCGCTTCCGATTCGGTGAAGTGATTAAAAAAGCGCATTAGCCTAAATCCATCTCATGCCCTATCCACTCGCCGCTGTCGCGGTTGATAAATTGCAGATACTGCTCATATTCCTGTTCGCCATAGAACAGGTTCAGCAGCGGCGTTTTATAGAACGACTGCCACATCTGCCCCAGCATGATCGGGCGACGCGGAACGTAAATGTTCTCTATCAGGTTATAACCGGTGGCCATCAGCATAAAGCACAGGAAGAAGTAGTTAAATCTGCCGCGGATGAACGATCCCCGATGAGCCACGTAATAAAACAGCAAGAACACCGAAGCCACGCTGGCATAACGGCTGGCCGCCTGCAGCGAGCTGGAACACAGAAACACAAACACCACCAGCCATGCCGCGTAGTTTTTGATGTCCCCCGCCTGATTGCGCATCGGGTTAGCGAGCATAAACACGCCGAGAAACAGCGCCGGGAATAACACGATCAGGAAGTTAATCATGCCGTTGGCGTTGCCGGATGTCAGGTAGTCGCTGGCGTACATGCCGGAGGTATAGACGTCGGAGTAACTGTTGATGCCGGAGATCGTAATATGGGAAACGATAAACGGCAGCGCAAACTTGGCGGTCAGGAAGGCGATGGCGCTGAACACCACCGTCAGCAGGCGGTTCAGGCGCATCACCCGGCTGCACAGAAACACCCCCACCAGCAGCATGCTGGAAAAATGGGTCAACATGGCGAACAGCATCAAGCCCGCGGCAAGCGGACGGTTAAGCTTATGGCAAAACAGCACCATCGCCAGGGTCATCACCGCCATCGAGAAGCCAAAGCGCAGCCCCATGGCAATGATAAACGGGTTAATCAAAAACAGCACCGCCAGATGCAGCAGCACAAACTGCCGCGCCGTGAACACCTTGCCGGAATGCAGCATGACGATATTCAGCGCGCTGAGATAGCAGTAAACCGACAGCGCGACGTACAGCCCCGGAATAATGAAAAAGGGGATCCCCAGCGTTTTAAAAATATAGAAATTGGCGTACAGCACCACGTCCACCTTGCCCTGAATGACATCACTCAGGCGGGTCGCCGAATTGATGGCATCGTAGTTGGCAAAGTGGCGGTAAAGGTCCGCCAGCGGCGGAATTTTGATGAAAAAAAAGAAAAAACACAGCGCAATCAGCACATAAGCCGCCGAGTTCTTCTTTCCTGCCCTCAGCGTGCCTATGCTGTGCAACAAGGCGAAAAGCGGTACCGTCAGCAACAGTACGCTGCCGATCAGCGTCGAACGTTCAAAGCGCATAATCATCCTCTGAAAGGGGGAATCTCTTAAGGGTAACGGAGTACGCGAAACGCATCTCAGAATGGCACGCCGCGGAAAAACACATTGCGGATGATATTTTTCATATACACCCCCGCCATCAAGCCGCTATTAACGTAAACAATGCCCTTCAACCCATAGAAAACACCTGCCAGGCGACTCTTGCCGTCGGTAATGATGCGCGAAGTAATGCAGGTATGGCGCAGACGCATGATCTTGCGTGCCCGGGGTGACACCTGCGGCATCAGCCGCCGCTCAAACTGCATTTTGTTGCGGTAGCCAATAATGCCCTTCGGACTGGAGGTGATGCGTTCGCCGTCATGGTCGTTGTGCACCGCCAGTCGTTCGTGCAGCGTACCGATCTTCGCTCCGGCCGCCAGCAGCCGGTAGAGGAAGATATGATCCTGGTAGCGAGGAGTGTTGAAAAAACCCCGTACCGCAATCGCCGTGCTACGGCGCATCATGATCATCGGCGTGTAGGCTACGCCGGCCAGCATAAAGTCCTCCAGCCCTTCGCAACGCGCGCGGTAGTAATGCTCAGCGCTGATCTGCCCGTTTTTCAGAATATCCATATCGCACAGGCTGACGTCGTAATCGCCCTGCTGCATAAACGCCAGTTGACGGGCGATTTTCTGTGGGTGGTAGTAATCGTCATCATCCAGAAAGCTGATGTACTGACCGCTCGAACGCAGGATCCCGCTGTTACGTGCCAGCGCGCCGCCGCCATTGCGCCTGCGCGGGTAATAAATAATCTCACCCCGCTCAATGTAGTCGGCCAGGCGCTCGCGGGTCGCCAGGCGATGGGCGTCGCCCTGCGGGTTGTCATCCACCACGATGATTTCCAACGGGCGATGGGTTTGTGCCAATACGCTATCGATGGCGCGTGCCAGCAGTTCGCTGCGGCCATAGGTGGGTATGATGACGCTGACGGTGATACTCATAGTTTTATTCTGCCTGTTGGGGGCGAGAGGGCTCGCCCCAATTGACATGGGTGCAGCATGCTGCTGCTTTGACGAAAACGGGAAAGAAGCGAATGCTGTGCCGCTAGCCACGCAGGTTGTACAGCCGGGCCATCAGGTAGTAAGCCAACGGGCTACGGTAAAACAGCCGGTTTTTACGGCTCAGCATTTTACGCTCCTCGCCGCGCAGGCCGGAATAACGGCGCTTCAGCTCGCGGGTTTCGCGCAACGCATCACGCGGCCCGAAAAAGTCCAACCCCACCAGCAAGCGCGCTTTCAGGGTGGTGACGTAGAGAATCGAGTAAAGTCCATGCCCCAGTCCCTGCCGTCGCCCGCTGTCAGCGCCGTCGAGTGCGTAATCCAGATCGTCCAGATCGCGTCGCTTGGGCGCGCGCGTAATGCCATTCGGGTTAGCGCGGTATCCCACCAACGGCGTATCGCAGACCACGATGCGTTCGGCCTTCAGGTAAAGCTGCGGGATCAGCTGAATATCTTCAAAATTGCGCCCCGCCGGGAAGCGAGCCTCATCGAACAGCGTTTTGCGATAAATCCTCGCCCAGGCGTACCACATGCTGCGGTTAAAGCTGTCTGCCAGCAGCGCCATATGCTCATCACGCTGCTGCGGAGCCGCATTACCGGGCACGATAGCCATGGTTCCGTCCGGTTGGATCTTGCCGTTATTGAAGGTCGAAAAGCGCTGGGCGTTGAAGGCCACAATGTCGGCCAACGGATTATCCGCCAACAAACGCCCCAAAATGCTGAAGTAGCCCTCCAGCAGTACGTCGTCGGAGTCCAGGAAGCCAATGTAGTTCCCCTCGGCATGGTCAATGCCGTTGTTGCGCGCCTGGCTTAACCCCTGATTTTCCTGTCGCAGAATGCTGACCCGCCGTTTGTGCTGCGGGTAGCGACACAGCATCTCTTCGGCAATGCCGATGGCACCGTCCGGGCTGCCGTCATCCACGATGATCACTTCCGCCCAGTCAGGTAACTGTTGCAGCACCGAGTCAAGACATGCCTCGATGTAAGCCTCGACCTTGTACACAGGAATAATCAGGCTCAGGGTAATATTCATGACCGGTTATCCTTTATCTTCTGTTTGACGTTGCACCCATACCGCACGGCTGCCCATCGAAGGCAATTTCGCCTCAATCTGCCGTTGCCCCTGAGCCTGCCAACCGGCAGGCAGATCAAAACGTGCCGACATTTGACGGTAATAAGGGTTGGCTATCAGTACCAGGCCGCGATCGCCGCGGATAAACAGCCGGGCCGGGATGGCGGTATTGTTGCCTTGCAACAACCGGCTTTCACCGGAAAGCAGGTAAGGCTCAAAGCTGACAATCTGCTGTGCTACGCCGGAGACGCCGCGCCAGATAGCGTCAAACTCCTGCTGACTGAAGCCGCCACGCTGGCGCTTGTAGAACAAGTCGGTATAGGAATAAAACAGGATGCCTCTGGCCCCGCCGATCAGCCCTAGCCAGGCCTGATTGCGGATCTCCGCCTCGGTTGGCTGACGCGGTTTGCGGCCGGGGGCGTAAGCGGCATGATCCATAATTTGCATCACCAACCAGGCTCCTTTTGCCTGGCGCGCCACCTGGCTGGTAATACGGCTGTACTCCAGCGTCCGCGTCAGATCGGCGTCTCTGCCGACCGGATAAGGGTCGCTGGCCAATACGTCCGAACTGTTGAAATAGGCATTGAGCGTCCCGGTCTTGTCCAACACCTGGAACGTCAGGTGATCCGGATCCAACTGCTTGACCTGCAGGTGTTTTTGCTCAATTTGCGGCACATATTCCGGGCCCAGTTCGTCGTTGATGTACCAGGCGAGCAGGTTTGGTTGATGCTTGAACTTCTCCACATAGCTGGCCGTCAGCTGCGGATAGCTCATTTTGGTTTCCGGCGCAAAGCGGGTGCCGGCGTACATATCCTTGAGCGAAAAAATCACCTGCAAACCATACTGCTGGGTTTTGCGGAAATAGTTGTAGGGGTCGCGGCCGGTGCCGTAGTTGTAATTGAGCAAGGTATTGAAACCGGCATCGCGGATGCGCGCCAGGTGTTCGTCCGTCGCCATCTCGCCGTACATGTAGATGCCGAGCGGGAAGAAGCGCTTGCCTTGCTTCAAAACGTAACCCTGAGCATCCAGCGCTACCTTGGGCTGCGGGCGACCAACGCTGATCGGCATTTCGCTGCGCTGGCTGCGTTGCGTGGCCACGTCCGTCACCTGCTGCTGCAAACGATACTCGCCGGCGGCCAAATCGGCCGGCAGCGGAAATTCCACCTTTTGCTGCCCGCTGATGGCATAACGGCGGCTGTCACGTTTCACCGCGGTTTTTTTGTCATCGACCAGGGTACTGTCCACCTGCACCTGCTGCGGCCCCACCACTTCAATCAGGCTGGAGGCCGCGCCGTTACCGCTGCGCATCTGGTACAGCTCCGGCGCAACGGGTTGCAGGCAGGCGTAAACATCGTCAAACCAGGCATTGCCGGTGGTGCCCTGACGCAGATAAACGCCCAGCACCACTTTCACCGCCCGTGGTGGCACCCGAAAATCGCCGGTCACCGGCTGCCAGCCGCTGGTGCCCAGCAGCCCCTGCGGATAGCTGCCCGCTAAAAAACGTCCCTGGTCGTCATAGCTTTCGACAAACACGCCGGCGCCCTGATTTTCGCCCTTGCCCCTGAGGTTTTCACCGCGTACCCAGGCACCAAAAGCCAGCTGTTGACCCGGTTTGACCGACAGGGTTTGCAGCATATTGTGGTAGTTGGCCGGGTTGTGATTTTGATAAAACAGGCTGCTCTGACCGCCGTGGCCACCCGCGACCACCTGCGCCGAGGCCAGCGACCACCCGGCACCACCCTGCTCGAAGCCGGGATCCTTGAGCAGGTTGCTGTCGCAGCCGGCCGCATTAGCCAGCCCCGCCCAGCCGGCGCTCGCCAGCAGGCAGGCCGAGGTTAGTTTGCTGAAATTCATTGTCTTTTCATCACCGCGCTGTACAGATAGGAGAAGAACAGATAACAGGACTTCTGATAGGAAAGCCCCAGATGGCGGCGATATATCTGCCACTGCCAGTCGGCCGCGCGGAATTTATTGCCGGACAGCGACTGCGCCGACAGGCGATAAAAGGCCAGGGGTTCGGGGATGCAATAAGCCATGTGGTTCCGCGCCTTCTCCAGTACCGACAGCCACATCACGTAGTCCTCATGGCCCACTTTGCTCTGGTACACCTTGCCGACCTGTCGCTGGTTGTACATGCCGGTCAGATTGCCGATCCAGTTGCTTTTCAACATGTCTTTATAGGCGATGATTTCGCCGGCACCGCGGTAGTTTTTCACCCGCGTCGGGTCATCTTCGAAGGTGTAATAATGGGAGCACACCACGTCGTAGCGGTTGGTCTTGAGAATACCGACCTGACGCGCCAGCTTGTTCGGGTGCCAAACGTCATCGCTGTCGCAAAACGCAATATAATCGCCGCGTGCGGCTTCAATCGCGATGTTGCGGGTTTCGGCTACGCCCTGATTGGTGTTGTTGCGGATGTAAGTCAGACGATCGTGGATGAACGGTTTCACCACCTCGGCGGTATGATCCGTGGAAGCATCGTCGATCACATACAGGTGATAATCCTGGTAAGTCTGGTTCAACACCCCGAGGATCGACTCTTTGATAAAGCCCGCGGCGTTGTAAGCCGGCATGATAACTGAAACTTTTTCCATCTTAACCTCCAGCGATAAGCTGTTGCCATTGGGGATAAATACGCTCGGGAATGTACTGCTGCGCCCGCGCCAACGAGTGCAGAGAGAAGCGCTGACGCAACTCGCCGTCGCCTATCAGCGACAGCGCTCGTTGGCTGAAGGCCTCGATATCGTCCTCCGCCACCAGATAACCGTTTTTACCGTTATCGATCAGCTCAGCCGGTCCGGTCAGACAGTCATACGCCACCAGGGGCAGACCAAAACTCATCGCTTCAATCAGCACCATCGGCAAGCCTTCGTAACGCGAGGTCATCAATAGCATCGCGGCCTGACGGTAGTGACTGGCGATATCCGCCGTCGCCGGCAACAGCTTCACCTGATCACCCAGACCGGCGGCGTCAATCTGTTGTTGCAACGTTTCGCGGTCCGGACCGTCGCCAACGATATGCAATTGCCAGCCTAGCGCTTGTGGCGCTATCCGTTGCCAGGCGGCGATCAAGCGATCAAACCCTTTCTGCCGGCATAACCGCCCCACCGCCAACGCCACCGGCTGTTGCTGAGCCGGTTGTGGCGGTTGCACCGGGAATGGCGAAACGTTTTCGATCACCCGACATTTGCGGTCAGGCACCCAACGGCTGATGGTCGCCAAATCTTTCTTCGTCAGCAGAACCGTACGGTCACCGAGTCGGTACACCAGTACCTTCAACCACTTCATCGGCCAGGGGTACTGATGGAAACTGACGTGCTCACTCAGCAGCAGCCGGCTGTGCGGGCACAGCAAGCGCAGGTACGGCACAATAATCGACGAGAGTTTGCCCATCGAAACGGTGATAATTGCGTCATAGCGGCCGCGCCGTAAAAACCATGCCAGTCGCCAGGGCCACAGCAGCGTTCTGCCGCGCATAAAGCGCAAATTCACCGCCGGGTCTAGCGGGTAAAACGCCCGGTCACCGCTGATCGACACCAGATCCACCTGATGCCCTAAACGCGTCGCCAGCGCATTGGCCAGACTGCTGGCCACCCGCTCGGTACCGCCTTTTTCGGCGATATTCTCAATCACAATCGCTACTTTTCGTTGCTGCATGTCATCTCCGAAATCCCTCGCGAGCGGTACGCAACAGCCGCCCGCCCAGTGGAAACAGCCCCAGTCTGGCCAGACAGTCGCCGTACAGTTTGATCGCCCTGAATTTGCTGCTCAGGGCATCGCGCTCAGTGCGCGATGAGTAATAGTTAAAGGCCTGCAGATTTTCGCTGTAGAGCGAGGCCAGCAGGTGTTTGCAGGCAAAACCACTGATATAGCGGCCGCTGGCATTGAGATAAGCGTCAATAAACTGTTCGCTGGCGTCGATATTCATCCGACAGCGGTCCGTATCGGCATCACCGCAGCGGATAAACACGCCGCGTCCCTCGTCAAAGGCCACTTTGGCTCCCAGGTTGGTGGCATTGACCAAAAATCCCCAATCCTGGTACTTATAAAGAAACTCCGGAAATAAAAACCGGCGGTCATCCTTTTTACGCAGACTGATGGTTGAAGTGCGGATATCGCCCATGTCGATAAATAAAAAATCCGCCCCCGTTGCACCTTCTTTATAATCGAATCGATAGCTGCGTACATTCCTGTCACTTACCGTAACGTAGTTACCAAAAATAATGTCTATACGGGTGTCCTGATGACGTTTCAGGCGGCGGATAATATAGTTGGTGTTAAACGAATCCTCCGGTTCCAGAAAGAAAACCACTTCCGCTCGCGCTAACCGAAAACCGGTATTGCACGACGCCGCGGTATTACGGCGAACTTTATTTTCATGCAACCGAGCCCGACGATTTGCAACCAACAGGCTACGCATATTATCCAGCTCTTGTTTATCCGACGCATTATCCACCACGATAATTTCATAATCGAATCCGGAGCAGGCATTAGTCATCCTGACTAATGTAGTGGCCAGGCTGGCTGAGTTATTAAAAACGGGCATGACAATCGATAAGTCCATTTATTACCTCAACAATATATTATCATTTGGCAAAACAACGCTAATGCCAACGGAATAGCTTGTTATCCCAGAATGTCCTTGTCCGGTTACTCCCCCCGTCCTGACGCGGTGAAATACGCGCAGCCCACCGGTTACTCAACTACTCCTGGAAATAACCTCCCCACTCCTGTTCAATAATTTCCGGTGTAAATCGTTGCAGGCCGGCTCCGGGAGTAAATGTCAACTCGCCAAAATAGATCCGTTCCTGCACCTGATAAAAATCGACGCGCACATAGGAGAACTGCTCTGCCACCTGGCGTGCCAGCTTCAGCATCTGTTCTAAACGGCAAGGTTTCTCCATCGGAACATCGCTGTTAGGCACCCCCATGCGGATTTCCGTGCGGTTCCAGTGGGCGTCGAAGAAGTCGCGACGGTGGTCGATAAAGCGCTGGTAATCAATCTGAATGAAAAAACGCACCTCTCCATTGCGATTAAAACAGTGGATCTTGATGTCGTTCGGCGTCTTGCCGTCTTCCAGCAACATCTTTTCCACCATGATGCAGGGCGAAATATCCTTATAATGTCGCTCGCGATAGACTTGATAAAAATTCTGTCGCAACCAACTGTTGGTCAATACCCTTAACTCATTAAAACTGGTCTGGCTTTTATCAAACACCAGCTTGTTATAACCGCTGCCGTGATTCGCCTTGATAACGAAGGTATTCGGCAATGACTCATACATTTCCTCAGTTAATTTTTTACCCTGTGCATAGAGTTCGATGAGGTATTCTTTTCCCCACAGCCGTTCAATGTACTCTCTGACCAGATATTTATCGGACAGTTGAGTATACATTGCCAGAGGATAGACTTTTCTGCGCATCAGTTTCTCGCTATACCCCACCGGTTTAGCAAGATGTGGCACCTTGCGAAAAAATAAGGCGTATTTTAACTGATGATATAATGCATCGGGTATATTACGGTAAAAACCCTTCACCAGATTATTTAGCATAAAGTTCTCGCACCTTCCCTATTAGTTGCGGTAAACAACGGTAGCAGGTGACCTGCAGCCGGGTAATTTGTCCTTTTCTAAAAAAGCCATTAAGTACAAAAAACGAAATAAATTCGGTAATAAACGTTGATATCGCCGCGCCCAAAATGCCATAACGCGGGATCAACACCAGATTCATCAGCACGTTGACCAAAGCGGCCAAAGGCATTTTTATCGCGATAAACCGATAACCGCCAAACAACACGATCGCCCGGTAAGAAACAGTGCCCATCACCGAGAACAGTGAAGTCACCGAGCACAGCGCCAGAATGGCGGCGGTTTCACGGTAACTGTCGCCAAACATCAGCTTCACTATCGGGCCCGGGAACAGCGACAGCAGTAATATCACTGGCATAGAAAGCAGCAGAACCACCAGATACAGCAGTCGGATCCGCCCTTCCTGCTCGCTTAAGGAACCGGCGTTGGCCACCCCCGGCATCATCGAGGTAATCAGCGCAATGGGCACGAAGACCCATCCCTGACTCAGGGTGATGGCGGCACTGTACAACCCAACGCTGTGTTCCCCGAGGTAGTTACCGATCATGATCTGATCGATACGCGTATAGATGACAATCGATAACCCGGACACGGCCAGCGGCAGCCCCACCTTCAGCAGATAGCGGCCATAGCGCCGTTGATGACGCAGGCTGATGGGCCGCATGCCCCCTTGCTCGCGGCGAAACAGCAGCCAACGTACCCCGTAGGGGATCAGGCTGCTCAGCACATAGGGCACCGCGAACCACTCCAGCGGCAGCTTGGCATGCACCAGCGCCAACCGCATCACAATCGACAACAGCAGCGCCACATTGTTGATCAGCGTGTTCAGCTTCGATTTCAACAGGGCGTCGTAATAAATTTTATAAACGTCCTGTACCGAGAAATATGCGCTGACCAGCATTAGCGCCATCATGATCTGGCTGGTGCGATCCTGCGTTAACAATGCCCAGGCCATCAGCGGCACCGCGATCAGCGCAAAGAGTTGCCGCCGCAGACGCATCGAGGCCAACATCAGCCGAATGCCGCTGTGCCGCTGGCGGGCTACGCGATTGAACAACACCGCATCGGCCCCCAGTTGCACCAGCGGAACCGCGATGGCAATCACCGACAGCAAATAGTTAATCAGCCCGTACTGCGCCGGCCCAAGATAGCGCGCGACGTAGACCGAAACGAAAATCCCCGACAGGCTCAGCGATACTCGCTCCAACATTAACCACAGGGAGTTCATCAGCATCGCTTTCATAGGGTTACTGGACCTTTTCCTGGTGGCTCGGGTAAGCAAAGGCATAGTAACCGGCGTCGGTAGCGGTTTTCTTCACCATGCCGTTGAGGATCACCCCTTTAATGGTGACACCATTTTGTTCGAACCGGCGGATGCTGGTCTCAATCTGCCTGACGGTGTTGACCTCAAAACGCACCACCATCAGTGCCGTACCGGCGTGGTGCCCGACAATGGCGGCATCGGTCACCGCCAACACCGGTGGTGTGTCGATCAGCACCAGATCGTAGTTCTGTCCCGCCCAACGCAGAAAATCGGCAAAGCGCTGGTGCATCAGCAGTTCGGACGGATTAGGTGGCACCTGCCCGCGCGGCACAAAATCCAGGTTGGCGATATCGGTCTTTTTCACCGCCATCTCTGGCGCAATCAGCCCTGACAGCATGTCTGAAAGGCCTTCCTTGGCGCTGTTGTTCAACCAACGGTGCAAGAAGCCTTTGCGCATATCGGCATCAATCAGCAACACCCGCTGCCCTGCCTGAGCGATCACCACCGCCAGGTTGGTGCTGGTGAAACTTTTACCACTGGCAGGGCTGGCACCGGAAACCATCAGAATATTGTTTTTGGCCTCCATCATGGCGAAATGTAGGCTGGTGCGCAGGCTGCGGATAGCCTCAACGGATAAGTCTTCCGGTTCTTCCTGCGCCAGGATCGGCAGTTTGCCGCTGCTGTGTTTGGTCAACAGCTGCTGCTGAACTCGATTGCGCTTTTGCTGCCATGGCGACAACGGCACCGTGGCATAGACGCTGATCCCACGTTTTTCCAGCGTATCGGTATCGCTGATGCCGCGATGAAGCGCAGCACGCAGTACCACCACTGACGCCGACAGCACGCCCCCCATCAACAGAGCGAAGAAAACGATCATCGCTTTCTGCGGCTGTACTGGCCGCAGACCGGTTTCGGCCTCATCGATAATGCGGATGTTGCCCACGGTACCGGCCTTGCTGATGCTCAACTCCTGCTGCTTGTTCATCAGCTGCATATAAACCTGCTGATCCACCTGCACGTCGCGGGTGAGGCGCAAAATTTCCTGTTGGGTTTTCGGCAAGGTTTGTACTTGTTTACCGAGCCGCGCCTTTTCAGCCTCCAGCGTGGCGCGTTTTTCCAACAGTGCGCGGTAGGCTGGGTGCACCCGGGTATAGAGCTTGGAAATTTCCGCCTCTTTGAAGGTCAACTCATTGAGTTGCCCTTCAAGTTGCACCTGGGTGTCCAGCACCGACTTGGCCTCCAGCGACAGGTCTACCGAGTCGTTCTGCTGACGGAATTGATTAAGCTGATTCTCGGCGTTATTGAGCGAGGTCTGGGTCCGCGGCAACTGCTCGTGCAAGAAAGCCAGCATGCGCTGGGCCTCTTCAGTTTTGCGATCCACATTCTGCTGCAGGTAGTTATCGGTGATGCTCTTGAGCACCGCTTCCGCACGCTGCGGATCCTCCCCCGCCAGGCTGAAGGTCATGATGCCGCTTTCCTTGCCGCCAGGTGCGACATCCAGAATATTGCGCAGATCGTCCACCGCTTTTTGGCGCGGCACGTTAACCACGGTGAAGGTGGTGCCCGGCAGCGCCTCAAGCTCGCTCACGTTGACCGACCAACCGCCCTGCTGCAGCGTTTGCCCCACAACGCCGCTGAACAAGGTTTTGCCGTCATGACTCAGGCTGTAATGCTGCGGATCATCGACGGTCAGGGTCAGTTCCTGGCCCTGCATCACCGCCGGCACCTTCATGGAAGAAATACGCAGTACCGGCGTCACTTCGCCGCTCAGGCGAGCGATGCCCTTGCCGAACAGCGGGAAATAATCCGGACTGATGCGCACCGTCAGGCCGAGGTCGTCGACGGTTTTGCCAATTACGTAACGTGATTTCGCCAGCGATACCTCGTCCTGGGTCGCCGAGTTCTGACCGACTCCGCCGATCGAACTGTCTATCGTTTCGCGCAGCAACGAGTCGCCCGAAAGTTGTTTTTCCACCTGCACCAGCGCGGTGGCCTGGTAGATTGGCGTTGCCATCAACGCATAGGCACAGCCCAGCATCCCGGCTACGCCGGTCACCAGCAGAATGCGCCAGCG
Organism: Serratia sp. GW822-FHT06E05; assembly: GCF_058799445.1. Classification (NCBI taxonomy): domain Bacteria; kingdom Pseudomonadati; phylum Pseudomonadota; class Gammaproteobacteria; order Enterobacterales; family Yersiniaceae; genus Serratia; species Serratia sp. GW822-FHT06E05. The sequence goes on from NZ_JBXALM010000002.1 coordinate 224,477, forward strand.
GTTGTCCCACAGCGGGCCAATCAGGCGCTCCCACTCCAATTTGTCGTCCTGTTCGGCCATCACAATCGGCAATGCATTGTTCTTCATCATCGGTCTTCCTTTAGTCACCGTTACGGGATTACCAGTTACGTACCCGCAACGTGGCCTCACTGAGGTCGTTGAAGCTGGAAATGGTCGGTACCAGCTGGCTAATCAAGCGGTTCCAGCGTGCGACCGGTGCCGCGGTGACGTACACCACGTCATAAGGCTCCAACTGGAATTCGGTGCCCATCGCCAGTGCGGCGGCATCAGACAGGTCGAACTGGTACAGCGACGCCAGCCGTTTTGGCTGCTTGCCGCCGTTTGGACGGATCACGAACACCCCGGTAGCATCGGCCACCGTCTGGCTGATCCCTTCGGAACTGCCCAGGGCTTCGGTCAGGGTCATGCCGCTGCGGTCCATTTTCAGCGTCGACTGCTTACCAACCTCGCCCATCACAAACACTTTCAGTTCGTCGTTGCGCGGCACATAGAGAATGTCGCCAGGCGTCAACAAATGGTTCTGGCTGATGTCGCCGCGCTGCATCAATGCCTGCAGTGAAATCGGCTGTTCTTTGCCCTGGTGCGTCAGCACCACGTTGCGCCAGTCGGCGTTATCGGTCAGCCCGCCGGCGGCGTTGATCGCATCCAGAATGGTCAGCGGCACGTTGGTCACGGCCTGCTGCCCAGAGGTTTTCACCTCGCCAGTCACATACACCTTTTGCGAGCGGAACGCGGCGATACTGACGTCCACCTGGGGACTTTCCACATAGGTCGCCAGGCGGCTGGCTATCTGGTTACGCACCTCGGTGACGGTTTTACCCACCACCTGCACTCGACCTATGTACGGATAGAAAATGCTGCCATCGGCATGCACCCAGTTGCCGGTGTCGCTGGCGCTGCGGTATTGCCCTGCCGGGGTGGTCAGTTCCGGGTGATCCCAGACGGTAACGTTGAGTACATCCCCAACGCCGATGCGGTACTGATAGCTTTGCAACCGCTGGTCCAATGCCAGGTTGGGGCGCGCTACCGGTTCTATGCGACGCATTTTTTCCAGCAGCATCGGCGTGACGCGATATACCTGAACCTGCTTGTTGAGGTCGAAATCTTCGTCCTGCTGAGTCACTTTTTCTTTGCCCTGGGTCGGCAGGTGTGAACCCGGAAAGGCGGTGCAACCACTGAGCAGCACGCTGGACAGCACCAGTGGCATCAAATGAGGCAAATGAAGGTTCATAACGGTACCGTGAAAAACAGGCCGCCGTTGCGGCCTGTGGGAGGATTAACGATCGGCGGTAGGGTTGTCGGTAAAAACTCTGGCCTGACGGGGTTCATGCAGCAGGGCAAAATAACCGAAGAAACAAAATACAAAGGCCAACAGCATCAGATGATCGGGCAGTTGCAGCACTTCACTGCAGATGCCGACGCAGGCCAGCGTCACCGCCAGCATGCAGCTCATACCCAACGCCTGACGCGCATTAAGGCCGCGACGCATCAAAATATGATGCAAATGATCACGCCCGGCCTTGAAGGGACTCTGGCGACGCAGCAAACGACGCGCCATCACCGTCACCATATCCATTAGCGGAATGGCAATCAGCCACAGCGCAGTCACCGGCCGCATCACGGCGTCGTCGCCCTGAGTGGCGACAATCAGCAACCACAGCACGCTGAATCCAATTACCATGCTGCCGGCATCCCCCATGAAAATCTTGTTACGCACACCAAACACGCTGAGGTTGAATAACAGGTAGGCGGCCAGAGCCGCGATCAGGCTCAGGCACCACAACGCCTGCTCTTCATGCCCGGCCAAACCGAACAGGATGGCCAACGCGGTAAAGGTAACGCAGGACAATGCACCCAACTGGCCGTCGATGCCGTCAACCATGTTATAGGCGTTGATCGCACCCCATACCGCCAGGGGCGTGATCAACAAGGCCGCGTAGCCCAGCAGCAACTCTTGATGGCCCCACAGGAAACCGAATGAGGTAAGTTGCATCCCTGCCGCCAGCATCATCGCCAGCGCGATCCCTCCCTGCACAATGACGCGTGGCGCCACCGGCAGATCAAAACGGTCATCCAGTACCCCAAGCAGCACCAATGCCGTGATGCTCAGTAAATAGGTGGTACTGTGCGGCAACCAGTCCGGCTGCCAAAAGGTCACCAGCGTCATGATCAGATAAATGGCAATTCCACCAACCAATGGAACATGCCCCTGATGACGCTTGCGCGCATTGGGCTTATCCACTAGCCCCACCGCCAGCGCAGCGCGGCGGGCAATAACCACCAGCATCAACGCCAAAATAAATATCACGCTCAGTTGATATAACATTGTTCCTCCAGCGAATAAGCACGCTACCGCCCTTGAGTTACAGCTCCCAATGCGCTATTAACAAAAATAAAATTGACAGCCCCAGGATATAAGTCAGCATGAGCCGATCCCGTGTAATACAGATTTATCTGCTTGTCAGAGGCAAAAAATAAATAACCCTAACCCGTAATAAAGTTATCTCTAGGAAAACTCGTGTTTAATTGTTTTTTCGATTGCCGAATCAAGTTCGACTGGCGCCACGAAATCACATTGCACATTGCTTTTAAATTGCGTTCTGGCACAGAATTTTTGCACCCGTACCCGGCTAATAGGAAATTTACGGCGACTTATTTTACTCACTACATCTAATGCCGTGGCACCGCAGATCCCAAATAGATAAGGAATGCGAATAGTCTTATTATTTCTGCCTAATGAAGAGGAAATAACGTCAACCAATTGATTCATGGTGAAGTCAGGCTTATCAACATAATTGCTGACCTGATAAGTGGCCTGTTGATCCAGTGCATACTCGAGTCTGGCAGCGATATTTTCGACATAAGCCATCGATTTCATATTATTGCCGCTGCCAATCATCACAAAACGGCCACTGGCAATTTGTCGGAACAAGTTATAAACGTTGCCACGATTGTTTTCGCCAAACACCACCGTCGGGCGGATGATGGTTAATTTGTTGCTGCCATCGGCTTTACGCCAGGCTTCGTAGACATACTCCGCTTCCAGCTTGGATTTACCGTAATGGTTAAAGGGTTCGAAAACCCCTTCCTCACCGGTTTCCCGAGTGACAAAGCCATAGACCGCCACGGAGGAGGTAAAGATGATCTGTGTGATATTCAACGCCGATGCCGTCATGCAAACATTGCGCGCACCCTCAACGTTGACCTGATAATACAGTGAGATAGGATCGACATTATCCTGATGCTCGGCCGCAAGGTTGATCACGGCGTCGCAACCCGCCAACGGCTGCTGCAGTGTCTCGGGCTGGGTTACATCGCCAAACTGATAGAGCTCAGGAAAATGCTCACTCTGCTTTTTATCTACGATGGTCAACACCAGGTCGTCACGTGCACTCAGACGCTTAACCAAACGCGTGCCGATAAAGCCGGAACCCCCGATGATCGCTACTTTACGCTTATCCATAATTTGTCACTCAACCCGGTTTCCCATTATTCCCCACCACACCATTGAGGCAGGACGCTAATTCGCGTTAGAACATGGAAACCAGACTGGACAAAACAGACCAGGCTTTCAAATAACAAATAATGAAATAAAAATAAGTACCAAATGTAAAATTATCGATAAAGGTGAAATGTTATCTCATGCTAATTTTTAACATCGTAAGCGACCTGATATTCCATGGTTTTATTCGGCAAGATGAGATTAATCTTACCCGCGCCCTGCGCATCCGAAGTTTCGTATTTCACCGGCTGTTTCAGCTTTCCTTGTTTAGGATCGACGCATTCGATGGTTGCCTGTTCCAAACTTTCTCCCTGATACAAGCAAAGCAGCGTTTGCGGACTGTTGGTTCGGGAGTTGTTCAACGTCAGAGTAAGCACTACGCGAGTGTTGTTTTGAATATCATTGATAATGGGTGGACGTGTTTGATTCCCCAGGACATAAGAAAAATGTGAAATAATCAGTAACGACACGAATACCGACAGGTATTTCACAACTCTGACGGCCGGTACGGAGAAAAAACCTGCCGACGCCGGGATTTTTTTTCTGATCGTCGTATTTTTAATCGTTCCAGGTGTGACAGATGAAGCAACGGGAGCAATATCCGCCTCATTCAACTCTATTTCTTCAGTAGCAATTTCATCCTGTTTATCGTTACTTTCAGAAAGTTCCGCTTGAATGTCTTTATTAACATCATCGTCGACACCCCATATTTCATCAGCGACATATTCTTCTTCTTCCGAAATAAAGTGAAAAACACCCTTGTTTTCCACCTTATAACCCAGGCGCGGAATAGTTCTGATAAGTGTATGCTCAGCATCACCGATTTTTTGACGAATTGATTTAATTGTTTGATTTATAGTTGAATCCGAACAATAAGTTCCTTTCCATATGTTTTCTATAATTTCTGTACGACTAACCAGTTCTGGGGATCTGGCGACAAGAAGTGAAAGTATCTGATACTCCTTCCAACGTAGGCGAAACTTTTCCCTGGACGGTGTCAGAACATCTAGATTCCTAATCTTTATTCTTTTATCAAGATTCACTTTTAATTTCCTTAGCGTGCCTGTCCTGCACACTTTGTATAGAAATATGAAAAAATGTTCAAGAAATTAAATGTAAACTCAACAGGTTGCATTCATGGGATATTTATTTTTATAAAAAATTACTGATTTCATTTTTTACAACACCTCTCAAAAGGAGGTTAGGATTCTTTGAATGTCTTTATTTCCCTGTTGGAAACATGGTTTCTCATCATGATTTCCGGCAATAAAACCAACATACTTTATTGTTTTATAACACTAAATATAAAAATGTTATCGAATTGTTATTTTAATGAAATTGTGAAATTTCATTCTGACATCCAACGATATCATCTGTTTTTCCACCTAATCCGATTGCCAGATAGCCTACAAAAAGCCTGCTAAAACAGAATGAGAGTTATCTGATTTAGCCGTTCTTGGAATGTAGAGTTAAAATATAGCACCAAATACAAAGGCCTATTGTTATCTTGGTGAAATGAATCTCATCCGTCGCAATAAAACGGAATTTCATTCCAACCCGATACGGCCATCACAATGCTTTATTTTTGTAAGAAACTCGACGTGAAAATGAAAAAATAATGCACAAATAACATTTTTGGTAAAGACAAGAGAAAGTCACAGCAGGATAGATGCGCCTATAAACAAAGGAAAAAACAGCGCGTAATAATAAGAATATTACCTAAAGCGTCGAGGATTTCACTGAGGGGGTAAAAGATTCATCTAAAAAGAGGATAAAAAGCTCCTCCCCGGCCGGAGAGGAGCAGGTGTTACCGAAAGGCTTTCTATTTCTTACGGCCGTAGACAATCCAGGTGACCAAAATGCACGCCACGTAGAACACCAGGAAGATTTTCATCGCGCCAGCCGGTGAGCCGGTCAGCGCCAATGAGGTACCGAAGGCCTGTGGAATAAAGAAACCACCGGCGGCGCCGATCGCCGAGATAAAACCCAAGGCCGCGGCAGAGTCGGTGACAGCTTCGCGCTGAGCGCTTTCGTCACTGCCACCGGCGGCCTTAACCCGATCGACGGTAATTTTACGAAAGATAACGGCAATCATCTGGAAGGTGGATCCGCTACCCAACCCGGCGGTGAGGAACAACAGCATAAAGACGCTGTAAAATGCGATAAACGATCCTGCGTGCCCTGCCCCCGGTAAAGTCAGGAACAGTAAGGCAGCAAACACCGCCATCAGCACAAAGTTAATCAACGTGACGCGGACACCACCGAAACGATCGGATAACGCTCCACCTACCGGTCGTGCCAATGCACCCAGGAATGGCCCAAAGAAGGCATAGTGCAGGATCACCACGTCCGGGAACTGGGTTTTAGACAGCATGGCAAAGCCGGCGGAAAAGCCGATGAAGGAACCAAAGGTGGCGAGGTACAGCAAGCTCAGTACCCACAGGTGACCGCGTTTGAGCACCGGCAATTGCTGACGCAGCGACGCTTTTGAGGCCGCCAGGTCATTCATGCCGAACCAGGCCGCCAACGTGCCGATCAACAAAAATGGCACCCAAATCCAGGCCGCATTTTCCAGCCACAATGCGCTGCCGTCTGGCTGTAAATGGCCGGTTCCTCCAAATGCGCCGAAAATGGCGATGGAGATGGCCAGTGGAGCCACCAACTGCATCACGCTCACGCCCAGATTGCCTAAACCGCCGTTCAGGCCCAGAGCACCGCCCTGTTTGGCCTTGGGAAAGAAGAAGCTGATATTGGCCATGCTGGAGGCAAAGTTGGCGCCGGCAAAACCGCACAGCAAAGAAATAATGATGAATACGCCGTAAGGGGTAGTGGCGTCCTGCACCGCAAAGCCCAGCCACAGGCAAGGGACCAGCAGGAAACAGGTGCTGATGGCCGTCCAGCGGCGTCCGCCGAAGATCGGGATCACGAATGAATAAGGCACGCGCAGGATAGCGCCAGAAACCGAAGGCAGTGCAGTGAGTAGGAATAGTTGATTGGTGGTGAAGTTGAAGCCAACTTTGTTCAAATTGACGGCGACCGCGCTAAACAACATCCACACGCAGAAGGCCAAGAGCAGGCAAGGAATGGAAATCCACAGGTTGCGGTTAGCAATGCGTTGGCCACGCTGCTGCCAAAATGCGGCATCCTCAGGTTGCCAATCCTGAATAACCGCGCCTGTTTGTTTTGATAATGACGTTGCAGATTGCGACATAAAAACCTCAGACACAGGGTGATAACTTCGCTCACCCTATGGGCCGCCCCCCGCGGCAAAGTTGATGTAAATCAACCCGGATGCAGGTAGCCAAATGCCGAAAAACGCCAGCCATCCCTTTATGAGTAACCCGCAATTCAAGGTAAAAACAAAATAAATCAATCGATTGAAAATCACCCCATACCGCTGCCACGACGCCATATTGCCGGGAGGAAACTAATGGGTACTTCGTTAGAGGTATGGGGTTATCTCTGGGTATGATGAAAAATAACGCTGAAACGTTACTACCCTCGCTGGCACCACCTGCTTTCGTCCTCTGGTTCCAGCCGTTGTTTTGCTATGTTCCAGGGGTCCAAAGCTTATGAAACGCCTGTTAGCTCCGCTTTCCATCGTTAACCAGGTGGCTATTTTGATGCTGCTCCTGGGCATCCTGGGCGTGGCCGGCATGAGCATTTCCGCCTGGATGTCACAAAGCATTCAGGGCAACGCGCACGCCATCAACAAAGCCGGTTCGTTGCGAATGCAGAGCTATCGCCTGCTAGCCCAGGTGCCGCTGGATGCGCGCAGCGAATCCCTGATACGCGAACTGGACCAGGATGCCAACAGCCCCGACCTGCAGCGGCCGGTAGAACAAGAAGGCTTAACCGAGCAATTTCAGGCGCTGCATGACTACTGGCAATTGACGCTGCTGCCACAATTGCGCCAGGCCCATAAACCGGCCGACGCTGCGCCGCAGGTAGCCCATTTCGTCTCTCTGCTGGACGCGCTGGTCTCGGACATCGATCGTCATACCGAACGCCGGTTGCTGACGGTGACGCTGGTACAGGCGGTGTTTATCGCGCTGACGCTGCTGCTGTTGGTGGGCACCATTTGTTACCTGCGCCGGCGCCTGCTGCATCCCTGGCGGCAATTGGTGGCGATGGCGCTGTCGGTGGGCCGCGGCGATTTCAGCCGCCGCTTCACCCAACGTGGCCACCAGGATGAAATGGCCTCGCTTGGCGGCGCGTTAAACACCATGTCCGACGAACTGGCCACCATGTACAGCGGGCTGGAGCAACGGGTGGTGGAGAAAACTGCCGATCTGCAGCAAAAAAATCAGGTATTGAGCTTTTTGTACCGCGCCAGCCGTCAACTGCACGCCAATGAACCGCTGTGCAGCCGCCTGACGCCAATACTCAATCAGTTGCAAACCCTGACGCCATTGCGCGCCATTCAGGTGCGGCTGTATGAAAACAACAGCCAGGAGCAGTTTGTGCAGTTGAGCGGCAACCAGCCTCTGCGACCGGAGTACTGCAATAATCCGGTGTGCAGCGCCTGCCTGAACGACGACGAGCAACAGCATGCCAGCCACCCATCGCTAAGCTGGAGCCTGAGCGACAAGCTGGGAGATTATGGGGTGATTGTCGCGCAACATGCGCCACAGCGCCCGCTGAATGACGACCATAAGCAGTTGATGAATACCCTGGTGGAGCAGTTGACCAGTGTGCTGGCGATTGAACGCCAGGTTGATCACCAACAGCAGTTGATGCTGATGGAAGAACGCGCGGCAATCGCCCGTGAACTGCATGATTCCATTGCCCAGTCATTGTCGTGCCTGAAGATGCAGATCAGTTGCCTGCAAATGCAGGGTGCGGAGCTTTCCCCCGCCAACCTGGGGCTGGTGCAACAGATGCGAGAGGAACTTAACATTGCCTATCGCCAACTGCGCGAGCTGCTGACCACCTTCCGCCTACGACTGACGGAGCCTGGGTTACTGGCCGCTCTGCAATCGACGGTACAGGAGTTCAGCCAACGGCTGGGCATTCCCATCAGCCTCGACTATCAGTTGACGCCGCGCACCGTGCCCACTTATCAGGCTATCCACCTGCTACAGATTGCTCGTGAAGCGCTCAGCAATATCCATAAACACGCCCAGGCCAGCCAGGTGAGCATTCAGGTGATCAATCAACGGGGCGAAGTCACCCTGAGCGTCTGCGATAACGGCTGCGGCCTGCCTCAAGATACTCTTCGCCCCGATCACTATGGCCTGATCATCATGCGCGATCGCGCCAAAAGCCTGCACGGCCGCTGCGAAATTTTGCCCCGCAACGGCGGCGGCACCGAAGTCCGGGTGGTATTCAAGCCGGACAACCACGCCATCGACTAATGGGAGAAACCATGACGACCGAAACTGCCGCCACCATTTTATTGATTGACGACCACCCGATGCTACGCAACGGCGTAAAACAGCTTATCGGCATGGACCCGCGCCTGCAGGTGATTGCCGAAGCCGGCAACGGTGAACAAGGTGTTTCGCTGGCCGAGGAGCACGATCCTGACCTGATCCTGCTCGATCTGAATATGCCGGGCATCAACGGGCTGGAAACGTTGGATCGCCTGCGCATGACCGCGCTTTCTGGCCGCATTGTGGTGTTTAGCGTGTCGAATCACGAAGATGACGTGGTCAGCGCGCTAAAACGCGGCGCAGACGGCTACCTGCTAAAAGACATGGAGCCGGAGGAACTGTTGAAGGCGCTGCACCAGGCCGCCGCAGGCCAGATGGTATTGAGCGAGGCGTTAACCCCCATTCTGGCCGCCAGCCTGCGTGAAAACCGCCCGAGCACCGAACGGGATATTCAGCAGCTCACACCGCGCGAGCGCGATATTCTCAAACTGATTGCCCAGGGTCTGCCGAACAAGATGATCGCCCGCAAACTGACCATCACCGAAAGTACCGTCAAGGTGCACGTCAAACACCTGTTGAAAAAAATGAAGCTGAAATCGCGCGTTGAGGCCGCCGTGTGGGTACTGCAGGGCAAAAACGGCTAGTCAGCGCCGTTCAACGGCCCGGTCTCTGCCGGAATGGTGGGCGTTTGCAGCGTTTTTGGCGGCGGCAAGCCCTCGCCCTCCCCGGAAGAGGCGGTCAGCGGCGGCGTCACCTGCAGTTGGATCCAGTTGGACGTCACCAATTGCTGCTTGTCGTCTTCCAACGTGACCGATAAACGGTAGCGGTTTTCCGCCCCCGGCGTGTCATCCCACTGCGGCACAATCAGGCTCCAGCCGTGTGGATCGTTGCTGTTTTGCGACGACGTCAGGCTAAGTGCCTGGGTATCCCCCTGCCAACTGACGCGGGTGATTTTATTGGTGGTTTTAATCTCCAGCTTCAACGGCAGCGTTTCCCCCGGTTGCAGGCTCCAGGGCGGCGTGGCCAGGAAGACCTGCAGCGTTTTACGCTGGCGGAATTCCATTACCGGGACATTTTTCCGTTCGATATTGTCATAGCGGCTGCCGCGCAGCGATTTGGCCTGGGCCACATACTCCGGGGATATCTGCTTTACCAGCGGTACACCAAGGCGATAGCTCAGCGCCAGTTCGACCTGATCCTGGCTCACCCCGCCTTCCCCCATCTTGTGCAGTGCTTTCACCGTCACCAGCGGCACCGGCGTGTAATTCACCCCCAGTTGCATGGCGCGCGGGTCGTTTTGTTTTTTACCGCTGCCAAACAGGTTGACGTTCTCCCCCCAGTACTGCTCGTAGCTGAGAGAGCCGCCGATCTGGCGGTAAAACGGCAGGTAGCCCTGGGTGGTGATGTCGTAACCGCTTGCCGGACGACTGAGAAATTCGGCGTTATCCTTCTGTTGCGCCAGTGCCGATAACGGATAGTAATAATTGGCGGAAAAACGCAGGAAGTCACCCCAGGCTTCGGCCCCCAGGCTGGCGCGGTTTTGATTGCGCTTGAAGTCGCTGTCGAGCACCGTGTTATAGCCCAGCAGCCAATCACCGGCGACCCAACGCTGCCCAAGGCCAAAGTTACCCAATGAACCTTGGCTTTGCTGCAGCAGACCGAGCTGGCTGTAGGTCAGCAAGCCGTTAACGTCATACAGAGGGCTGAACAGCTGGCCGCTGCTGCCGGAAAAATCCCCCTGGTCGGACATCACCAGCGACAGTTTGGCGGTGCCCAGCGGTGACAGCAGCTCTTGCGCCTGTTGTTGCAGCACCTCACCGGCTTGCCCTACCGCGTAACTCTCGGCGCGGGTTCGCACCTGCTGGCCGGAGACATTATTCAGGTTACGCTCACCCAGCTGTTTGGCCATGGTGGCCCACTCTTTCTCTCGCTCTGCGTCATTCGAGGCGTTGCCCCCCAGCTCGGGCAAGTTGTCGTTTGCGTTCGCTTGATGGCTGACCGAGGGCGGCGCAGGGGGAGATTCGGCACCAGCCGGCAAGCTGCCCAACAGCCACGCCAAACCCACCGCCGGTAAACGGGCAGGGAGTGAGAGGAAATCAACGGCTTTTTTCAATCTGTTACACGCTTTAAGAATAACGTCAGTCATTACACCACCACCGTTCCCTCATCCCGAGAGTGGGCGGAAAAACCTTTTTTGCTGCGGCCACTCCAGGCAGCAGAACAACGACCTTTGCACAGCGAACAACCAGGGTATTGGCCCTGTCGGGCGCCGGGGCGCCAAAGTGCATCATGAACCCCAAATTCTAATCGGTTTCTGATGATAAACCATCAGATAAACCTCAGTTTATTTTGTGACAACGTCACCTGAGCGGTTGATATTACTTTGCGAAGAAAGGTCATTCCCGAACGCGCCGAACATTCGCCGTCGGGCAGGATAAATTTACTAAATTTCATCGCAGATTTTGCCTGATTAATCGGCATTCATCTTTTCATAAAACACAGTAATACGTTGATTATGCGTGAAAACCCTCAATTTCAGCGTATTTTACTTGGCTATAAATAATGCTTTGCGATCGCCTGCACAAAGCGCGTCATTACCTGGCACCTGCTCTGCTGTAAAACCCATTTTGCCGCTATTTTGAACGTTAATTTCAGTTCAGCAAGGATGCTCATGTTTAACAATCCGCAGGGGGATCTCTGGTTTCGCGGCCTGTTTATTGTGGCTATGTTACTGTCGGCGGTCATCGCCAGATGGCTCATGCATTCCGTGCCTCAGGACGTGGGGCAACGCCTGCCGCCGCTAAAAACCCGTACTCTGATGTTGATAGCGGCCTGCGCCGGACTGGCGGCATTGCCTTTTAGCCTCTCGCCGCTACAGCGAATCAGCTTGCTGCCGGTGGCGACCCTGCTGCTCGCGCTGGCGCTTATCGACTGGCGGCACAGGCTGTTACCGGATCGCCTGACGCAACCGCTGTTATGGGCTGGGCTGCTGGCCAATCAGCAAGGCTGCTTTACCTCGCTCGACGAGGCAGTGATCGGGGCCGTCGCCGGCTATCTGTCGCTATGGTGGCTTAACGCCCTTTATCGCCTTCGGCGGAAAACGGAGGGTATCGGCCAGGGCGACTTTAAATTGCTGGCGGCCCTGGGCGCCTGGAGCGGCTGGTCTGCCCTGCCGATGTTGGTGACCGGCGCAGCCATGGCAGGCTTATGCGTTGCGACATTGGCCCAGTTACGCCGCAGCACCGGCAGAGATGCCCCGCTGCCGTTCGGCCTTTATCTGGCGCTTTCCGGTTGGTTTACCCTGCTTTCGATGGCCGACATGGATATCACGCCCTTCATCAAGGGAAATTCTCTCATTTCAGCTTATTTCACCCCAATGGCGGATTAATGCCGTGGTTGGCGCTGTTATAGCCGACTGTTGGCCAGGCTGTTATAGCGAGCCTGTCTCTGCACCACTATGCTTTATTTAACCAAACACAGGAGGCTGTATGATCGGTCGTGGTTTATCTGCTCTCGCGCTCAGCGCGGCATTACTTTCCGGTTCGCTGTCGTTCGCGGCGCAGGCTGCCGGTACCTTTACCCTCAGCTCATCGGCGTTTCAGGATGGCGGCCTGCTGGCCCAGAAATATGCCGGGGCCACCCCGGGCAACGCCAGTTGCACCGGCGACAATGTTTCACCTGCGCTGAACTGGGCCAACCCGCCGGCGGGCACTACCAGCTTCGCCTTGCTGGTGTCCGATCCCGAGGGCCGTGCCGGATTGGGCGCCAGCCACTTGGTGGCCTACGGTATTCCAGCCACGGCTCAGGGGTTCGCTGAAGGCGATCTTACCCAAGGCAAAGGCTTTGTCGGCGGCAAGAACTCACCGGGTACCGCGGTGTATCATGGCCCATGCCCACCGGCAGGCTCTGGGTTGCACCACTATACCTTCGTGCTGATCGCCACCGATCTCCCGCCCCATGCGCTGGGGCCAGGGTTAACCCACGAACAGCTGTTGGAAAAATTGCAGGGCCACGCCAAGGGCGGTGCGGGCATTATCGGTCGTTTCGGTCAATAACCGGTGCCGGGGTGGCCTACTTACTCACGCGATCCAGATACAGCATGCTGTTGGCGATATCCACATGCGCATCTTTAACATTATCGCGCAGCGCCACCAGGGTTTGCCCCTGTAAGGCCACAACGTAAGGGGAACTGGCCTGCAGTTCGCGCTGCAGCGTAACGTAGCGCGCGGCGCGGGTTGCAGCATCCCCCTCTGCCGCGGCTGCACGGGTTTCCGCACTCAATGTCGGGATGTTCCATTGCGTACGCCAGGCCAGGGTTTTCGGCCCATTCGGCACGTTGTAAGCGAAGGCGCTGGCGTTGGTGTTAGGATCCAGATAATCGGCCCCCCAGTAGGTGAAGATGGCCTGGAAATCACGGCCGCGCATTTTGCCCCACAGATCGCTCTCCACTACCGGATGAATGTCCAACTGCAAACCGGCCTTGGCAAAGCTGGCCTGCAGCGCCTGGGCGATATCGGTATACGGCGGCTGGTTGATGACGATCAGATCAATACGCGTTCCTTCGGCGATACCCGCGTCATGCAGAATCTGTTTGGCTTTGGCCACGTCGAGCTTAAAAGGTTGATTATCCAAGGCGCCATCCAACCCCAGCGGCAGGAATGCCTGGTGTACGCGATACTGCCCCTTCAACAGGTTGTCGGCAATGGTCTGGTAATCCACCAGCCAGCGTGCCGCCTGCCACAAGGCCGGATTACTCAAAGCCGGTACCTGCTTGCTGCCGGTATTGAACCCCAGGTAATAGACTTTGGCCGAATCGCGCTGCTCAATCCTGATGCCCTTTTCGTTACGCAGCGAGTTGAATTGATCGGCCCCCAGATCGTAGGCCACGTCAGCATCCCCTTTCAGCAGCAATAAACGGCGGGTACCGGCATCGCTGACGTTTTTCAGCAGCACCGTTTTCAGCTTGGCCTGCGGTTGAGCGTAATCGTTGCGGCTGAACAACAGCGCCTCGTGCGGTACATAGTTGCTGACGCGATAAGGGCCGGCACCGGCTGAGTTCGAACGCAGCCAGGCATTGCCGAAGTCCCCCTGCTGACCGTGCTGGCTGAGCAGCTTTTCATCGACTATCGACGCCACCGGCGCGGTTAACAGCCGCAGCGCCAGCCCACTGCCTATATTGGCCGACCAGCTTAGCTGCACCTGGTTATCGCCCAGTTTCTTCAACTGACTCTCGACGTTTTCCGGCGTCCAGCCGAACTCACCAAGGATAAACGACGGTGCCTTGTTCAGTTTCACCGCCCGCACCAGTGAGAAGATCACATCCTCCGGGCGTACCGGGTTGCCGGAGGCAAACCGTTGGTTGGCGTTCAAGGTAAATATCAAACTGTGGCCGTCTGCCCCCGTTTGCCAACTGCTGGCCAGTTCCGGCGCCAGCTTTTCCGGCGTGGTGCGATCCGGTGTCAGCAGGCGCTGATACAGATTGACCAGGTTGGCCGAACTGACGGTTTCAAAGCTTTCGGCAGGATCGAGACTGATGATGCCTTCCAGCGAACTGACCACCACCAGCGTGTCTTTCGGGGTGGCGGCCTGTGCGCCGAAGCTCGCCGCCAGGGCACTGAACAATAACGTTGGGATTAGCCGTTTCATTGATGCACTCTCCAGAATCACGCGGATGCGTTATTTGGCGAGTGTAGGGGCAGCGACTTAGCAGAAGAACGACTATAAATTGCTTTATTTATTACGCAGATGAATAAGCCCGCCGAGTGAACGGCAGGCTGATTTCAGTTTACCAACCGGCCATGCGCCATCGCCACGGAACGATCGCACATGTGGTCAATCACGTCGGCATCATGGCTGACCAGGATCATTGTCAGATCGCCCGCCTGCTTCAGCTCGTTCAGCAGGTTGAGGATTTCCGCCTGCACCGACATGTCCAGTGCCGAAGTCGGCTCATCCAGCAACAACAGCTTTGGTTTCAGCAACAGCGCGCGCACGATCGCCACCCGCTGACGTTGCCCGCCGGAAAGCTGGTGCGGATAACGGTCCAACAGCCTGGGATCCAGCCCCACCTGGCGAAAACCGGCGCTGATTTTCTGCTCGATATTGCTCTCTTTCAGCAACTTTAGGGGTTCCGCCAGCGTGCGCAGCAATCGGTGCTTGGGATGTAACGAGGCATAGGGGTCCTGGAATACCATCTGGACCTCACGCCGCAGATCACCGGTAAAAGGACGGCCCGGTTGCAAATCACGGCCGAGCAGTTGAAAACCGCCGCTCCAGCTTTCATTCAGCCCGGCCAACACCCACAGCAGCGATGACTTGCCGCAGCCGGACGGGCCAACCAGGCCGAAGCACTCGCCCGGTTCGATGTGCAGATTGACATCATGCACCACGGTGCGTATCTCATAGCCCTGGCGGTGGCTGACGCTGAGGTTTTCCAGGGTAATCAGGCTCATTTCAGTGACTCCAGCAGTGCGCGATCCAGGACCGGCAGCGTTTTGCCGTGAGTCTCGCGGCTTGGCCGACATGACCACAACGTGCGCGTGTAAGGATGGGTGGCGGAGGCCAAACGATCGGCAGGCAGTTGATCCAACAGTTCGCCCTTGTACATCACCAGCACCCGTTCGCAGTAGTGCGCCACCTGCTGTAAATCGTGACTGATCAAAATCAGGCCCATATTACGTTGCTCCACCAGATTTTCGATCAGTTGCAACACCTGATCGCGCATCTGGTGATCCAGTGCCGAAGTCGGTTCGTCGGCAATCAACAGCTGCGGATCGTTGATTAATGCGATGGCCAGCATCACCCGCTGCCCCATGCCGCCGGACAGCTGATGCGGATAGCGCTGGCTCAGCGCCTGCGGATCGGGCAAGCCAACCGCCGCCAGCATGTCCAGCACCTTCTCCCGCCGCTCGGCGCGGCCCAGGCGGGTATGCAACAGCAACGGCTCCTCCACCTGACGCCCAATCGGCTGGGTTGGATTCAGCGCGTGCTTGGGATCCTGCATCACCATGGCCACCTTGTTCCCGCGCAGCCGGTTCCACTGGCGCTCGTTCAAGCGCGTCAGATCGTCGTCGCCCAGCGTCAGACGCTGCGCCTGCAGCTGTAACGGCGGTGGCAACAGCCCCATCAGGGCGCGGGCGGTCAGGGATTTGCCGGAACCGGACTCCCCCACCAGCGCCAGCCGCTCCTGCCCCATGCTGAAAGAGATGCCTTTCACCAACGGTGGCGAGGCCGGTAATAGCACCGACAGGCGTTCGACGGTCAATAATGGGTTATCAATGTCCATGACGAGGATCCATTTTATCGCGCAGGCCATCGCCCAGCAGGTTAAAGGCCAGGCTGGCAAACAGAATAGCCCCGCCCGGTGCAGCGGCGACCCACCACTGATCAAAAATCACTTTGCTACCCTCGGCCACCATCGAGCCCCACTCGGCGGTCGGCGGGGCCACGCCCATGCCGAGAAAGCCCAATCCCGCGGCGGAAAGAATTATTCCGCCCAAGCTCAGCGCCGCACGCACCACTGCGCTTGGCAGGCACAGGGGTAAAATATGTCCCGCCATCAGCCGCAGCCCACCGATGCCCTGCATACGCGCCGCCGCCAGATAGTCACTGCGACGCAGCGCCAGCGTTTCCGCCCGGGCTTGTCGGGCAAAAGCCGGCCAACTGGTCAAGGCCAGCGCCAGTGCGCCGTTCATCAGCCCCGGCCCCAATACCGCGACAAAGGCCAGCGCAATCACCAGGCTGGGCAATGACAGAAAAATATCGGTGACGCGCATCAGAATACGCTCGACCCAGCCGCCGAGATAACCGGCGCTGATGCCCACCAACAGCCCAATCGGGATGGTCAGCAGCAGGATTAACGACACCAGGATCAACGTTGGCCGTGCACCATAAATCACGCGCGATAACAGGTCGCGACCAAAGCCGTCGGTCCCCAGCCAATGCCCGGAGGACGGCGGCAACAGGCGCAGTTCGATGTGTTGCAAGTTAGGGTCGAAAGGCGCCAGCCAGGGAGCCAGCAGCGCGGTCAGGATCAGCACAGCCACCAGCGTCGCCCCGAGCGTCAGCGTGGTGAGTTTGCCGCGCTGGCGGTAGCCGACCGCAGGCTCGCTCTGGGGTTCATGTTCAGAAAGATATTGGCTCATCGGGTTCGCGGGTCCACTAAATAGGTCAGCGCATCGGCCAGCGCGTTCAACACCACAAAGCAGGTGCCAATCAGCAAGGTAGCGCCAAGAATGGCCGGGGTATCGGCGGCAAACAGCGCGGTGGTCAGGTAACGCCCCACGCCCGGCCAGGCAAACACCGTTTCGGTCAGCACCGCCCCTTCCAGCAGGCTGGCATAGGACAGGGAGAGAACGGTGATCAGCGTGCCGAGCACGTTGGGAAATACGTGTCGCACCAAAATACGCGTACGGCTGGCCCCCTTGGATCGCGCCAGGGTAACGTACTCTTTATTGCACTCTTCCAGCATCGCCGCCCGCAGCAAGCGGGTGATACCCGCCATCGACAACAGCGCCAACGCCACCACCGGTAACCACAGGTGACTGATGGCGTTGTAGAACATGTCGCGATCGCCGGACAGCCAGGTGTCGATCAGCACAAATCCGCTGCGCGGTTCCATGCTGTAAAGGTAGATATCGTCCAGCCGCCCCGGCCCCGCCGACCAGTGCAGCGTGGCGTAAAACAGCAGCAGCCCCAGCAGACTGAGCCAGAAAATCGGCACCGAATAGCCGATCAGCGACAGCAGGCGCGCGGCGTTATCCAGCCAACTGCCCGGTTTTATCACCGCCAAAAACGCCAGCGTAATGCCGCCGAACGCACCGAGGATAATGGCGCAGGTCGCCAGCTCCACCGTGGCCGGGAAGGTACGTAACAGATCGCTCAGCACCGGCTGGGCGGTAATGCGCGATATCCCCATATCCCCGTGCGCCAGGTGCACCAGATAGCGCCAGAACTGCACCGGCAACGGCTGATCCAGCCCCAGGTCGTGACGGACCTGTGCGTAGGTGGCCTCGCTGGCATGATCGCCGGCGATCTGCAACGTAGGATCGATCGGCGCCAGATGCGAGAGCATAAAGGTGAACAGCAGTAGCCCAAGCAGCGTCAGCGCCAATGACAGCAAGCCGGTAAGCAGCCGGCGTCCCCAACGCCAACTGTGCCGGGCGAACCCGGCGGAAGCGGTACGGCTTATCATTACTTGCTGACCTTGCTGTAGAACACCATGTCAGGGTTGATGCCCTGCTCGTAGCCTTTCAGGTTGTCACGCACCGCAATCAGGCTGCGAGCCTGCAGGCCGATGACAAACGGCGAACTCTGCTGCACGGCCTGCTGTAGCTGTTGATAATCCGCAACCCGTTTGGCAGTGTCGTTTTCCGCCGTGGCTGCCAGCGTCAGCTTGCTTAGCGCAGGGATCTGCCAGTTGGCGCGCCAGGCCAGCGTTTTGCTGCCGTCTTCCGGGTTATAGGCAAAGGCGGCGGCGTTGGTGTTCGGGTCAAAATAATCTGGCCCCCAGGAGGTCAGGGTCGCGTCATAGTTCAGGGATTTCACCTTGGTGGAAACCTGCGCGCTGAGGCCCGGCACCAGTTCCACCTTCACCCCACCCTGGGCAAAGCTGGCTTGCAAGGCCTGCGCGATATCCAGGTACGGCGGCTGATTGTTGACGTCCAGCTTGAAGCTGACGTTGGTCAGGCCGGCCTTCGCCAGGATCTCTTTGGCCTTTTGCGGGTTAAAACTGTATGGGCGATTTTTCAGCGCGCCCAGATAACCTTCCGGCAGAAACGCCTGATGGGTCTGGAACTGGCCCTTCAGCAGATCGTCAGCAATGCCTTTATAGTCGAACAACCAACGCGCGGCTTCCCAGAACGCCGGGTTGCCCAGCGCCGGTGACGCCTTGGCGTTGAACTGCAGGAAATAAAGTGAGGCGTAAGGGATGGCCAACGGCTTGACGCCCGGCTTGCCTTTCAGCGCCGCCATCTGATCTGCCCCCAGATTACGCGCGATATCGGCGTCGCCCTGTTCGATCAGCAACCGACGCGCCGCCGGATCCGGCACGTTCTTGATCAGGATAGTCTTCAGCGTCGGGGCGCCTTCCGGCGAACTTGGGTTGGCGTCGAGCACTACAACTTCGTGCGGTACGTAGGTGCGAATTTTATACGGGCCGCTGCCGGCGGAATGGCTGTTCAGCCATTGGTGACCCAGGTCATCCCCCTGCTGGTGCGACAAGGCTTCTTTGGCATCGACAATAGAAGACACCGGCGCCGAAAGCAGGCTAAGCACAAAGGCCGGGCTGACGTTTTCGCTCCAGCTTATTTTGACCCGTTGATCATCCACCTTGGTCAGGTGCTGGTCGACGTTCTTGGCGTCCCAGCCCAACTGGGTGAGGATAAACGAGGGTTCCAGATTCAGTTTCACTACCCGCGACAGTGAGAAAATCACGTCTTCCGGGCGCTGCGGATTGCCGCTGGAAAATTTGGCATCCGGCCGCAGAGTGAAGGTCAGGCTGCGGTTATCGCTGCCCGCCTGCCATTCGCTGGCCAGCGTCGGTTTGAGTTCGATAGGATTTTTGGGATCGGACTGGATCAGCCGCTGGTAGAGACTGTTGAATGACTGCACCGTGGTTAACTCAAAACCCTGGGCCGGATCAAAACTGACCACGTCATCGATGGACTGGGCAATCACCAACGTGTTTGCCGGGGTTGCTGCCTGTGCGTTGAAACTGGCCGCCACGGCCAAAAACACCAAAGAGGGAACGAACGCTTTCATCAAAACTCTCCAAGCGGATGGAATTTATAGTAATTTCGCGAGTGTATGTGAGAGCTCTCGGCAGGCGAAGGTACTTAAATAACTATAGATATTCTTTTTCTGTCTATAGCTGAGATTTTGATTATTAAGCAGGCGAGGTTCTGCGATGTGCGGCGCAATCACCGTGTTCAATCCTGAACACACCCTCTATTTTTATGGCGTGAATCTGCACGCGCAAGGGCTGATATCTACAACCCTTCCCGACATACTGATCGGTAACGCCCTAAACAATCGGCTACTCGAGCTTTATACCCGCCATGCGTCATTCACCGTGGTGCCCGGCACCATGAATTGCATAACGGATTTCATCGCCCTGAGAGAATACATACTTCGCCCTAGAAATATTCAGCGTCAAATCCCTACGTGATAAGGTGTGTACAAATAACGTTCAAAAAGGAGATCAACATGAAGGACAAGGCCTGAACGACCCAACGCTAACTATTCAAGAAGAAAAAGAAATTGCGATCGAAATTTTGAAACAACATCTCCACTGGCAAATGGCGAACCCTCCGTCCCCAGAAGAAATCCCCATTTTAGAACTCATTGGCCCAGTGCAAAAAAGTAAACGCCGTATGGTCAGAAAACTGTTGAGAAAACAGCTCTAGCATCGTCAAATGCCGGGCAGCAAGCCCGGCCCGTTATTTTCACATGCCGATCAAATCTGATAATCGATCACCGTTTCCAGCTGTGAAGAGAACACCTTGTCTTTGATTTCCGTCAGTGACAGCGTCGGGTTGCACAGCTGGATAAACTGCCAGGCATAGTTACGTTGTAACTGACTGCGTTTCAAACCTAACCACACGGTATTGGGCTCGAACAGGTGCTCGGCGTTAAGGCTGACCAGCCCATGATCGCGCTCTTTCTCATATGACATGTCCGCCAGTACGCCGACCCCCAACCCCAGCTCGACATAGGTTTTTATTACGTCGGAATCCTGAGCGCTTAGGGCAATGTCCGGCGTCAGCCCGGCGGCTTTGAACGCGCTATCCAGCCGCGAGCGACCGGTAATGCCCTGGCGATAGGTTATCAACGGTAAGGTACTGAGCATTTCCAGCGTCACCTGCGGTTGCCGGGTCAGTTCGTGCCCTTCCGGTACCAGGATGGTGTGATGCCAGCGGTAGTAAGGGAACGCCGCAAGAGATTCATCGCTCATCAGCCGTTCACTGGCAATGCCGATATCGGCTTCGCCCGAGGCCAGCATCGCGACGATTTCTTCCGGACTGCCCTGGTTCAGCACCACCCTTACCCGCGGGTACAGCGCACGAAACTCCTTAATCACTCCCGGCAGGCTGTAACGCGCCTGCGTATGGGTGGTCGCAATATGCAGCTGGCCGGTGTCGTTGCTGCTGAACACATCCGCCAGTCGGCGGATATTATTGGCATCATTCAGGATGCGTTCCGCCACCACCAACAGCTCTTTACCCGGTTCGGTCATGCCCAATAAACGCTTGCCGCGGCGGATAAATATCTCAATGCCCAGTTCTTCTTCCAGTTCCCGAATATGACGACTGACCCCAGACTGCGAGGTAAATAAAGTATTGGCCACCTCGGTCAGGTTGTAGTTGCAACGCGCCGATTCCCGAATAATTTTTAATTGTTGAAAGTTCATCCACTCCCCCTGACGAGCAATATTGTTAACACCAGTGATACGGAGTCTGGCGGGAGGGGACAAATAAGAAATAACCTTTAGTTATGCATTTTCATGCTAAGTGAATTTTTCACCATTGCAAATTTGCTGTTTTTTAATCTTAAATTATCGAATAGCTTTAAAATTAACAACATAAATATCCACTTTGAAAATGTGGATTAAATGCTTATGCAAAATAAAGTTATTAAATATAGGCATTAGATATATAAACAAAAAAGGCTCAGCAAGCTGAGCCTATCGAAAGCGTCATATGAGCGGGATCAGGCAGTTGCCTCTCCGCCGATAGGGCCGGAGGTATTTTGCTGCAGCCATTGCTGCACGTAGCTGACCAAATCGCCAATACAGTCGTCCTGCATACCGTGGTTTTTCAGCTCGTTATCCAGCGAGAACAGGTACTGGGCGTTAGTTCCCAGCGGCCCGCTGGCGCTGGCGATCAGGGGGGCTATCACCTGATGGCTGGTATCTTCTTCAAACAGCGGGTGCTGCGGGTTCATGACAAACACCAGCGCGGTCACCACTTCACCGTCTGCCAAGGTGAGATCGCACCAGGTCGGCAAATAACAGCCGGTGACCATTTCGCGTTTCCACAGCAGTTCCAGCTCTTCGCGTAGCTTGGCTTCCGGCAGGCGAAACGCAAGACCGGTGGTATGGCCGCCCTCTTTTAACGCCAGCATCCGCCCCGGCTGGTGCAGGGTGCCGCGCCCGGCGGTAAGCCGCAAACAGAAGGCGCGGTGCCAGCCTTGCAGCGTGGCCGGCCGCACCTCTTCGGATTCAAACACCGGGTTCCACATCAGTGAACCGTAGCCGAAGACCCACACCGGGCTGTTATCCGGCCGACGGGATAAAGTACAATCCAACGAGGCCGCCCGCTGCTCTGATGTCAGTAACAGCGACTCCTCAATGGTGCCGAATGCAGTTTTGCAATCCGCATTTTGCAGAAAATCTCGCGTTAACACCTTAACAACCTCCCGGGAATAGGATTGCCCATACTCCCTCGCCACTGTTCAATCTTATTTATTAAGTGCGGAATTATATTAATACAATAATCTTCCCGCGATAATAATGACCTTATTCTTTTCTCAGTGAGCAATCAAGTTTCAAAAGAGCTTTAAAGTGAAAAAGTATTTGTACTCAGCAGCAATAATATTAATTGCCCGCGTAATAGGTTCGGATTTCATGATTTACCGGCGCACAAAGGCGCCGGGGAGCGCCTTACTTTTTGTGCCAGTGGTCGTCATCACCTTTGCGGTAGCTTTGCTTCACCGCCGCCCAGGCTACCTTGTGGGCGGTTTCCTCTCGGCTATCGTCGCCGCGCCGGTCATCTGGATCGCTATATTGATCCCAGGCGCTGTTAAAAGCTTCCTTATAGATCTCTTGCGCATGGGCCGGCAACACGTGTTTGACGTTGTCCGGCAAGGCATTTGTGCTGTTGTAGGGCATCATTTCCTCCCGCAGATATTCAGTGAACCTTAAGCTTAGATGACACCCCCGCCCGCCTCAATTAGCAAACAATTCTCATTATCACATGGCATGTTATACTCCTCGCCAAATGAACATAAGGAGAACCCCGTGACTACCGAAGCCCCACGCTCACGCGCACCCTACCTGATTGCTGTCAGCGCGATTCGCGATGTTACCCCGCACCTGCGCCGCATCACTTTCACCGCCCCGGACCTGCGTTATTACCCGGCAAACGCCGCCGCCGCGCACATCAAGGTTTTCCTGCCGCTCGAAGGCCAGACGCAGCCGGACCTGCCGACGCTGACCGAAAACGGCCCTCGCTGGGCGGCCGATGCGGTTCGTCCGATTGTCCGCACCTATTCGATTCGCGCAGTACGCCCGCAGCTGGCGGAAGTCGACATTGAATTCGCCATTCACGATCACAGCGGCCCGGCGGTTAACTTTGCGCGATCGGCCAAAGCAGGCGATAAAATCGGCATCAGTAACCCGGGCGGTCCTAAACCTATGCTGCCAGAGGCCGATTTCTACTGTCTGGCCGGCGATCCTTCCTCCTTGCCCGCGCTGGCGGCCTTGCTGGAAGGGTTACCGGCACGTAGCGAAGGCCACGCCTTTATCCGCGTCGACACTGCGGCTGACGTTATCGATCTGAAAAAACCGGCAGGCTTCGAACTGAGCTGGATTATCGGCGGCACCGAAAAAACCGCCGAGTTGGTGACGCAATTTTGCTCATTGCCGCTACCTGAGACAAAAATCCAGTATTGGCTGGCCGGGGAAGATCGTTTGGTGGTTGACCTGCGCCGTTACCTGCGCCGCGAGCGCCAATGTGACCGTAATCAGCTTTATGCCGTACCTTACTGGCGTGAGGGGTTAAACGAAGAGGGTTATCATAATAAACGGCATGAAATCATGGACAATATTGACGATTGACTGTGATTTTCCCCTTTATTAATCAAGCAGCGCAGCTACAAACTGCAATTTATGTGCCGTTAATGAAGAAAACTCATCTCACTACGTAAAAGTAAGTAAATAAAACCGCATCCAATGCGGTTTTTTTGTTAACCTAGTCACAGAAAGCAAGCTTTTGCTTTTACAAGTAAAACAACATCACATCATTCCCCGGCACAAGCCTGCGGGTGTATCCTATTATTATTAAATATAAATACATTCTGGATGCGCATAATTGCCCTTAACGGCAGTCAGCGATGACGGGACCACGCTGTTTGAGAAGGAGTACCATCGAAATGAAGTCGCAAAACGATCCTGGCCGATCCAAATCCCGCCACACTGAGTACTCGCTGCTTTTCCCCATCGCCGCCTTGGTGGTGTTGAACCTGTGGGGCAGTACCAGCAATTTCCCGCTGATCGTCGGCATTAACATCATTGCCCTGGTCGGTATTCTCAGCAGCGCGTTCAGCGTTGTGCGCCACGCCGACGTGCTGGCTCACCGTCTGGGTGAACCCTATGGCTCGCTGATCCTCAGCCTGTCGGTGGTTATTCTGGAAGTGAGCCTGATTTCTGCGTTGATGGCCACCGGCGACGCCGCACCGGCACTGATGCGCGATACGCTTTACTCCATCATTATGATTGTCAGCGCCGGTCTGGTGGGCTTCGCTTTATTGCTGGGCGGTCGCAAATTCGCCACCCAATACGTCAATCTGGGCGGTATCAAACAGTATCTGATGGCGATTTTCCCGCTGGCGGTGATCGTACTGGTGTTCCCCAGTGCGCTGCCGGGCGGCAACTTCAGCACTGGGCAGGCGCTGCTGGTCGCGGTGATTTCCGCCGCCATGTACGGCGTGTTCCTGGTGATCCAGACCAAAACCCACCAGAGCCTGTTTGTCTACGAGCACGAAGATGACGACGGTGACCCGCACCACGGCAAACCGTCTTCGCACAGCAGTGCCTGGCATGCCGGCTGGCTGGTGGTGCATTTGATTGCGGTGATCGCCGTGACCAAGTTCAACGCCAACCCGTTGGAAGGTTTGCTGACCAAGGTGAATGCTCCTGCGCAGTTTACCGGCTTCCTGGTCGCGCTGTTGATCCTGTCGCCAGAAGGCCTGGGGGCACTGCGTGCGGTGTTGAACAATCAGGTTCAACGTGCGATGAACCTGTTCTTCGGCTCGGTACTGGCGACCATTTCACTGACGGTACCGGCGGTAACCATCATCGCCACCCTGACTGGTCAAACGCTGATTTTCGGCCTGCAGACGCCGCATATCGTCGTGATGCTGACCGTGTTGCTGCTGTGCCAGCTGTCATTCTCGACCGGCAGAACCAACGTGCTGAACGGCACCGCGCACCTGGCGCTGTTTGCCGCCTATATGATGACCATTTTTGCCTGATTGCCGGAGGGCGCTTTCGTAGCGCCCTCCCTTTTTAAATCGCGAAAAAAATACCCGCCGCGATACCGCCAAACAAAATCCATTTAATGATGTAGTACCCGGTTCGGTTCCACGCCTTCAGCCGTTTCCCCACCTTGCGTACCGCATAGATATACTTGAACAACTTGTTGACGCCACCGGTACGATCGCCCTCTTCATTGGGTGCGGTAGCCGCGCTCATCAGGTTGCGCCCCAGCCAGTGGTTAATGCCCTGTGCCCAGCGGAAACGCATCGGTCGCTCAATATCGCAAAACAGAATCAACCGGTTCTGCCCACTCTGATTTTCGGCGTAATGCAGGTAGGTTTCGTCGAACATCACCGCCTCCCCGTCGCGCCAGCTGTAGCGTTCGCCATCCACCTCGATAAAGCAACGGTCATCATTCGGTGTGATCAGCCCCAGATGGTAACGCAGTGAACCGGCGTAGGGATCGCGGTGGCGTGGCAGGCGGCTGCCATCCGGCAGTTCGGCAAACATCGCAGCCTTGACCGAAGGCAGGCTGCGCAACAGTGCGGTAGTCTGCGGGCACAGGCTCATCGCCGACGGGTGGTTGTCTTCATACCACTTCAAATAGAAGCGCTTCCAGCCGGTTTTGAAGAACGAATTGAAACCGGCATCATTATATTGGTCCGAGGCTTTAATCTGCTGGATAGCCATCAGCTGCCGACCTTCATCGCGGATGCTTTGCCAGTTATCCCGCAGCGCCTGCAATTCCGGGAATTGCTCCGGCTGCAGATAGGGCGTGGTCGGTACGCGTGAAAACAGGTACATGAAAACGTTCAGCGGAGCAGTAAATGTGGAATGATCGGAGAGCTGCCGCCAGAAGGTGTAACGCACCCGCCCACGGTAATGGACATACACAACGCATAAAATAAATAGAAGTAAAATAATATATTTCATGATTGAACCGCATTGAAGATCCCAATACCTTGCACGCCCATCCGGCGTGCACCCCAGATATTTCCTTTAGGCCAATAAGTTGTTGCGCCCGTCTGGAACACCCCTAAGCATTAACGCTAAACCAACAAAAATCTATACAAAAAACCACAATAGTTTACACAAAGGCTAAACGAGCCGGCGTTATGGGCGGGAACCGCTTGCCCTCTGTCGATTTGCTGGTTGGCGCCCAAACCGATGACTGCCCGCCCTCCGGGTTAGATAAAATAGCCTTTGATATAAAAATAAGCGGGTATTTCAGGCTTGGGTTATTAACGATATCCGTTATTCACTCCAGAATAATAAATGACTAATTTGATTTTGATCAGTGTGCAGCAATTCAACCATGATTAACTCAGGGGGCCTGATTAATCCCAAGGCAAGCCATTAAACAATAATAAAAACAAATAATACGTACGGAATACATCATGAAAAATATATCTGACATCAGAATGAATCGCCGAACCTTGTTAAAAGGGCTTGGCGTGATTGGGCTGGCCAGCATATCGCCCTGCGTATTTTCCATGGCAATGGACAAGGGCAAACCCCTGCCCCGGGTGCGTCTCAAACTCAGTG
The DNA here is from genome assembly GCF_058799445.1 of Serratia sp. GW822-FHT06E05. Taxonomy (NCBI): domain Bacteria; kingdom Pseudomonadati; phylum Pseudomonadota; class Gammaproteobacteria; order Enterobacterales; family Yersiniaceae; genus Serratia; species Serratia sp. GW822-FHT06E05. Next base: position 251,175 of record NZ_JBXALM010000002.1, read on the forward strand.
ACTACCAGACGTTTCGTTCAACCTGCGCGATGGAGTGTTTACATTGTAATTTAACGGCTTATGTCTATCAGGGGGAGCTCAAAAAAATAGAAGCCAGCAAAGATTTTAACGTCAAATGCTGCCTGCGCGGCATCAGCCGGACCAAATGGGTCTATCACCAACAGCGGGTTAAAACGCCTTTGCTTCGGGTGGGCGAAAAAGGTGAAGGGAAATTCAAACCCATATCCTGGGATGAGGCGCTCGATCTGGTTGAACTTAATATCCGTAATACTCTTGCCAGTCACGGTAATAAAGGCCTGTTAATTTCAAGCCATGCCGGAAATATGGATTCCATTAAAAACGACATGGGGAAAGCCTTCTTTGATTACCTCGGCGGGGCGACAAAACGCTCCGGTTCCTTATGCTGCTCTGCGGTGACCGCCGCCATGATCCCGATGCTTGGCCTGCGCTACGCAGATATGCGCGACACCATTGCCGACAGCCGCTACATTCTGTGCTGGGGCAATAATCCGGCCGTGACCATGCAGGCCTATTTCAAAGAATATATTAAGGCGCAGGAAAGAGGCGCGCGGCTGGTGGTGATCGATCCCCGCTTTAACGAAACCGCCGCCAAGGCCGATGAGTGGATCCCTATCGTTCCCGGCACCGACACCGCGTTGGCATTGGGAATGATCAAAATCATCATCGATGAACAGCGCTACGACGCTGACTTCCTGCGACGACACACCGGGGCCGTTTATCTGGTGAACCCCCAGCAAAAACAGCTCAGAGAAGATCCGCAGGACAAAGAAAGCTATCTGGTGTACGACACCCTGAGCCGCCGTCTGGTGCGCCATGACACACCCACCATCGTCCCGGCGCTCACCCAGGCCGAATTGCCTGCCGATGCGGCTTATACCACGGTATTTGAACTGATCCGTCAGGAGTCGGCTCCCTGGACCGTCGAGAAAGTGGCGGCGGAAACCGACATCCCGGCGGCCACCCTGCTCCGTTTGGCGCGTGAATATGCCAGCAATACACCTTCGATGATCGTACAGAACATGTCCGGCGCTCAGCGCACCGAATTCGGCACCTACGTGGCGGCAAGCCAGTTTTATCTGTCGCTGCTGACCGGCAATATGGGCAAAGCCGGTGGCGGAGTCTGCGACGCGGGCGGCGCCAAACAAATGATGAAGTTCAGTCCGCCGCTGCCTCCGGCACCCAACGTACAAAAAATTCCGCCGATACCGGTCGCCAAAACCGGCGAGTGGATTGTCAACGATCGCCCTCACCCGATTAACTTTTGGTGGATCATGACCATGGGCGCGCTGACCCAGTTACCCAACACCAATATGGTGAAGAAAGCCCTGAAGAAGGTGCCGTTTGTCGTCGTGGCCGATAACCTGATGAGTTCCACCACGCTGTATGCCGATCTGGTGTTGCCGGTCACCACCATCTTTGAAGATCTCAGCCTAATGGCCGGCGTTCGCAGCCACTATGTCCAACTGATGGAAAAGGCGGTAGAACCGGTGGCGGAGGCCAAACCGGATTACTGGATTTTTGCCCGGTTGGCGGAACGCTTCGGCTTCGGCGAGGTGTTTAACCAGCCGATCGAACACTATATAGAAAACTGTTTGGCCGGAACCGGCCTCACTATCGAACAGCTACGTAAAGGACCGATTAAACCAGCCCCCACGCCGTGGATCCCGTTCAAAGACGGTATTTTTCGCACTCCGACCAAAAAGGCCCACTTCTTTATCGAAGAGTGGCAGAAGAAAGATTTCCCGCCGATTGTGACCTATATGCAGGTGAAAGAGTCGCCGAAAGGTTCGCCGGAGTTGGCGAAAACATATCCATTAATGGCCGTTCAGCGCAAGCTGGCGCGCAGCATCCACTCCAGCCACGGCATGAATGAATGGATCCTCGAGGTGCAGCGCAATCAGCCCAATATCATGATCCATCCGGATGATGCCGCCAGCCGCCATATCAGGAACGGTGAATGGGCGATTGCTTTTAATCACCGTGGAGAACACCGGGCATTGGCGGTGGTAACGCGTCAAATCAAACGCGGCGTGGTATGCCTGGATAACGGCTGGTGGGAACAGCAAGGCGGCAGCAGCAGCCACGTCACCAACGACCATGCGGAAGTGCTGGGCAACGGTCATTGCTGTAACAGTACCCTGGTCGACGTCCGGGCGGAGGCATAACCATGGTCAGACAATATGGATTTTTAGTCGATATGCGCGGCTGTTATGGCTGCAAAACCTGCTCGATGGCCTGCAAATCTGAAAATGCCACCCCGGCTGGCGTGCTGTGGCGGCGGGTCAGAGAATTTCACTTTGACGCCCCGAACGCGATGGCGTTTATCTCGATGTCATGCAACCACTGCGACGATCCGCAGTGCATGAAAGTCTGCCCGGCGGATACCTACAGCAAGCGACCTGACGGCATTGTCGTGCAGGATCATGACAAATGTATTGGTTGCCGGATGTGCATTATGGCTTGCCCTTATAATGCGCCGGTATTTGATCCCGTCGAAGGAAAAACCAGTAAGTGCAATCTGTGTGCTGAACGCCTGGATGAAGGGCTGCTGCCCCGCTGCGTCGCGTCCTGCCCGGCCGGTGTGCTGCAGTTTGGCGATATTGACGAACTGCGCGCTCGCCATTCCGCTGACCTGACGCGTATCGAGACCCGCTACTCACTGCCGGATCATCGAATCAGTCAGCCCAATATCGTCATTATTCCCGCCGGTGATAAGGAATAGCCCATGTCTGAATATGAACTTCCCTTGGTCTTTTTTACCGTGTTTTGTCAGTGGGCGGTCGGCACTATCGTAGCCATCACGGTATTGATTCTGGCGCAGCCGAGCTGGCTAAGCGACGAAAAGCGCTTAAATGTCCTGCGACAGCTGGCGTTAGGGATTGTGGCGATCAATATCCTCGGCTCCGTGCTGTCGCTGTTGCATCTGGGTTCACCCACCGGCGCCTATCGAGCGATTCTGGGGATCGGCCATTCCTGGCTCAGCCGGGAAGTCATCGCTTTCGCCTTGCTGAACGCGGTGGTCGTCATCTGGGCCGCCATGATGTTTCGCTTTAACTCAAACCCCAGGCTGATTCGCCAGGTTAGCCTGCTGGCATCGGGCGCGGGTGTGGCTGCTATCCTGGTTTCCGCACAGGTTTATTACCAGATGGCGAGTCACCCTCTGTGGCATTCGCCGCTCACCCACCTCGGTTTTATCGCCACGGCCCTGCTGCTGGGGTTTACCACCCTTGGGCTGCGGCTCAGCGTGTTCAATGCGGCTCAAAATGATCGCGAAAGGTGGCTCCCCGTCGCGTTGCCGACAGGCATTTTATGCGGCGTGGTATTGCTGTTAGTCGTGATCCTGGGCTACAGCGCCGGGTTCAACCAACAAGGGAAAATGCTCGCCAGCGCCGTCACCGTTTTTGGCTCGGGTCTAATGGGGTGGCTTATTTTTGGCGCGCTGATTACCGGCAGCGGATTGGCGGCCTATCTGTACCAACGGCCGGTTCTGAACGTTGGCGTGGCGGGCGCACTGATGCTGACGCTGCTCTCAGCCTGTATTGGTGGCCGAATGCTGTTTTACGCCGGCGTCATGAGCCAATACCCTTGGTTTTAATGTTGCGGCTGCGCTGATATTCAAGGCAAGAAAAAGGCCGCCGAGGCGGCCTCAGGTTGCTGACAAAGTCCTTTGCAGTTAAAAGTCCCGATCTGGGGACTAATAAAAACAAAGGATTATCTCTTCTGATTTACCCCAAACACCCGAAAACCACGCTTTTCGGGTGTTTGTCATCAGACTAAGGCCGCCGAGGCGGCCTTTTGTGAACGGGCAGGTGTTAACTGTAGGCGTTGAGCGTACGCTGGCACAAGGCGGAGCGGACGCAGTCTTGTTTATCAAAGCGGATGATGCCGATCATTTCATCCTCTTCGAAGCGCTCCATCGCATCGCTGAGGCCGGACTTCACGCCGCGCGGCAAGTCGCACTGGGTGATGTCACCATTGACGATGACCGTGACGTTCTCACCCAGACGGGTCAGGAACATCTTCATTTGGCTGGCGGTAACGTTCTGGGCTTCATCCAGAATAACCACCGCATTTTCGAAAGTACGCCCGCGCATATAAGCGAAAGGCGCGATCTCCACCTTGCCGATTTCCGGACGCAGGCAGTATTGCATAAAGGACGATCCTAAACGGCGCACCAGAATGTCATACACCGGTCGGAAATAAGGGGCGAATTTCTCAGAGATATCCCCCGGCAAGAAACCGAGGTCTTCATCCGCCTGTAGAACCGGACGAGTAACGATAATCCGATCCACTTCTTTATGTATAAGGGCTTCGGCCGCTTTCGCAGCGCTGATAAATGTTTTGCCGCAGCCGGCTTCACCGGTGGCAAATATCAACTGCTTCTTGTCTATGGCTATTAAGTAATGACCCTGAGCTTCGGTTCGAGCCAGAATGGGGGAGCTATCGCGCTTGTCACGTGCCATGCCGATAGACTCAACACCACCCATTTGTACCAGCGAGGTTACGGACTCTTCTTCCAGCTGGCGATGACTACGAGCGTCACGGCGAATAACGCGTTTCGCTTCACGACGTGCTTTGATCACTGCTTTTTGTCTCATAGTGGCACCTTACAGTTTGTTTCACCTACCGCAACGGCCTGGCCGTGCGATTATGTTTCACATACAGATGCGGGTTTGGCTCCCTTTTGAGCCGACGATAGCCAATAGAAAAAGTGAATATCCGACGGGCATTTCGGCACGCCGATTTTTCACGGGACAACGCGATTGCATAATTAAAACGAGAGAGAAAAGTGACAGGAATTTGTGATAACGGGAGTGCGGTCTGGTCAGAAAAAGAAAGTCGGAGAGAGTGCCCTCGTTACAACGAGTCATCAGGGAAGAACTGTTATTTTTTCTTTCTAGCCCAACCAAGGACTTTACCATTAGCGATCCCCGCAGTGTTATTTACAGCTTCGAGCTGTGCACCTTGTGAAAACTACCGCCAGATGATTACAGTATAATGACATTCAAACCGCGCACGTTGCTAAAATGTAAAAAAATTTAATCTTTTTTGTTTTTAGGCGCCGCAAGAACACTATATCACGCCGATTACGTCATTCAATAAAATTTTTATCACGTTAGATATCATACTGTTATGATTAAAATACGCGGATGACATTTCGGTTTCCTGATTAAATTTTGCACAAACAAAAACCTGCACATCGCCCCAAATTTATAAATAAAAAAGGCGGGAAAGCTCCCGCCCTGCCGTTCTTTGATTGCGTCGGTAACGCTGTTTAGCGTTATTCGAAGGTATAAGAAACGCTTACCCCGCCGCCCCAGTTTCTTCCCGGAGCCGGTTCGTAGTAACGACCATTACCTTCATTGACGATCACCGACCCCACGTATTGGCGGTCAAACAGGTTATCCACCCGACCGAAAACATTCAGCATCCAGTTCCCCATTGGATAACGATAGCCTGTATTTAAACCCACGGTGGTATAGGCCGGAGCCTGTTCAGTGTTGGCATCATTAACTTCGATATCGCTCATGTAACGTACCTCCGCACCGGCATACCACCCTTCAGGTGGGGACCAGGCCAATGAGGCATAGCCCATATTGCGCGCAATACCCGGCATACGGTTGCCGCTTGGCACCTTATTGGCTTCTGAACACTGACTGTCGCCGCACACATCATCGCGGTAACGCGCGTCTAACAGTGTCCAGGCCAACTGCACTCGCCAATCGTAGGCGAATTGCTGATCCAGCGCCAATTCCAGCCCGCGTCGGCGGGTCTGCCCAGCGTTTTTGTAGCTGGTGCGGCCGTTGCTGCTTTCATCCACCACAATTTCGTTACGCGTGTCGGTCTGGAATACTGCGGCGGTCAGCAGGCCGTTGCCAATGCGGGTTTTACTGCCCAACTCAACAGTGTCACTGGTCGAAGGCTGTAAACCAAAGTTTAGCCCAGCCTGATCGCCGGAACGGTACGACAGTTCGTTAATGGTCGGGGTTTCAAACCCGCGACCGGCGGACAGATACAGGTTCCAGCCGCTCATCACCGCATAGTTCAGCGAGCCTGCCGGCAACCATTTATGGTAGCTGGCGTTGCCGCTGTCATCACCGTTGCTGCCGGTCACGTAGTGGTCGTTGGAGTCGAAATTGACCGTGCTGTAACGCATGCCGGCATCCAGCGTCAGTTTTTGCGTCAACTGCCACGAACTTTGCAGATAGGGATCCAGGTTCCACATCAGGTTGCGCTCATTGCGGCGCAGCGCCCCCTGGGTGCCCAACTCGGTTACGCCGTTAACCTGGGTAAAGTTTTCATAGCCTTTACGCTGCTCGGTCATGGTTTCATAGTCCAACCCGCCGGTCAGGGTATAGGGTACGCCCAGCTCACCGCGGTGTGTCCAGCGGGTATCAATCCCCTGATAATGGCGCGTCAGGTCAATCACCCCGCCAGGATGCTGGGCGCTACGCTGCTGCACCGCAACCGGGATCGACTGGTACTGGGTGGTTTCGCGCTCACCGGCGTACATCATGATGCTCAGGTCGTCATCGGCCCCCATCTGGCGCTCATAGTGCAACCCGGCCTGGGTCTGCGAAGTGCTTTTACGGGTGTTGTACTGGTCGGCACGCGGCGCCTGGCGCGGATTATCGTGCCATTCCGCGTTCGTCAGGCCACCTGGGTCATTGGCGTGAATATCGACGCTGTTGAACAACAGCGTCAGGGTGCTGACATCGTCGATGCGTACGCCCAGCTTGGCATTGCCGAGGTTTTTCTGCGCGCCGCTGTGATCGCGAAAGCCCTGTGTCGTGAACCGGGTACCGGAAATAGTGTAGTTAACGTCACCGGCGTGGGTGCCGTCGCCGGTTGCCCCGGTCGCCTTGACGCCATAACGCCAGGTGCCGTAACTGCCAAAGTACGAACTGGCTTCAAGGCGCGCAGGTTGCTGGCCGGTTTCGGTTTCCACATTCACCATGCCGCCGGAGGCATTGCCGTAGAGGGCGGAAAACGGCCCGCGCAGCACCTCCACCTTTTCAACCGAGTTAAGGTCAATGTTCGACGTCTGGCCCTGACCATCCGGCATGGTGGCAGGAATACCATCGACATAAATACGTACGCCGCGCACGCCATACATTGAACGTGCACCAAAGCCCCGCACCGAAAGCTGCAGATCCTGCGCGTAGTTCTGGCGGTTCTGAATTTGCAGGCCGGGCACGCTGCCCAGACTTTCCGACAGGTTGATCTGCGGCCTGGCCTCACGGATTTGATCGCCATTCACCACGCTGACGGCAGCCGGGGTGGACAGTTCGGATAGGCCGCTGCGTTTGGCCGTGACCACCATGGTCTGTTCGCTATCCTTGTCCTGCGCCAGGGCGCAGACAGGCAGTAAGGCAGGGATAACCAGAGCTGAAACCGCCAACCGGTTTTTATGAGTGCTTTTCATCAGGAGAATGCCGTTAAAGGGATCGGAAAATATGAACCATTTGGAACGTTATGGCCGATATGTTAATGCTTTTAACAAAAAATGAAAATAGTTAGCCTAATTAAAGACGGAGCTCTCGATTTCGCAAGCCCAGGGTTGATTTTAATTAACGGCTGTTGATTCAAAAATAAGGCGGGGAAACCCCGCCTGGTGAAGTGAGGCTCAGGCTTTCAGCAAGCCGCTGCCCAGATAGTCGTTGCTGTCTTTGACCCCTGGCAGCGCAAAGAAATAACCACCGCCGATAGGTTTGACGTACTCTTCCAGCGCCTCGCCGTTCAGACGTTTTTGCACCGTCAGGAAACCTTTCTCCAAATCGGCCTGGTAGCAGACGAACAGCAGCCCCATTTCCAACTGGCCGGAGTTGGACACGCCGATCGAATAGCTGTAACCCCGGCGCAGCAACAAATTACTCTGAGTTTGCGGGGTGCGCGGGTTTGCCAGGCGGATATGCGCATCCATCGGGATCATCTTCCCTTCGGGATCCTTCTCATAGTCCGGCTCGTCGTGTTCATGCTTCATGCCCAGCGGCGCACCGCTGTGCTTTTCGCGGCCGAAGATGGTTTGCTGCTCCTGCAACGGAGTGCGATCCCAGAACTCCACGTGGAAACGGATAATACGCGCGGCCTGATAGCTGCCGCCCACCGCCCATGCCGGTTCCCCGGCATTATCGGCCACCCACACCACCTGATCCATCAGCGGTTTATCGTCGGTTTTCGGGTTGGCGGTGCCGTCTTTAAAGCCCAGCAGGTTGATTGGCGTTTCTTTGCCCTTGCTACGTGCGGCGTGGGCGGAAATAAACCCTTCTCGCTTCCAGCGCACGCTGAGCAGATCCGGCGAATGCTTGATAATGTCACGCAGCGCGTGGATCACGGTTTCATTGGTATTGGCGCAAATCTGCAACACCAAATCGCCGTGGCACAGGCTGGCGTCCAGCGAGTCGTTGGGAAAACGCGTCATTTTTTGCAGCCGCAGCGGCTTGTGGGCCTGCAGACCAAAACGCTCGTCAAACAGCGAGGTTCCAACCGACACGGTGATGGTCAGGTTATCCGGGTAGATCTCCGGCCCCATGATGCCCGAATCAAGCGGTGGCAGCTTGGGATCCACTTCCGGCGCTTTGCCGCCGGTGGTCAAAAACGCAATGCGGTTGGTCAACAGCCGAAACAGCCGCTCCAGATCCTGTTTGTTGCTGGCCAGCACGTCAAAGGCCACCAGCATCATCGCCGCTTGCTGCGGCGTGAGGATCCCGGCCTGGTGCGCGCCGTAGAACGGTTGCTTCTGCCAGCGTTCATCCTTGGCGACCGCCAGCGGTTCCGCCGTTTTATCTGCCGCCTGGGTCAGACGACTGCCGCCCAGCGCCAGTACGCCCAGCCCCAATCCCTGCAATAAACGACGGCGCGACGGTGACACCGCGCCCTGCGTTTGTGGATGCGGCCCGTTTTCCGGGCCGATCTTGTTACTCATGATGCTTTGCCTCAGTCCAGACCCAGAACGCCACGCAGCTGTGACAAATCTTCCGCCAGAGTGGTGATTGGCCCTTTCATGGCGTTGCGATCGGCATCGGTCAGCTTCTCGTAAGACTCATAGCCATCTTTGGTTTTGTATTTCGCCAGAATGGTATCGACGGTTTTAAAGTTTGCGTCGATCTTGTCCAGCAACGGCTTGTTGGCCTTGACCAACAGCGGGCGCAGCAGGTTAACGATTTTTTGCGCGCCGTCTACGTTGGCCTGGAAGTCCCACAGGTCGGTGCGGCTGTAACGGTCTTCTTCACCGCTGATTTTGCTCGCCGCCACTTCTTCGATCAGGCCCGCAGCGCCGCCCACTACCTTACTTGGCGGGAAGGTCAGGTCGGTCACGCGTTTTTGCAGCTCAAGGGTGTCCTTGTACAGCTGATCGGCGTATTGGTTCATGTCTTTGGTGGTGTTGTCGGCAAACAGCGCTTTCTCCAGGCGGTGGAAACCGGTGAACTTCGGATCTTCCGCTTTTTTCTCGTAGTCATCTTCGCGGGCGTCGATACTGCCGTCCAAATCGGAGAACAGCTCGGCGATCGGCTCAATTCGCTCGTAATGCTGACGGGTCGGCGCATAGAGTTTACGCGCTTCTGCCACGTTGCCGGCCTTCACGGCATCGGTGAACAGCTTGGTCTGTTTGACCAGCCCTTCCACTTCTTTGGTGACGTAGACTTTGTATTCAGCAATCGGCCCAACCAAATCCATGGCGTTCGGTTTGCCGTCGGTGGCAGCACCGGCCGCCGCGGTCACGGTCAGCTTGCCTTTCGGATTGCTGAGCAGCCCACAGGTCATGTCGTATTCGCCCGCTTCCAGATTGGCGGTCATCTTCTGGGTGAAGCCCGGCGCGATGTTTTCACGCTCTTCCACCACCATCACCCCTTTCAGGATTTCCCACTCCACGTTTTTCTGGCTGGTGTTGTGCACCACAAACTGGGTTTTACCGGCCGGCACCGTCAGTTGCATCGGCTCACACTGTTTGTCGTTAACGGTAATCTTTACCTGCGGCACGTCCGCCGCCAGAGCATCAATGCTCAGCGCGAACGCCGGGAGAGCCAGTAATGCTGCGTGCAAAGCCTTGCGGCGGAATAACGGAGTAGACATACAAGATTCCCTATTAAATTAATGATTGATTTTACGTTGCGTCGAAACCGCGACCGGTTCCACACGCTGCGGCAGGAAAAAGAAAATCAGTGCTGGGATCAAATACAAGAAGTAGACCGCCACTTCGCTTACCGTTGGCGTTTCCTGGTAGCCGAAGATGCCTTCGAGCAGGGTGCCAAACAGGGAGTGGGTCGACAGATGGTTACTCAGATCAAACGCGATGTCCTGGAAGTGGTTCCACAACCCGGCTTCGTGGAAGGCGCGGATCGCCCCGGCGGCCAGGCCGGCGGCAACGAACAGGATAAACAGGCTGGTCCATTTGAAGAATTTGGCCAGGTGCAGCTTCACGCCGCCCCAGTAAATCATCATGCCCAGTACAATGGCGGCCACCAGACCAAGCACCGCACCTATCGGGGCTTCAATCCCCACGTCTTGCTGGAAAGCCGCCAGCAGGAAGAACACCGACTCCAGCCCTTCGCGCGCCACGGCAAAAAATACCATCGCTACCAGCGCCCAGCCCTGACCTTTGCCGGAGTTGAGCGCATTGTCGATGGCGCCTTCCAGATGCACCTTGACCGATTTGGAGACCTTACGCATCCAGAACACCATATAGGTCAGGATCAATACCGCTACCACCGCGACAATGCCCTCGAACAGTTCTTGCTGCTTTTGCGGGAATTCGCCGGTGGTTTCATTGATGAAGATGCCGAGCGCCAGGCACAGAGCGGCGGCAACAATCACCCCTATCCATACCACGCCTAACCATTGACCCCGCTGCGTGCGTTTCAGGTAGCTGGCAATCAGGCTGACGATCAACGCCGCCTCCAGCCCCTCACGGAACATGATAAGGAAGGGAACAAACATAAGTAATAACCCCTAAAAAGGCATCTGCTGCGAAGCGCCCGCACGTCAGAAATGACGGCAGCGCCAATGTAAAGAAAAGTAAAACACAACGATAGTGATTATCATTCTGGCTGAAAGAAATACAAGAGCGCCAAGGGTGATTTTTTCTAATCAAATGTCGCCAGTTGTTTCCGGAAGAAGACGAAAAACCTGGGAGGATGAAATAAAAAAGGCGCCTTAAGCGCCTTTTTGACTCGCGTTGCGAGAGATTAAACGGTTTTGAATTCGGCTTCCGCCTGATCGAAACGCTCGGTAATGGTGGCGGAAGGAGAACGCCCCATCAGGCTCACCACCACGATGGCGATACAGCCGAACAGGAAGCCCGGGATGATTTCATACAGATCCAGCCAGGCGAAGTGTTTCCAGACGATCACCGTTACTGCGCCAACCAGCATGCCGGCCAGGGCGCCGTTACGCGTCATGCGTGACCACATGACCGAGATCAGCACCACTGGACCGAAGGCAGCGCCGAAGCCGGCCCAGGCGTAGCTCACCAGACCCAGCACGCGGTTTTCCGGGTTTGCCGCCAGCGCGATAGCCACTAACGCCACCACCAGCACCATGATGCGCCCTACCCATACCAGCTCACGCTGGCTGGCGCCCTTACGCAGGAAGGCTTTGTACAGATCTTCGGTAATCGCACTTGAACACACCAACAGCTGGCAGCTCAGGGTACTCATTACCGCCGCCAAAATTGCCGACAGCAAAATGCCGGCGATCCACGGGTTGAACAGAATCATCGCCAGCTCGATAAACACGCGCTCGCCGTTTTGCGACACGTTGCCCGCCTGGTCCGGGTTATTGGCGAAGTAAGCAATACCGAAGAAGCCGACGGCAATGGTGCCCGCCAGACACAGGATCATCCAAGTCATGCTGATGCGACGTGCGCTGCGGATAGTGCGGTGAGAGTCGGCCGCCATAAAGCGCGCCAGAATGTGCGGCTGACCGAAGTAACCCAGTCCCCAGCCCAGCAGCGAGAGAATAGCCACAAAGTTCAGGCCTTTCAGCATGTCGATATTGGCCGGGTTTTTCGCTTCGATAACCAGCATCGAAGTATCGATGCCGCCGACAGCAAAGATAACAATCACCGGCGTCAGGATCAGCGCGAAAATCATCAGGCTGGCCTGGACGGTGTCGGTCCAGCTCACCGCCAGGAATCCGCCGATGAAGGTATAAAGGATAGTGGCCGCAGCGCCGGCCCACAGCGCCGTTTCGTAGCTCATGCCAAAGGTGCTTTCGAACAGACGCGCACCGGCGACGATGCCGGAAGCACAATAGATAGTGAAGAACACCAGAATGACAATGGCGGAGATCACCCGCAGCAGCTTGCTGTTGTCTTCAAAACGGCTGGTGAAATAATCCGGTAACGTCAGGGCGTTATTGTTGGCTTCGGTATGAACACGCAGCCGCCCCGCCACCAGCTTCCAGTTAAGGTAAGCGCCGATGGTCAGGCCTATCGCAATCCAGCTTTCAGAGATGCCGGACAGGAAGATGGCGCCCGGCAGGCCCATCAGCAACCAGCCGCTCATATCCGATGCGCCGGCAGAGAGCGCGGTCACCACGCTGCCCAGGCTACGACCGCCCAGAATGTAGTCGTCAAAGTTATTGGTTGCCCGGTAGGCAAGTAGGCCGATTAACACCATCCCGAAGATATACACCAGGAAGGTGACCAGCATTGGTGTGCTCATTGTCATGAAATTCTCCACTCTCATTATTATTTCGCGCTGTATTGCGATAGTTACTGCTTGCCAATTCGCCGGAACGTGGCGAAAAGCGGACACTCCCGCGAGTGAAAATAGTTTCCCCCCGCAATTGTCTGACCGTCGGCTATCCTAGTTGACCTGTTGATTATCCAACAAGACATTTAACAACAAAGTTACACAAAGTTTACCCTGCGTCACATTTAACCACCTGCAAGGTTACACCCCGCATTCAAAAACAGAGTTGCACCTCATACTAATTCAACGTTACCCCTGATATTGCTAGGGTTAACGCGTATAGACGACCGCCCCTCGACATACCACCCCACTGGCAGAGCAAGAACCATGCCGATTATTGATGTTAAAAAATCGATGGAACTCACACTTCGTTCATCCGCCTGATTTAACACGGTTGCACAAAGTTGCAACATGCAGGATATTGTCTGCATTCATCACAGCACACAACGCACGAACCTATCCCAGCAGCCTATCTGGCCCGCAGTTTGTATAGCCTGATGGGATAGGTTCTTAACACAGGAGTTGGATTGGCATGGGCACTACCACAATGGGCGTGAAACTCGACGAGGCCACTCGCGAGCGAATCAAAAGCGCCGCACAGCGTATCGATCGCACGCCGCACTGGCTGATCAAGCAGGCCATTTTTAATTATCTCGAACGTCTCGAGAACGGTTCCGATATCCCTGAAATTCCAGCACTTGCCGCTGCCGGCCAGGCCGAAGCGGACGACATTATGCCGCAAGTGCAGGAAGAGTCCCACCAGCCATTCCTTGAATTTGCAGAACAAATTCTGCCGCAGTCGGTTAATCGCGCAGCCATCACCGCGGCCTATCGCCGCCCTGAGACTGAAGCGGTGCCGATGTTGCTCGAACAGGCGCGATTACCTGCAGATCTTGCCAAAGCCACCCACAAGATGGCTTACGACATCGCCGAGAAGTTGCGTAACCAAAAGAGTGCAAATGGCCGCGCCGGTATGGTGCAAGGGCTGCTGCAAGAGTTCTCCTTGTCTTCACAGGAAGGCGTGGCGCTGATGTGCCTGGCCGAAGCCCTGCTGCGCATTCCAGACAAGCCAACCCGCGATGCGCTGATCCGCGATAAAATCAGCAACGGCAACTGGCATTCTCACCTCGGCCGTAGCCCATCGCTGTTTGTTAACGCCGCCACCTGGGGCCTGTTGTTCACCGGCAAGCTGGTGTCGACCCATAACGAAGCCAACCTGTCACGCTCGCTGAACCGCATTATCGGCAAAAGCGGCGAACCGCTGATCCGTAAAGGCGTGGATATGGCGATGCGCCTGATGGGCGAACAGTTCGTGACCGGCGAAACCATCGCCGAAGCGCTGGCCAACGCCCGCAAGCTGGAAGACAAAGGGTTCCGTTATTCCTACGACATGCTGGGTGAAGCTGCCCTGACCGAAGCCGACGCGCAGGCCTATCTGGTGTCTTACCAGCAGGCAATCCATGCGATCGGCAAAGCGTCGAACGGCCGCGGCATCTATGAAGGCCCGGGCATTTCGATCAAGCTGTCCGCTTTGCACCCGCGTTATAGCCGCGCGCAGTACGAACGCGTAATGGAAGAGCTTTACCCTCGCCTGCTGTCATTGACCCTGCAGGCGCGCCAATACGACATCGGCATCAATATCGATGCTGAAGAAGCCGATCGCCTGGAAATCTCGCTCGACCTGCTGGAGAAGCTGTGCTTCGAACCTCAGCTGGCCGGTTGGAACGGTATCGGCTTTGTGATCCAGGCCTATCAGAAACGCTGCCCGTTCGCCATCGATGCAGTCATCGACATGGCACAACGCAGCCGCCGTCGCCTGATGATCCGTCTGGTGAAAGGCGCCTACTGGGACAGCGAAATCAAACGCGCCCAAATGGACGGGCTGGAAGGCTATCCGGTTTACACCCGCAAGGTCTACACCGACGTTTCCTACCTGGCCTGCGCCCGCAAACTGCTGGCGGTGCCGAACCTGATTTATCCGCAGTTCGCGACCCATAACGCCCATACCCTGAGCGCGATTTATCATCTGGCGGGCAACAACTACTACCCGGGCCAGTATGAGTTCCAGTGCCTGCACGGCATGGGCGAACCGCTGTACGAACAAGTGGTGGGTAAAGTGGCCGACGGTAAGCTGAACCGTCCATGTCGCATCTATGCACCGGTCGGCACCCATGAAACGCTGTTGGCGTATCTGGTGCGTCGCCTGCTGGAAAACGGCGCTAACACCTCGTTCGTTAACCGTATCGCCGATGCCACCCTGCCGCTCGACGAACTGGTTGCCGATCCGGTCACCGCGGTTGAAGCCCTGGCCACCAGCGAAGGTCAACTTGGACTGCCGCACCCACGCATTCCGTTGCCGCGTGAACTCTATGGCACCAAGCGCATCAACTCCAGCGGCCTGGACCTGTCGAACGAACAGCGTCTGGCGTCTCTGTCCAGCGCACTGCTGACCAGCGCTACTCAACCCTGGCGCGCAGAGCCGATTATTGACGCCGAGCTGGATCAGGGCGTGGAGCAACCGGTCATTAACCCTGCCGAACCGGGCGACGTGGTCGGTTACGTGCGTGAAGCCACCGAAGGTGAAGTCAGCCGGGCGCTCGACGCCGCCGCTGCCGCCGGTCCAATCTGGTTTGCCACCCCGCCGTCCGAGCGCGCCGCCATTCTTGAGCGCGCCGCCGAACTGATGGAAGGCCAACTGCAAAGCCTGTTGGGCATTCTGGTGCGCGAAGCGGGCAAAACCTTTAACAACGCCATCGCCGAAGTGCGCGAAGCGGTCGACTTCCTGCATTACTACGCCGGTCAGGTGCGCGATGATTTCGCCAATGACAGCCACCGTCCGCTGGGCCCGGTGGTGTGTATCAGCCCGTGGAACTTCCCGCTGGCCATCTTCACCGGTCAGATTGCCGCTGCGCTGGCGGCAGGCAACAGCGTTCTGGCCAAACCGGCAGAGCAAACACCGCTGATCGCCGCACAGGCGGTGCGCATTCTGTTGGAAGCCGGCATTCCGCAAGGCGTGCTGCAACTGCTGCCGGGTCAGGGCGAAAGCGTCGGCTCGGTTCTGGTTAATGACGCTCGGGTTCGCGGCGTGATGTTTACCGGCTCGACCGACGTTGCCGGTATCCTGCAACGCAGCATCGCAGGCCGTCTGGATCCGCAAGGTCGTCCAACGCCGCTGATTGCCGAAACCGGTGGTCTGAACGCCATGATCGTCGACTCTTCCGCTCTGACCGAACAGGTAGTGACTGACGTGGTCGCCTCCGCATTCGACAGCGCAGGCCAACGCTGCTCCGCCCTGCGTATCCTGTGCATTCAGGAAGACGTGGCGGAACACACGCTGCAAATGCTGCGCGGCGCGATGGCCGAATGCCGCATGGGCAACCCGGAACGCCTGTCGACCGATATCGGGCCGGTGATCGACGCCGAGGCCAAAACCGGCATCGAACGTCATATTCAGGCGATGCGCGCCAAGGGCCGTAAGGTCTATCAGGCCGCGAAAGGCAACGTACAGGATGAGAAAGAGTGGTCCCGTGGCACCTTTATCAAGCCAACCCTGATCGAACTGGACAGCTTCGACGAGCTGCAAAAAGAGATCTTCGGCCCGGTGCTGCACGTGGTCCGCTTCCAACGCACCAATCTGGAGTCGCTGGTCGATCAGATCAACGCCGCCGGTTATGGTCTGACGCTGGGCGTTCACACCCGTATTGATGAAACCATCGCCCGCGTAACCGAACGCGCCAAGGTGGGCAACCTGTACGTTAACCGCAACATGGTCGGCGCCGTGGTCGGCGTGCAGCCATTTGGTGGCGAAGGCCTGTCCGGCACAGGTCCTAAAGCCGGTGGTCCGCTGTACCTGTATCGCCTGCTGGCCAACCGTCCGGATGATGCGGTGCAACGCACCCTGCACCGCCAGGACGAAGAACGCCCGCTGGAAGCCACCGCGCGGCCACAGTTGCTCAAAGCCCATCAGGCACTAGAGCAATGGGCGATTGCCGAAAACCAGCGCGATCTGGTGACGTTGGCGCAACGCTACGCCGAACTGGGCCAGGGCGGTACCCTACGTCCACTGCCTGGTCCAACTGGCGAACGCAATACCTATGCCCTGTTGCCGCGTGAGCGCGTACTCTGCCTGGCCGATAACGAGACCGATGCCTTGACGCAGTTGGCCGCAGTACTGGCCGTCGGCAGCAGCGTGCTGTGGCCGGAAGCCGAGCTGCAACGCACCCTGTATCGCCGCCTGCCGGCGGCGGTTCAGGCCAGCATCAGCTTCAGCAAAGACTGGCAGCAGGACAAGGTGGAGTTCGATGCCGCCATTTACCACGGCGACGCCGATCAGCTGCGCACCCTGTGCGAGCAAATCGCCCAGCGCAGCGGCGCGATCGTTTCAGTGCAGGGCTTTGCCCACGGCGAAACCAACATTTTGTTGGAACGCCTGCTGATCGAGCGCTCGCTGAGCGTCAATACCGCAGCCGCCGGCGGTAATGCCAGCCTGATGACCATAGGGTAATGACGTGAACTGATGAACCTAGAGGCGCAGCATAATGGCTGCGCCTTTTTTATTAAAAACAGTTATCTACTCGTAGGGGCGCTGCATGCTGCGCCCTGAACATAACAACAATTTCTGCAAAACATTTCGCATAACCGATCACCCAATATGTTTTCTCCACAGAAATTCTGGTTAGGTATCCAAAATGCTGGAGGAAGAATGACACATTACCCATCAAGAAAGTCCTTTCGTTTGCGCTATTACAATTACGCTTCCGTGGGGATCTATTTTGTGACGATTTGTACTCATAAGCGGCAATGTCTTTTCGGCACGATAAATAACTCAGTCATGCAAATGAATACCTACGGGAAAGTCGCGGAGGAGTGCTGGTTACAAATCCCTCAACACTTTAACGGCGTGCATTTAGACAGCTTTGTCCTGATGCCTAACCATCTGCATGCACTACTTCACCTTCGCAACGAAAAGGCAACTAGCCTTGCAACTGTCATTCGCAGCTTCAAATCTGCTGTAACGCGGCAATTACACCAACCTGTCTGGCAACGAAGCTATTGGGAAAGGGTCATTCGTAGTGAAAGAGAATTGGCGTTAACTCAGGAATATATTGCAAACAACCCTGCCCAATGGGGAACAGACAGAGGAGAAGATTATTAGTCTACGGGCCGAACGTGTTCGGCCCCTACAACTAACAATTCGCCCAATGTATGACAACAATTTTTGGTCAAACACCGTTCAAATTCTAATGCTTACTGATTCAAAAACTTGTCGAGGAATTGTTGGGTACGCTGGTGCTGCGGATTAGCGAACAGCTCTTTTGCCGGCCCTTGCTCCACGATACGACCGTGGTCCATAAAAATGGCGCGGTCGGCCACGTCGCGGGCAAAGCTCATCTCGTGCGTGACGATCACCATGGTGCGTTTTTCTTCCGCCAGCGAACGTATGGTGTTGAGCACCTCGCCCACCAGCTCCGGGTCGAGCGCCGAGGTCGGTTCGTCAAACAGGATCACTTCCGGTTGCATCGCCAGCGCCCTGGCAATTGCCACCCGCTGCTGCTGGCCGCCGGAAAGACGGCGCGGATAGGCCGACTCTTTGCCGCTCAGCCCCACTTTGGTCAACAAGGCCCGTGCGCGTTGTTCCGCGCTGGCCTTGGGCTCGCCTTTTACGATGACCGGACCTTCAATAATATTTTCCAATACCGAACGGTGCGGGAACAGATTGAAGTTCTGAAACACGAACCCCACCTGCTGGCGTAAGGCACGAACCTGTTTTTTCTGTTTGCTCAGTGGCTTGGAACCGTCGATCAGTATATCGCCGACGCGAATGGTACCGGAATCCGGCACTTCCAGCAGGTTGATGCTGCGCAATAAAGTAGTTTTCCCCGAGCCACTTGGCCCGATAATCGCCACTACCTCACCGGCACCGACTTCCAGATCAATCCCATGCAGCACCGTTTGACCGTTGAACTGCTTGGTCAGATTTTTCACTTCAATGGCACTCATGCGTTACTCCTGATCCTGGCGGTTTACGTGGGCTTCCAGACGATTTTGCAGCGCAGAAAGCAGGGTCGCCATCACCCAGTAAATCAGCGAGGCCGCCAGATACATGGTGAACACTTCCAGGGTACGCGAGGTAATCAACTGCGCCTGACGGAACAGTTCCGGCACCTGAATGGTCGCCGCCAGCGAGGTGTCCTTCACCAGGCCGATAAAGCTGTTGCCCAACGGCGGCAATGCGGTACGCGCCGCCTGCGGCAGGATCACCCGACGCAGCGTCTGCCAGCGGGTCATGCCGATGCTGGCTGCCGCTTCCCACTGCCCTTTTTCGATCGACGAAATCGCGGCACGCAGGGTTTCCGAAGTATAGGCGGCAGTATTGAGCGACAGGCCAATCAGCGCCGCCGGGAAGGGATCAAACTCGATGCCGAACTGCGGCAGGCCGTAGTAAATCATGAACAGCTGGGCAATCAACGGCGTACCGCGAAACAGTGACACATAAATGCGCGACAGCCATGACAGCGGCCATAACGGCGAAAGGCGCATCAGCGCCAGCAGAAAACCGAGCAGTAAACCGAGCGCCATGCCCCCCAGACTGAGCTGGAGAGTGAGGATCGCGCCCCGCAATAAAAATGGCGCTGAATCCAGCGCCAGTTGGATACTTTCGTGCATTATTTAGTTACGTCCGCGCCAAACCATTTCTCGGAGATCTTCGCCAGCGTGCCGTCTTTTTGCATTTCGGCAATCGCCTGGTTAATCGCAGCCAGCAGTTCCGGGTTGTTCTTACGCACCGCCACGCCAGACTCCTGACGAGAGAACGCCGGGCCCGCTACCGCCAGCGTGTCGCCGGTTTTCTTCACCAGATCCAACGCCGCCAGACGGTCAACCAGAATAGCGTTGATACGGCCTACGCGCAGATCCTGGTATTTGGTCGGGTCATCATCATAGGTACGCACGTCCACACCCTGCACATTGTCACGCAACCATTGCTCGTAGTTGGTGCCCAGGCCCACGCCGACCTTTTTACCCTTCAGATCTTCCGGCTTGGTGATGGTGCCTTCATTGCCCTTCTTCACCAAGGCCTGAATACCGGAGACGGTATATGGCGTCGAGAAATCGTATTTCTTTTTGCGCTCGTCGGAAATGGTCACCTGATTGATCACCACGTCGATGCGTTTTGAGTCCAGCGAAGCCAGCATGCCGTCCCACTTGGTAGGGTTCAGCTTGGCTTTAACGCCAAGATGCTCCGCCAGGGCGTTGGCGAAATCCACCTCGAAGCCGGTCAATTTTCCGTCTTCCCCCTGGAAGCTGAACGGCGGATAAGTGCCTTCCAACCCGACAACCAGGGTCCCGTGATGCTTCACCTGCTCCAGCAGGTTATCGGCGGCATAGGTCTGCGTGCTCAAACCGGCGGTCAGCGCAACGCTCATCACGCCCAGCAGCAATTGACGACGAACTTTGGAAAAGATCATAAACACCCCATCTGTTGTTTATCTTTTTTGATATCAGCACTTTAACAGTGTGACCGCCTGCTTGAAGGAATATAACCTTATAAATATAGTTCAAAATGGAATAACAAAGCGCGCTTACACCTGTGGATGATAGGCGAACAGCGCCGGCGCACCGCCGGTATGGATAAACAGGATCGGACCCTCGTCACGGAAGCGCTGCTGGGCTACGCCGTCGATCAGACCGGCCATCGCCTTGCCGCTGTAAACCGGATCCAACAACACCCCTTCCTGCTGCGCCAAAAGCTGTATCGCCGCCGTGCCTTCTTCGTTTGGCATACCGTACTGCGGCGCAAAATAGTCGTCCCACAGCGTAATTGGTGCCAGTTGGTCAATATCCAATGAACAGGCCAGCGCTTTTTGGATCAGCTCCACCTTGGGCAACTGGTCGATCACCTTGCGTGAAACAGTTACACCAATCAGTTGCGTTTCCGGCAGTAACTGCTGCAGGCCAACGGCCAGCCCGGCATGGGTTCCTGCGCTGCCGGAGGCCACCACTACTGAGCTGAATGCAACGTTGCTGCGCTGGCTCTGCTCGGCAATTTCCAACGCACATTGCACGTAACCCAGCGCCCCCAGCGCATTGGAGCCTCCTACCGGCACCACATAAGGCCGGAAGCCTTGCCCTTCAAGACGGGTAGCCAGATCGGCCAACTGCTGTTGCGGGTCATGCAGCGCGTCACACATCACCACTTCCGCGTTAAACAACCCGAGCAGCAAGCGGTTACCGTTGGTCAGGTAGTTTTCTGCCTGAGTGTCGATTGGGTTTTCCAGCAGCGCTACGCAGTGCAGACCCAGCTTGGCCGCCACTGCAGCCGTTTGGCGCACATGGTTGGATTGGATGGCGCCGGCGGTGACCAGCGTGTCCGCGCCTTGACGCAGCGCTTCTGCGGCAAGAAATTCCAGTTTTCTCAATTTGTTACCGCCCATCGCCATCGGCGTGACGTCGTCACGTTTGATGTAAATTTCGCGGCCAAGGTAGTCTGAAAGGCGAGACAGTTTTTCGAGCGGAGTGGCAGAGCCCACTAAATCGAGGCGCGGGAATTGCGCCAGTTTGTGTTGCAGATTCACAACTTCCCCCAGGGAATCAGGTATCAACATCTAAACGATAGATTTAGCAGATGTGAACCTAATAATCACTCTTTATTCGTAACGGGGAAAGGGTGAGAGCCCCGGCTGGCGTGCCGGGGAAGCCAGATCAGTAGCTTTTTTGCCAGGCAAGGTACTGGTCATATTTGCGCAGCGCAATGCGGTAATTGTTGTGCGCCGCAGAAGGCAAGTCTTCGATAATACGCTGATGGCTGGCGTTACTGGCGAATTTATCCGCCGGATAGTTGCGCTCCACCAGCATTTCATCCAGCCGCCGCAGGCGCACCACGTATTCACGAATGGTGCTGTGGCTCATTTCGGTTTGCTCAAACAGATATTGCTTAAACGACATAATATCGAAATAGCTCGGATGGCTATTGCAGGAGATCTCACTGCAAAAGCGGCACAGCGCCGTCAGCTCATTTTGCACATTCAGCCAAACGTGATCATCAATCGGCTGATCCATGCGCGCAATGGCATCTTTGTTGATGATCTTGCCACGAAACACCAACGCCATGCGATCCAATAGCTTGCCGCACTGAGAGCAATGGGTCTGGCTGTGTTTATAATCTTTCAAATAACGGCTCAGCGGCCGCTTTTTCAATAATATTCCTGGCATAGAAGCAGTCCGATTATCGCAATGGTGATCAGGTTGAAGGGTCAGAATTGAGTGCATGTCAGTTCTCGTTCGCCAGGCGGGAGCGCAGGCGTTTTATTGCCTGGCTATGCAATTGGCTGACACGTGATTCCCCTACGTCCAGCACGGCGCCGATCTCTTTCAGGTTCAACTCTTCCTGGTAATACAGCGTCAGCACCATTTTTTCGCGTTCCGGCAACGCCTCAATGGCGTCAATCACCCGTTGGCGTAAATTGCCCTCCAGCAGATGATGTAACGGATTGGCCTCTTCGTGCCCTTCCAGCAGCGGTTCCGCGCTTTCGCCATGCTCTTCCCGCCATTCGTCGTAGGAAAAAAGCTGACTGTTATTGGTGTCCAACAGAATTTGACGGTACTCATCCAGTGGCAGGTTCAGCGTCTGCGCCACTTCCACTTCGCTGGCCGGTCTGCCGAGCCGCTGTTCCAACTGCCGCATCACCTGCGCCACTTCACGGGCATGGCGACGTACGCTACGCGGCACCCAGTCACGGCTGCGCAACTCATCGAGCATGGCGCCGCGAATGCGTTGCACCGCATAGGTGGTAAAGGCGGTTCCCTGCAGGGCGTCATAACGCTCAACGGCGTTTAACAGCCCAATTCCCCCGGCCTGCAGCAGATCGTCGAGCTCCACGCTGGCGGGCAGCCTGACCTGCAGGCGCAACGCCTCGTGGCGCACTAACGGAACGTAGCGCAGCCAGAGAGAATTTTTGTCCATCACGCCTTCGGCGGTATACAGATCGCTCACTATGTCTAAAACCTGCGGATAAGAGAGTCAGCGCTATTATCCGTAGGGGGCAAAATGCCAATCGGCAGAACAGTCGTACAAAACAGGCCTTATTTGCGCCATGCATTAGCTGAGCGGTGCGCGACCATAAAAAAACCCCGCCGAAGCGGGGTTCTTTTGCGACAGGTTAATCGGGGAGAGTCGATTAACGCAGCAGGGACAACACGTTCTGAGTAGACTGGTTAGCCTGTGCCAGAACAGAGGTGCCAGCCTGTTGCAGGATGTTGGCACGGCTCATGTTAGACACTTCGGTCGCGTAGTCAGCATCTTGAATACGAGACTGAGAAGCAGACAGGTTGTTCACGGTGCTGTTCAGGTTGTTGATAACAGAATCGAAACGGTTCTGTACCGCACCCAGGGAAGAACGCAGACCGTCAACTTTAGACAGTGCAGCATCCAGTTGATCCAATGGAGATTTAACAGCAATTTCTTTGCTGGTGTCAGTAACTACGCCAGTTTTGCTATCAATAGTTGCTTCAGAATATACTTTTTTGTCGCCTACAGTTTTAGCAATCACATAACCGGTAGATTTGTCAGACTTGGTGTAAGAGTGCAGTTCAGCACCGTCTGGCAGACCAGTTGGCATGGTCACAGATTTTTTCTGGCCGTTTGACACTTCGGTAACTTCAGTCGGAGTCGGAGTAGGGGTGGTTGCTTTAGTTGTAGTGTCGTAATCAAATGTACCGTCAGATTTCAACGATGCTGCGTAATAGTCCGCACCTGCAGTAGCTTTTACATAATAAGTAGTTGCGCCAGAAGTTGCATCTTTAGAAGAATATAATTTGTCGTCGATAGCTACCGCAGTACCTGTGTTCGCATCCTTACCTTTAGTCGGAGCCGCAGTTTGGTCAACCGTAGTCACTTTGCCACCAATCATGTTGGTTTTATCAGTGACGTTGAAGGTATCCAGGCCCAGAGTAGACTTATTAATATCCTGCAGGCTGATTTCGATAGTTTCACCATCGTTAGCGCCAACCTGAACAGTCAATTTCTGATCTTTGCTCAGCACTTTTACGCCGTTGAAATCAG
Organism: Serratia sp. GW822-FHT06E05; assembly: GCF_058799445.1. NCBI lineage: Bacteria > Pseudomonadati > Pseudomonadota > Gammaproteobacteria > Enterobacterales > Yersiniaceae > Serratia > Serratia sp. GW822-FHT06E05. The sequence goes on from NZ_JBXALM010000002.1 coordinate 274,950, forward strand.
TTTGTTCAGAAATACGGTCGATCTCAGACAGACGCTGGGTGATTTCGTCCTGGATGGACTGCAGGTCGCTGGAAGAGTTAGAACCGTTCTGCGCCTGTACGGTCAGACGACGGATGTTTTGCAGGTTGTCGTTGACTTCGTTCAGTGCGCCTTCAGTGGTCTGCGCCAGAGAGATACCGTCGTTGGCGTTACGGGAAGCCTGAGTCAGGCCTTTGATGTTAGCGGTGAAACGGTTAGAGATCGCCTGACCCGCAGCATCGTCCTTGGCGCTGTTGATACGCAGACCGGAAGACAGACGCTCGATCGCAGTACCCAAAGAAGACTGAGATTTGTTCAGGTTGTTCTGCGCCATCAGCGACAGGCTGTTGGTATTAATTACTTGTGCCATTGTATGCTTTCCTTACGTGTCAGTTGCGATCTTCGCAACGTAGTTAAAAGGTTCGGGCTGCTTTGCCCACGGCGTCAACCACCGTCCCATCAGGTATCGGCCCTCCCCCTGCAACCTTTAGAATTTTTTTGTTTTTTTTTCGCTTCGCCGCAATGGCAGAAATAACGCGGTTTTTCCTTCTTCTATTACGTCATCGTTTTTTAAACTTTTCGGTAAACTTTTTCTCCGCTGGGCCGATAAACGCGTAAAGCGAATAAAGTCATTATTAAGGAGAATTACGAATGGCATCGATCAGTTCATTAGGCATCGGCTCAGGACTCGACCTCAACGGTTTGCTGGACAAGCTGAGTAAAGCGGAACAGCAGCGTCTGACCCCGTACACCACTCAGCAGACCAGCTATAACGCCCAGTTGACTGCCTATGGCACGTTAAAAGGCTCGCTGGAGAAGTTCGATAACCTCAGTAAAGAGCTGGCGAAACCGACGTTTTTCAACAACACCACCGCCAGCAAACACGATCAGTTTGCCATCACCACCACCGACAAGGCCGTGGCGGGTAACTACAGCGTTGAGGTGCTAAAGCTGGCGCAGCCGCAAACGCTGACCACACAGGCCCCAGTGACCGATCAGACGGAAAAACTGGGCACCGCAGGCAGCAGCGATCGTTCAATCAGCATCACCGCCGGCAACCCACCGAAAAACGTGAATATCCCACTGAGCGATGACCAAACCTCGCTGGTGGAAATGCGCGATGCAATCAATAACGCCAAGGCCGGCGTCAACGCCAGCATCATGCGAGTGGGTGACAACGACTACCAACTGGCACTCAGTTCCACCACCACCGGCGAGAAGAACACCATTTCGGTGCAGGTCAATAATGACGATAAGCTAGGCGCTATCCTCAACTACGACCCCACAGCCAAAAGCAACGCAATGAAACAAACCGTGGCCGGTCAGGATGCTGAAGTGCTGGTTAACGGCACGAAAATCAAACGCAGCACCAACTCGATTGCCGATGCCCTGCAGGGCGTGACCATCGATCTGAAAACCACAACCAAAAAAGATGAACCGCAAAACCTGGTGATCAGCACCGACAAAACCGGTACTGCTGACAAGATCAAAGAGTGGGTCGACAACTATAACTCGCTGCTGGATACCTTTAACTCGCTGACCAAATATACTCCGGTCAAAACCGGCGAGGCGCAGAATGCCAAAAACGGCGCGCTGCTGGGGGATAACACCCTGCGCGGTGTTCAGTCTTCGATTAAAAGTGCGCTCAGCGCAGCACAGGATAACCCGGATCTGAAAGGTTTGGGCAATCTGGGCATTTCAACCAATACCAAAACCGGCAAGCTGGAGATCGACAGCACCAAGCTCAACAAAGCTATTGATGAGAAACCGACGCAGGTTGCCAACTTCTTCGCTGGCAACGGCACTGATACCGGCATGGCCACCGAGATCCACAATGAGATCCAAAGCTACATCAAGGCCGGCGGCATCATTGAGAACTCGACCAAAAGCATCAATACCAACCTCGATCGCCTGAACAGCCAGATCACCACCGTGACGGCCAGTATTCAAAGCACCATCGATCGTTATAAACAACAATTCGTCCAACTGGATACCATGATGTCCAAACTGAGTGGCACCGGTGATTATTTAAAACAACAGTTCAAGTAAGAACTTTTTAACCAGGTAAAAAATCGCATGTATAACCGTAGCGGAACTCAGGCCTACGCCCAGGTCAGTCTGGAAAGTGGCGTAATGAGCGCCAGCCCGCACCAGTTAATCGTGATGTTGTTCGACGGGGCGCTTAGCGCCCTGTTACGCGCACGGATACTGATGAATCAGGGTGATATCGCCGGCAAAGGACTGGCTCTGTCAAAGGCCATCAATATTATCGATAACGGCCTGAAAAGCGGTCTCGACCACCAACAGGGCGGTGAAATGGCCGATAACCTGGCGGCGCTGTATGACTATATGAAGCGACGCCTGATGCAAGCCAACCTGCACAATGACGAAGCGGCGATTACCGAAGTGGTGAAGCTGCTGGAAAATATTGCCGACGCCTGGCGCCAGATTGGCCCCAATTATCATCCCTCTCAGGACGCCGTATAATGGAACGTCAACAGCAACTGCTAGCCGCATATCAGCAAGTGTTTAGCCTGAGTAGCCAGATGATCGCCCTGGCGCAGACGGAAAGATGGGAGGATCTGGTTGAGCTGGAACTGTCCTACGTGACGGCGGTGGAAAGAACCGCCGCCTTTACCGGGCAGGCCGGTCCCTCAATGGCACTACAGGAATTGCTGCACCACAAGTTGCAGCAGATCCTGGATAATGAAACCGAACTGAAGCGCCTGCTGCAACAACGTATGAATCAACTGAAAGAATTAATCGGTCAGTCGACGCGGCAAAACGTGGTCAATAATACTTATGGCCAGTTTCACGATCGCGCCCTGTTGTTGGGAGACCCACAAGTCAGATGAGTTCGCAGCAATAACGACGAAGGCAGAATAGATAGCAGCATGCACTATTACTCCCTGGTTAAGTCAGGATATTAATCCATGGCATTTGAATTATTCAGATAATGGGTAATTAGAAAAAATGCACAATTCGAGCCTTGCTCTCACTTTAATGGATAAATACCATTCCGACACGGACGTTTTCTGTTCAGCAGGAAATTGATTTTTGATAGATAAAACACGTCGTTGTGTTTCACAACCTATGGAAAGATGTTGCTCCAACGCCAATCAAAGCGTAAAGATATTCATAGATAATGGCTGCGAAATGAATATCGATGGAACGTACAATTAATCTTTGTCCAGGAATTGGTGCATCGGCACACATCATTCAGCATACTGAATTATTATTTCCTTCAGTCTATTTTGAGCAACCGCATCTGTATCTGGTACAGCAAGGCCACAAACGCGTGCGTTGGCAACAGCATGAAGTGGTGGCACATGCGGGTGAGCTGTTGATTATCGACGGAGGGCAAACCGTGGATATTATCAACGAGCTTTCCGAGGAGGGGGTATTCAGCTGCCAGCTATTGGCCTGCGATCCGCAGTTACTCAGCATACCACCGACCCAGGCTGAAAGTGCGCCACTGAGCCCCTTCGACGCGGTGATGGCGTTACGTAACCTGCCCTGCGCGTTGATACACAGTTTCGAGACCACCAGTTTGGCGCTGACGCTTAAGCATCGTTTCCCCACGGTCATCATTCGCCACAAAATGCTGGAAATATTGCTGTGGTTAAAACAATTCAATATCAACTTCATTCATAACGAGGCCAGAAATTTAACCCAGCGAGTACGTCGCTGTCTGGCAACCGATCCGCATAATATCTGGACCGCGGCCGAGGTGGCGGAAACCCTGTCGATGAGCGAAGTCATGCTGCGACGCAAACTGTCGGCGGAGAATACCGCGCTGCGTAATCTAATGATCGACGTGCGTATGAGCAGCGCACTGACCTTGCTGCAATCTACCGATTGGCCAATATCCGCCATCGCTCAGCACGTGGGCTATGAAAGTTCTTCGCGATTTGCCGAGCGCTTTCGCAAACGCTTCGGTTTTGCCCCCACCGCCATTCGTGGGCACCAGCGAGCCATGGAACCCCAGGCCATTCGCCCCGATCCTTTCAGCATGATGCAAGCCCAGGAGTGATGACCTCCGGGATAAATTAAATCGTTGAACAATGAAAGCGTCGTTTATACAGGCAATATTGGCGCAAAACAGGCGGGTGGGATAGCATCGGCGAGCATTCAGTCATCGGAAGGGAATAATCCATGCTCAACGAAAAACTGCTGTTTTCCCTGGTTGTGTTGTTGCTCGGCATGTGGCTGCTGGGTTTGGTGTATGAAGAAGACGCCATGCGGCTGCTGGCGGGAAAATAAAGCGGCAGGGCCACCCAACGTGGCCCGGGTTATTTTAGCTTTCTTTAATTAAAACGCTTATTAATACAACCAAAACGATCAGAATTAAAATACTGAACAACCGCCATCTGCGTTCACTTTTGCTACACATTATCTTATCCGGTAATTGAAACGACCTTAACCCGGAAATTATAACCCCGTGAATACCATGGCAATGTGAGTTTAACCGGGGTTTCTGCCCTGCTACTCCAGCGATTGATGTTCCCGGCCAGACACTTGTCTCGGCTTTAGAGAAGTTCTGCATCTCAGAATCCGAAGCCCATATTTGCCTTGCGCTAAAAAGCAAAAACCCACCGTGGGTGGGTTTAGGGTCAGTTCTTAAGCGGCCTTTCCCTGTTCAGCAAAGAATTCAGGCTTTCATTTCTGGCTGCGGGTACGAGGCCAGTCTCATCACACCGGCATATTCATCACTTCTTGATAAGCCGAAACCAGCTTATTACGCACCTGCACCCCTAACTGCAGCGAGATGGACGATTTTTGCAGATCGACCATCACGTCATTCAGGCTAATGCCCGGCGCACCGACTTCGAAATCCTGTGCCTGTTTGCGCGCAGCCTGCTGGGTATCGCTGATCTTGCCGATCGCCGCCTTCAACTCACTGGCAAAACTGACGCCCTGCGCGGATGCGCCTTGCCCCATCTGCCCTGCCTGAATCGCCGTGGCCTGCAACTGCTGCAAAACCCCTTCAATACCCTGAATTGCCATTATGACCTCAATAAAAACGCTGCTGCCGGACGTTGTTGCATCAGGCACTACTTTGATGCTGAACACCCTAACACAGCATTTTCATCCTAAAGCGGCTAATTAACTGCAAAAAACCCGGCTTATCGGGCCATCGAAATGGGCCCTAAGGGCGAATAATAACATGCCCAGAAATGGGAGCGCCGCTATACCCGTCGCTTTTCAAGTTGCAGCGTTGTTGTCTGCCCGCGCTCATCCCAATCACTGTAGGGGGCGAATAAAATCGCCCCGATTAACTCAGGCGCAGCATGCCGCGCCCCTACAAGACCCCGGGATGAGCGAGCGGGTCGCCTGGCAGCAACTTGAAAGGCATAGGGTATATTTATATGTGTATCAGGGAGTCTGTTTTGTCACACAACGCTAACCACACCGTTCATCAGCCTGGCAGGGAGCTACGCCGTGGCCCGCACCGGATCCTGAGCGTCATTGAAGGACTCGGGCTAAAATGAATGCTTCAATCTCCGCTACTGAAAGTCGCGATAATGGCCTGCTGGCCATGTGGAACCGCCTGCGCGCCAACCCAAAAGTCCCGCTGCTGATTGCGGCCTCCGCAGCCATCGCCATCGTGGTCGCGCTGCTGTTATGGGTGAAAAGTCCAGACTACCGCGTGCTGTACAGCAACATTAACGATCGCGACGGCGGCGCCATCGTCACCCAACTGACGCAGATGAACATCCCCTACCGCTTTGCCGAAAACGGCGCGGCGTTGCTGATCCCAGCCGAAAAAGTTCATGAAACCCGTCTGCGTTTGGCGCAGCTCGGCCTGCCTAAAGGCGGTGCCGTGGGCTTCGAACTGCTGGACCAGGAAAAATTCGGCATCAGCCAGTTCAGCGAGCAAATCAACTATCAGCGCGCGCTGGAAGGTGAATTGTCCCGTACCATCGAATCATTAGGGCCGGTACAAAACGCCCGGGTGCACTTGGCTCTGCCCAAGCCTTCGCTGTTTGTCCGCGAGCAAAAATCCCCTTCCGCTTCCGTGACCCTGACGTTGCAACCGGGTCGGGCCCTGGATGACGGCCAGATCAACGCCATCGTTTATATGGTCTCGAGCAGCGTAGCCGGTCTACCACCGGGCAACGTGACGGTGGTCGATCAGGCCGGCCGCCTGTTAACGCAGTCCGACGGCACCGGACGCGATCTGAATGCCGCACAGCTTAAGTACGCCAGCGAAGTGGAAAACCGCTACCAGCGCCGTATCGAAGCGATTTTGGCCCCGATGGTCGGCAGCGCTAACGTACGCGCTCAGGTCACCGCACAGATCGACTTCTCCACTCGCGAGCAAACTGACGAACAGTACCAACCTAACCAAGAGCCAAATAAGGCCGCCGTACGCTCACAGCAAATGAGTCAAAGCGACCAGATTGGCGGGCCATTGGTCGGCGGCGTGCCGGGCGCATTGTCAAATCAGCCGAGCGCACCGGCTGCTGCCCCGATTGAAACCGCCCAACCGGCCACCGCCGGCAATAATGCCGACGCAGCTAAAACCGATACGGCCACGGCGCGCAGTTCGGCAGCCAAGGGCAGCGGGCCGCAAAACTCCCGCCGCGATGAAACCATCAACTATGAGGTCGATCGCACCATTCGCCATACCCAGCACAAAGCCGGGACGGTACAGCGGCTGTCGGTCGCGGTGGTCATCAACTATCGCGGCACCGATAAGGACGGCAAACCACTGCCGATGAGCAAAGAGCAGCTGGCGCAGATCGAATCGCTGGCGCGTGAATCCATGGGCTTCTCCAGCGCCCGTGGCGATACCCTCAACGTGGTCAACACGCCGTTTACCGATAACGAAATTACCGGCGGCGAGCTGCCGTTCTGGCAGAGCCAGTCGTTTATCGATCGTCTGATCGATGCCGGTCGCTACCTGCTGATCCTGCTGGTCGCCTGGGTGCTGTGGCGCAAACTGGTACGCCCACAACTGCAAAACCGTCAGGCGGTACAAAAGGCCGCGCTCGCCGCCGCCGCTACGCCAATGGCCAAACCGGCTGACAGCAGCAAACCCAGCAATGAGGAGCTGGCGCAGCACAGGAAATCCCAGCAGCGCGTCAGTGCAGAAGTCCAGAGCCAGCGGATCCGCGATTTGGCTGATAAAGACCCACGCGTGGTCGCTCTGGTAATCCGCCAATGGATGAGTAACGAACTATGAGTCTGACCGGAACCGAAAAAAGCGCCATCCTGCTGATGACGCTGGGCGAAGATCGCGCCGCCGAGGTGTTCAAACACCTTTCCTCGCGTGAAGTGCAGCAGCTGAGTGGCACCATGGCCAGCATGAGCCAGGTGTCGCACAAGCAGCTCAATGAAATACTGCGCGAATTTGAAGACGACGCCGAACAGTATGCCGCGCTGAGCGTCAACGCCAGCGACTACCTGCGTTCGGTGCTGGTCAAGGCGCTGGGTGAAGAACGTGCCGCCAGCCTGCTGGAGGACATTCTCGAATCTCGCGAGACCACCACCGGCATGGAAACGCTCAACTTTATGGAACCAATGAGCGCCGCCGATCTGATCCGCGACGAACATCCGCAGATCATCGCCACCATCCTGGTTCACCTCAAGCGTGGCCAGGCAGCGGACATTCTGGCGCTGTTCGACGAACGCCTGCGCAACGACGTGATGCTGCGTATCGCTACCTTCGGCGGCGTGCAGCCAGCGGCGCTGGCGGAACTGACCGAAGTGCTGAACAACCTGCTCGACGGTCAAAACCTCAAGCGCAGCAAAATGGGCGGCGTACGCACCGCAGCCGAGATCATCAACCTGATGAAAACGCAGCAGGAAGAGGCGGTTATCGACGCCATGCGCGAATACGACGGCGAGCTGGCGCAGAAGATCATCGACGAAATGTTCCTGTTCGAGAATCTGGTGGAAGTCGACGATCGCAGCATCCAGCGCCTGTTGCAGGAAGTGGAAGGCGAATCCTTGCTGGTGGCGCTCAAAGGCGCGGAACAACCACTGCGCGAGAAGTTCCTCAAAAACATGTCGCAACGCGCCGCAGATATCCTGCGCGACGATCTGGCCAACCGTGGCCCGGTGCGCATGTCGCAGGTGGAGAACGAGCAGAAGGCTATCCTGCTGGTGGTCCGTCGTTTGGCCGAGAGTGGCGAAATGATTATCGGCGGTGGCGAGGACACCTATGTCTGATCGCATTAATACCCTGCCCTGGCAGCCCTGGTCGCTCAACGACCTCAACGAGCCCAAACCGGCGCTCGACCCGCTGCCTCTGCCGGTGGAAATCACCGACGGCGCACCGCTGGACGACAGCCTGGTTCGGGAACAACAGCTCACTCAGCTCCGCCTGCAGGCGGAGCAGCAGGGCCAGCAGTTGGGCTATGCGGACGGACAGCAAAAAGGCTACGACGCCGGCTTCCAGGCCGGCATGGAAGAGGGTCGCCAGCAGGGCTTGCTGGAAGCTCAACAACAGCAACAACCGCTGACCGCGCACTGGCAGCATCTGGTGACGGAATTCCAGCACACGCTGGACGCCCTCGACAGCGTGATTGCCTCGCGCCTGATGCAGTTGGCCCTGACTGCCGCCAAACAGGTGCTGGGCCAACCGCCGGTGTGCGACGGCACTGCCCTGCTGGCGCAGATCCAACAGTTGATTCAGCAAGAGCCGATGTTCAGCGGCAAGCCGCAATTGCGCGTGCACCCGGATGACTATCAGCGAATCGAGCAACAGTTGGGTGCCACGCTCAGCCTGCACGGCTGGCGGTTGCTGGCGGACGGTCAGTTGCATCCTGGTGGCTGCAAGGTCAGCGCCGACGAAGGCGATCTTGACGCCAGCCTGGCAACCCGTTGGCATGAACTCTGCCGTCTGGCCGCTCCGGGAGACGTGTAATGACCCTGCGCCTCGGCCGCTGGCTGACCTCACTGGATGCGCTGGAAAAACGCATCGCACACGCCCCGACGGTACGCCGCTACGGCCGCCTGACCCGCGCCACCGGTTTGGTGCTGGAAGCCACCGGGCTACAGCTGCCGATCGGTGCCACCTGCCTGATCGAGCGTCACGACGCCGGTGAGGTCCAGGAAGTAGAAAGCGAAGTGGTCGGCTTTAACGGCCAGCGGCTGTTTCTGATGCCGCTGGAAGAAGTGGAAGGCATCGTGCCCGGCGCCCGGGTTTACGCCCGCATCTCGCCGGAAGGCCAAAGCGCCAGTAAGCAGCTGCCGCTCGGTCCTGCCCTGCTGGGCCGGGTACTGGACGGCAGCGCCAAGCCGCTCGACGGCCTGCCCGCACCGGAAACTGGCTACCGTGCGCCGCTGATCACCGCCCCATTCAACCCGCTGCAACGAACGCCGATCGAACAGGTGCTGGACGTCGGCGTGCGCACCATCAACGGCCTGTTGACCGTCGGTCGCGGTCAGCGCATGGGGCTGTTTGCCGGTTCCGGCGTCGGTAAAAGCGTGCTGTTGGGCATGATGGCGCGCTACACCCAGGCCGACGTGATTGTCGTCGGTCTGATCGGCGAACGTGGCCGTGAGGTGAAAGACTTTATCGAAAACATCCTCGGCCCTGAAGGCCGGGCGCGTTCGGTGGTGATTGCCGCACCGGCGGACGTCTCGCCGCTGCTGCGCATGCAGGGTGCGGCCTACGCCACACGCATCGCTGAAGATTTCCGCGATCGCGGCCAACACGTGCTGTTGATCATGGATTCACTGACGCGCTACGCCATGGCGCAACGTGAGATTGCCCTGGCCATCGGCGAGCCGCCGGCCACCAAAGGCTATCCGCCCTCCGTCTTCGCCAAGCTGCCGGCACTGGTCGAACGCGCGGGCAACGGCATCAGCGGCGGCGGGTCCATTACCGCCTTTTATACCGTGCTGACCGAAGGCGATGACCAACAGGATCCGATCGCCGACTCGGCACGCGCCATTCTCGACGGCCATGTGGTGCTGTCGCGACGCCTGGCGGAAGCCGGCCACTACCCGGCCATCGACATTGAAGCCTCCATCAGCCGCGCCATGACCTCGCTGATCGACGAAGAGCACTATCGTCGGGTGCGTAACTTCAAACAGATGCTGGCCAGCTACCAACGCAACCGCGATTTGATCAGCGTAGGCGCTTACGTCGCAGGCAGCGACCCGCTGCTGGATAAGGCCATGACGCTGTATCCGCAGATGGAAGCCTATCTGCAGCAAGGCATTTTCGAACGCAGCGGCTATCAGGACGCCTGCCAGCAGCTACAGCAGTTGATCGTTTAACGTCACCAAAGGCGCAAACCCGATGAAACCACAGTCCCCCCTGATTACCCTGCGCGATCTGGCGCAGGATGCAGTAGAACAGGCGACTCGCCAACTGGGCCAGGTGCGCAAAGCTCAGCAAGCCGCTGAACAGCAACTTTCCATGCTGCTCAACTATCAGGATGAGTACCGTCAGAAGCTGAATAATCAACTGAGCGACGGTATGGAATCGTCCAACTGGCAGAACTACCAGCAGTTTATCGGCACGCTGGAACAGGCGATCGCCCAGCACCGCCAGCAGTTGACGCAGTGGGGAGATAAAGTGGACCACGCGATGAAACAATGGCAGGACAAACAGCAACGGTTGAACGCTTTCGAAACCCTGCATACCCGAGCCCAGAGCGCGGAGTTGCAGTTGGAGAACAAACGGGATCAAAAACTGATGGATGAGTTCGCTCAACGCAGTGCACAAAGGAATATACATCAATGAACCTGAACGCTTTGCCGGGCCTGTCGCTGCCGGGCGATACCGGCCTGCTGCCGGACGCGCAGCTCCCGCTGGATGAGTCATCGCTCTCTTCCGCTTTTGCTCAACTGCTTGGCGCCCGCGTGCTGCCGGCCGACAAGTCCGCAGGCAAACTGTCACCGATGGCGTTGAGCGCAGAAGAAGACTCTGCGCCGCTGAGCCGCAACCAACTGACGCAGTTACTGGCCGCATTCGGCGAACGCGATGGGCTGTTAGCGCCTTCGCTGTTAACGCAAGGCCAGCCAGCCGCCATCAGTAACGACGAAGAGCCGACGTTGAAGCAACCGTCGCACGACGCCGCGCTGCGGCCTGCCGGTGAGATCGACGCCGCTACGCTGCAAGCGCTGTTCGCCATGCTGCCAATCGCTATTCCCCCAGCAATGCCTGATGCAGGTACCGGCGCGGCGGAACTGAGCCTTGAAGGCGATCAAGATACCCCTCAGGCTGCAACGCTCCTCGGCGCTTCACTGGGGCGCCAGACTGAGGTAACCGGCACGCAAAAGGCACCAACGCCGGTAACCCCAGCTTCGCTCGACAGTGAAAGCCGTGCCGACATCCCACAGCAAATTGCAATTGCGCACGAAAAACCGGATGCAGCGGCGTTGAAGCTTGGCGCCGATAGCCAATCGCCAACGCCAAACGTCCCTCTGATGGCCCCACCGGTCTCCAGCCCAACGATCGCTGCAGCGCCAGGCGCTGCGTTGGTCACTGCCCCGCCTACGCCGCAGCTAAACGCCCAGTTGGGCAGCCCGGAGTGGCAGCAGGCGTTGAACCAACAGGTGCTGATGTTCCATCGCAACGGTCAGCAAAGCGCCGAGCTGCGTCTGCATCCGCAGGAGCTGGGGGCGCTGCAAATCACCCTCAAGCTGGATGACAACCAGGCACAGCTGCACATTGCCTCGGCACACGGACAGGTTCGTGCCGCCGTGGAGGCCGCGATGCCGCAACTGCGTCACGCGCTGGCTGAGAGTGGCATCAATTTGGGACAAAGCAGCGTGGGCGGCGACCAGATGCCACAGTGGCAACAGGCGCAGCAGCACAATGGCGGGCAGCAGGGCAGCCCGGATTACCGCGAGCGTCAGGGTGACGGCGATTTGTCCGCCGATGCCCACAGCGCACCGCTGGAATTGCAGGCGATGGCCCGCGCCGTCAGCGGCGTTGATATTTTCGCCTGAGTGGCCGCAAACGCCCAAGCTGGCACGCTTTTCCCTGCCTATTCTGGCTATTGCGTGCCGGAATAGGCGCGATAATACCGCTACCCTTCATACTTGAAGGTGCATCATTGTTGGCTGCATTTGCGCGTCCCGGTCACATAGTTATCTATGCTGCTGAGGACTTACAAACTTGCCGTCGCGATGCAACTCCAAATAATTTGGGTAAATAATGTCATGCGTGCGGCTTTTACACGCGCTATATACCCGCGAGATCTTAGGTTGCAGCTTGAAAAATGAAGGGCATATACCCTATGGATTTCAAGTTGCAGCCAGGCGCCCAGCTCACTCATCCCCAGGGGCTTACTCAAGTAAGTGACTGGGGGGGTGAGTGCAGGGAACAACGCTGCAGCTTGAAAGACGACGGGTATAACAACAGGAATTTGATTTAGCTATGTCTCAAAATACCCTACCGGCAGCACCGAAACGCTCCCTTCTGGTCATACTGCTGGTGCTGATAACCCTCGTCGCCTGCGGCGCGGCCGGCTACAGCTGGTGGCAGCTCAAGCAGCACCAGGAGGGCGCGCAGCCCGTAGCCAAAGAACTCCCCCCGGCCGCACCGGTGTTTATGCCGCTGGACACCTTTACCGTCAATCTGCTGACGCCCGATAACAACCCGGATCGGGTGTTGTATATCGGCCTGACGTTACGCTTGCCGGATGAAAGTACCCGCCGCCAACTGAATGATTTCCTGCCGGAGGTGCGCAGCCGTCTGTTGATGCTGCTGTCTCGTCAGGAAGCGGGCCAGTTGAGCAGTGAACAAGGAAAGCAGCAACTGGTGGCGCAGATTAAGGACGTGCTTAGCCCGCCGCTGGTTAAGGGACAACCGAAGCAGGTGGTCAGCGACGTGCTGTTCACTGCCTTCATATTGCGGTAATCACTATGGGCGACAGCATTCTTTCACAGGCAGAGATCGACGCCTTGCTCAACGGCGACAGCGCGGGTGATGAACCCGAAGCGATTGCCCTCAACGAGAGCGAGGTCAAGCCGTACGATCCGACCACCCAGCGCCGAGTGGTGCGCGAACGGCTGCACGCGCTGGAAATCATCAACGAACGTTTTGCCCGGCAGTTCCGCATGGGGTTATTCAACCTGCTGCGCCGCAGCCCGGACATTACCGTTGGCCCGATCAAGATCCAGCCGTACCACGAATTTGCTCGCAACCTGCCGGTGCCCACCAACCTGAACCTGGTGCACCTGAACCCGCTGCGCGGTACTGCGCTGTTCGTGTTCGCACCGAGCCTGGTGTTTATCGCCGTCGATAACCTGTTCGGGGGCGACGGTCGCTTTCCCACCAAAGTGGAAGGCCGCGAATTTACGCCAACCGAACAGCGGGTGATCAAGCGCATGCTGCGGCTGGCGCTGGACGCCTACGGCGACGCCTGGAGCGCAATTTACAAGATTGACGTGGAATACGTGCGCGCTGAAATGCAGGTGAAGTTCACCAACATCACCACGTCGCCAAACGACATCGTGGTCACCACCCCTTTCCAGGTGGAAATTGGCGCGCTGAGCGGTGAGTTCAACATCTGCATTCCGTTTGCCATGATCGAACCGCTGCGCGAACTGCTGACCAACCCACCGCTGGAGAATTCGCGGCAGGAAGACAGCCACTGGCGTGAAACGCTGGTGAAGCAGGTGCAGCATTCCGAGCTGGAGCTGATTGCCAACTTCGTCGATATCCCGATGCGCCTGTCGAAGATCCTGAAGCTGCAGCCGGGCGATGTATTACCGATTGATAAACCGGATCGCCTCATCGCCCACGTCGACGGCGTGCCGGTTTTGACCAGCCAATACGGCACGTTAAACGGGCAGTACGCCCTGCGTGTTGAACATTTGATTAACCCTATTTTGAATGCTCTGAGTGAGGAACAGCCCAAATGAGTGATCCTAAGCAACCGTCTGGCGAAGGAAAGGAATCCGTGGACGATCTGTGGGCTGATGCGTTTAACGAACAGCAAGCAACCGAAAAGACGTCTGCCAGCGATGCGGTGTTCAAATCGCTGGAGCCGCAGGATACCAGCGGCAGCCTGCAGGATATCGATCTGATCCTCGACATCCCGGTCAAATTGACCGTTGAACTGGGCCGCACCAAGATGACCATCAAGGAACTGCTGCGCCTGTCGCAGGGCTCTGTCGTGGCGTTGGACGGGCTGGCGGGTGAACCGCTGGATATTATGATCAACGGTTATCTGATTGCCCAGGGCGAAGTGGTGGTGGTGGCCGACAAATTCGGCGTGCGCATTACCGATATCATCACCCCTTCCGAGCGCATGCGCCGCCTGAGCCGCTGATGAACCCAAGCGCCGCCACGCCCACCGCGGGCACCTTGCAATCCACCGAGCCGGCACTGCCGGCCGGTTCAGTGCTGACGCAGGTCAGCAGCGCACTTGGCGGCATTTTGCTGCTGATCCTACTGGCCGGCTGGCTGTTTCGTCGCCTGGGGTTTGCCCCGCAGGCACGCAACAGCAAACTGCTCAATCTGCGCGCCAGCTGTCAGGTTGGACAGCGCGAACGCGTGGTGGTGATCGAAGTGGATAACACCTTGCTGGTGTTGGGCGTCACCGCCCAGCAAATCACCCCGCTACATAGCCTGCCCGCGCCGGTGCAGGACACCGACGCCGCCGAAGTGACCACGCCGGCGGATTTTCGCCAACTGATGCAAAAAGTTCTCAAACGTCCGGAAAAATCGGCATGAAATCCCTCGTTCAGTGTGTCGCCTTCTGTGGGCGAGGCAAAATACTTCTGCGCGTATTGGCAGCGGCTTTACTGTTGCTCAGCCCCACCGCCTTCGCACAACTTCCCGGTCTGATCAGCCAGCCATTAGCCAACGGTGGCCAAAGCTGGTCGCTGCCGGTGCAAACCCTGGTGTTGCTGACCTCGCTCAGTTTCTTGCCGGCCATGCTGCTGATGATGACCAGCTTCACGCGCATCATCATCGTCCTGGGGTTGCTGCGCAATGCCCTCGGCACCCCCTCGGCCCCACCTAACCAGGTGATGCTGGGCCTGGCGCTGTTCCTGACCTTTTTCATTATGTCGCCGGTGTTCGACAAGGTTTATCAGGACGCTTATCTGCCGTTCAGCCAGGACAAAATCAGCCTGGACATCGCGCTGGATAAAGGTTCACAGCCGCTGCGCGAGTTTATGCTGCGCCAAACGCGTGAAACCGATCTGGCGCTGTATGCCAAGCTCGCCAACCAGCCGCCGCTGGCCGGGCCGGAAGCGGTGCCGATGCGCATCCTGCTGCCGGCCTACGTCACCAGCGAACTGAAAACCGCGTTCCAAATCGGCTTCACGGTGTTTATTCCGTTCCTGATTATCGATCTGGTGGTCGCCAGCGTGTTGATGGCGCTGGGGATGATGATGGTGCCACCGGCCACCATCTCGTTGCCCTTCAAGCTGATGCTGTTTGTTCTGGTGGACGGCTGGCAACTGCTGCTGGGCTCGCTGGCGCAAAGTTTCTATTCGTAATTCGCGGCATACCTGCCGCCACTGAGGGATCCATAATGACACCAGAATCGGTTATGGCGCTGGGTACCGAGGCGATGAAGGTGGCGTTGGCCTTGGCCGCGCCGCTGTTGCTCGCCGCGTTGGTCAGCGGCCTGGTGGTCAGCCTGCTGCAGGCCGCGACCCAGATCAACGAAATGACGCTGTCGTTCATTCCCAAAATCCTGGCGGTGGTCGCGACCATCGTGATTGCCGGACCGTGGATGCTGAACCTGCTGCTGGATTATATGCGCACGCTGTTCACTAACCTGCCCAATCTGATTGGTTAACCATGCTCACATTTGACAGCGCGCAGTTCGGCGTCTGGCTCAGCCAATATTTCTGGCCACTGCTGCGTATTTTGGCGCTGATCAGCACCGCGCCGGTATTCAGCGAAAAGCAGATCAGCAAGAAGGTGAAAATTGGCCTCGGCGGGCTGATCGTGATACTGATTGCCCCCGGGCTGCCCACCAGCACCGTGCCTATTTTCTCTGCGGCCGGTTTGTGGCTGGCGGCCCAGCAAATCCTGATCGGTGTCGCGCTGGGCCTGACCATGCAGTTCGCCTTCGCAGCGATACGGCTGGCCGGCGAAGTGATCGGCATGCAGATGGGTTTGTCGTTCGCCACCTTCTTCGATCCCAGCGGCGGGCCGAACATGCCAGTGTTGGCACGGCTGCTCAACCTGCTGGCGATGCTGCTGTTTCTCAGCTTCAACGGCCATCTGTGGCTGATTTCTCTGTTGGTGGACAGCTTCCATACCCTGCCGATCCAGGCCGAGCCGCTTAACGGCAATGGCTTTCTCGCCTTGACCCAGGCCGGTTCGCTGATTTTCATCAACGGCATGATGCTGGCACTGCCGCTGATCTGCCTGTTGCTGACGCTGAACATGGCGCTCGGCCTGCTTAACCGCATGACACCGCAGCTGTCGGTGTTCGTCATCGGTTTCCCGGTGACCATGACCATTGGCATTATGACCATCGGCATGATGATGCCGATGCTGGCGCCGTTTTGTGAGCACCTGTTTGGCGAGTTCTTCGATCGCCTGGCCGATGTCGTCGGCAGCATGACCCCCTAGCGTTACCCTCACAGTGCGGTTTAACGGCCGCCTGACGCCGGATAAAGTGGCAACAAATTCCCTTTCTCAGTATAAAAAATTGGAAAAAGCAAATTATCACTATTTGCCTTCAATTACGCTTATTGGCTTGAATAATAAAATACCCACCCTAGAATGTCCTTATTAAATAAAAACATCAAAAAAATAAATTCAATAAATAAGGAGTGGGACACACTGTAAAAAACAGAGGCGTGATAATAAAAGCATCCATTTAACGCTCGTTATAATTTAAAAAACATCACCGGCATGCCCGGCGAAGCTGGCACATTTATTTTCTACGGAATTATTACTTACCCTACAAAAGGAATATAAAAATGAAAGCTAAAACCAACCGAAGAGCACGCAGGGCCTTAGGCCTGGCACACTGGGCCACCAACCGTTCTCAGATTGCCTTGTCACCCAGTGGTGAAAAATGGCTTGTGGTAAAAAAGAAAAAATAACCACGGGGGTTACCCCAAAAAAATATAATTTGCGTTTTTATCTCTGCACTCACCCTTGAATAGTCTAACGCTTCCCGCCGTTAAATTCAGGCAGATATAAGTGCACATAATTTCGGGTAGCCGAAAAAAAGGCACGTCACGCCAAACCTGTGTGGGGGAAGCGTGACGTGCCAAACAAGTGCGCCCGGTTTCAAGAATTCCCTACCGCTGCTACACAGCAATAACGTCTTCTAAGCACACCCAAAGAGATTGCCCGCCGTGACTGCACGGTAGGCTAAGAGCTATTTATTACCCTGTACTATGGATTTCGACGCCCCACCCCAGCTAGCGTAGGGGCGCGGTATGCTGCGCCCGTAACAACCATACTGGAGTGGATCTATCGGCCCCGCACAGCAAAGGGGATTAGCGATTCAACTGGAACAGCGACATCCCCTGCATATCCCCGAAGGTTTTGTATGACGCCTGCAAGGCCGCCTGCTGCATGAAATAGCTGGAAATCGACTCGGCCAGATCGGCATCAACCAGCGCGCTCATTTGCGTTTTGTTGATCATGTCGCGGTCCTTGCCGATACTGTCCAGCGTATCCATTTCCTGCAGTTGGCTGCCCAGTTCCGCGCGCACGCTAAGCACTCTGTTATAAGAGTTGTCCAGGCCGCGGTTGGCTTTGGCCAGCGCATCGTTCACCTGCTGCTTGGTGGCATCATCCGCATCCTTCTGCGGTGTTTTCAACGCCTTCAGCGCGATATCTATGCTTTCAAACACGTTAGTGACGGAGGCGCTGCCATCCGGTTCCGGCTTCGGGTTGCTGGTCAATGCCATGAAGACCTTATCGCCGGTATGCCCAATGGTCATGGTGCGGTTGGCATCCACTTTCTGCTCGACCGGCGTGTTGCCGCCGACATAGCTGACCGATCCGCCCTTGTCTTCAAAGGGAGGCTTGTCGTTCACAAAACCGCCAAACATATAGCGGCCGTTGCCGTCGGTGCTGTTGGCCTGGTTGAGCAGCTGATCTTTCAGCCCCTGCAGCTGGGTCGCCAGCGAATCGCGGTCGTCGTCGCTTTTGGTGCCGCCGGCGCTGACGATCAGCGCTTTCATATCGGAGATAGTGCTGGTCACCCCGGACAGCACAGTCTCTTCCATCGACACGTTTTGACGGGCAAAGGTCCGCGCCAAGGCATATTGGGTGTTTTCCGACTGTGATTGAGCCAGCATCACCGCCTGCGAAGCCGCCAGAGGATCGTCGGACGGATTGCTGACTTTTTTGCCGGTGGAAAGCTGCTCGGCGGCTTTCATAAACAGCGACTGGTTACCGGTAATACCGGACATGTTCTGTTGGTACATCATGCTGGTGGACATGCGCATGGTGCGGGTTCCTCAAAATCAGCGACCGGAACCGCCAGGGCTCCGGTCAAAGTGGAAATCAACGGATATTCAGCAGTGCGTCAAACATTGAGCTGGCGGTTTGAATGACCTGTGCATTGGCCATGTAATATTGCTGAAAACGCAGCAATTCACCGTACTCTTCGTCCAGGTTGACGCCGGAGATCGACTGCTGCTGAATGGTCAGCTGCTTGACGATATTGGCCTGAGAAGTCGCCGAAACTTTGGCCGATGCCGTCTGGTTACCAACGCTGCTCACCATGCTGGCGTAAGCGCCGCTGAAGGTGGCTTTGCCGTCGACCAATTTTTTGGTCTGCAGATCGAGCAGCTTTTTGGCGTTTTCGTTATCGCCGCGGCCGCTGTCGTCTTTGCCGGCGGCGGCGATGTTCGCCGAGTCGGTAATCGCGACTTTCAAGCTGCCCGCCACGTCGCTGACCGGCTTCACGGTAAAGCTGTCGTTCTTTTGTGCCGTGCCGTCGATGTCGACCTTCAGGCCGTCAAAGCTCAGCGTCGGTTTGCCGGTGGTGGCATCGACGCCCGCCGTGGCGTTGACCTTCACGTTGTCCGGCAGACGGCTGACCTGCCAGTTGCTGCCGTCGAACTCCACCCGGTAATCGTTGGCCTTCACCTTGCTGGTATCGGTGTAGGACACCGACAGCGCCGCATCGCCGGCATTGCGGCTGTTATCCACCACGCGCCCACCACCGAAGCTGAAGAAATCGGTGCCGGCGTCGCCGTTGAGATCGAACCCGGCACGGTGCTGCTGGTTAAAGCTGTCCGCCATCGCCAGCGCCAATTGCCCCAACTGGTTGCGTGCGCTATCCAGCGATTCGCTGCGGAACTTCAGTACGCCGCTGACGCTGCCGCTGGTAATTTGCCCTTCCGGCACTTCGCTGACACCGTTGCCGCGGTTATAGCCGATAGTCAGGCGAGAAGGATCGCCGCTGGAAGGCACTGCCTCCACCTGGTAGGCATTGCTCCCCTGCACCAGCGTCAGGCCGTTGGCGAAAGACACGGTATAAGCATCACCGTCTTGCTGCATCACCTGCACGCCCACCACCTGGTTTAACTCAGTCACCAGTTGGTCGCGCTGATCGAGCAAGGCATTCGGCTCACCGCCGCTGCCGCGCAGGCGGGTAATTTCATCGTTCAGTTTGGCGATTTGCTGGCTGTAGCTGTTGATCTGGTTAGCGCTGTCGCTGAGCTGTTGGTTAACGCCGCTGTCCATATCGCGCAGGTATTTGTCGGTGTTATTGAACTGATTGACCAACCCATTGGCCTTGCCCAGCACCGTTTGGCGCGCGGCGTCATCGCCGGCGTTGCTGACCAGGTTCTCCAGGTTGCTGAAGAAATCCTGCATATTGGTCGACAAGGTATTGGTTTTGCTCGCCAGCAGGTTATCGATCTGCGAGATTTTCTCGAAGTAGGCGTTCTGTGCCCCGGCCTGGCTCTGTGCTCCGCGCAACTGATTGGTGATGAACTGGTTGTACTCGCGGTTAACGCTGGTCACGGTGACCCCGTTGCCAATGAAGCCACTCATGGTACTCATACCGCCATTCTGCGCCAGGATCGCAGTCTGTCGGTTATAGCCCGCCACGTTGTAGTTAGAGATGTTGTTACTGACGGTGCTGAGCGCCACCTGAGCCGCATTCAGCCCGCTCATCGCGGTATTGATTAAGCTGTTGGACATAGAGGTTCCTTTTGCTGCGGCGCCGGTGGCCCACAGGAGTCAATTAATCTGCTGAGCCGTTCACTCAGCCTGTCTTGGTTATCGGCAAAAACGGGGGAAACTTGAGGGAAAAATCCGGGTCCAGCATGCTGGACCCCTACATTTAAATACGGCCTATTGCGTAGGGGCGCTGCATGCTGCGCCCAGTGGCTAAAAAAGATCCTTCAGGTCGTGGGTATACGCCTTCACCACCTGCTCGCCGGCGTTTTTCATCTGCTGTATCACGCTGACCAACTTGCTGGCATATTGCGGATCGGTGGCGTAACCGGCCTGTTGCAGCGCCTGCGCCGCCTGCTCCGGGCTGCGGGCGTTGGCCACCCCGGCGTAGCGTGGGTTATTGGTCAACAGCTTGACGTAGTCGGCCATCGCCTCGACGTAAGATCCGTAAACCCGGAACTTCGCCTTGATCTTCTTCGCCGCGCCCTGCTCGAACTCGGTGGTGGTGATCTCGGTCACCGGCCCGTCCCAGCTGCCGCCCGCCTTGATGCCAAACAGGTTGTAGCTCGGCGAACCGTCGGCGGCCGGGATCTCACGCTGACCCCAGCCGGATTCCAGTGCGGCCTGTGCCACAATCAGCTGATGCGGAATGCCGCTCTGCTGGCTGACGACGCGCGCAGGAGTAGACAGCCGGGCAACAAAGTTGCCGTTGTTGAGCGACAGCGGGGCCGCGCTCGGCGCTTTTGGCACCGCGCGGCGGATCATCTGCTCCAGCGCCTGATTCGGCAGCGTTCGCAACACCTCATCGTCCAGCGCCATCGGCGACGTGCCCGCCGTTTCGCTCGGCACCGCGTTGGCGTTGCTCATCTGCTTCACCATCATGTCGGCCAACCCCAGGCCTTTCTGCGACATCTGCTGGGCAATTTGCTGGTCATACATTGAGGTGTAGAGCCGAGACTGATCGCTGCTCAAGATCCCATCCTGCGGCAGCGCGGCACGCATGCTTTTCAGCATCATCTGCACGAACATGCCTTCAACCTGCTGCGCCACCTGTTTCAGGTTGCCCTGCGGATCGCTCGCCGCATCGCGTTTCAGTCCATTAAGCGCCTGCGCATCATAGGCGGCGCCCGACATTGCCATCAGATCGCCGGCCATCAGATAATTTCCAGCTTGGCGCGCAGACAGCCGGCGCTTTGCATCGCCTGCAGGATAGACATCAGATCGATCGGCGTTGCCCCCAACGCGTTAAGCGCGCGGATCACGTTGTTCAGATTGGCGCTGGCGTTAACCTTCTGCAGCGAGCCGCCCTGCTGTTGCACCGAAATCTGGGTGTTCGGCGTCACCACTGTTTGCCCGCCGCCAAACGGGGTATTTGGCTGGCTGACGGTATTTTGCCGATCGACCACCACCGACAGGTTGCCTTGCGCCACCGCGCAGGAATCCAGGATCACGTCGCGGTTCATTACAACTGAACCGGTGCGTGAGTTGATGATCACCTTGGCGTCGATCGCCCCGACGCTAACGTTAATGTTCTGGATCTCCGCCAGGAAGCGCACCTGCGAACTGTTGCCCTGTGGCACCAGCACCTGAATGGTACGGGCGTCCAACGGTGAAGCCGTGCCACCGCCGCGTTGACGGTTGATGGCGTCGCTGATCTGTTGTGCCAGCGTAAAGTCCTCATCGTTGAGCTGCAGGTTAATCACTCCGCCGGCCCCGAAGGTGGTCGGCAGCTCGCGCTCAATGGTGGCGCCGTTGCTGATGCGCCCGCCGGCCAGTTGGTTAACCTGTACGCTGCTGCCACCGGCCGAAGCGCCGGCTCCGCCGACCAGCACGTTGCCCTGCGCCAGCGCGTAAACCTGATTATCTACCCCTTTCAGCGGCGTCATCAGCAAAGTACCGCCACGCAGGCTCTTGGCGTTACCCATGGAGGACACCACCACGTCGATATTCTGCCCGGTGCGCGAAAACGGCGGCAGCTTGGCGGTGACCATGACCGCCGCCACGTTTTTCAACTGCATGTTGGTGCCCGGTGGCACGGTGATACCCAACTGCGACAGCATGTTGCTCAGGCTCTGGGTGGTGAACGGGGTCTGCATGGTCTGGTCACCGGAACCGTCCAGCCCCACCACCAGTCCGTAACCGATCAGCGCGTTATCGCGTACGCCCTGCACCGTGACCAGATCGCGAATGCGCTCCGCCGCGGCCGGCAGGCTCAGCGCACTAATCACCAGCGCCATTAGAAATTTCTTTAACATTGGAACCTCATTCGCCTTACCCACAAGGCGTTATTGTCGCAGGCAGCTCGGGGGCGGGCGGCGCACAGGGAATGGAGCGTACACGCAGTACGTGACTGCCCCGAGCACTGCCCAACCTCAAAATGGCAAGTAAAATAGCCTGTACTCAAAACGGTGAGACATTTAAGAAGAAGCGCTGTAACCACCCCATGGTCTGCGCTTCGTTGATATAGCCGTTGCCGACATATTCAATGCGCGCATCCGCCACCTGGGTGGAGGTAACCGAGTTGCTGCCGCTGATGGTGCGCGGGTTGACGACCCCGGAGAAACGGATGAATTCGGTGCCCTGATTAATGGCGATCTGTTTTTCCCCCACCACGTGCAGGTTTCCGTTCACCAGCACCTGATTGACCGTCACGGTAATGGTGCCGTTAAAGGTGTTGTTGGCGTTGGCCCCGCCCTTGCCGCCGAAGGTGCTGTCACCGGAGATATCCATGTCGGCACGCGCATTGCCCAGCAAGCCATCGAGGTAGCGTGGCGAGGTGGCTACGCCGAACTTGCTGGCCCCGTTGCGGCTAGCGTTGGCAGAAGAGCTTTTGCTGGCGCTGACGTTTTCCTGCAGCACGATCGTCAGGGTATCGCCGACGTTGCGCGGACGACGGTCTTCAAACAGCGGCTGATAACCGTAGTTCATCGGCTGCACCGTCTGGAAAATGGAACCGTTCGGCACGGGCGCGCCCGCCGGCGCCGGCTGTGCCGTGGTAGCCCCGTCAACCAGGGGTTTATGTGGAATGTAAGCGCAGCCGCTCAGCGTCAGCATCACCATTGCCGCCAGCCAGCGTTTTCCTTGCGGCGGATTTTCCATCAGAGTTGTGGTTACCACGGGTATCGCCTTTGTTTCACAAAATAGGGTTACGGGCGCTGCAGCGCCCGTCAATTACAGTTGCGTCAGCTTTTGCAGCATCTGATCGGACGTCGATACCGCTTTGCTGTTGATTTCGTAAGCACGTTGGGTCTGGATCATGTTGACCAGCTCTTCCGCCACGTTGACGTTGGAGGTTTCCACATAGCCCTGATACAGCAGACCGGCACCGTTTAGCCCAGGCGTGCTCTCGTTCGGCGCGCCGGAACTCTCGGTTTCCTGGTACAGGTTCTCGCCCATGCTTTCCAGGCCGCTGTCATTGATAAAGGTGGTCAGCGTCAGTTGGCCCACCTGCTGGGCGGCGGTCTGCCCCTGCAGGGTGGCGCTGACGATGCCGTCGCGGCCGACGGTGATGCTCAGGGCATTGGCCGGAATGGTGATCGCCGGTTGCACCTGGAAGCCGCTGGCGGTCACCAGTTGGCCGTTCTGATCTCTCTGGAACGAGCCGTCGCGGGTATAGGCCAGGGTGCCGTCCGGCATCATCACCTGGAAAAAGCCCTGCCCCTTGATGGCGATGTCCTTGCTGTTGTTGGTCTGCGACAGGTTGCCCTGGCTGTGCAGACGCTCGGTCGCCACCGGCCGCACACCGGTACCGATCTGCAGCCCGGACGGCAGCGTCGTCTGCTCGGAGGACTGCGCCCCCGGCTGACGCATGGTCTGGTACAGCAGATCTTCGAACACTGCACGCTGGCGTTTAAAACCGTTAGTGCTGACGTTGGCCAGGTTATTGGCGATCACGTCCATATTGGTCTGCTGCGCATCCAGACCGGTTTTGGCAATCCATAAAGATGGGATCATGGGTTATTTCCTTGCTAATTAACTCATTGATAACAATGAATTGGCGCGCTGTTCATTTTCATCCACGCTGTGGATGACCTTCATTTGCATTTCAAAACGGCGGGCGTTGGCAATCATGTCGACCATGGTTTCCATCGGTTTGACGTTGCTGCCTTCCAGCACGCCCGGCATCACCTGCACCAGCGGATCGTTCGGCAACTGATTGCCGCGCTGCCGTTGGGTTTCCGGCGTCAGGCGGAACAACCCGTCATCGCCACGCATCACTTCGCGCGCGTCGGCCTTCACCAGTTTCAGCCTGCCGATCTGAGCAATGCTGTTCGGCGGATCGCCCGCATTCAGCGCCGAGATGGTCCCGTCGGCGGCAATGGTGATCTCTGCCGACGGGGGTACCTCAATCGGTCCGCCGTCGCCCATCAGCGGCACGCCCTGCACCGTCAACTGCCCGGTGGAGGAGATCTGGATGTTACCGTTACGGGTGTAGGCTTCGCCGCCGTCCGGCAGGCTGACGGCCAGAAAGCCGTCCTGCTGCAGCGCCACGTCCAGCGGGCGTGCGGTGTAATTCAGCGCCCCCTGACTCATGTCCGCGCCCGGCGTTGACGCGGTAACCAGCGTTCGCGTCGGCAAGCTTGGCCCATCCACCGGCACGGCACGCAGCGCCGACAGCTGGGCGCGAAAGCCCGGTGTCGATGCGTTGGCCAGATTATTGGCGGTGACAGACTGCTGCTCCAGCGTCTGTCGCGCTGCGCCCATCGCGGTATAAATCGCGTGATCCATAAATCAGTCCTATTAGCGCAGGCTAACCAGCGTTTGCAGAATCGAGTCCTGCGTTTTGATGGTTTGGGCGTTCGACTGGTAGTTACGTTGTGCGACGATCATGTTCACCAGTTCCTGGCTCAGATCGACGTTGGAGGCTTCCAGCGCGCCGCTGGTCAGTTTGCCCAAACCGCCGTTGCCCGCCAGACCTACGCGTGGCTGGCCGGATGCGCCGGTTTCCTGCCAAACGTTATCGCCCTGAGAAGACAGGCCTTCCGGGTTGGAGAAGTTGGCCATGACGATCTGGCCCAGCACCTGAGTCTGCTGGTTGGAGTAGATGCCCATCACCGTGCCGTCGTTGTTGATCTGGAAGTTGGTGTATTCACCTGCGCCATAGCCATCCTGCGACACTTTGCTGACGGAGTCGGCACTGACGCTCTGCTGCATGCTCTTGGCGAAGTTCAGGGTGAAGTTCTGTGCCGGCGCGCCATCTTTGGCTTCCATCGGGATCAGCATGCTGAATTCGCCGGCGGTGCCTTGTTTGCTGGTGGTGCTGGCCAGATTGCCGCTGGTGTCGAACGTCATGGTACCGGCATCTACCGGAGCAGCCGTTCCATCCTGGGTATAAACCTGCCACTTGTTCTCGTCGGTTTTCACAAAGTAGGCGTTGATATTGTGCGCGTTACCTAACGAGTCATAAGTGGTGATGGTGTTGACGTAGTTGTAAGAATCCTTCTTGGCGGGATCGAAGGTGTGGTTATCCGGAACCTTATGCGTGGATTTAAGGTTGGCGACCATATTGCCGGAGGTTGACGCCTTGGCGTTCATCATGCCTTCCGGAATGCTCAGCGGAACCGGGTTCGCGCCCTGTTGAATGGTCGGCGGCGTACCGGCAGCCGGGTAGCCGGTCAGTTGCAGGCCCTGCATGTTGGTCAGGTTACGGTTTTCATCCAGTTTGAACTGGCCGTTACGGCTGTAGAAAATGCCGCCGTCCTGATCCTGCAGACGGAAGAAACCGTTGCCGGAAATCGCCACGTCCAGCGCACGGCTGGTACCAGTGGTGGTGCCGCCTTTAAAGTTCTGGGTGATCCCCGCCACCTTAACGCCCAGGCCAACCTGTGAACCGGCGAACATGTCAGCAAAGGAAACGCTGCCTGATTTAAAACCGGAAGTGGCGGAGTTAGCGATGTTGTTACCGATCACGTCCAGATTGGTTGCTGCCGCGTTTAAGCCGCTTACTGCCTGAGAAAAGGCCATGTCATTCTCCGAATAGTGGTCAGGCTATCGTCCGATAACGCCTGATAGTGTTTTGATATACCCAATGGCTTTCATGTTGCAGCCGGGCGGCAAGCGCAGGAGTCCCCAGGAGCTTACTCACGTAAGTGACTGGGGTGAGTGCGCACAGCCAACAACGCTGCAGCCTGAAGGATGAAGGGTATTGGGTTAAAGGATCTGCCGGACATCCTCCAGCGTGGCGCTGCCCGCCAGGCCCAGATCCAGCTTCGCGCCGTTCGCGTCGCGGATGACGCCGTTGACCATGCCAAAATGCAGATTGCGCGCCACCAGCTGTTCGCCGTTGGCTTTGGCGTTGATCGTAAAGCTGTAGGCACCGTCCGGTGCGGTGGTGCCGTCCGTCATCGATCCGTCCCAACTGAACGAATGCACGCCGGCGGTCAGGCCGCCGAGATCAATGGTGCGTACCGCTTTGCCGGTGGCGTCGGTGATGGTGGCGGTCACCGAGTCGGCCGCACGCTCCAGTTCCAGACCAAACGGCGTGGTGCTGACCTTGCCGTCTTTGCTGCCAGCCAGAATATTGCTGCCCGGGACCATCACGCCGTGGCCGATCAAAGCGGTAGCCTGCAGCGATTGATTGCTGTTGATCTGCCCGGAGATCGACCCCAGCGTGGTGTTGAGTTTCTCGATGCCCTGAACGGTATTGATCTGCGCCAATTGGCTGGTCAGTTCATTGTTCTGCATCGGGTTGGTCGGATCCTGATTCTTCAACTGCGCCACCAGCAGCGTCAGGAAGCTGTTGCTCAGATCCTGGCTGGTGTTATTTTTTGCGTTGGCACCGATGACGCTGTTATCCAGCGATTCAGTGGTGGTTGCGGCAATCGCCATGGCAAGCTCCGGTTATTGACCCAGCGTCAGGGTTTTCATCATCATCGACTTGGTGGTGTTGAGCACCTCGACGTTGGCCTGATAGCTGCGGGAGGCGGAAATGGTGTTGACCATCTCACCCACCACATCCACGTTAGGCATGCGCACATAGCCCTTGCCGTCCGCCAGCGGGTTACCCGGTTGGTAAACCAGACGCTCCGGCGCCGGGTCGTCAACCACCTGCGCTACGCGTACGCCGCCGGTGGGTTGTCCGGCCGCGGCGGCAACTTCAAACACCACCTGCTTGGCGCGGTAGGGTTGGCCGTCCGGCCCGGTGACGCTGTCGGCATTGGCCATGTTGCTGGCGCTGACGTTCATGCGTTGCGACTGGGCAGACAGCGCCGAGCCGGAGATATCAAAAATATTCAGTAGCGACATGCGCCTTATCCTTGTTGTAACACTGACATCATCCCTTTGATCTGACCGTTGATCAGCGTCAGGTCGGTCTGATACTTCAGGCTGTTATCGGCGAAGTTGGTGCGTTCGCGATCCATGTCAACCGTGTTGCCGTCCATGGAGGGCTGATCCGGCACGCGGAACAGCAAGTCGAGCTGTGGCGGCTGCATGTTCTGCGCCGGAATATGGCGCGATGACGTCATGTTCAGCGCAATGCCGCTGCCGCTGGCTCGCCCTTGTTCCAGCACCTTGTTCAGTTGGCCGGCGAAATCGATATCCCGCGCCTGATAACCCGGGGTGTCTGCGTTGGCGATGTTGGCGGCCAGAATTTCCTGCCGCTGGGCGCGCAGGTTCAGCGCCTCTTGACCAAAGCGCAGAGCAGCGTCCAGTTTGTCGATCATGCTCCCTCCGCGAGGTTAGAATTTGGAGCCGACAGCATAAACGTCCCTTCCGCCAGCCTATCGTGGGAATAAGGGCAAAATGCGTCGCTATTTATCTGCTTAGCCTGCGCGCACTCCGGGTACACTTACGCGCACCCTGAGGCTTTTTGAGGAAGAAGCGGAGATGAAAGCGAAAATGCTGTTGTTGGCAGCCCTGCTGTACAGCCTGAACGCACGGGCCGAAGATCTGGCGGCGCAGATCGATCGCTTCATCAGCAGCCAGTTCAGCGGCAGTCCGGTGCAGGTTAAAGTGCTGGTGCGCACGCCCGCCACCCAATGGCCACAGTGCGAATTCCCGCAGCTCTCTTTGCCGCAGAATGCGCGGCGTTGGGGTAATATCAGCGTTTCGGCACGCTGCGGCCAGGAACGGCGCTTTATCCAGACCCAGGTTCAGGTGATCGGCCAGTATCTGGTGTCGGCCCGCGGCATCAGCGCCGGCAGCAAGCTGACGGCGGCGGACATCAGGTTCAAAAGTGGCCGGCTCGACACCTTGCCACCGCGCACGCTAAGCGAAACCGGCAAAGCGCTGGGAGCCGTCAGCCTGCGCAATATCAGTCCCGGTCAGCCACTGACCTTCGCCATGCTGCGTCGCGCCTGGGTGATCAAGGCCGGTCAGGCGGTACAGGTGACCGCGCAGGGAAGTGGATTTAACATCAGCGGTACGGGCAAAGCCATGAACAATGCCGCCGCCGAAGACAACGTCCGCGTGCGTATGGCTTCCGGACAAATCGTCAGCGGTATAGCCAGTGATGACGGTACGATCCGTATTGGGTTATAAAAAGGTAAAGGTTTATCAAAACCTGCCGATAAGAAAATCATAAGCAGACTTTTATTGGCCGCCAGGGCCACAAAATATCAGCCATTGCCTTCGCGGCGACGGCATCGATGGAGATTGACCATGAGTATCGATCGCACCCAGCGGCTGCAACCCGTTCCAACGGTGCAACCTCGTGAAACCGCGACTGAAAGCCCACTTCAGCCGCGCAAAGCTGCCCAGACGGAAAGCACCGTCAGCGGCACCCAGGTAAAATTGAGCGACGCGCAAGCGCGCCTGATGCAGCCGGGTACGCAAGATATTGATATGAATCGGGTGGACGCCATCAAGCAGGCGATCCGCAACGGCGAACTGAAAATGGATGCCGGGAAAATTGCCGATGCGCTACTGAAAGACGCGCAAAGCGATGCCCTGTGGATGGCTAACGGCCAGCAAACGCCGGAGGCTTAACCCTCGGGTTAAACACCAAGGAATTCTTTGACAGGTGGTTATTCGTAATGGAAAGTCTGGCGCAACTGATTGATAAGCTGTTGGAAACCCTGAATGCGCTGAGTACGGTGCTGACGGAAGAACATCATCTGCTCTGTTCGGGACAATTACCGGGCGTGGCGCTGCAACGCGCTACCGATGCCAAGAGCCAGTTGCTGGCCACGGTAAACTACCTGGAGCAGCAGCGGCTGAACCTGGAGCGCGCACAGGGGCAACAGGCCCCCTATTCCGCGCACCCGCGCCTGGCGGATGGCTGGCAACGAGTACAAACGCTCAGCCAGCAGCTGCGGGAAAAAAACCAGCATAACGGCATGCTGCTCAATCAACAGATCGATCACAACGCTCAGGCGCTGGCGATCCTGAGCAAGCAAAACAAATCGCTCTACGGCCCGGATGGCCAGTCGCGCAATGCCAGCTTGCTGGGGCGAAAAATCGGCGTTTAATCAAAGAATGATTGTTGATACACCTGAGCGGGCTCAACCGGTGGATGATAAGACCCCAGGGCTATTTGACGAACGGCAGGTCCGAGTACCTTGTGGTATAGCTGGGGGACAGCATTTCACGTTTCATCGCCCAGCTTTTTTGGATCCCCTGCCCGGCAAACCACACCGTGCCCCGACCGGACTGATTAAGCCGATCAAGGGTCTGCATTAACTCACTGCTGTTAGGCCTGGGTTGGTGTTCATCAAACAAATTAAGCTGCGCCACCCCCTGGCTAAAGAAATCACTCAGCATCACACCGGCTTTCATATAGCGAAAATCGTCTTTCCAGATACGGTCAAGCGCACTGACAGCAACGCGAATAATGTCACGCGTATCGTTGGAAGGGATCGCCAGGCGCCCGCTGGCCTGAGGGCCGTAAAATGTTTCATTTTCGGCATGGGGACTGGTTCGCATAAAGACGCTGATCACACAGCAGAACTGCTTCTCTGCCCTGAGCTTTTCGGCTGCGCGTTCCGCATAGGTACAAATGGCCTGGCGCATATCTTGATAAGCCGTGATGCGGTGACCAAATGAGCGGCTACAGATGATCTGCTGTTTGGTGGGCGCAAACTCATCCAAGGCCAAACAGGATTCGCCGCGCAATTCACGAACCGTACGTTCGAGTACCACATTAAAGTGTTTACGGATCACCCAGGTTGAACAGTCAGCAAGCTGTAGCGCCGTTTCGATCCCCATAAAGCTGAGCTTCTTGCCGATGCGGCGGCCCACGCCCCACACCTCGTCCACCGGCACTAACGCCAGCAGTTTTCGCAGACGCTCAGGATCGGACAACTCAACAACGCCCCCCGTTTGACGCCACTTCTTTGCCGCAAAATTGGCGATCTTCGCCAGTGTCTTGGTTTGCGCGATACCCACGCCAACGGTTAACCCGGTATTCTTTAACACCCGATCGCGCATTTGATGGCCAAAGGTGCTCAGCGGAAGGCTACTACTCAGGCCAGACACATCGATAAAAGCTTCATCGATGGAGTATATCTCTACGACAGGGGCCATCTCGATTAGCGTCAGCATCACCCGATGGCTGAGATCGGCATAAAGCGTATAATTCGAGCTGAAAACGCTGACCTGCTGGCGCCGTAATTGCTCTTTGATTTTGAAGTAAGGCGCCCCCATTTTGATGCCCAGCGCTTTGGCTTCCGCCGAAAGTGAAATAACGCATCCGTCATTGTTTGAAACGACGACGATCGGTTTGCCCTTAAGATCTGGCCGAAAAACAGTCTCGCAGGACGTGTAGAAGCTGTTGACGTCAACAAGTGCGAACATGTCGGTTTGATTTCAAGGTAAATGTCACAACGCCAAAGATTTCCAGCTCTTCTTCGGCCTGGAAAACGATCGGAGAATAATCCGTATTATGAGGCACCAGCTGAATACGTGGATGGGTTTGCAGCTCCTTCACGGTAAATTCGCCGGCCACTGCCGCTATGACGATGTCGCCATGAACGGCGGTCAAGGAACGATCAACCACCAGTAAGTCACCGTGGCTGATACCTGCGCCGATCATCGAATCACCACTGACCCGGACAAAGTACGTCGCACTGGGGTGTTTCACCACCAGCTTATTCAGGTCGAGACTGTCTTCGACATAGTCCTGAGCCGGGCTGGGAAAACCGCAGGGGACTCGCTCCATAAAGAGGGGAAGTAATAAACCGGGAGTGAGCTGACTGGGGTGAATAAACTGCATCATGGCGGATCCGAATAACTGTATTTATATACAGTATCCATGATCGGCAGCAACGATCAAGCGGCGTATAATAAAATTCCTGAAAGCAGTTGAAGCATCAGGCAATTTAAATTGGCTTACCTGCCCCGTCGCTAAACACGCTTTGGGGCAACGGAATAAAACCAGGTCAAAGGCAACGGCCTGAGGAGCCTGGCTTGTGTCGTTTTAGTTTTACTCGTAATTCACAATCACCTGATTGCTGATCACGCGCAGCGGCGGATTCAGGCTGCCGCGCGCCTGCACGTAGTAAACAAAGCGCAGCTCGGCGTTCGCCGGTTCCCCTTTCAGCCCGGTGCTGCTACCGCTGCCGCCGCCCAACACAATGCAGCGCGTCAGGGTGCAAAGCTGCGCCTGCATGCCCGCCGGCTCATCGGCCAGCAGCCGGTAACGCCAGCTTACGCTGGTGATGCGGGCATTGGCGTCCGGCAACGCATTGGGGGCGCGTAACCCCGGCGATTCCCCCCGCTCACCACCATATTCCAGCGTTGCGCCGACGCTGTCGGCTACCCAAGAACCGGATGCTGCCTGCACGCTCAACGGCGCTAACAGGCAAATTAACGCCAGACGGTGTTTCATTATGCGGCCCCAATGGTGGAGGTCATGCGGATTTGGCGGTCGTCATTGATCTCCAGATTCGACAACACCACCATCTGCGGCAAGCTGCGACGCAGGAAACGCGCCAGCAAGGCCCGCAGTGCGTGATTCACTAACAGTACCGGCGGCGCGCTGAGCATTTCCTGCCGCTGCAACGCCTGTTTGGCCTGATCCAACAAACGATCCGCCAGGCCCGGTTCCAAACCGCCGCCGCCCTGCAGCGCTTGCAGTAACAGACGCTCGAGCTGGGTATCCAGGCCGATCACCTGAATTTCACCGTTGCCCGGGAACCACTGTTGGGTGATCGCCCTTCCCAGCGCCACGCGCACCACGGTGGTCAGCTCATAAGGGTCGGTTTGTGATGGGGCATGCTCCGCCAGCGTTTCAATAATGGTGCGCATATCGCGGATGGAAACCCGTTCCGCCAGCAGGTTCTGCAACACCTTGTGCAGCGTAGTCAGGCTTACCACGCCCGGCACGAAATCTTCGGTCAGCTTCGGCATGTCCTGTGCGACGCGATCCAGTAATTGCTGGGCTTCCTGTCGGCCAAACAGCTCACTGGCAAACTGGCCAATCAAATGATTAAGGTGCGTCGCGACCACCGTGCTGGCTTCCACTACGGTGAAGCCCTGGATCTGCGCCTGCTCGCGCAGCGCGCTGTCAATCCATACCGCTTCCAGCCCAAACGCCGGATCGGTGGTTTTATCCCCCGCTAACTCGCCCACCGCATTGCCTGGGTTAATTGCCAGCCAGCGGCCCGGTTGCGCTTCGCCACTGCCGATTTCTACGCCCTTCATCAAAATACGGTAGCTGGCCGGCGGCAGTTCCAGGTTGTCGCGGATATGCACCACCGGTGGCAAATAGCCCATCTCCTGCGCGAATTTTTTACGGATGCCGCGGATACGGCCCAGCAATTCACCATTCTGTTGGAAATCCACCATCGGGATCAGCCGGTAACCGACCTCCATCCCCAACGGATCTTCCAGCTGCACGTCAGACCAACTGGCTTCCACCGCCTGCGGATTATCCTGCGTGACCGGCACTTCCTGCACTTTGGGCGCTTGCTGATCGCGCCCGCGCAGCCACCAGGCCAACCCTAACAGAGCGGCGGTAAACAGCAGGAATACCAGGTTCGGCATCCCCGGGACCAGCCCAAGCAGGCCGAGCACCGCGGCGCTGAGCAACATAACCCGCGGGTTGTTGAACAGTTGGCCAACCATCTGCTCGCCAACGTCCTGATCGGTCGCCACGCGAGTCACGATCACGCCGGCGGCGGTCGAAATCACCAACGCCGGGATCTGCGCCACCAGGCCGTCACCGATGGTCAGCAAGGTGTAAGTTTCCGCCGCCGTGCCCAGTTCCATTCCGTGCTGGAGCACGCCGACCAACAGACCACCGACCACGTTTAACATCATGATCATCAGACCGGCGACCGCATCGCCACGGACGAATTTACTGGCACCGTCCATCGAACCGTAGAAGTCCGCTTCCTGCGTGACCTCAGAGCGACGTTTTTTCGCCTCTTCTTCACCGATCAAACCGGCGTTGAGATCGGCATCGATCGCCATCTGCTTGCCCGGCATGCCGTCCAGCACAAAGCGTGCGCCCACTTCGGCGATACGCCCGGCACCCTTGGTGATAACCATAAAGTTGATCAGCACCAAAATGATAAACACCACGATACCGATGGCGAAGTTACCGCCCACCAGAAAGTGACCGAAGGCCTCTACCACGCGACCTGCGGCGGCAGATCCGGTATGCCCTTCCATCAGGATGATGCGCGTCGAAGCTACGTTGAGCGACAGGCGCAGCAAGGTTGAGAACAGCAAAATGGTGGGGAATGCGGCAAATTCAAGCGTACGCTGGGTAAACATCGCTACCAGCAACACCATGATCGACAAGGCAATATTGAAGGTGAACAGCAGATCGAGGATAAATGCCGGCAACGGCAGCACCATCATCGACAGGATCATCAGGATCAGTATCGGGCCGGCCAGCACCTGCCACTGCGTATCTTTAAAACTGCCCGGCAAACGAAGCAAGGCGGCCAAATTAGCCATTTGTATTACTTTCTCCAGCAAAATCCAGTGCTTCCGGCACCGGTAAACGTTCAGGTTTTTTCGGGATCAGCCCCCCTTCGCGCCGCCAGCGTCGCAGCTGGTAAACCCAGGCCAATACTTCGGCCACGGCGGCATACAGGGTGGCGGGAATGTGTTGTCCAATCTCGCTGTGTCGATATAGAGCACGTGCCAGCGGCGGTGCTTCGAGCATGGGAATACGGTGTTCCGCCCCCAGTTCACGAATGCGCAGCGCAATTTCACCGGCCCCTTTGGCCAGCACCTTCGGCGCACTCATGTTTTTATCGTTGTACTGCAACGCGACGGCGTAATGCGTCGGGTTGGTCACAATAACGTCGGCCTTGGGGACGTCGGCCATCATTCGCCGCCGTGCAACGGCACGCTGTTGCTGTCGGATACGCCCTTTAACATGCGGGTCACCCTCCTGCTCCTTGAACTCGTCGCGGATATCCTGCTTGGTCATCTTCAGCTTTTTGAAGTGGCTCCACAGTTGGTAAAACACGTCAAACGCCACCATCGGCGTCAGCCCGAGTACCACCAGCAGGCCGCAAAAGATGATCATTCGCAGCGCGTTACCCAGCGCATCGAGCGGCTGTTGCGTCACCAGATGCAGCATCGCCGCCCAGTTGTGCCACAGGTATAAACCGGTGATCCACCCTACCAGCGTCGCCTTCAGGATGCCCTTCAACAGCTCCGCCAGCACCTGGCTGGAAAAGATGCGTTTCAGCCCGGACAGCGGGTTCATGCGCTTGAGATCGAACTTGAGCGATTTACCGCTCAGCAGCAGGCCGCCCAGCAGCATCGGCGCCGTCAGCGCGACCAGCGCCAACCCGGCCATGATCGGCAGCAGCGCCCATACCGCCTGGCGTAACAACATCGCCAACTGGCGCAGCATCTGCTTGTCGTTACTGACCATGCCGTGGTCGAAATTCAGGCCCTGGGTCAGCATGGCCGCCAACTGTTGCGTCATGTTGCCGCCGGAAACCCAGATGATCGACAAGCCAGCCACCAGCATCAGCACCGACGTCAGCTCGCGGGAACGCGGGATCTGGCCATCTTCACGTGCCTTCTCCACCCTATGGGGCGTGGGGGCCTCGCTCTTTTCCAGATCGCTGTCTTCAGCCACGGGGCGGTTCCTGTGCCGGAGGGAATAAAATTGCGGTCAGCATGCCAAAAAAATGCTGATTTCATTGGTGGAACAACGGGAGAAAAGGACGGTTATTTGCGGGATGGGGAAGATTGGGGACGCAGGAGCAGTGCTGCCTGTCTGGGGCGCAACAAAATGCGCCCCAGGAGCTATCAGAAACCCAGGCTGTCCAGAAGATCGTCCACCTGCGCCTGATTGGCGATAACGCCGGCGCCATTCTGGTCGAGCTGCGGGCCATTGAGCAGGCTGTCGTTCGGTTTTTTCTCTTTCGCCGGTTGCTCAGGAATATTTTCCATCAGCACCATCAGCAGCTGCTTTTCAATCTCCTGCACCACGTCCATCATGCGTTTGATCACCTGGCCGGTCAGATCCTGGAAATCCTGCGCCATCATGATTTCCAGCAGTTGGGCATTAGTGAACGCCGTATGTTCCGGCACCTGATCCAGGTACTGACGGGTATCGGTAACCAATTCACGGGCGTCGTCCAACTCTATCGGGTTGGCGAACCACTCGTCCCAACGGCCTTTCAATCCTTTGGCTTCGGACTCCAGCTGTGCCTGGCGCGGCTGCGCCGCTTCCACACAGTTCAACGCCCGTTCCGCCGCCTGCGCCGTCATGGTGACCACGTAATCAAGACGATCGCGTGCATCCGGGATTGCCTCTGCCGCCTGGGCGATCGCCTGATCGAGCCCCAGTTCGCGCATGCTGTCGCGCAGCATCCGCGTCAGTTGGCCAATGCGCGAGATGATCTCCCCCGCGGTTGCCGCATCGCTGGCAGGCATTGGAATGTCTCTCATCGCCCTCTCTCCTTACATGCCCAGTTTTTCAAAAATCTTATTGAGCTTTTCTTCCAGCGTCGCCGCCGTAAAAGGTTTCACCACGTAACCGCTGGCACCGGCCTGCGCCGCCGCGATAATGTTTTCTTTCTTGGCTTCCGCCGTCACCATCAGCACTGGCATCGCCGCCAATGCGCCATCGGCACGAATGGTTTGCAACAGTTCCAGACCATCCATGTTCGGCATGTTCCAGTCGGACACCACGAAATCGAAGCCGCCGGCACGCAGTTTGTTCAGCGCATCCGCACCGTCCTCGGCCTCTTCTACGTTGTTGAATCCCAACTCTTTCAGCAAGTTTCTGACGATGCGACGCATAGTGGAAAAGTCATCCACCACCAGAAATCTGAGACTCTTATCTGCCATATATACTCCCAAGGTTTACCTAATCCAAACAACAGCCAGCCTCACGGCAGCTGTTCGCTATAACCCCCTATATACCCTATGAATTTCGAGTTGCAGCAGGCGACCAGCTCGCTCATCCTCAGGAACTTACTCAAGTAAGTGACTGGGGTGAGCGACAAATCTGTCGGGAACAGATTTGAACGCTGCTTGCAGCGGCCCTGAAAGGGCAAGGACCATGGATGGGCCTTGTAAGCAGGTAACAACGCTGCGGCTCGAAAGGCGACGGGTATAATTAAGGGTAAAAATCAAATACGCAGCGCCTGGCCACCGGCAATTTGCGCCAGCATGCGTTGGCTCATGCGATCCAGTTCGACAACTTCATTCACCCCACCGGTGGCGATCGCCTCACGCGGCATGCCGAACACCACACAGCTGGCCTCGTTTTGCGCCAGGGTATAGGCACCGGCACGATGCATTTCCAACATGCCCGCCGCGCCGTCATTGCCCATGCCGGTCAGGATCACGCCAACTGCATTTCGACCGGCGTACTGCGCAACCGAGCGGAAAAGCACGTCTACCGATGGCCGGTGACGGTTGACCGCCGGGCCGTCATGCAGCTTCACCTGATAGTTGGCACCGCTGCGTGACAGTTCCATATGGCGATCGCCCGGTGCGATGTAGGCATGGCCCGGCAGCACGCGTTCGCCGTCCTCGGCCTCTTTCACCGTAATCTGGCACAGCTTGTTCAGCCGCTCGGCGAACGAGCGCGTAAACCCCGGCGGCATATGCTGGGTGATCAACAACGCCGGGCTGGTGGCCGGCAGCGGTTGCAGCACCTGCCGAATGGCTTCGGTGCCGCCGGTAGAGGCCCCGATGGCAATCAGTTTTTCGCTGCTCAACAGCGGCGTATGGCTGAGGATCGCCGGTGCCGGGCTGCTGGAGCGTTGCGGCAAGCGCGCCTTGGCCGCGGTGCGAATTTTTTCGGCTATCAGCTCGCTGTAGGCCAACATGCCTTCGCGGATACCAAGCTGCGGTTTGGTGACAAAATCCACCGCCCCCAGCTCCAGCGCGCGCAGCGTAATTTCCGACCCCTGGCCTGTCAGCGACGACACCATCACCACCGGCATCGGCCGCAGACGCATCAGTTTTTCGAGGAAGTCGAGGCCGTCCATGCGCGGCATTTCGACGTCCAGCGTCAGCACCTGCGGGTTAAACTTTTTGATCAGATCGCGCGCGACCAGAGGGTCGGGCGCGCTCGCCACCATCTCCATATCGGGATGGCTGTTGACAATTTCGGTCATCAGCTGCCGCATCAGGGCCGAATCGTCTACGCTCAATACTCTGATTTTATTCATTACCTCTCCTTGGTCAGGCCATACACGGTCTGCCCACGCAAGTAGAAATCCCGGCTGATCTGGCTGAAATTCTCGGAGTGGCCGGCAAACATCAGGCCCCCCGGTTTAAGCAAGGGCACGAAGCGGCGCAGAATGCGCTCCTGTGTCGCCTTATCGAAATAGATCATCACGTTGCGGCAGAAAATGGCGTCGAATTGCCCCGGCAACGCCCACTCTGGCGCCAACAGGTTGAGCGTCTGAAAATTCACCCTCCCCGCCAGCTCCGGCCGCACCCGCACCAACCCCTGATGCGGACCGGTGCCGCGCAGGAAATAACGCTGCATCTGCGCCGGCGTCAGGGTACGCAGATCTTCCTGGCGATAAACGCCCGCTTCCGCTTTCTCCAGCACCTGGGTATCGATATCGCTGGCCCATACCTGGCAGCCGGTGGCGCGCTGCCCGAGCACCTCACTTAAGGTGATGGCAATCGAATAAGGCTCTTCGCCGGTCGAGGCCGCCGTGCTCCACACGCTGTAGCCGTTCGGCCGCTGACGCGCGTGCTCCGCCAGGATCGGGAAGTGATGCGCTTCGCGGAAAAACGCCGTCAGGTTGGTGGTCAGGGCATTGATAAACGCCTGCCATTCGGCGCTGTTAGGATCGCTTTCCAGCAGCGCCAAATAATCGCCAAAGTCGTTCAGGCCCAGCAGCCGCAGGCGTCGCACCAGGCGGTTATAAACCATCTCGCGCTTGTGCTCTGCCAGCACGATGCCGGCACGCTGATAAATCAGTTGGCTGATGCGACGAAAATGCACGTCCAGCAATGGCAGGCGCTGCACCATCTGCGTCAACAATGTCGCAGGGTCTCTGTTAGGGTTCGACGGCGCCGGCTTCATGCCATATCACTCAAAAAAAACGGGCTGCTTATGCGGTTTGACAATCTGGGGCTTCCTTTACCACGGGTGAAACTGCGTCTTGATGGTTGGCCTGCGCGGTGAAGTTATCGTCCGCCAGGCGGAATACCGACACCGCATCGGCCAGGGTAATCGCCTGATCCTCCAGTGCGGTGGCCGCCGAGGCGGCTTCTTCTACCAGCGCGGCGTTCTGCTGGGTTACCTGATCCATTTGGGTCACGGCCTGCGTGACCTGTTCAATGCCGCGGCTTTGTTCGTCGGATGCCGAGGCGATTTCGCCCATGATGTCGGTAACCCGGGTGACCGAACGGACGATGTCCTGCATGGTGGCACCGGAGTTTTCCACCAGCACCGAACCTTGCTTGACCCGGCTGACCGATTCGTCGATCAGACCTTTGATTTCTTTTGCCGCCTGGGCGCTGCGCTGTGCCAGATTACGCACTTCGCCCGCCACCACCGCAAAACCGCGCCCCTGCTCACCGGCACGCGCCGCCTCGACCGCTGCGTTCAATGCCAGGATATTGGTCTGGAAGGCAATGCCGTCGATAACGCTGGTAATAGCGCCAATCTTCTGCGAACTGTTGGCAATGTCATGCATGGTGGTCACCACGTCGCCCGCCAGTTCGCCGCCCTTGGCTGCGGTGGTAGAGGCGTCACGCGCCAGCTGAGAGGCCTGACGTGCGTTATCGGCGTTCTGTTTCACCGTCGCGGTCAACTGTTCCATGCTGGCGGCCGTTTCTTCCAGCGAGGCGGCCTGCTGCTCGGTGCGGGAAGAGAGATCGTTGTTGCCTTCGGAGATTTCCTGCAGGCCAATCAGGATCGACTCGGCACCGTCACGTACCGCACCAACGGTGCCGATCAGCGACTGCTGCATGCGCTGTAAACTGGCGAACAGTTGGCTGATCTCATTGCGGCCATACACCTGAATCGGCGTGGCCAGATCGCCGGCTGCAATGCGGTCAAAATGACTGCGCATAATGTTCAGCGGCTGCACCAGCATATTGCGTAACCACCACATGGCGCTGCCGGTCACCACCAGCAACATCAGTACCGCACCGGCCACCAACCAACCGGACAGGGTGAAGGATTGCTGATTCGCCGCATTGGCTTCGCTCACGTTGGCGTTTACCAACTGCAGATACTGGACAAAATCCGCTTCAAACAGATCCTGAGTTTTCTGCGTCGGCTGGTCCATAAAGGCCTGCAGCCGATCGTTTTCCAGGAAACCGATCAGCTCACGTAACGCGCTGCGCAACCGGTCGTAACTGGCTTTGGTGGTTTCGGTCAGCTGCTGTTCCTGCTCGCTGTTACGCGGCACGGCCAGGAACTGGTTGAAATAGAGGTCGGCTTTCTGCAGCGAACTGCGCGCGTTGCCCATCAAGGCATTGACCTGATCCTGCGGCAGTTTGAGCGCCGCACGGGTCCCGGCACGGTTCAGCGTATTGCGGGCCTGCAGCAGGGAAACCCAGCTCAGGCTGAGGGCGTCGCGCTGTTGGCTACCGAGGGTGATCAGGTTCAGATTGTGGTTATCGGAACGGAAAGCGGTGTACGACAAGCCGCTGGTGGCCAACTGCATAACACAAAAAGTCATCAACAACAGAAACAAGCTGGTAGAGACGCGGATTCGGTTAAACACTATGAACCTCCTTGCAGCCGGCCGATGGCCAGCTTACGACGGGGAATCGGCCTCCCCCGGGAATGCAGGGAGGCCCAATGCCGGTTAGAACGTTTCCCAGTTATCCTGCGGATCGCTGGCGTTCATTTTTTTATGATTGAGTACCGGTGTTACTGCCGCCTTGCTGCTGACGGGCATTTTGAACTCTTCCTGACCTGCCGCTTTCAAGCGGAATACCGCCACGGACTGGGTAAGCATGCTGGCCTGTTCTTCCAGCGCCGCTGCCGCAGACGCGGACTCTTCTACCAACGAGGCGTTCTGCTGAGTGACGCGGTCCATTTCCGCCACCGCCTGGCCGACCTGATCGATACCGCGGCTCTGTTCGTCCGACGCCGAAGCGATTTCACCCATGATGTCGGTAACGCGGGTCACGGCATTGACGATATCGCCCATGGTTTCCCCGGCGCTTTCTACCAGTACCGAGCCCATATCGACGCGATTGACGGAGTCTTCGATCAGGCCTTTGATTTCTTTCGCCGCCTGGGCACTGCGCTGCGCCAGGTTACGCACTTCACCGGCCACCACCGCAAAGCCACGGC
Source organism: Serratia sp. GW822-FHT06E05 (assembly GCF_058799445.1). Classification (NCBI taxonomy): domain Bacteria; kingdom Pseudomonadati; phylum Pseudomonadota; class Gammaproteobacteria; order Enterobacterales; family Yersiniaceae; genus Serratia; species Serratia sp. GW822-FHT06E05. The sequence goes on from NZ_JBXALM010000002.1 coordinate 315,653, forward strand.
CCTGTTCACCGGCACGCGCCGCTTCGACCGCCGCGTTCAGCGCCAGGATATTGGTCTGGAAGGCAATGCCGTCGATCACGCCGGTAATGTCGGCAATTTTCTGCGAACTGCCGGCGATGTCGTGCATGGTCTGCACCACGTTAGCCACCACCTTGCCGCCTTTCTGCGCGGTTTCGGAGGCGCTCAATGCCAGTTGGCTGGCCTGACGGGCATTTTCGGCGTTCTGTTTCACCGTCGCGGTCAGCTGCTCCATGCTGGCGGCGGTTTCTTCCAGCGAGGCAGCCTGTTGTTCGGTACGTGAAGAGAGATCGTTGTTGCCGGCGGCAATTTCGGAAGCGCCGCTGTAGATGGCGTCGGCCCCCTGACGCACGCCGCTGACGGTGTCGATCAATTCGCTCTGCATATGCTTGAGGCTGGCTGCCAGCACGCCCATTTCATTGCGGCTGGTCACGGCGATCGGCTGAGTCAAATCGCCGGCGGCAATCATCTTGATGTGTTCGATCATTCGGTTCAGCGGGCGCACCAGAATGTGGTGAATACCGCTCCACACCAGCACAATCACGGCCAGTACCACCAACAGCACCACCACCAGCGTCCAGATGGCGAAGCTGAATGACTTATTGCTGTCTTCAACCGCGGTCTGGTAAAGCTTGTCGTTTTGCGCCAGATAGATGTTGTAGATGTCTTCGAACGCGTCCTGATAGCTTTGCGTCGGCTGATCAAAGAATGCGTTGATTTTGCCTTCACCCAGCAGTTGGGTCAGTTCGGTCAACGCGCCCTGCAAGATGCCGTATTGCTGTTTCAGCTTTTCGGCCGATTGCGCGTCCTGACGGGCGTCGAGAGGAATTTTGTCATAGGCAGCATAGTGCTGTTCCGCAACCACCAGGTTGCTCTTGGCGCGAGCCAACAGTTCGGTGACGCTGGCGCCGCTGCCGATGTTATTGGCGTCCATCATGTGACGAATACCGGCACGGTTCAGCGTGTTGCGAGCCTGCAGCAGGTTGACCCAGCTTTCGTTCAGCTCGGACTGCTGCTGGCGAATGGTCTGCAAAACGGCGAAGTTTTCTTTGTCATTCTTCAGTGAGGAGAAAAAGAGCCCGCCTGAAACCAGCTGCAAGGCGCCAAATAACACCAGCACCAGTAACAGGCTGGTGACCACCTTCATACGATTAAACATGTTTTCCCTTGTTGAACGCCCGCGCGGACAGGCCCTGATTACGTTGATTGACAGAGTTATCGGCGCGGCGGGGAAGAACTTTATGAGAAGAGGTAACTATTTTGTGCAGAGTTTGGGTTTGTCCAGTTTTCGAATCAGGGCGCGGCATGCCGCGCCCCTACGGGTAGGGGATCAGGCGCTTTTCGCTACGCTGTCGACCAGTGACATCTCTTCGCTGCTCAGCAGCTTTTCGATATCGACCAGGATCAGCATGCGTTCGCCCAACGAGCCCAGCCCGGTGAGGTATTCGGTGGCCAGCGTCACGGCAAACTCCGGCGCCGGGCGGATCTGTTCGGTGGTCAGCGACAGCACGTCAGACACGCCGTCAACCACAATACCCACCACCCGCTGACCAAAGTTCAACACGATCACCACGGTGTTTTCATCGTAGGACACGTCCTGCTGGGCGAACTTCACCCGCAAATCGATAATCGGCACAATCACGCCGCGCAGGTTGGTGACGCCCTTGATAAAGGCCGGAGTATTGGCAATGCGCGTAACCTGATCGTAACCGCGGATCTCCTGCACCTTGAGGATATCAATGCCGTATTCCTCGTTACCCAAGGTAAAAATCAGGAACTCCTGCCCTACCGTTTCGCCAGCCAGTTTGCTGACGGTTGCCAGTCCTGCCATGTCATTCACCCTTTAAATCAATAGATTAATTATTATGCAGCCGCGTCCGTCTGACGCTGCTCGCGGTTCAGGGTTTGCAGCGCCGAGACATCGACAATCAGCGCCACGCTGCCGTCACCGAGAATGGTGGCGGCGGAAATGCCCGGCACCTTGCGATAGTTGCTTTCCAGATTTTTCACCACCACCTGATGCTGGCCGATCAGTTGATCCACCAACAGCGCATAGCGGCGGCCGGCGCTTTGCAGGATCACCACAATGCCCTGGGTGGCGTCGGTTTTGGCCCCCGCCACGTCGAACACCCGGAACAGCTCCACCAGCGGCAAATATTCCCCGCGCACCTGCAACACCCGCTCGCCACCGGCCAACGGATGCAGATCTTCAGCCTGCGGCTGCAGCGATTCCATTACCGCGTTGAGCGGCAGGATAAACACTTCATTGTTCACCTTGACCGACATGCCATCGAGGATCGCCAGCGTTAACGGCAGCAAGATCCGGATAGAGGTCCCCTTGCCCGCCTGGGAATGGATTTCGACATGCCCACCCATTTCCTGAATATTTCGCTTCACCACGTCCATGCCGACGCCACGGCCGGAGACGTCGGTCACCTGTTCCGCGGTAGAAAAGCCCGGCGCAAAAATAAGCATGCCGACGTCTTCGTCGCTCATGCTGTCGCTGACCGCCAGCCCCTGCGAGGCCGCTTTGGCGAGAATTTTCTCGCGGTTCAGGCCGGCGCCGTCGTCGGTGACTTCGATACAGATATTGCCGCCCTGATGCTCTGCCGACAGGATCAGGTTCCCCACCTCCGACTTGCCCGCCGCGAGGCGCGTGGCCGGATCTTCAATGCCGTGATCCAGGCTGTTGCGCACCAGGTGCGTCAGAGGATCGATAATGCGTTCAATCAGGCTCTTATCCAGTTCGGTAGAACTGCCCTGCAGCTGCAATTCCACCTGCTTGTTCAGCTTGCCGGCCAGATCGCGCACCAGACGAGGGAAGCGGCTGAATACGTATTCCATCGGCATCATACGGATCGACATCACCGACTCTTGCAGGTCGCGTGCGTTGCGTTCCAACTGGCTCATGCTGTTGAGCAGATCGCCGTGATTCACCGGATCCAGACTGCCGGAGCGCTGCGCCAGCATCGACTGGGTGATCACCAACTCCCCGACCAGGTTGATCAATTGGTCCACTTTTTCTACCGCTACGCGGATGCTGGTGGATTCGCTGGCCTTGGCGCGCGGTTTGGGCGTTTCCGCCACCGTCGGCGCCGGTTTGGCGGCCACGGGCGCAACGGCAACGGCAGCGACCGGCTCGATCGCTACCGGCGGCAGCTCAGCCTGAGGCGGCGTGGTGAAACTGATTTGCTCCGGCTCCAGTACAAAACACAGCACCGCGCTGATGTCATCTTCGCTGGCGGAGGTCAGCAGCGTCACTTCCAGGCTGTTTTCGGTCTGATGCGGGTTTTTCACCTCACCCAGGTTGCCCAACTCTTCCAGCATCAACGGGACTTCGTTCGGCTTCAGACCACACAGACAAACCCGCATGCCGCCTTCGATGGCCGCCGGTGCTGCGACGGCGTGTTGCGCGACGGCAGGTGCTGCGGGGGCATCTTGCTGCTGTGCGTCCAACGCAAGCTGCCGCAACGCCTGACAGATGTATTCAAAGCTGTCGACGTCAGGCTTTTGCGAAGTTTTATAAGCGTCCAGTTGCTCCTGCATAATGTCTTTGGTTTCCAGAAACAGGTTTATAATCTCGGTGCTCAGGCTCATTTCCTGACGCCGCGCACCGTCCAACAGGTTCTCCAGCAGGTGGGTGGTTTCCTGCAGCACCGAAAAGCCAAAGGTCGCCGCACCGCCCTTGATCGAGTGCGCTGCGCGAAAAATGGCGTTCAGCGGCTCAATGTCCGGAGCCAGCGGATCCAGCTCCAGAAGGTGTTGCTCCATGTCGGCCAGCAACTCGTCTGCTTCATCAAAAAAGGTCTGATAAAACGCACTAATATCCATGCTCACGGGGTCACCTCTGCTGTGAGTCGCTGTTAGTCGGTGCAGGGACAGCCGCCGGCTGCTCCGGTGCAATGAGGGTGGCCGGAGCCGTCGCCGACGGGGCCAACGGTTTTAAATCGACCGGCTGGGCAATCTCCATCGCGTTGCTTTCGCCATTTTCATGTTCAATGCCCTGCTGGGTTTGTTTGTTGAGCACCAGTACGGTAATGCGACGGTTGATGGCATCGTCGGCGCCGTGTTGTTTCAGGCTCATGGTGGCGGCCATGCCGACCACCCGCAGGACCTTCCCTTCCGAGAGCCCGCCGGCAATCAGCTCGCGCCGCGACGCGTTGGCACGATCGGCCGAAAGCTCCCAGTTGCTGTAACCGCGCTCGCCGGTGGCGTAAGGAATATCGTCGGTGTGGCCGGACAGGCTGATTTTGTTCGGCAGGTCATTGAGGATCGGCGCAATCGCCCGCAGGATGTCGCGCATGTAGCTTTCTACCTGCGCGCTGCCGGTTTTGAACATCGGACGGTTTTGACTGTCGATGATCTGAATGCGCAAGCCTTCATCCATCATGTTGATCAACAGATGCGGCCGCAGCGCTTTCAGGCGCGGATCGGACTCAATCAGTTCGTCCAGTTTTTCCCGCAGCTTGTTCAGCCGCAGCTCTTCGTCACGCTTCTCGAGCGTATCAATCTGCTTTTTCACCAACCCGTCTTGCTGGGTAGGGTCGTCGCCGCCGCCGGGGATCGGGCTGCTTTCAGAGCTGCTCTTGTCGCCGGAAGTCAGCGCCACCTTCAGCGGCGTGCGGAAGTATTCGGCGATTTGCGTCAGTTCCTGCGGGCTGGCGATTGCCAGCAGCCACATCACCAGGAAGAAAGCCATCATTGCCGTCATAAAATCGGCGTAGGCAATCTTCCAGGAACCCCCATGATGGCTGGCGTGATGCGACTTGCGTTTTCTGACCAAAACAACCGGGTGATTCTGTTTCATGCCTGTTCTTCTTCCGTCGCCTGCTGTGCCGGCGCCTTCACGCGACGCACATGTTCTTCCAGCTCAACGAAGGAGGGACGTTCGGTGGTGTACAGCGTTTTACGGCCGAATTCGACCGCAATCTGCGGCGCGTAGCCATTCAAACTGGACAACAAAGTGACCTTGATGCACTGCATCATTTTGACGTTTTCGGCACTCTTTTGTCGCAACAGGGTCGCCAGCGGTGAGATAAAGCCGTAAGCCAGCAAAATGCCCAGGAAGGTGCCGACCATCGCGTTGGCGATCAACGCCCCCAGTTCGGCTGCCGGGCGGTCGGCCGAGGCCAGCGCATGCACCACCCCCATCACCGCCGCAACAATGCCGAAGGCCGGCAACGAGTCACCGACCATCGCCAGGCTGCCTGCCGGCACCTCGCTTTCCTGTTCAAAGGTTTCGATCTCTTCGTCCATCAAGGCTTCGATCTCAAAGGCATTCATGTTGCCGCTCACCATCAGCCGTAAGTAATCGGTAATAAACTCCACCAAGGTGTTATCGGCAAGAATGCGGGGATAATTAGAGAAAATTTCACTTTCCTGCGGATTATCAATATCGAACTCGAGGGAAAGCATGCCTTGTTGACGGGATTTGGCCAGCAGCCGGAACAGCAGCGCCATCAGATCCATGTAGAGATCTTTGCTGTATTTCGAACGACGCATCAGCTTGGGAATGGCGCGCAGGGTGGATTTTATCGCCTTACCGTTGTTGCCCACGATAAAAGCGCCGATACCCGCGCCGCCGATAATCAGAAATTCTGCCGGCTGATAAAGCGCGCCCAGATGGCCCCCCACAATCAGGTAGCCCCCAAAGACCGCACCCAATACCACGAGATAACCCAAAATAACTAACACACGCATTCCTTAAATTAACAATGTGGATGGAAGGTGGGCTAAGCGCGCATATGAGCCGCACAGGCACAACAGGCTGAGCTGCGCCTTTGGGTTCGGCACGCCGAACCCTGCATTTCACCAATCGGTTTAAATCTGGATAAACCGGCGCTGCCGCCGGCTCAAATTGCGCGTTTAACCTGCTCGTCCAGCAGTTGAGGAATAATATCGGCCAGTTGCGGCGAAAGTTTACGTCTTTTTACTGCGCGGGATGGGGGTTGGCATAAACTGCAAACAAAATTGTTCAACGGTTGGTGCGCGTGGGTGATAAAAGTGCCACCGCAGCAGTTGCAGGCAGAAAGCTGCAGCATGCCGCTATCGACGAAGCGCACCAGCGTCCAGGCTCGCGTCAGCGCCAGCAACGGCGGCTCACCCGGCTGGTGCGGGCACTGTTCCAGATACAGGCGATAGGCTTTAATCACTGCTTCAACGCCCGTGCAGTGCCCGCTTTTCATCAGGAAACTGTAGGCGTTGTAGAACATCGATGAATGGATGTTCTGTTCCCAGGTCATAAACCAGTCCGTCGAGAACGGCAACATCCCTTTCGGCGGTGGACTGCCGCGTAACTCCTTATAGAGCTTGATCAAACGCCCACGGCTGAGCTGCGTTTCGCTTTCCAACATCTGCAAACGCGCACCCAGTGTAATCAGCTCCATGGCCAGCTGAATATCCTTGGCTTCCTGAACAATACTTTTCTCTGCCATCATCAAGCTCTTTTCTTCGTCGCACTGCCGTCTTTCGCCGACAGTTCTTGCAGTAAATGGCTTGAGAGCAAAATACCGGTATGGATTTGCTGCAGATCGTCCACGCGAGACTCTTTCGTCAGACGCTCGATGGTTTGGTGATCGTTAAAGCGGAAGTGACAAACCAGCTGGTTGGTTTCAGCCAATTTGACCATTTGCGGTAACGTAAGTTGAACAAGCGCATCGGCCATGGTTTCGTCGATACCCAGACGGAACATTGCCGATGCTTTTTCATCATTAATCAGACGCTGTGCTAAAAGTAAATACGACAAATTGATGTCATAAATATGCTTAAGTAATTCAGACGTACCCATATTCCCCATCCCGACAGACTATGTTTAAAAACATACGCTGGGTGATAATTTTTATCGCCCGTGACCTGGGTTTGTTCCCTAAGTTGGCAAATGAAACCCTGAATAACGACCGTTATAAATTTTTCAACATCACTAAATTCGGACCATCATTCAGTATTTGATACGTGCGTAAACCAACGTGTATGGATGTACAGCATTTTGCTTCAGCAGTGTTTAATCACCGTGAAACTATTTTTACAAAATTAATAAGATTATTCCTAATGCAGCGCAACTCTACCCCTGAACCATTAGCACACACAATGTAAGTGAGAGGCAATTTTAAATACAATGTGATCTAGATCACAAAAATAAAAAATAATTAAGCCAAATAGCCCGTTACCAGTATGGTTTTTAACCGCATTTTCGCTCACAAAACAAACATAAGTAAAAAAACGTCTTAAAAACAATGTATATAAGCCAAAAAAATATCTTTTTTAGATCAATTCGAACAAAAGCATCACCAAACTAAAATAACAGAACAAAAATCTGCTCGTAGCCGATAAAGACAGTATAAATAACCGTTTAATAAACAATAAACTATCCGCATTGAAATATAACGCATGTAAACTATAAGGTTATTAGGTTTCGGATTTGACTTAAGCTCGCGAGAAATTCCTGTTTTATTTTTCAACGAATGCTTCCATTCGGTTAACAATGACTCGCTTAGGTTGTGAACAAGAAAACAGAGGTAACCATATGTTTCATGGTAAATAGAATGAAAGCGGGAGGTTTCGCATGGTTTTTTGGCGTGAGTTATGCCAAAACGATTTATCGGCAGTATTAATTAAAACTTTAATAAATTTTCTATTCGATTGAAAAAATGAGATCTCCGCTGATGTTTATTGTTCAATAATACCCATCCCCCCCTACCCGTTGTGCAAATAAAGTAAAACGCGGTTTCGTTTTATTCTCCATGAGGGTTTCATTTATCTCATACAGATTGCAAATTCCAGCCTGACGAAGTCTTGGCTCACTTACGGGGTTGGCAGGCAAAGGAGCTAGCGGCTGAACATACGCATTAACCGTGGAAAAAATATCCAACGTCAGACATAACTGACTACGCCTGGGCACTAACGGGAAGGCGACATCTGTTCAGCGCCATCAACTGGCGAGGAGTTTCCCCTCCTTTAGCCTGAGGCTTTCCCTATTTTGCATGTTGAACGGCAGGATGGCATTGCCGCCGGCGCAACGGCATATTATTATTCTCACTGCAGCGGCACTCACGCGCAGCCAATTATTACCGTATCGCAATTTATTTATTTGAAATTAATTTTTCAGGTCGCACATCACACCTTTGCTGCTGTCACGATGACAGGGTGATGTTTCTTCGTTCGGCTACAACTCTTAACAGGCTATATTTTAATCATGACCGATACCCTTGATTATCTGATGACATTCCGCAAATGCACCAGCTTGGACAGCGTGGAGAAAGTGTACGACAAGCTTAACTACTCCATCGATAATGACATTGAAATCAGCAACATGTACCGTGCAGCGGATCACCGCCGCGCCGAACTGGTGGCGGGGAAATTGTTCGATTTGGGTAAGGTGCCAAAAACGCTGTGGGCGCAGGTGCTATAATTTGCATTAATTACGCGCGCATGTACTTTATCTTTTATTGCTAAATAACGGCAACTTCCTCGGATTTATTGGCGCGCGTGATACAAACCACATTTATTCGCTTCACCAGGCTCTACCCTTTTACCCTATCAACAGGAAACAGGAGTGGAAGATGGGATATCAAAACGTTTTGGTTACCGTCGCCGTGGCGGCAGACAGCCACCGCCTGGTTGAAAAAGCCGTCTCCATCGTGCGTCCTTACAACGGCAAAATCACCCTGCTTAGCACCATTGCCAATCCGGAAATATACAATAACTTCGCCGGACCGATGCTGGGCGATCTACGTGCGCTGATGGAAGAAGAAACGCTGCTGTTTCTGGAAGAACTTCGCCTGCGGGCGGATTACCCGATTGCCGACACGCTGATTGTCCACGGTGAACTGGCCGACAGCCTGAACTATGCCAGCCAACGGCAACCTTTTGATCTGGTGGTTTGCGGTAATCACAGCGACGGCATGATGAACAAAATCTCCTGCTCTGCCGCGCGCTTTATCAACACTAGCCGTATCGACGTGCTGATAATCCCACTGTAACGCTGAGCACATTAGGCCATTCGCTCTTTTCGATGATTGACTAGACTTAGGCTCTCTGTCCGCATAAGGAATGCCTGATGTCTCAGTCTACACAACAAAACCGCCGTTTTCTGTTGGCTTCTCGCCCGCACGGCGAACCTGTCGCAGACAACTTCCGTATGGAAACCGTCGCTACGCCGCAGCCCGCCGCCGGCCAGGTGTTATTGCGCACCGTCTACCTGTCGCTCGATCCTTACATGCGTGGCCGCATGAGCGACGCGCCCTCTTATGCTCCGCCGGTGCAGATTGGCGAAACCATGGTGGGCGGCACGGTCTCACGGGTCGTGACATCACAGCACCCCGATTTCAAACCCGGCGACTGGGTATTAGGCTACGACGGCTGGCAGGATTATGCGCTGTCTGACGGAGGCGGCTTACGTAACCTCGGCCCTCATCAGGCGCATCCTTCTCGTCTGCTTGGCGTCCTGGGCATGCCGGGCTTCACCGCTTATATGGGCCTGCTGGAGATCGGCCAGCCGAAACCCGGTGAAACCCTGGTGGTCGCCGCCGCCAGCGGCGCCGTCGGTTCGGTCGTCGGGCAGGTTGCCAAACTGAAAGGCTGTCGGGTAGTCGGCGTGGCGGGCGGTAAAGAGAAATGCCGCTATGTGGTGGAAGAGCTGGGCTTCGATGCCTGTGTCGATCACCGAGCCCCAGACTTCGCTGAACAACTGGCCGCCGCCTGCCCGCAAGGCATCGATATTTATTATGAAAACGTCGGCGGTGCGGTGTTTGATGCGGTGATCCCACTGCTGAATACCCAGGCACGTATTCCGGTCTGCGGGATTATCGCCCACTATAACGCCACCGACCTGCCCGCCGGGCCGGACCGCTTGCCGATGCTGCAGGGCTTGATCTTACGCAAGCGCATCCGCATGCAAGGCTTCATCATTTTCGATGACTTCGCGGAAGGTTTTGATGAATTCCTGCAGCAAATGAGCGAATGGGTCGATCAGGGGAAAATCAAATTCCGTGAAGACCTGGTCGACGGACTGGAAAATGCACCGCAGGCATTCATTGGCCTGTTGCAGGGCAAGAACTTCGGCAAATTGGTGATCCGCGTCGCCGACGAGTAATCCCCACTGGGCGCGGTGATGAACTGCCGCGCCCTGCTATGTCTTCAATGCAACGCACCGCCACTGATGGATAAATCCTCATCGACCGTCAGAGTGGTATGCACAATACTGCGTACCGCCTCAATCATTGCGGCTAACGCCAGGCTGGGTTTTCCCGGATGATTGACCGCCAGCTCATGACTGTAAGGGATGTGGATAAACCCACCTTTAATCGCCAAATTTTGGCTGGCGATATGATGGCTCAGCCCGTAGAAAAGCTGGTTGCAATTATAAGTGCCTGCCGTATGCGACACCGCCGCCGGAATGCCTGCCTGGTGTAAATGATGCACGATCGCCTTCACCGGCAGCGTGGAAAAATAGCCCACCGGCCCCCCTTCCACCACCGGGATGTCTATCGGTTGTTTTCCGGCGTTATCGGGAATGCGGGCGTCAATCAGGTTGATGGCAACCCGTTCAACGGAAATTTCGCCGCGCCCACCGGCCAGCCCCAGGCAGATCACGGCTTTGGGCCGCAGCTCTTCGATGGCGGCAATCAGCTGCTGGTTGGACACCCCCAGCACGCAGGCCAATTGACGCACCACCACTTCTGCGCCGGCGATCCGCTCTCCCGCCAGCGCCTGCGCTACCTGCCAAGAAGGGTTAACCTTATCCCCGTCAAACGGCTCAATGCCGGTCACCAATACCCTTTCCATCATCGCACCTCAGGTTGTTATTGAATCCGCGTGCTCTCAGCCTAAACAACGCGCTATGATTCTGGAAATGGATTATCTGTATATAGAGTATTCATAAAATGAATTTATCCAGCGTCGATCTCAATCTTCTGGTGGTGTTTGAGGCGTTATACCAAACGCGTAACGTCACCGCTGCCGGCGGACGTCTGAACCGTGCCCAACCGTCGGTCAGCAATGCGCTTTCGCGCTTGCGGCTGTTGTTTGACGATCCGCTGTTTACCCGCAGCGGCGGCGGCATGTTGCCAACCGCGCGTGCTCACCAACTGATGCTGCAAATCCACCCGGTACTGGAACAAATCCACCAGACGCTGACGCCGCCGACGCGCTTCGATCCCGCGACGGCTAGCCAGCGCCGCTTCAGGCTAGCCGCAGGCGACTACGCCGATATCACGCTGCTGCCTACCATTATCAGCCGACTGCGGCAGGATGCGCCAGGCATCGATATCCGGGTTTCCCGGCTCGATCGCCGCAATGTAGTGCAACAGCTTGAGAGTGGCGAAATAGATGTGGCATTGGGCGGGCATATCGAGGCGGTGAAGGGCATGCTGGTGCAGCCGTTGTTTACCGAAAGCTTTACCTGTATCGCCAGCCGACATCATTCGCGGTTAGCTGCCGAAAGTTGGGGCTTGGCGCAATACGTCGGCCTGCCCCATGCCCTTTACGCGCCCTCGGACGACGGCTCCGCCCGCGGGATTATCGATCGTCGACTGGCGGAACTGGGGCTGGAGCGACGCGTGGCCGCAACATTTTCGCATATCGTGGCGCTGCCTGCGGTCGTCGCCGGCAGCGATCTGATTGCAACCCTGGCACTCAGCGTCGCCAGCCAGTTTGCCGATCCGGCGAAGGTACGCTTTCTGCCGCTACCGGCAGAACTGGCGGTGAGTACGTTTTCTATCGATCTGGTTGCCGGTCGCCAGGCCCGGCGCGATCCGGCGCTGACCTGGCTGTGCGACACCCTTACCCAACTGAACTGGGGGAAGAGTGAATGAGAAGCGCCCCTCCTGCTACGATTAAGGCCCTAAGCTAGGCGCCGATTTCGGTGCGCACATCCAACAGTTCAGGGAAGAAAGTCAGCTCCAGCGCCTTTTTCAGGAAGCTGACGCCGCTCGAACCGCCGGTGCCCGTTTTAAAGCCGATAATCCGCTCTACCGTTTTCATATGCCGGAAACGCCACAGGTGGAAACTTTCCTCTATATCCACCAGCTTTTCGGCCATTTCATAGGCTTCCCAATACTTTTGTGGATGGTCATAGATCTCTTTAAAGGCCGGCAGCAGGTTTGGATTACGTTGGTAAGGTTGCGTCCAGTCACGTTCGATACACTCCTGCGGGATCGGCAGACCGTGGCGGGACAGGTAAAGCAGGTATTCATCGTACAGGCTGGGCGCTTCAAGAATGGCCTTCAGCGCCGCGTGTTTTTCCGCATCGTTGCTGAACACCGCCAGCATGGCCGCATTCTTGTTGCCGAGCAAAAACTCAATCGAGCGATATTGATGGGACTGGAAGCCCGACGAACTGCCCAGCACGTCGCGAAACTCGACGTATTCCGACGGCGTCAGGGTTTCCAGCACCGCCCATTGCTCGAACAGCAGCCGCTGGATCTGTTTGACCCGCGCCAGGATCTTGAAGCAATGACTGAGCTTATCTTGTTGCACCAGCATCCGCGCCGCCTGCAGTTCATGCAGCATCAACTTCATCCACAGCTCCGACGTCTGGTGCTGCACCACAAACAGCATTTCATCATGGTGTTGCGGGTTGGACAGCGGGTGCTGGCAGTCCAGCAGTTGATCCAGGCACAGATAGTCGCCATAGCTCATGCGTTTGGAAAAATCGGTGACAATCGCGCTTTCTAATTCCCGTTTGTTCATCTGTTATCTCCGCTGCGCCCACGACCGGAAGCGGTGTGTAGCGTGCTGCAAACAGAAAACAATAGTTCATATCGCCCCAACCCGAAGGACTATAAACGAGAGTTGCCTCGCAGATTTCAGGGTTGGTCATGTCAGGTTGATTCCCTCCTTATGTCTGCCTGGATTGAAAATCCCCGCAGTGATTATCCGCGGGGATGGGATCAGCGACTCCTGAGCATCAACATTGCTCTGCCGATCCCCGAACCGCTGAAAATCAAGGCTCTCTGTAATCTCGTCGTCGAACCATAAAGGATCGTTCGAAGGTGATCACCGTTTCGCCCGTGGATTTGATGCCCCGCGTTTCCACCGTAATGATGCCGTTGTTCGGTTGGGATTTTGACGGCCGTTTAGCCAGGATCTTACTGATGGCGTAAAGCGTATCACCGACAAAAAGCGGCTCTTTCAGGCGCACCGTTTCCCAGCCCAGATTGGCCACCGCCCTGGCAGACAATGCCTGCACGGTCATCCCGCTGACCAACGCCAGCGTGATGCTGCTGTTGACCAAAACGCGGCCATATTCCGCTTGGGCGCCATAGGCCTTGTCGAAATGCAAAGGGTGCTGATTCATCGTCAACAGGGTGAGCCAGGTGTTGTCGGCTTCGGAAAGCGTGCGCCCCGGCCAATGTTTGATCGTCATGCCGGTTTCGAAGTCTTCATAGTCCCCGCCGTGCTCTTCCTGATACTCATTTTCGCCGACTTTTCTTAACATGGTTTTTTCTCCCTGAATGGGTATAGCGCCAGCGCGGCAGCGGTGTCTTCGATGGCCAGCCCCACGCTGCGAAATACCGTGGTCTGCCCCGCCGTTGCAGCGGACTCACCCAACACGAGAGCGCCCAGCTCATTCAGTCCTTCAGGCTGAATGTATCCTTCCGCCATAGCGCTTCGAATCTCCCCCGCATCCTCCCTGGCAGCCGCGCCGGTTTCCACCACGACAAAGGCGGTTTTCAATAACGCGGGGTCGACCTCAATGGCGTCCTCGTGGGTGCCGCCGATAATGTTCAGGTGGGCCCCTGGCGCTACCCAATCGGCATACACCAAAGGTTCACGGGCACGGGTTGAGGTAGTGGTGCAAATAAGATCCGCCCCCTGCACGGCCTCGAATGCGCTACTGCAAACGCTGACCGGTGCGGTAGTCAGCGTACGAGCCCAGCGCGCAAACTCTTGCGTTCTGAGCGCCGAACGGGAAAAAATGCGCACCCTGCGGATCTGTCGCACCGCCAGCATCGCCAACAGCGTGGCCCGTGCCTGAACCCCTGCCCCGAGGATAGCAAGATCGCCAGCCTGCTCCGGAGCACACAGCTGGGTCGCCAGTCCGGCCACCGCACCGGTTCGCAACGCGGTCAGACTAGCGCCATCGAACAAGGCCAGCATCTGGCCCGTATCGATGTCGGTGAGCAGCACCACCCCATGGATCAATGGCAACCCTCTCTCAGCATTGCCGGGCGTGAGCGTAGTGATTTTAACGCTGGCGACACCGCGTCTGTTCCAGGCCGCCGGGCTGATCAACGTCTCTGAAGGACCATGCTGGAGTAAGGTCCTCGTCGGTGATTGTTCGTCACCGCGACGTAAATCCCCGAACGCCTCACTCAGCATCGCCATGACCTGCCGCAGTCGGATCTCTCCGGACATTTCAGCTGCATTGATGATTTGCATCGTCACAGGGCGATCCTCTTCAACTGCGCGGCCACTTCTACGATAAGGTCTTCTTGCCCGGCCACGGCCTGACGTTTTCCCAATTCGAAGAAGACGTCACGCGGATCGACCCCCGCAGAAGCAGAATGGCTTAACACCGGATTTTTAAAGCCGGAAAAAACGCCAGCCAGGCCACTGACAATGCCCACGGAGTCGATCATCGGTGGAGTGACCATCAGTTCCCGGGCGGCGAGCTCGGCGGCGTCGAGAAAATGATAAAGGTCGATGCCGGTGTTGAACCCCAAACGTTCCAGTACCGGTACCAGAACTTCAAGTTGGGTGTTCCCTGCCCCAGCCCCGAATCCGCGGGCGCAGCCATCAATCACGCTAGCGCCGGCCTGAGCGGCGGCAACCGAGTTGGCCACCGCCATGCCCAAATTATTGTGGGCGTGGAAAATAAGCGGCACATCCACCTGCCACCGCATCGCGGTGATGCGTTCGGTCACATCCTGCGGCAACAGGTTGCCGGCAGAATCCATGATGCCGACGGCCTGCGCACCGTACTCCACCAGCAGTTGAGCCTGATCGGCTAACTGTTGGGGAGTGGCCATATGGCTCATCATCAGTACCGCATGCGCTTCTGCCCCGTGATCTCGCAGCCATCCCAGATGACGTTCAGCCAAGGTTGCCTCAGTGCAATGGGTACCGATGCGCACCACATCCGCACCGCAGGATAACGCCTTCGACAGATCGACGATGGTTCCCCAACCGGGCAGCATAAACACGCCCATCTTGCTGTTTTGCAAACACTCGCGCACGGTGTTCAACATGGTTTCATCACTCAACGCCGCGCGCCCGACCTGATACGAGGAGGCGCCAAGCCCGTTGCCATGGCCAACCTCGACAATCGCCACCCCCGTTTTATCTACCGCCGTCGCGTAGTCTCGTAACTGAGCCACCGTGAGCTGATGCTTCACGGCGTGTTGACCATCACGCAGGGTTGAGTCGTTAATCAGAATGGCCATTAGCCCCCTCCGTTTTATTTCGATAGCTCGCATACTGTTCGGCAACCAGGATGGCGGCAGAATTAATCAGATCCAGATTCCCGGCGTATTCAGGCATCACCTTGCTGCTGGCAACCACCTCCAGCGAGATCGAAACGCGTCCTTCGCTGACGTTAAGAGCCGTAAGCGAATAGCCCGCCGAGAATCCCCGCACCGCCTCAACGGCCCCAGCAAGCACCGGAGTGATCTGTTCCTTTGTGACCCCTGGAATACCGGCGAAAATGGTGACCCTGAACATGGCGGGTGGCGCGGCCGGGCTGATATTAAGGATCGCCTTGGTGTTGGCTACGCCGGTAAAAGCGCTGAGCGCTCGCTGCGTGGTGTCCACATATTCGTCGATGTTGATCCGGGTGGCCCGCCCCAGAATATTGCTGGCGACGGTCGCCACCACCTCGATATCGTTGATGCGAAAATGTCGGCTCAGGGCATGCAAAATGGGTATCGACGCCTGTCCACCGCAGCTGATCAGGCTGACATTGCGCTCGGCCAGCGCATCGGTTCCCGTCACCGTAGGCACGATCATTTTGCCCAGGTGGCTGGGGGTTAAGTCGATCAGTAAGGTGCCCAGCGGACGCAGCAGCGCCCAATGCCTGACATGCGACATCGCGTTGGTGGCGTCGAAAACCACATCAAAAGGCGTTGGCGACGCCAACACAGCGTCAATGCCACCGGCGCTGGTCGGGCAACCCAAGCGGGCTGCGACCTCAAGACCGGCGGAGTCCTTGTTGCGCCCCGCCAGCAACCCGCAATGCAGCAGCGGGGAACGCTGGATCTTATTGACCAGATCCATGCCGATGGCGCCGGTTCCAATGACAGCGACGGAGAGCGTCATGAGTTGCTCCTGCCGAAACGGTCGGCCCAGGCCTTGCCGGATTGCAAGGTATTACGTGCCATGCGGGCAAAAGGCGGCCCCACCATGTGCCCGTCCAACAAGGCAATTCCCCCCTGCGCCGCTTTCACAGCATCGGTAATGCGGCTTGCCGCCAAGAGTGCGCTCTCGCAGGGCCGTAACGTCGAGTTGATCAGTTCGAGCTCGCTGGGATGAACGGTGGCTTTGCCATGGAAACCCAGATCTTTGACGCACTGAATTTCATTGGCCAACACGTCGGGTTCGGAAAGCCGATAATTGGCGGTATCGATACAGCCAATACCGTGTCTGGCACTCGCCAACACCATCGCCTGACGAGCGGCCAGCATCCCGGACCAGGTGATCGGCACCCCCAACGTGGCCGCCAAATCTGCAGAACCAAAAATCAGCCCATCCGCCACCGCCGCGACATTGTCCAGATCGGTAATGGCCTCGACGGTCTCTATCGTCAGGTAAATTTCTGGGAACCTTCCGGCTGAGGCGAAGGTTTCACGCAGGAAAACCACCTCGGCAGGGGTTCGAACCATCGACATTACGATAAAGCCAGGCGTGGTTTGGCCGGAGCACAACATCACCAGATCATGCACCGCATCAAGAGTACCCAACGCGTTGATTCGCACGGCAATATTTGCGGACGGCGGTGCATTATCGAGAGCCGTACGGCAGATGTTTCTGGCCTCTGCCTTGGCCGGGCCAGGAACAGAGTCCTCCAGATCCATCAAATGCACATCGGCGTCATAAGACAGAGCCTTGACCACACGGTTTAGTGACAAGGCCGGCGTGTACAGAATGCTGCGGGGAACAGCCCGGGCGATATCCGTCATTGCGGCCCCCTGACAGCAGAGATCACCTGGCACAGGCCGCGGATCTGTTCTTGCGTTTGTCCGGCTCGCATCATGACTCGCAGGCCGGCGGTGCCTTTGGCGACGATAGGGAAAAACACCGGCGAGACATAGAAGCCAGCCTCGATCACCTGGCGCCCCGCCTCGATCACCCGGTCATCGCTCATCGGCACCAGGCGGATCGGATAGGTATTGCCGCTTTGCTCCGTCGGGATCAGGGAATCGAACAGCGCGATGTTGTCGTACAGTTTCTTTTGTAACCGGGGCAATTCGGCCGTTCGGTGAATTTCCGCCGACGCAAGGCTGGCGCCGATGGCCGCCGTATTCAGGTTTTGCGAGTAGTTGAGCCCGCCGCCAAAGCGTTCGACCAGGCGTAGCATCTGCTGCGAATAACCGTTGAGCAATATCGCCGCCCCGCTGGTGCCGAAAGCTTTGTTGAGCGTGACCACCATAATGGTGTTTTCATCCAACGCCGGACTATGGGAACGAACATAGCCAATACCGCGTTCGCCATAAGCGGAGATCGAATGCGAATCGTCGTAAAACACCATCAGGCCGTATTTGTCCTGCAGTTCAGCCAGGGCTTTGACCGGAGCATAGCCCCCCAGGCTATCGCTGCCGTCGACCACGTAACAGACCCGTTGATATTGCTTGCAGCAGTCTTCAATGAAATTCAAATCATGATAATTGCAGGTGACGACTTCGGTTTCATCGGCACAGGCGGGTTTGGCAGCTGCCAGCGATACGTGGGCGTGCTTATCGAAAATCATCAAAGGCCGCACACCGTTGCCTAAATGGCCCGAAGCTATAAGAGGAAGCAAGCCGCCGCTGACGCTGCTCGCTGACACGCCGCTGAGTACATCAGCCTGGAACAGCTCACCCAGCGACGCTTCCAACTCCTTCATGGCAGGGAGCTGGACCCGACTGCGGGCGATGCAGTGATCCAACACGCCGTAGCGGCGCACCGCGTCGATAGCACCTTCGACCACCTTGCTGTGGGAGTCCAGGTTCAGGTAAGAGCAGCAGCTGAAATTGACAAACTGATGGCCACTTTGGGTGGACAACAGGTCGTTATCGAGCCCGGCAACGATACCCGCAAGGCCGTTTTGCTCTGACATATCCCAGAAAGGATTGCCTATGCCGATGGCCTTATCGTTGTTGCGGAATTTGTTCGTGGGAATGATCTGCTTACGGCTGCTCATCAAGTGCCTTCCTCTTGGTGGGTTCTGGTTGATAGTTGTAGATGCCTTTAAACTTGCGGTAAGCCGCCGTGTAGAGCGCGGAGTAGAAAACATAAGGGCGACGCAGGATTTTCAGATCCCACAGCCAAAAATTAACGTTGATATTCAGATCGTCTAAAGATTCGGCCTGGTGCCACCACCCCAGCGGCAAATACAGCATTTCACCGGGTTCTAAAATAAAGTCGCGGCGCTGCGGGATTTTTGCCGCCAAGCGGGGAAAACGCTGCGGGTCGATATTGTCAAAATCAAAGGCCTGCGATTTATCGCCGAACCCCTGCAGGATAGATCGCGGATAGTAATCTCTGCGGCCCGGAGGAAAAAGAATGAACCGTTTTCTGCCCTGCAAAGAAATATTAAAGTTTTCCAGCTCATCGAAATGGCTTTGGGTAAATACCCCGTGGTAGCTGACCCATAAATTGGCGGCGTTCAACCCACGACGGGAGGCCAGCAGGGAAAAAGCATCAAAGCCAAGGATATTATTGACGTCCTCGGGGCGGTGCATAATATTGGACACCACGCGATACCAGGTATTGTTGTCGCTTTGGTACTCTTTATTTTCCAAAAAACCACGCAGCTGAATTTTCATGGTTTGCCAGCGTTCGGTATTTTCTTTATTACTGGCCTCTCGGAACAAGGTGACATTATCATCGCCCAAGCGTTGTGAGATCAGGTCACTCGCCCCTATGCTGGTATCAATGGGTAAATCGGTAATAATGACCGGAACGTCGGCTCGGAAAATAGCTTCAACACCAAAGGCGACGAACTCTTTAAAGGTCATGCGCGGAACGGGAACCCCCGTCGTTAACTGTTTCACGATTGCCGTTTTCCTGTTTCGAAAATAATAATGTGAGGCCCCGATATTTTGGGGCGTAGTTTTTATTTATTGCTGAGTAATTTCTGGCTAAACAGGCTGGATAATAAAGCGAGTGTTCCGGCGGCCATGGCTACCCAGGCCACCTGACCCGCTCCGCTTTGATCAGAAAGCTGTCCACCCACCGAGACGCCCAGTGAAAAGCCCAGCCAGCCGGCGCTGGACAACCAGGAGAAGCCTTCGGATAAACACCCTTTCGGCGTCAAGGACTCCAGCAGGTTGCTGCAGGTGATCAATAACGGCGCCACCGACAGCCCGGCGACGAAAGCGGAAATACCCATGACAACGGGAACGCTGGTGAAAATCAGCGGGAGCGTGCCGGCACACAGGGTGGCGGAGGTGATCAGCAGCAGGCGGGGTTGCGATAAAGACCAGTTCATGGCGCCGTAGCAGGTGCCGCCCACCAGGCTGCCCGCGGCGCAAATGGATAACAGCACGCCGGCGAGGGTTGGATTGCCTATTTCTTTGGCGTAGGCGATCATCATGACGTCGATTGAGCCAAGAAACAGACCTACCGCCGCATAGGAGATCATTAACGCCCGTACCCAGACCATGCTGATTGCCCGACGGTCGCTTTCTGCGCTCTTGTGCACAATAACCGGCTCAGAACGCCGATGTAACACCAGGGCCAGAGAACCACTGAAGGTGAGCGCGGCGCATAACGCCAGCCCCGCTGCGGGGTGCCATGCCGTGGCCAAAACAATGGCGATTAACGGCCCCAATAAGAAAATGATCTCATCAAGCACGGTTTCTAACGCGTACGCGGTTCGTAGCGCTTCATCGGTCACCATGGAGGCCCAGCGAGTACGAATAAATCCATCCACCGGCACCGACGAACAACCGGTAGCAATGGCCGCCGCCATAATTGCCCATAAGTGCATATTCAGCAGCACCAAGCCAATTAACGAAAGGATCGCAATGACGTGGCAGCAGCAGGTAATAATAAGCACCTTTCGCTGGCTGAATTTATCGGCAAATCGGCCTAAAACCGGGCTGGCTATCGCCTGCGTAATCATTAATGTTCCCGCCACGGTTCCGGCAATCCATAACGAGTCCATAGTGGCGGAAATCAACATTATGCAACTGATGGACCGCATCGCCACCGGAAACCTGACCAGCAGGCCAAACAATGAAAGCGTCGCATGTCCGGAATCAGACAATAATCGGGTATAAGAACCAAAACTAAACTTGGACTCAACGGCCTCTGTTTCCATAAGGTGCTCTCAATAGATATTCGCTAAAAGAACGAATGAATATATCAATCGAATATACCCACTCATTTATTTGATCGGGCACACTCAATGAAATAAATAACTTAACTATTTATTTATGCGTAACAATAAAGCGAAGGTAACGCTCAGGCATTAACCCCTCCCGAATGGAGCTCAGGCCATAGAATATTGTTCGCGTTGAAATCATCTTGGTTAATAATTATTAATTCGCCATCTTAAAAAGCCCCCGAAATTTATCATAAACAATTTTAATGCATGGGCATTAAGAATTAGCAACGCTAATCATTATTTACAAGAGCGTTTTTGCATCACATTGATGCGTTATTGCATTCATATTTAATTACAGTGAGTTAAGTGTTAATTATGGTGAAAATAATAATTTTCAGTCTGCGAATGACGCCCTTTGAACCACACTCTCAGGGCCCTCTGGCGCTATAGCGGCGTAGAAAATAGAAACTGTGCCGTAATCGTCATTTTTACTCCCTATTGGAGCCAAGTATTCCTGCCGCGCTTTATTTATGATGAAGGTTTGACGCGCGGGGACATTGGCCCTGGCATTAACATCACGCGAGGAGAACACATGGCTACAGGCATTGGCGGTAGTACGCCACAACAGGCCCTGGAACAGCTGCAACCGCTCACGGACAACCCGCCTGAAATCGCCGCGGTGGAATACCGGCAACGCATTCAGCACGCACAGCGCCTGATGCGCGACAACGGCATTGATGCCTGCTACCTCAATGCCGGCAGCAACCTGCTCTATTTTACCGGTACCGCCTGGTCGCCCAGCGAACGTATGGTGGGCGCGGTGATCCCGGCCGAGGGGGAAATCGCCTATATTGCGCCCTGGTTTGAGATCGGCACGTTCAAGGACGCGCAGGTGATTGAGGGGGAGATATTTAGCTGGCATGAGGAAGAAGATCCCTACCGGTTGTTCTTCACCGTACTGACCGCGCGTGGGCTGACAGGTTCGGGCCGCCAACTCAAAGTGGCCATTTGCGAAACCGCGTCGGTCACGCTGTTCCTCGGCCTGCAACAGCATGCCGGTGAAATAAAGTTGGTCAGCGCCCTGCCGATCACCGGGTACTGCCGCAGCCGCAAATCGGCGGCCGAAATTGCGCTGATGCAAACCGCGAATAACATTACCCTGCGGGTCCAACAGGCGGCGGCAAGCATATTGCGCCCAGGGATCACCGCCAGAGAGCTGGTCGAGTTTGTCGATCAGGCCCATCGCAAAATGGGCACCACCGGTTCTTACTTCTGCATTGCACTGTTCGGATCCGATAGCGCGTTTCCTCATGGCGTAAAAGCCCCCAACCCGCTGCAACATAACGATGTCGTGCTGCTGGATACCGGCTGTCGCTACAAGGGCTACCTGTCCGATATCACCCGAACTTATGTCTACGGCGAAGCCAACCCGCGCCAACGCTTTGCCTGGCAGGCTGAACATGATGCGCAGGCTGCGGCATTTGCTGTAATCGCGCCCGGCGTGCCCTGCCATAAAGTGGATGATGCCGCGCGCGAAGCGCTGGTTTCTCATGGTTTTGGGCCGGATTATCAGCTGCCGGGGCTGCCGCACCGTACCGGTCACGGTATCGGGCTGGACATTCATGAAGCGCCGTATCTGATCCGCAAGCAGCAGGAGCCGCTCGACGTGGGCATGTGCGCCAGCATCGAACCCATGCTATGCCTGCCAGGCGAGTTCGGCATTCGTCTTGAGGATCATTTCTACGTCACCGAAGACGGAGCGCGCTGGTTTACCGCGCCGGCGAAATCTATTGATGACCCTTTCAATTTGATGTCCTGATCCCCTGCCGGGCGGCGTCGCCGCTCGGATTTAAAAACAACTCTCCCCATAATAATGAGAAACTTTAATATCGATTATATTTACTCATCTCATTTAACACTTCATATTAATGCAATCATTAATTCATTCCATTTTATACACTCCGGATAAAATAGTTGTTGATATGCAAAATGACTTGGGTTAATAATCAATCCACCATCAAGGTGAAGCATAATAAAAAATCATAAACTCAAAGGGAGTTGGTTATGAAAACGATTGATCATTCTTTATTAGACTCTATCGCCGGCGGCCGTGGTAATAATGGCGGAGACCGTGCGGACAATAGTCGTAAGAATAAAGGAAAAAACAATGGCGGTAACAAAAGCGGATCAAGTGACTACTATACTAAAAACACGTCGGAAGACTGTATCAATGGCATGGTGGCAGGTACAGCTTTAGGAGCGTTTGGTGGGCTACCTGGCGCCGCTATGGGATTGGTTGGCGGCGCAGTTACCGGCGGTTGTTTCAAGGATGGCAACAAGGGTGGCGGTAACGTAGGTATGGGCAAAGGCGGGAATAAATGCGGGTCAAGTTCCGGTGGCAAATGTTCTTGGTAGACGGTAACGTTAAAGAAAATAACTACGGGCAGGATACTCGCCGTTTTTAGGTGATTACATGAATGATAAAGTTATAAAAATAACATCAGTTATTCTGGGTATATTTCTTTCTTCATCCTTGCTAAGCGGGGCTGGGGTAGGCTTTTCAACATGGTATCCCGCACCGAGAGGCATTTCCGTTCTGTTGGTTTCAATTAGCTGCGGTATTGTCTTAGTAAGACTTATATACTTAATAATTAAATTCTCTTTAGGCAAGCCGCAGAAAGGGAGCTAAATTCCCTAGTTTTAACGACCATGCTTTCCTCCATAAATTGGTTAATTAAAGGCGTCAGTAAATCGCTGTCGCCTTGCTCTCCCCCACGTTTCCTGAACGGCATTACTGACTACTGTACATTCAATCGTTAACCAACCAATACCGGTTGCTGCCATCCAGCTTCAATTTACGTGCTGCGACGACCCAGTTCATGCCTGTGTCATCCTGACGATACCCTATGCCAGTGCATCTTCGCTGATAGAGATGTTTTTATTCACGCTCCGCGTTGGGCTTTCCACACGCCAACTGGGGTTAATCAGTTGGCGTAACCGCTAAAATAGATTAGTTTTAAGCTCTGACTTTCCTCGGCACTGGATGCTATGACTACCCAAAATCAACAACCTCAGGCTGTCTTCAGCCCCGTTACACGTCATGCCATATTTTTGGTCGCCACCTTGTCGCCCAACCCCGCTCAGCTTGCTGCGGTGCGTGGCTGGTGTGCGGATATCAGCGGCGTAATCCGTTCCGTCGGCAAAAGATCCCCGGCGGGCAATCTGTCCTGCGTCTGCGGATTTGGCTCTACGGCCTGGGATCGGCTGTTCGGCCAGCCCCGTCCGGCGCTGCTTCATCCTTTTCGTGAGATAGGCACCGGCGACCGCGTTGCCGTTTCGACCCCTGGCGATATCCTGCTACACATTCGCGCCGACGAGATGGATTTGTGCTTCGAACTCGCCACACAGTTGATGAACAAGCTTGGCGATGCCGTGACGGTAATAGAGGAAGTGCACGGTTTCCGCTACTTCGATCAGCGGGCAATGATTGGTTTTGTCGATGGTACAGAAAACCCCGAAGGGCACGAAGCCTTCGACTATACGGTGATTGGCGAGGAAGACGCTGAGTTTTCAGGCGGCAGCTACGTGCTGGTACAAAAATACCTGCATGACATGAAAGGCTGGAATTCATTGAGCGTTGAAACGCAAGAACGCATTATTGGTCGCCACAAGCAATCCAATATTGAACTGGATGAAGACGTCAAGCCTTCGTCATCCCACAGTTCCCTGACGACGCTGACCGATGAAAAAGGCAATGAAGTCAAAATATTGCGTGACAATATGCCGTTCGGGAAACCCGGCATGGGGGAGTTCGGCACTTACTTCATCGGCTACGCGCGTTCCCCTCAGCCCATCGAGCAAATGCTGGAGAACATGTTTGTTGGTCGGCCAGCCGGCAATTATGATCGCCTGTTGGATTTCAGCCGCGCGGTCACCGGCAGCCTGTTCTTTACGCCATCGGCAACCCTGCTGGAAGCCTTGGCTGAGCGTGACGCCCCACAATAATCCCCGATGAGCAATGACTGCCCCGGTCGGTTGGGGGGCAGTTCTGCCAACTGCAACATCGGCTGTCGACGCCCGCATCAGATACGTATTTCAGGGCGCTGGATACGAATGCTCACTATCCCCAACCCCTCTTCTATTGCCAAGACGTGGCAAGAGTTTGAAGAAGATGGCCGCATGAAACCTTCCGCCTACGATGATCGAATCGTTGACGTGATGGAAGAACTGATGAAGTTTACCCTTCTGACGCGAGGCAATGCCAGGTATCTGGTCGACCGTTACAGCAAGAGAAAAGAGCGCGCGGCTGAACTGTCTGCACGAGTCAATCAACGCAGCATCTAAAAAGTCAGGCCCGCAATCCAATCGCGGGCCTTTAATGCTCATTTCACCGAAATTCGCCGCCCTTGCGCATCGATCACAGGCTCGCCGTCTTCCTTGGTGAAAGGGCCTTGCTGCGGATCCGGCAGGATATCCAGCACGGCTTCCGACGGTCGACACAGACGGGTGCCCAAGGGTGTCACCACAATAGGTCGATTAATCAATATCGGTTGTTGCAACATAAAGTCGATCAATTGTTCGTCACTCCAGCCTGCATCTGCCAGCCCCAACGATTCATAAGGCTCGACGTTTTTACGCAGTAAGGCTCGCGCAGATATTCCCATATCGGCGATCAGCCTGATCAATTGCTCGCGGTCGGGCGGTGTCTCCAGATACAAAATCACCGTCGGTTCCACACCACTGTTGCGGATCAGTGCCAACGTATTGCGCGATGTGCCGCAAGCCGGGTTGTGGTAAATCTTGATGTTACTCATGGCGTTCTCTCTGAGTTATGGCTAAAGCGACAGGCGCAGGGCCAGGGCGGTCAGCGCAACCAACAGCACCGGCAGGGTCATTACTACCCCGACCCGGAAATAGTATCCCCAGCTTATGACGATGCTTTTCTTCGACA
Organism: Serratia sp. GW822-FHT06E05; assembly: GCF_058799445.1. NCBI lineage: Bacteria > Pseudomonadati > Pseudomonadota > Gammaproteobacteria > Enterobacterales > Yersiniaceae > Serratia > Serratia sp. GW822-FHT06E05. Next base: position 341,086 of record NZ_JBXALM010000002.1, read on the forward strand.
ACACGTGCAGCCACAACAGCGTGGCCAGGCTACCGATCGGCGTAATTTTCGGCCCAAGATCGCTGCCTATGACATTGGCATAAATCATTGCCTGTTTAATTACGCCTTCGGTATTGCTGCCGTCAATCGACAAGGCCCCTACCAACACCGTCGGCATGTTGTTCATCACCGAGGACAAAAATGCCGTCAGGAAACCGGTGCCCAGCGTAGCTGCCCAAATTCCGCGCTCGGCCAGAAAATCAAGCACACCGGCCAGGGTATCGGTCAGCCCCGCATTACGCAGCCCGTAGACCACCAGATACATCCCCAGTGAGAAGACCACGATCTGCCAGGGGGCACCCCGCAACACTTTAGCAGTGTCGATGGCCTGCCCCTTTTTCGCCACCAGCAGCAGGATTAACGCACCAACGGCGGCGACCAGGCTAACCGGCACGCCCAGCGGCTCAAGCCCAAAAAACCCCACCAGCAGCAACACCAATACGCCCCAACCGGCTCTAAACGTCGGCAAATCGCGAATGGCCTCACGCGGTGGCCGCAGCAACCTCAGGTCATAGCTGCGCGGAATGTCCTTGCGAAAGAACAGGTGCAACATCACCAGCGTGGCGACGATGGCGGCAAGGTTCACCGGCACCATCACCGCCGCATACTGCGTGAAACCCAGTTGAAAGAAATCAGCGGAGACGATATTCACCAAATTGGACACCACCAGCGGCAGGCTGGCGGTATCGGCGATAAATCCCGCCGCCATCACGAAGGCCAGCGTTGCCCCTGAACTGAACCCCAACGCCAGCAGCATCGCAATCACTATCGGCGTCAGGATCAGCGCTGCCCCGTCATTGGCAAACAACGCCGCCACCGCGGCGCCCAGCAGCACAATATAGGTGAACAACCAGCGCCCTTTGCCCTTGCCCCAGCGCGCAACATGCAGCGCGGCCCATTCAAAGAAGCCGGATTCATCCAGCAGCAGGCTGATAATGATCACCGCGATAAAGGTCGCGGTAGCGTTCCAGACGATCTGCCAGACCAGCGGAATATCACCGACCTGTACCACACCGGTCAGCAATGCCAACAGCGCGCCGAAACAGGCACTCCAGCCTATGCCCAAGCCTTTCGGCTGCCAGATCACCAAAACGATCGTCAGGATAAATATTGCCCCGGCCAACACCATCACAACTCCTTAGTCTCTCACATCAAACATATATGTTATTTCGAATATATTGATTTAAATTTTTTAGCGTTACCGGCAGACCGCCCCTAACGCGCGCTGCGCCAGCTCGGTCACCTGCTGTTGCCGGCTAAGGTAAGCCTGTTCGATGATTGCCGCCGCCCAGGCCGGCATATGCGGCGACAGGCGGTAGTAAATCCACTTGCCCTCGCGACGATCGATCAGCAGACCACTTTCACGTAACATCGCGAGGTGACGAGAAACTTTGGGTTGCGATTCCTCCAATGCGCTGACCAATTCGCACACGCACAGCTCACCCGCCTGGCGCAGCAAAAGCACCAGCGTGAGGCGAGTTTCCTCCGACAGATTTTTAAACAATGCCAGTGGTGTCAGTGATGTCATGGGGATCCTCCTTTTACGATAACCGCCATCATAAGCCGAAGGAGGAAAAACGCCAAGAAACATATATGAATTAGTGAATATTAATGTTTGTGGAGATTGCGCAGAATGGCTCACTTTCGCGATGGCCCGGTGAAAACGCTCACTCAACCTGAGTTAAGTTTCAGCTATTGATTCCATACGCCAAAGCGACTGTTCATTATGTGCTCTTTCGTTACAATCTCTAGCGTGAAATCCACCGTTTAGAGGGCTCTTATGTACAACTTCTCACGTTATCAGGCAAAAGAACTGGCGCTGGCTTATATGAGCGGCAAAAAACACGACCTGTCACCGCAGGAATTTCTGCAGCAGCTGAAAAGTAGCGAGAAATCTTTCGACTATCTGTTGAAGCACGGCAACGAACAGCCGCGCGAAGTGCTGGTGAAAAGTTTCTAACACCCCGCACCTTAATCTCCCTTCGCCGGTGGCGTACCTATAGGCACGCGTATTCCCGGTCGAATGGCGACGGGGTGTTATCAGCGATCCGGGGTATCCCAATAAGGCCGCTCTCCTCCGAGCTGAGCCAGTAGAAAATCGACAAAGGCCGATACCTTAGCCGGTAAGTATTTGCGCTGTGGATAGACGGCATAAATGGCATGCTCGGGCAGCCGATAGTCCGGCATCAACTCAAGCAGTCGCCCCTGCGCAATATCGTCTCCAACGATGAAAGTCGGCATCTGACAAATCCCCAAACCGGCGATCAACGCTTCACGCAACGCCTCGCTGTTATTCACCTGGTAATTGCCTCTGGGTTGGAAACGTACAGCCCCCGCAGGCCCGTCGAACTGCCATTCGCTCCCCCCGCGGAAATAGCTGTAAAACAAACAGTTATGCTTCGCTAATTGCTCCATGTCCGTCGGTGTTCCACAGCGCGCCAGATAGGAGGGTGCTGCGCACAAGACGCTGTTGCACGGCGCAATACGCCGGGCTATCAGACTCGAGTCGGCCAGTCGACCGATGCGGATCGCCAGGTCATAGCCCCCTTCGACCAAATCGACCAGTTGGTCATCCATCATCATGTTGATCTCCACCGCCGGATAAGCTGCCAGGAAACGGGGGATCAACGGGGCAATATGCAAACGACCAAACACCATAGGTACGCTGATCCTCAGGCAGCCCTGAGGCTGTCCCTGCAAACGGGTGACCGCATCCTCTCCCTCTTGCGCTACGGCACAGGCATTGCGTGCATAGCCAAAATACTGCTCACCGGCCTCGGTCAGGCTCAAACTGCGGGTGGTTCGCTGCAATAATTGCACGCCCAGCGAGCGTTCCAGCTGGGTGATGCGTTTGCTTACTGCCGATTTGGTGATGCCTAGTCGCTCGGCGGCGGCAGAAAAGCTTTCGCATTCCACCACCGCCACAAATACCGGGATTGCTGCAAAGCGATCGTTCATTATCAGTCAACTTTTCTCAACAATGAGTTTCCATTTTAGTGGATTAAGCTTTAAACAAAAACAATATAGGCTGCTCTTCAAATTAATTTTGAAGTTGAAACCCTGATGCGTGAACGTTTTTCCGATCCTCTGCTGGCGCTGGGCGCCGGTGCCCTATTAGCCCTGATGATTGCCATCAACAGCCTGCTGGCCAGCTATAACTCCCCCTTGCTGGCCTCGTGGTTGGCTCACGGTATGGGCGCCATCACCGCCTGGTTGCTGCTGCTCCTGCTGAACCGTCGTACTCCGCGCCGCGCGCCCTCATCGGCCAGGACGCCTCGCTGGGCTTATTTGGGCGGTCTGCCCGGTGCCTTGACGGTGGTGCTGGCCGCCATTACGGTCAACAGCCCGCTGGCGCTTTCCGGCAGCCTGGCGCTGATGCTCACCGGTCAGGTTTTGTTCGGCATGCTCGCCGACAGCTGCGGCTGGTTTGGCTCGCTTAAACGCCGTTTGAGTCTCAACGATATCGTCGCCACGCTGCTGATCCTCTGCGGCTGCGCTCTGCTCATTTTCCTGAGGTAACGCCCATGTTTACCCTGATAGTCCTCGCTCTACTCAACGGCGTCTGTATCGGCCTCAGCCGCGCAATCAACGGTCGTCTGGCGCTGGATCGTGGCGCTTTTCATGCCTCACTTTGCAATCATATCGTCGGTTTTTTGTTCCTCAGCCTGCTGCTGGTAGCAACCGGCAGCGTCAACGGTGCAACCTTCGGCCAGGCCCCGTGGGGTGCCTACCTTGGCGGTGTCATCGGGGCGTTGTTTGTCGCGCTGAATAGCTATGTTCTGCCGCGTCTCGGCACCCTGCGCGCCGCACTACTGATTATCAGTGGCCAAATGCTGGCAGGTGTGGTTATCGACCGCCTGCGCGACAGTGGCGATACCATCAGCGCGCAGATCTTGGGCGTGGGGCTGATCCTGCTGGGCGTCTATGTGGCCCGGATGGAGAAATCGCTGCTTAAGCTGATGCTTGAGCCTATTCAGCGGCGGCGTTGATTTCGCCTTGAGAGACGAATATTTACCATATTCGCACTCAGATACGAATTATTGACATATTCGCCTTGAGGTGCGAAATTTACCGATAACTCCCGCTTCAGAGTAGAAAAAGAGATGCCAGCACAAGTTAGCGTGATCACCGGCGATCTGGTCAATTCACGGCAATTAGACACCACTCACTACATTACCGGGTTAAATGCCCTGCTGAGTCAATTGCAACGGGCTACGCTTATTGAGCGATTCGAGATTTTCCGTGGCGATGCTTTTCAAGCGGTGGCCGAACCGCAATCCGGTTTGCTGCTGGCGGTGTATATCCGTATTGCGCTTAGAGCGATGGACTCACGCCATTGGGATGCCCGCATCGCCGTTGGCCTCGGCAGCGACCAGGGACAAACCGCCGGTTATGGCAGCGCCTTTGTGAATTCTGGCCAGGCCCTGGACGCTTTGATGAAAAATTGCCGACTGGCTCTGAAAAATGACAATGAGCAGACAAATGCCATTGTCAGCGATCTATTGCCGATGTTAGATCATGTGATTAGCCGCCTTTCACAGACCGAAGCGCAGGTCGTCCAGGCACGTTTCTTCGCCGACACCAGCCAAGAGGTAGCGGAAAAGCTGCAAAAGGCCGCCTCCACCGTTTCTGCAACGCTGAAACGCGCGGCCTACGAGGAAATTATGCGATTTATTCACGCGATTAACAGGATCACCTGAATATGGATTTGAGCTACGCGCCGTTGCTGACCTGGTTGCTGGTGGTTCACCTGCTTGCCGACTTCCCGCTGCAGCCGCGCAGTTGGGTCGAGGATAAGGCTCGTCACCGCGCACGTTCTCGTTTCCTGTTGCTGCATGCCTTACTGCACGGCGTGCTGGCCGCCTGGGTGGTGGCCGGTTTTGCGTTGCTGCATGGCGGACTCTCTTCCGGCCAGGTGCTGACCGCCCTGTTGGTTATCGCCATCAGCCACTGGCTGATTGACCTGTTGAAGGTCACGTTATTGACGCGCATCAGTCAAGCGGGCGGTTTTCTGCTCGATCAAGGCCTGCATCTTACGGTGATTGCACTGCTGTGGCTGTCGCTGACGCCCAATGCCCATGGCCTGCTTAGCGCGCTGGGAGCGGCCATTGCCGGTTGGCAGGCTGGGCTGGTTGTGGTGACGTATTTGGTGATTTACATGCCGATGGGCGTGCTTATTGGCCAGCTTTTGGCTCACTGGGCACCGCAGATGCCTCCTTCAGCCAAAGCCGATAACGACTCGTTATTACGTGCGGGCAAGCAAATTGGCTATCTGGAAAGAACGCTGATCCTGACCTTTGTGCTGATCGGCCAAATCCCGGCGGTCGGTTTTTTGCTGGCAGCCAAGTCAATCTTTCGCTTTGGCGATTTGCGCCAGAGCGATGACAAAATGCGTACCGAGTATGTGCTACTGGGTACGCTGTTTTCCTTTACCCTGACCATCATGCTGGGTCTGCTGGTGAAAAAAATGCTGTAGAGACGGATAATATTTCGCCCCTACAGCCGGCACTTATTACAACCACTCACCGAAGCGGCGAATATAGAAACGCTTCATCAGCTGCGCCACCACGCAGTAGCTCACCAAGGTACCTGCCAGCCACGGGAAGTATTCCCACGGCAACGGCTGCAACCCAACCAGTGCGCCCAGCGGCGAGAACGGCAGATAGATACCCAGCCCCATCACCAGCGCCGTGGTCAGCAACACCGGCAGCGCGGCGGTGCTCTGAATAAACGGGATCTTCTGGGTGCGCAGCATATGCACCACCAGGGTTTGCGACAGCAAACCTTCAATAAACCAGCCGGACTGGAACAACGCCTGATGCTCTACGCTGTTGGCGGCGAAAACAAACCACATCAGCGCATAGGTAGTGATATCAAAGATGGACGACGTTGGCCCAATCCACAGCATAAAGCGGCCAATGTTTTTCGCATCCCACTTGCGCGGCTTGCGCAGGAACTCTTTGTCCATCTTGTCCCACGGCAGCGACAGCTGAGAGATATCGTACATCAGGTTCTGGATCAGCAGGTGGATCGCCAGCATCGGCAAGAACGGAATAAAGGCGCTGGCCACCAGCACCGAAAACACGTTGCCGAAGTTGGAGCTGGCGGTCATGTTCAGGTACTTGATGATATTGCCGAAAGTCTCCCGTCCCTTGATCACCCCCTCTTCCAGCACCATCAAATTTTTTTCCAGCAAAATGATGTCTGCCGACTCTTTGGCGATGTCCGTACCGGTGTCGACCGAAATGCCCACGTCGGCATCGCGCAGCGCCGGCGCATCGTTAATGCCGTCGCCGAGGAACCCGACGGTATGGCCATTCGCCTGCAGCATTTTCAACACTCGCGACTTCTGCAGCGGCGTCAGTTTGGTGAAGACCGTGCGCTGTTCCACTTCTTGCGCCAGCGTGGCGTCGTCCATCTGCTCAATTTGCGGACCGGAAAGCGGTTCACCCGGCTCCAGGCCAACATCGCGGCAGATTTTGCAGGTGATCACCGGGTTATCACCGGTCAAAACCTTAATCGCTACGCCGTTTTCCTGCAGGGCGGCGATCGCTTCCTGTGCGCTCTCCTTCGGTGGATCGAGGAAGGTCAGAACGCCCTGGATCACCATATCGCGTTCATCGATAATACTCAGCGGCAGAGCATTTTTCTGTTCGCCCAGATCTCGCGTTGCCAGTACCAGCACGCGGAATCCCTCTTCGTTATATTGAGCGGCAAGCGCCTGCAACGCCTCACGCCGAGCCTGATCCAGCGGTAAAATCTGCTGCCCGTCGCGCACATGGGTGGCAATTTCGAGCATTTCCTCCACCGCCCCTTTGCAAATCAGGCGTTGTTGGCCATTTTCATCCGCCACCACGATCGATAAACGGCGGCGTATAAAATCAAAGGGCAGCTCATCGACCTTGCTGTAGCGGCCCAACGCCTCGATGCCCGGCTTGCCGCGACCAAAACGGATCACCGCCTGGTCCATCAGGTTTTTCATTCCGCTCTGGTGGAAGCTGTTCAACCAGGCCAGGTGCAGCACCTCATTGTCTTTGGTCCCGCTGGCATCCAGATGGTGCTCAAGGATGATGCGATCCTGCGTCAGGGTGCCGGTTTTGTCGGTGCACAACACGTCCATCGCGCCAAAGTTCTGAATGGCGTTCAAGCGCTTGACCACCACTTTGCGTCGCGACATGGCGATAGCGCCCTTCGCCAGATTGGAACTGACGATCATCGGCAGCATTTCTGGCGTCAACCCAACCGCCACCGCCAGGGCAAACAGAGCGGCTTCGCTCCAGTCGCCTTTGGTGAACCCGTTGATCAGCAACACAATGGGCACCATCACCAACATAAAGCGGATCAGCAGCCAACTGACGCTGTTAACCCCACGATCAAACGCGGTTTGCGAACGAGTGCCGACAATCGACTTCGCCAGCGACCCGAAATAGGTGCGTCCGCCGGTTGCCACCACCACCGCCGTGGCGGTACCACTGGCGACGTTAGTGCCCATGAGGCAGATGTTCGACAGCTCCAACAGCGCATGTTCGCTGGAGACTTCGTCCTCACTCGATTTTTGGCTGACGTTGCCCATAACGTCGTATTTCTCAATCGGGATCGCCTCGCCGGTCAGAATGGCCTGGCTGATAAACAGATCGCGCGACGCCAACAGGCGAACGTCCGCCGGTACCATATCCCCGGCAGAGAGCTGAATAATATCGCCCGGCACCAGTTCGCGGATCGGGACCTCCAGCGTCAGCGGATGTGCGCTGTAGCTGCTGCGACGCATCACCGTTGCGGTGGTTCGCACCATCGACTTCAGCGTTTCCGCCGCCTTGTTGGTGCGGTATTCCTGCCAGAAGCGCAGCAGCCCGCTGAGTGACACCATCACCAGAATGATGATGACACCGGTGAGATCGGTTTCTTCACCGCGCCGGGCAGGCAGCCAGTAATCGGTAAAGAAACTGATCGCAGCCAGCACCATCAGTACATAGATAAACGGGTTATTAAAGGCGCTGAACAACTGCACCAACGCGTGCGGAGCCTTCTCATGAGCTACCTGATTAATACCAAACTGCGTCAGGCGTTCATCAACATCCTCCTGGGTTAATCCATTACGGTTGCATTTTAAATTTGCCAGCGTCTGGTCAACGCTGTTTTTCGCCTCTTGTGCGATGGCGTATGGCGTCGATTTTTTATCCCGGCGACGTACGGTTTCATTAATATAGGTCATAATGCAATTCTCTTATCTTACTCTGCGCACAGGGATACCCCGCCTGATTAACAGGTGAATAAGCACAGAATGGAATTTATTTAGTTGGCGTGATTAACGCGAATTATTGCCGCGTCGTGCACGCTGAATAATTAAGCTTTCGGGGTCACCGTCCATGACGCCTCCTTATCACTGAGTACAGTGAAACATTAATGACTTATTAGACAGGCAATTCAGAAGCGATACGCCAACGTACAGCACTGACGCTTTTTTCCAGACTGACGCGACAGACAATACCCTCAATCTCTTTTTGCACCGAAGGGTTAGCGGTTATTTCCGCGCAAACCTCCAGCTGGCCGGGAATAGCAATATCGGCACTGCGCAATGATTGTAATCTTAATGCCACGCCATTTAGCGCCTGTAATATCAGGGTGCGTACCAGTATTTCGTCCTGCTCGCCGCAGGTGACCTGTATGCGGTAGCACACCTCCAGATCGGTCGCCTGTTGTTGCGGCTGCAGATTGATGCGCTGCGCCGCTTCGCGCAGCAGAATATTGGCGCACAGGATCACCAGCGTCGCCAGCACCGCGTTCCAATACTGCCCCAGGCCGCACAGCACGCCTATTGCGGCTGAGCACCAGAGCGTGGCCGCCGTATTAAGGCCGCGGATATTCAGGCCTTCACGCATGATCACCCCGGCTCCCAAAAAGCCGATGCCAGAGACAATTTGTGCCGCAACCCGGCCGGCGCTGGAAGGGTCGGTAGACATGGAGCTGAGGATAAATACCGCCGCCCCGGTCGCCACCAGTGCATTGGTACGCAGGCCGGCCATACGCTGGCGCCATTGCCGTTCTGCGCCAATAACGGCGCCCAAGCTCATCGCCAGTAATAAATTTAAAACAAAAGGAGTCATAGCCATGACTTTCCCCTTAAATAACCACAGGAGATAAAATCATGTGCTTTTTAGCACACGCGAAATCGCGCCGATAATAAATCAGCGATTGAGCGTATAAGTGCCAGGAGGGAATAGGCTGTGGCTGCAAATAACCATAATTACGTCCAAATCAATTCACCCGATGCCATTTGGCCTCAGGAACAACAGTCAGATTCGGGTTTGCACAGCTCAGAATAACCAGAGAGGGGTGCTGCCCGCCGTTTTCGGCAAGCAACAAATCAGAAGAGGATTGGTCAGCTTGCCTTATTTATATCACTGCAACTAAAACTGTCCAATTGTGTTTCCTCTTTGAAATTTTGGCTGAGTATAGTGACGCAGAGTGACGATGTAAAGGCGAATTTATTAAACGGAAATTAAACTCAATAGCCCCAATATTTGATGAGTCACACGATTATAACTTATTGGCATTGGGCAATTGGCTAATTACCGATAAGCTTGAGCTTCAACAGGACAATCATCCTCAAGGACACGCATTCAATGAACCTGCTTCGCCTTTCCATCAGCCTCGCCCTGCTTGCCGGTTTTCCCGCTCAGGCCCTGCTCTTGCAACAGGGCGAAACCCGTTTTGATATCGATCCTGCCACGCTGCAAATCGTTGCGGGAAAAAGCCAGGTTAACCAGGCACTGGCTGGGCAAACCGTGGCTGAACTGCAAAGCACATCGACGCAGGCAAGCTGGCAATGGCCCAACCGCGCCATGCAGGTTACCGCCAGATTGGAGGGTGGCGATCTGCGTTTGAGTTTCAGCAGCAAGCGGGCACAAACCCTGAATTGGTTCAGGCTGCCGCCGCAGGCAACGACCCTGCTGCTGCCGATTGGCGAAGGTAGCCGCATCCCGCTGGACAATCCCGCCTGGCGGAATTATCTGGTCAAGGAAATGACGCCGCTGGATACCAACTGGGATCTGAAACTGCCGCTGTGGAGCCAGCAACAGCAAGGCAAGGTCTACAGTTGGTTACTGCTAACCCCATTCAGCAACCAGGTAACCTTCGCCAGCGCAGGAAAGGGACTCGCCATGCGCAGTAGTCATGAGTTCAACCGCTTTAATCAGCAGCAGGCTTTCGAGGTGCTGCTGCACGTGGGAGACACGCCGCTGTCCGGCGCGCGCCGTTACCGTGAATACCTGCAACAAAGCGGTCAGTTCAGCAGCCTGCGAGATAAAATCCGCATCGCGCCGGAAGGCGAAAAGCTGATTGGTGCTACGCACATTTATCTGTGGGGGGACAAACTGCTGGCGGCGAACGACGTGAAAGATTGGCCGGGTCTGTTGGCCTGGCTTATCACCCCCAAGGGTGAAGTTCTGTGGCGGAAAATGGATGCCGATAGCCAAAAAACCGTGCGCACGCTGGCGGGAAAAACGCCGCAGGGCTGGCAACAGCAAGCGCTGATTGATGCCCTTAATCAGGCGCTGGTGACACTGACACCGCTCAAGGCGACGCCGGATGACGCCGACTTCTTATCGGCGCAACGCCAACAGGCCGCGGATATCCGAGCATTGGCGCTACAGCGACTCGGGCCCTATCTGACTGCGCCGGAGAGCTGGGGACAGGGGCTGGCTAGCCCCCTGGTCGAGTCGCTGCAGCAGGCCGGCCTGCCTCGGCTGTGGTTGGGTACCGACAACTGGACCGCCGAGTTTCTGCACCCGCATGCGGTAGAAAGCGCCAAAAAGGCGGGATACCTGATCGCCAGCTACGATTCTTACGACACCGCCATTCCACGTGGAGTCAATGACAGCTGGTTAACCGCCCAATTGCCGACGTCCCTGCGAGAAAAGTGCGCCATCGTGCGTGCCGACGGTAGTAAGAAACCCGGCTTCGGCAAACAAGGCTACTACCTTAATCCAGGCTGCGTACTGCCTTACTCTCAACAGCGCATGACCGAACTGGTGCGACTGGCCGGGCTGAACAGCCTGTTCCTCGACGTTGACGGTACCGGGATGGTCTCTGACGATTATCAGCCCAACCACCCGACCGGTGCCGAGAAAATGGCGCAGGCTCGCAATGCGCGACTGGCCTGGTTCAGCAATACCCTTCGCCTGCCGCTCGGCTCCGAAGATGGTAATGCGGTGACCGCACGCCACATCATGTTTGCCCACGGCATGGAAACCTGGGGATTTGGCTGGGGCGATAAGCAGATGAATCACGATAAGTCCTCCCCTTATTACCTGGGTGCCTGGTGGCCCAATGCCCAACCGGCCTTCTTCTTCAGCCCGGCCAAGGTGAAGGAACCCTACCGCACGGTGGAATTCGATCCGCGCTATCGCCTGCCCATGTATCAGGCGGTGTTCCACGACGCGGTGATCAGCAGCCACCACTGGAACTACGACAACCTGAAATTCAGCGATGTCAAAACCACCCGCAGCCTGCTGAGCCAGCTCTACAATACCGCGCCGATGTTCCATCTCAGCCGTGCCACGCTGCAGGCGCGCCTGCCGCAGATCAAACAGGCCGACGCCGCCTTCCGTCCGCTGCATCAGGCCCTTTGGGATAAAGCGCTGATCGATTTCCGCTGGCTGGATAAAGCCGGGTGGGTGCAGCAAACCACCTTCAGCGACGGCACCACGCTGACCGCCAATTTTGGCGAGCAACCGTTCGACGGCATAGCCGCCCAGAGTCTGCGTGCCAAACTGGCGGGTGGTCGCACCCTGAACGTTACGCCATAGCAACACCGGTCGGGGTGAACTACGCTAGGTTCAGTCCCCTGACCGTCACCGCTGGAGTTGATAATGGATAGCCTTACTCAAACGCTGCTCGCAGAGATCGGGCAAAGCTTTGGTCACGAAGCCTTCTCGACGGGGTCGGTGACGGTCAGCGGTGAAGGTGTGCTGAGCAGCGCATTCCCGGTCAGCGAATTGGCGACCGCCTGCTGGGCCGCCGCCGGGCTGGCCGGCGCCAGACTGCTGCAACAGAATCGCAGCGCAGCACCGCAGGTGTTTGTCGATCGACGGTTGGCATCATTGTGGTTCGGTTGGACGCTACGTCCACTAGGTTGGTCATTGCCTGCGGCCTGGGACGCGTTGGCGGGCGATTATGCCACCAGCGACGGTTGGATCCGCCTGCATACCAATGCACCGCATCACCGTAAAGCCGTAGAGCAAGTGCTCGGTCCGAATCAGGATAAAAATGGGTTGGCGCAAAAGGTGCTGGCATGGAAAAAAAACGAGCTGGAGCAGGCGGTGATAGAGGCCGGTGGCTGCGCGGCGCAAATGCTTTCTGTCGAAGCGTGGCGGCAGCATACCCAGGGTAAAAGCGTTGCCCTGGAACCGCTGATCCATCAGACGCAACTTCAGGAAGCTGCGACGCCAGTCTGGACGCTGCCCAGCGCCAGGCCGCTGCACGGCGTACGGGTGCTGGATCTGACGCGGATTATCGCCGGCCCGGTAGCCACCCGTTTTCTCGCCGGTTTAGGGGCGGACGTATTACGTATCGATCCCTACGGCTGGGACGAAACGGCTGTTGAGCATGAGGTGATGCTCGGCAAACGCAGTGCACGATTGAACCTGACCAACGCCCACGATCGCCATACCTTTGAACATCTGCTGAAAAACGCCGATGTTATCGTGCACGGATATCGCGCCGGAGCCTTGGAAAAACTGGGTTATGGCGCGGAACAACGACAGGCTTTATCTCCGGGATTGATCGACGTTTGCCTTAATGCCTATGGCTGGAGCGGCCCGTGGCGTGGGCGGCGCGGTTTCGACAGTCTGGTACAGATGAGTTGTGGTCTGGCAGAGGCGGGCATGAAATGGAAAGACGCCGCGATACCGGTACCCTTGCCGGTTCAGGCGCTGGATCACGCCACCGGTTACCTGATGGCCACGGCGGTGCTGCAGGGCATCCGCCAACGTCTGCAAAATGGCACCGGCTACAGCGCCCGGCTGTCGCTGGCCCGAACGGCAGAGCTGCTGTTGCGTCATCCTTACCCGCCACAACACCGGTTGGAGCCCTTGGCATCTGTCGCAGCCACGGATGAAAACCCGGAAACCGAACTGACCTGCTGGGGCCCGGCGCAACGTCTAAACCCCGCGTTATGGCTCAATGGCACCGCGCTACTTTGGGCACTGCCGGCCACCCCGCTCGGCCGCTCGCAACCGGCCTGGCTACGACGCTGAACTCAGGCCAATTGACGCTGCAACCAATGTAACAAGGCTTCAACCGCCGGCGTCAACCCGGAGTTTTGCGGCCAGACCAGATAAAAATCAACCGGTTCAAGTTGCCGAGCCGCAGCCAACGCCACCAGTCGGCCCTCGGTCAGCGCATCGCTCACCAAAAGTCTTTTCACCAGCGCGATACCAAATCCCTGTTCGGCCGCGCGGATCAACAAGCCAGCGTCATTGAACGACGCCAGAGGCCTGCCATACTCCCTCTGCTGATGCACCAAAAACCAACTGCGCCATGGCGTAACATCATGCTCCAGCAGCGGTATGCCTGGCGTACCTTCGTCGAAGGCCGCCTGCCATTGGCGCGCCAACGCAGGGGTTGCGACCGGCACCACCTCTCCCCTGGCAATAAGTTGCGCCTGCATATCCGCCCATTGCCCATTGCCGAGACGAATAGCCGCATCAAAACCTTTGCGCGTCAGATCCTGCACCGCCAGCGAGGCATCGATATCCAACGTAATATCGGCACAGGCCGCGTGAAAAGACGACAGCCGCGGCATTAACCAGTAATGAGCGAAAGAAGGCAAGACGCTGATACGCAGAGCCTGACTTTGCGCAACGCGCCTGACCCGGCCAATCCCCTGTTGCAATGCTTCCAGCGTTGGTTCGGCCACCGCCAACAGCTCGCGCCCGGCAGCGTTCAGACGCAGCCCCCGCCCCTGCCGTTCAAACAACGGACAGCCCATCGCCTGTTCAAGCTGCTGGATCTGCTGGCTAACGGCACCGTGGGTAAGGTGCACTTGCTGGGCGGTGGCGCGCAGGTTCTCTAGCCGGGCGGCAATTACAAAGGTCGGCAGAAAGTGTAAAGGAATACGCTCATCGAACATTGGTTAGCCTTGCTATCCAAAAAGGGTATTTTTCATCGATTTTCGCGCCAAAGTAAAGAGTTTAGGGTGTCACTATTCCCCTTTACGTCCGGAGTTATCGATGCACCCACGTTTGCAGCAAGACCTTGACCAGTTTCCACAGATCCTCGATCACACCCGTCAGTTGGCCGAAACGTTTCTGGGCGGCATAAAACAGCGCCCGGTTTGCCCGCCCTTGGATGCACAGCAACTTCAGCCGGGTGATGACCAACTGGCCGAAGGTGGCAAGGGCGCGATAGCGGCACTGGACCACTTCTGGCAGCGTTATGCCGAAGGAATCTCCGCCAGCGCCGGACCGCGTTACTTTGGCTTTGTGACCGGAGGAGCAACCCCGGCGGCACTGGCGGCGGATTGGCTGGTTAGCGCTATCGACCAAAATAGTCAATTGAGCCAGGATACCGTTGCCGCAGCGATTGAATTGGCGACGGTAGACCAGCTAAAAACCTTGCTGGGGCTGCCGGAAACCTTCAATGGCAGTTTTGTCAGTGGGGCTACCATGGCCAACTTTGTCGGTATCGCCATTGGCCGCCAGTGGCTCGGGCAGCAACGCGGCATCGACGTCGCCGCGCAGGGGGTTGCGGCCCTGGGCCCCGTACAGGTGCTGTCGGCGAATCCTCATGCCAGTAGCGTAAAAGCACTCAGCATGCTGGGGATCGGTCGTGATGCGCTGAAAATTATCGACAGCCTGCCAGACTCGGAAGCTATAGATCCGGCGGCGCTGGAGCGGCACCTGGCCGCCAGCGTCGGTATGCCAACCCTGGTTTTGGCCAGTGCGGGCACGGTGAATACGGTGGCCTTCGACGACCTTCAGCACCTGCTGGCGCTGCGGGAACGTTACCCGTTCTGGCTACATGTCGACGCGGCCTTTGGCGGCGTGGCGGCCTGTTCGCCGCTTTATGCAGCGCGCCTGGCAGGCTGGCAGCAGGCGGATTCCATCACCGTTGACGCGCATAAATGGTTGAACGTGCCCTATGACAGCGCTATTCAATTCAGCCGTCATCTGGCATTGCAGATGCAGGTGTTCCAAAACCATTCGGCCTATCTGGAAGCCCCCACGTTACGACCGGACAACTATCTGCATCTGACCCCTGAAAACTCGCGGCGCTTCCGGGCACTCCCTTTATGGATGGCGCTGAAAGCCTATGGTCGCAGCGGCATGCAGGATATGGTGGAACGTAATGTCCGACTGGCAAAACTATTGGGCCAAGAGCTGACGGCCAGCGAGGGTTTCCACCTGCTGGCACCGGTCAATTTAAACGTAGTGTGCTTTGCCCTTAAAAATACCGAAGGCGATGCCGTTGCGGCACGCGATCGTTTTATCGCCCGCCTGGATCGGCATGGCATCGTGCGTTGTACCCCTACTCGCTACAATGGGCAGCCGGGGATCCGTGCTGCGCTGGTCAATTGGATGACGCAGGAAAGCGATATTCATTTGACCCTGGAATCGATGAAGTTCTGTTTGCCGGACCTTGGCTAATCGGGAAAAGTGAAGGCTATTCCTTGCGTGGGACGCTCTATTATTACGGCCGGGAGTCAACGGCCGTAAACCTTTATCAATAATTTATAATTGACAGCCCGTAACTACGAAGAAATAGTTCAGCAAAACCAATTAATCACTTACTGACATTTTTCACATTTGTCGAAATAGCACGATTGGTCACATCAACTCGTTGTTATACCACCGGTTTTTTTAACAAAAAAACGCATTAATGTTAACTCTATGTGATTATTGATTATCACAAGTGATAAGGACTGGAAGAATAATCATTATCAAAAACAAAAGAATAAAACATAACACTATGATAATATTATTAAATATTAAGTCATACAAATAAAACAACATTCTCTGTGATCAATAAATAAGCTAAAAAATGTTAAAAAAACAACACATGAATTTTTTTTAAGAATTTTCCTAGCAATCTAAAATTTCGTTTCGTGACATGATGGGTTGAATCAATGATAAAAAGACCAGCAGGCACGCGGTTCAAGCACAAATTGGCGTTACCTCACGGCAATTCCTACGCCAGCAGATTATTCTGACTTAAGCTAAACTTATAGATTCACAGTGTTAATTAGTTTAGTAATAAAATATCGTTGAGTACAGCCGTGTTTATTGATAGAACACTGCTTCTACGTGAATTTTTTGTTCCTTTTTTTTGCCTTTTAGGCTTCAGGCTTTTTCTTTTTGTTACCGCGGTAAAACGGATTTAAGTGGGGGTGCGATATGCCAACGATCATTATGGATTCATGCAGCTATACCAGATTAGGTTTGACAGACTACCTGACAACACACGGAGTAAAAAAACGCCAGATTAATGCCATCAACGATATCGACGATCTGCACGAAAAGTGCAGCAAGCTGAAACCCAGCCTGGTTTTTATTAATGAAGACTGCTTTATACACGAAGCGAACGCTACGGAACGTATAAAAGGGGTGATTTCACTACACCCTGACACCTTATTCTTCATCTTTATGGCCATCACCAACGTACATTTCGACGATTATTTATATGTTCGTAAAAATGTCATCATCTCGTCAAAATCAATCAAACCAGAGACTATGAATCAACTACTTAGTCACTATCTGGAGAGAAAAGCGCCCCGCACGGAAAAAACCTCATTTGATCAGACTCCCGTTACGCTGAGCCAAACCGAGTCAAACATGCTGCGCATGTGGATGTCGGGTCAGGGTACTATCCAGATCTCCGACCAGATGCAAATTAAGGCCAAAACCGTGTCTTCCCATAAGGGAAATATCAAAAGAAAAATTAAAACGCACAACAAGCAGATTATTTACCATGTTGTTCGTTTGACCGACACCCTGACCAGTGGAATATTTGTCAATAGCCGCTAGATAAAGGTTTGTCGTTTAGTCTGCCAAACGTTGGTTTTAAATGTCTTTCAGAGTGTCCTGCTGGAAACCGCGCATTTAAATAACCTAAATACCTGCTCGCGACGATACTCTCGGCCGCGACGGGTATTCCCGTTTTAAAAACAGAGCTTTCCTCCCTTTCCGGGATAATTACCCAACGGAAATTTTGCGAATTAAATTAATGCGCCAGTGAAGTAACGGCCATTGTCAGGCTATTACTTGGGATCCGCCTGCCGGAGTTCAACAAAGGTACCATCACGGCTGTCAATCTCGTTAAAGAACCAAACACCGGCTGGGTAGTCCGGCAAAGAAACCAGGTACATGATCCCTTCGTTAAACTCTTCTACCGCCAGGATCACCCCTTCACGCCGTTGTTTGCCATCCGTCTTTACCGTGACCAGATCGTTAACTTTCATGCCGTACCCCATCATTTATCAGTGATGTCAGTGTATTACAAAATGAGGTGAGAAAAATACCGCGCCGGTAGTTAATCCGGCATCAACCTGTATGGATCCTGCTAAAGCGTAGCAGCCCAACGGCTTTTCACTTTCTTAACGTTTTGTCCGCAGAATCTTAAGCGCACAACGGTTAGTCTGTTTCCTGGTGCTTCCCCCCAGAGAAGTATCAGCAAATGAAGAAGTAACAAGGAACTTTTGCCCGCAGACTTGCGGGCTTTTTTTTGCCTGCGCCAAATTACAGGCACAAAAAAACCCGCCTTGGCGGGTTTTTATTAATCAGCAGAAGCCGATTAGATAGCGGTAACGTTAGCCGCTGACGGACCTTTAGCACCGTTCTCGATAGAGAACTGTACGTTCTGGCCTTCAGCCAGGGTCTTGAAGCCTTGATCCTGGATAGCAGAGAAGTGTACGAACACGTCTTTGCTGCCGTCTGCTGGAGTGATGAAACCAAAACCTTTAGACTCGTTGAACCACTTCACTTGACCTTTGATCATGTTAGACATGTCTAATTCCTTCAATATTAAATGTAAGCCACCATGGGCAAGATATAGCCGGTCATCAGTTACTTATGGAGGCACTAGAAAGGAAATTCGTCAGTGAAGAGCTATCTAGGATAACGCTTTAAATTTGAACTACTTTACTCAAAATGTCGTGCATAAATAGGTCTGTACCACAGGCCGAGAAGCATTAACTCATGATGGGACTTTAATAGCAACTCTTTTTGTTAGCCCCTCGGTGGAAACGGGGCTAAACGCACAGGATTTAACCCATTTTGCTTGTTTTTTGGTCATTTCTGGTTCTGTTTACCCGATAATGGGGGCAATCGGCTGCCGCAATATTTGCAAAATATTGCCTCCGTCTCGTGGCCACCTCGTTGACATTGTTCACAATTTCGCCTTTCACGACTGCGTTGCAGTTCTTGCGACATGTAAGCTGTCAGAATACCGGTCGGTACCGCAATGATCGAATAGCCCACCAGGATTAGGACCGAGGTCAATAATCGGCCCAACGGAGTATGGGGAACGATATCGCCGTAGCCTACGGTGGTCAGCGTGACGACTGCCCAATAGATAGACGCCGCCAGGCTGGTAAACCCGCCGCTACCGCCCTCTATCGCATACATCAAACCGCCAAACACGCACAACACCACGGCGACAAAGCCAAAAAACATTGCCAGCTTATGGCGCGCCAGCTTGATGCTGCGCCAAATCATGCCCATTTCGCTCATGTAACGCAGCAGTTTCAATACCCGCAATACCCGTAATATCCTCAGGACACGCAGCAGCATCACAAATTCCACCGTCATATGCGGGAACAACCAGATGATGTACAGCGGCAGTACCGTCAACAAATCGACCATGCCGAAAAAGCTCAGGGCATAGTGCTGCTCACGCGGCGTACTCCACAGGCGCAACAGATACTCGAGAGTAAAAATGAAGGTAAATACCACCTCGGCCCAGAAGAACAGATAAATGGCCTGCCGTCCGGGCGCGTAAAGGGCACTGCCCCCTGGTTCGAGGAACAACAAAATCACGCTCAGCAACGCGGTAGCGACCCAAAAGGTTTCCATCCTGCGGCCGATGCGCGAATGGTTGTCGAACAGCAGCCGATAGCTGCGCTGGCGCCAACTGAGCGCCGCGGTGTCAGTAGTCATAGTCCAATGTCTTATAACGGGAAGTTGCTCATATACTAGACCTGAACCTTAACGCCGCCAACTCTCCGCCCCTTCTTCAGCGGCTACAAATGATAGTAATTCTCGCCTGAGTAATTTATAGTTGCGCTGCGTAACTATAAAGGGAGGTTGATCATGCTTAGAGGGCATACGCTGGCAGCATTTTGCTGCACCACACTATTATTGTTGGGCGCTCCAGCTCAGGCACTGGACCTGTCCTACAAGGCACCCGAGCCCAGTATTAAACCCGCACCCGCACCCAAAACCGCGCTCGGCCCTGCGGAAAAAACTGCCAAGGCGCCCGTGGTCTGGTCGGAGTCAGAAGATAAAACCGGTTTTCGCGTCGATCTGGAATGCGATCACCCCGGGTGTAGCCAGAAGCGCACCAAACCGTATTCGTCGCTGAACAGCCCGGTGAAAAAAACCGACCGCCGTCGCCAGTCTGATCCCTATTCCACCAATCAGGATCCTGAGTACAGCGTGAATATGGGTTATCAATGGTGACCGTGCTTTAAGAGTTATCCCTATATCGGCAGCAACGCACACTTCATACAATGGCTTCCTGTTCACCACTCCTCCTGGTGCTGGACACAACAAGCTGTGTTGCAATTTTTTATGCGCCTCCTTATAGGCGCTTTTTTTATGTCTGAATATCAGCCAGTTACAACCTTACAGAATGGTCTCATTGCAGCTCAATGTGATGGCTGTCACAAATAACGCCTCTTAAGCCACGCTTTATCGGAGGTTAGTCAGATGGCGACTGAATATTTATCTTTGCTGGTCGTATTAACTGGCATTGCAGGGTTTGCATTGTATAAACACTTTAAATCACTGAAGAAAAGTACCCTGCTGCGTCCGCACGACCGTTGATGCAACGGTGGTTTGGGGAATGACATCAATGCTGTGCCCCAAACCACATAACCGCACTTTGTCATTTTTTTATCACAAAATTGTCACAATATAGCCATATCATGGTCGGCGATTATCCGCACTGGCTCAACACCAAGGATTTCGTTATGACCACCATGATTAAAGCAACAAACCACCAGGAAGCCGAAAAGCTGATCCGCTACGGCACGGCGAAAAAAATCGAACTGGCCTATGACATCGACAGCGATGATTTTTTCCAGCTCGCCAGCCTGTGGTGTGATAGAGGTGCCAAAATTTCCAAAGGGAAAGAACACTTTATCGTCTCGCTAAAAGGTTTTCGCATCCCGCCAAATGATTGATGTTATGCCGCCCTTGCGGCGGCGCCCCCTTCCCCCGAAAAAATCGCCCTGTGAGCTACACTCTCTCCTTAGCATTTCAGTAAGATAAATCATCAATTACTGCAGCTGGTTACCTAGATGGGTCACTGCGCCTGAATGCCAACCGAGGAGAATCGTCATGTCTGCGAACCCGCAACTGCCCAGCACCATGAAAGCCATTGAGATCAGCCAGCCCGGCGAACCGGAAGTTTTGGTTGTCGCACAGCGGCCGCTGCCGTCCCTGCAACAAGGGGAGATCCTGGTGAAGGTCGCCGCCGCCGGGGTTAACCGCCCTGACGTGTTGCAACGCCGCGGCCAATACGCACCGCCTCCCGGCGCATCGGATATCCCAGGCCTGGAGATCGCTGGCGTGGTGGTCGCCACCGGCGTCGGCGTGCAAAATTATGCCGTTGGCGATAGCGTATGCGCCCTGATTGCCGGTGGCGGCTATGCCGAATACTGCAAGGTGCATGAAAGCAATGCGCTGCCGGTCCCCAAAGGATTTAGCCTGGTTGAGGCAGCAGCCATCCCGGAAACCTTCTTTACCGTGTGGGTCAATGTGTTCCAGCGCGGCAACCTGAAAGCTGGCGAAACCGTTTTGATCCACGGCGGCACTTCCGGCATTGGTACCGTCGCCACCCTGCTGGCGAAAGCCTTCTGTGCTCATGTGATTACCACCGTTGGCTCGGAAGAGAAGCGTCAGGCCAGCCTGGCCTTGGGGGCCGATGTGTCGATCAACTATCGCGACGAGGATTTTGTCGAGCAGACCCGGCACGCAACTAACGGCAAAGGGGCTGACGTGATTGTCGATTTGATCGCCGGCGACTACCTGGCGAAAAACTACCAGGCGGCAGCGATGGATGGCCGCATTGTGCAAATTGGCACCCAGAATGGCGTGGTGAAGGAGTTGAACCTGATGCCGCTGCTGCTCAAACGTCTGACCCACACCGGTTCCACGCTGCGTTCGCGAAGCGTTGAAGACAAAGCGGGTATTGCCGCCGATTTGCTGCAAAAGGTTTGGCCATTGCTGGATCGCGGTGCGTTAAAACCGCAGATCTTTAAAACCTACCCGCTGGAACAAGCAGCCGAAGCCCATGCGTTGATGGAGTCGAGCCAGCACATCGGCAAGATCATGCTGACCCTCTAATCTGTGCCCCGCAGCCTAGGCTGCGGGGCCTGTTTCATCTGCCTGGCGTATGTACGTCTTCAGGCGTTGAGTCGGTACTGTCTAACTTTTCCTGCGCCAGCGCTTCATCTTCGCTGTCTTTCTCCAGGCTTTCCTGCTGCGCCCCCTGCTTCGGCGAATACACCAACTCCACCATAATCGGGAAGTGATCTGAACCGACGCTGGTCAACCGACGCAGCGATCCGAGCACGAAATCATCGCTGTGGAACACGTGATCCAATGGCCAACGCAGGAACGGATAACCGGCATGAAAGGTGCTGAACATGCCCCGACCACGGCGCGGATCCAACAAACCGCTGACTTTAAGGAACAAACGGGTGGTGGTCGACCAAGCCACGTCATTCAGATCGCCGGTCACAATCACCGGAAACTCCGATTTGGCCGCACTTTTCCCGACCATCACCAGTTCGGCGTCGCGGTCTTCCGATTCCTCGTTTTCAGTCGGGCTCGGCGGCATCGGGTGCACACAGTGCAGACGCACCTGCGGCCCCTGATCCAAATGCACCATCATGTGCATCGACGGGATCTGATCATCCACCAGATATTGGATCTGCGCATCGCTGAGTTTCAGCCGCGAATAAACGTGCATGCCATACAGATTATCCAACGGGCATTTCAACGTATGGGGATAATCCTGCTCCAGTACCGAGAGCTGCTGTTCCCACCAGCGGTCGGTTTCCACCGCCACCAGCACGTCCGGACGCTCGGTCGCCACCAACGCCAGCAGCTTATCCGCCTGGCGATTGGGTGTTAACACATTGGACACCAGAATGCGGATACGCGGCTTTTTTTGATAGCCGGTAAAGTCCAGCACCTGCGGTTTGCTCAGCCGGGTGTAAGGGTAAATCCAGGCAGCCTGGTAAACCACACAGGCCAGGTTCAGCGCCATCATGCCCCACACCCAAGGCGACAGCGGCACAAACAGCAGGTTAAGCAACAACACCAGTAGCGAAAGCGCCAGTATCTGCAGGCGGGGAAAATCCCACACCCGAATCCACCAGGCTGCATGCTTTGAAAGCGGCGCAATAGTCACCAGCGCCAGCAAAAGCGTCAGTATGGCGGTAATCACTGTCACGTTTATTTCCTCATTCTCATCGGCCTGGGCCTGTCGGGATGACGGCCTCTTGGCTGCCGTATCTGGCGGCAGCCAAAGATTGCCATAAAAAACCTATCCCCCGCCAGCGGGCTTAAGGAATAATCTTGCGACGACGAAACTCGTCAAACAGTGCGAACAGCATCGCTTCGGTGTCGACAAACTGATGAAAGCCAGAGCGGCGCGCCTTGCTGCCGTCGGCAAACATGTCGTAATCCCACGAGAAAACAAAGTCCGCGAAGCGCCAGCTCGCCACCGCGCGATAATCCGCTTCGGCCAGGCCATGCTGCTGCGCCAGCGCCTGCCACAACTCGCTTTTGTCTGCCATCACCGACGTCAGCGGCATAGGCAGCGGCGGCGCCACTTCCAGACCAAAGTAGCCGGCAATTTTCGGCCACATCTCACTCCAGCGAAACAGATCGCCATTGTTGATATTAAACGCCTGATTGGCCGCCGCCGGTTCCGTCGCAGCCCATAGCGTGGCGCGCGCCAGCAGACCCGCATCGGTCATTTCCAGCAGGCTGTGATAGGCCCCCGGCTTGCCGGGGAATCGCAGCGGCAACCCCAGAGACTTGCTGATAGAGGCATAGACCGCGATAGTCAGGGCCAGATTCATCGGATTGCCGAGCGAGAAGCCCCCCACCACGCTGGGCCGGATCGCGCTCCAGCGCCAATTTTTGCCCTGCTGACGCCGTTCAAGATAGCTCTGCTGCTCAAGATTAAACTCCGGCGGCATGTGCCCGGCATCGCTTTCCCGCGCCGGCGTCTTGAACGGCCCCAGATGCGCGCCGTAAACTTTATAGCCCTGCATCAGACTGATGTGCTCCAACCCATGCGCTACCGGCTCCAGCGCCTCCACCACATTGGCCAACATCGCCAGATTCGGTGCAACCAGCCCAGCCCAGTCCGGCGCATCCTGATAAGCGGCATAGAAAATATGGCTGACCTCGGTTAGCGGGCGCAAGGCATTGCGCGTCGCCTGAGCATCCAACAGATCGACCGCCACATAGCGCACTTGCGGCCGATTGACGCCCCCGCGTCGTGACAGGCCAACCACCGGCCAACCTTGCCGTTCCAGTTCTTCAATCAGCTTGCCGCCAATCACGCCGTTAGCCCCGACTACCAACGCCAGCTTTTCATTTTGCATAGGTCACCCCGCTCGCTTTTGTTTGAGGCCTTCACTGTGAGTGATTAGCAAAGCTTGCGGTAGAGGCGTAGTGTTACTAACACTTATAAGTAAAACCTATAACTGGAGCGCTGATGGACAAGCTGAACGCCATGAAGACTTTCATGCGAGTCGTGGAACTGGGCAGCCTCTCGGCAGCGGCCCGCGACTTGGGCCTGACGCAGCCGGCGGTCAGCCAGCAGATTACCGGTCTGGAACAACAACTGGGCGTGCAGTTGCTGTTTCGCAGCACCCGCTCCGTCACGCTGACCGACGCCGGCGGTGGCTATTATCGGCAAATCAAACCGATTCTGGCGGCGGTGAGTGAAGCAGAGGAAGCGCTGCACGGCATGCAGCTGCGCCTGCAGGGCCCCTTGCGCATCCACGCCCCGACCGGCTTCGGTCAACAGCACCTGACGCCGCTGGCGATAGCTTTTCAGCAACAGCATCCGGAATTGAATATCGAACTGTTGCTCGACGATCGCCGGGCTGACGTGATCGGTGAAGGTATCGACGTGGCAATCCGCTTTGGCGAAATAAATACGCCGGGCACGGTGGCGCGCCGGCTGGGGGAATTACAGCGTATTTTAGTGGCTTCCCCGGCCTATCTGGCAGCGCAGGGCGAGCCGCAAACTCCCGCAGAGCTGGCGAGACATCCGCATATCCGCTATAGCGGCTTGAGTGACGGGGATGCGCTGACCTTAATTGGCCCTCAGGGTGCCGAGGTAGTGAACCTGCGCCCGGTCTTTCGCGCCAACAATACGTTTTCGCTGCTGGCGGCCATCGAATCAGGATTGGGTATTGGCGGAGCACAGCGCCCGCTGATTGGTCGGCAACTGGCCCACGGCAGCCTGGTACCGGTGTTAACGGCCTGGCATTATCCGCCGATGGCGCTGCATGCGGTTTACCCCGCAGCGCGGTTTATTCCCGGTAAAGTCCGGGCCTGGGTAGATTATTTGCTGGCGGCGTTGGGGAGTATTGAGGGAATTAAGGTGAACAAAGCCCCCGACAAGGTGCCAGGGGCATAAAGATTATTTGAACAGTTTACCGACCATGTCACCCAGTTCGTTGCTGTTCGACTGCACTTCGCCATTTGGCGAGGCCGCGTCAGCGACCGTTGGCAGGAACTGTGCAATGGTGGCTGAAGCCTGAGCCGGATCGATCCCCAGC
The DNA here is from genome assembly GCF_058799445.1 of Serratia sp. GW822-FHT06E05. NCBI lineage: Bacteria > Pseudomonadati > Pseudomonadota > Gammaproteobacteria > Enterobacterales > Yersiniaceae > Serratia > Serratia sp. GW822-FHT06E05. The sequence goes on from NZ_JBXALM010000002.1 coordinate 366,158, forward strand.
TTTTCCGCCAGTTGGTTGATGGCATCGCTGCCCAGCGCTTGCTGCACGTGATCGCCGCTAATCTGCTGGTTTTCACCGTTGCCCAGCCACGAGCCGACCACATCGCCGAATTGACCCTGGCGGAACTTGTCCAGAATCGCCTGCAGGCCACCCTGCTGCTCAACCCATTGCATAATGGCGACGTAATCAATGCCCTTACCGTTGGCACCGCCCAGAATGTTGCCCAATACGCTATCAAACAGACCCATGGTATTCCCCTTCCGATCGTCGGCTCTGCCGCTCGACCGCAGTGATTTAACGAAAAAGGGCCGCCGCAGCGACCCTGTTGATCAGCAACTGATTAATTTCTGATCTTTCTGTAGACAAAAAGCACCACCAGGGCACCGATGACCGCGACAACAAAGCTGCCCAGGTTGAAGCCATCAACACGGCCCATACCGAAGAAGGTACTGATATAGCCGCCGACAACCGCACCGATGATCCCCAGAATAACGGTTACGATAAAGCCGCCGCCGTCTTTGCCCGGCATAATCCATTTAGCCAAGATACCGGCGATTAACCCAAAAATGATCCAGGAAATGATGCCCATTTTTACTCTCCCTATTACTTTTTGCCCAAAGAAACTCTGTTTTCAGGCCCGCGTCGGCGCCTGATCCAACCCTGACGATACTTTCACAACCACAATCCTGTTGCCCTGTGCTGACCGTTAACGGCAGCGCGATGCAGGGTGAATCTTGATAAACACGCATATTCACACTGTTACTATAGACAAATATCAGCAGTTTACCCATTTCCGTGTGTCTGAATTTAGCTGTGCAAAAATCAACCGCATTCATCAAACTGTCATTACTCCGCGCTATAACAACAGGTGAATATTGCTGCAGGGGACAGACCATGACCAACACACCGTTTCTGCTGATACTGGCTGCAATCTATGCGCTGGCCGCCGCCTGGGACGGTTCTGCCGCCTTGTTGTTCCAGTGATGTTACACGCGCTTTGTCACTTTTCGAGTGGTTTTAAATGTGTCTTGTTTTGTCTGCAAATTTAATCAGTTGAAAAATAATGACAAATAGCGAGCAGTTTGAATAAAAATCCCATTGGCTACCGGGCCTCAATTTTCGCAAAAGGGCTTGATAAGGTGGCTGAACCACTCGGCAAAGGCGGTTAAACGTGCCGAACGTTGGCGGCGGTGAGGATAAAGCAACGCAATGCCCATTGCCGGTGGCCGGGCCTGCGGCAAAACCTCACATAAGCTCCCGTTGTCCAGGTAGTGCTGAACATCAAAGCGCGGTATCTGAATCATCCCTAATCCTGCCAGACAGCACCCAATATAATTTTCCGCATTGTTTACCGTGACCCGGCTACGCAAGATTTTTTCCATGTGCTGATCGCCCCGCTGCCAAACCCAGGTATCTGCCCCGGCCAAAGTCGGCTGCGCGTACCCTACACCCCAATGCCCCGCCAACTGCTCGGGATGCTCCGGCGTGCCGTAACATTGCAAATAGTCCGGGCTGGCGCAGTTGATCATGCTTAATCGCCCCAGCGGCTGGCTGACCAGGCTACTGTCGCTGAGACTGCCGACGCGCACCACGCAGTCGATCCCTTCCTGGATCAAATCGATCGAACGGTCGCTGGCGCTGAGAAACAGTTGAATGTCGGGGTACTGCACAAAAAAGTCCGGCAGCGCAGGCACTATCATTCGCCGGGCTATACGACTGGGCACATCGACCGTCAAACGACCGTCGATCGGGCCGTTTTGCCGATGAAACAGGCCTTCCAGTGTTTGAACGTCGAACAACAGGCTGCGCGCTTTTTCGAGCAACAGCTCACCGTCGCTGGTCAATTGCACCCGGCGAGTGGTGCGATGAAACAGGCGGGCACCCATTTCGTGTTCCAGTTGTTGTATCGCCGCCGAAACCGTGGTTTTTGGCATCAACAGGATTTGCGAAGCGCGGATGAAACTGCCCACCTCAGCAACCTGGATAAAAACCCGTAATCTCCCTATTTTATCCACCGGTTGTGCGTCCTGATTAACAGGCTGCGGCCCGGGCCGCAGCAGAATTAAGGTTAACGGGTAGTATAGCCACCGTTGGCGAACAGCGTCTGCCCGGTGATCCACCAGCCGTCAGTGACCAAAAATTTAACGATCGGCGCAATGTCCTCGATATCGGTCAGACCGGTTTTCGAGAACTTGCTCAGCGCGGCGGCACTGCTGTGGTACGCCACCGCCTCCTTGCTTTCCTGGCCATAGAAGAACGGCGTATCCATTGGTCCCGGACCAATGGCGTTCACGCTGATACCGCGTTCGCCAAACTCCTTGGAAGCCGCGCGGGTAAAGTGCTCCACCGGCGCCTTGCTGCCCGGATAGACCGCATAAAACGGCGTATAGGCCGCCAACAGCGAGCTGACAATGGTCACAATTCGGCCGTTATCGGCCAAATGTTTACCGGCCTGCTGGATAAAGAAAAATGCCGCTTTGGCATTGATGTCGAAACTGCTGTCGTAATCGGCTTCGGTCACTTCGGCAATCGGTTTTTTAATCACCAGACCGGCGGTATTGATGGCAATGTCCACCTTGCCAAACGCCTTGACGGCCTCCTCAAACAGCAGCGCCACGTTAGCCGGCTGGGTGAGATCGCCCTGCACCGCAATCGCCTGGGCACCTGCCGCCTTAACCGCCTGCAACGTTTCCTCCGCGGCAGCACGAGTGGCGTCGCTGTTGTAGTGCACCACCACGGCCGCCGCGCCGTTGGCGGCCAAATCACGCGCCACCAGGCCACCCAGGTTCTTGGCGCCGCCGGCGATCAACACCACTTTTCCATTCAAAGATTGCTTGCTCATTACAGTGACTCCGTTAGTGAAGGTTGCAACGAGTATAGAAACTGTGACCGCTCAGATAATCTGTCCAAATTGGGATGAACCATCCCGCTTTTTCGGTCAATAGCAACGATCAGGCCGTTAATTTCCACAGCGTGATCGCCCGCCGGGCATTCGGCGTAAATCGCACTACACTTGTAAGTTCCCGGCAGCAATAGTCACAACCAGAAACTATTGTTCCTCGCCCGTGGGATGCAAAACGCCTGACGGGCCACAACAGAGGTCAATGTCATGTTGATTCAACCCTATCTTTTTTTTAACGGTAACTGTGAACAGGCGATCAACTTCTACCAGCAGCAGCTGGGCGCCAGAATCGAAATGATTATGCGCTACAAAGATATGCCCGAGGAGGCCAAGCAAGGCAGTCCTCAGGACGTCAATCCAGAGTCCATCATGCATGCCCGTTTACTGATTGGCGAAACGGCGCTGATGGCCTCCGATGGGTGTCCGCAGGACGGCGGCGAAGCTTCGCATAAAGGATTTGCCCTGTCGCTGGATCCGAGCGACGTGGAACAAGGCCGAGCATTATTCGAGAAGCTGGCGCAGGGCGGTCAGGTCACCATGCCATACCAGGCCACCTTCTGGGCCAAGGGTTTTGGCATGCTGACCGACCAGTTCGGGGTCAATTGGATGATTAACGTTGAATAACCCGTCATCCCGCCAGGGTGTCCGCCACCGACAGCGGATACCCTGGTGCCAAGATCAACGGTAGTGATACCAGTCATAAGCCGCCATCGCGAACAGCACAAACAGCACCGTCAACAGCACCAGTCCCAAACGCCAATAGGGCGATTTACGCTGCCGCCAGGCAAAAATCATCATTAGCGCCAGCACACCCAAGGTCAGCGGGTAATAAACCACCAGCGTCAGCAAAGTAATAATGATGTAGTCAGACATATGCGTGAACCCTGTATTTTCTATGCCGGTTTTGCGGCGAATTGTAACACTCCGCTTGAGTGGCTCATGCATTTTTGATGTTAAGGGAGTAGTGGTCGGCGTGATTAACGAATAAGATGTAAGATTGTTCTTAACACGATTTAAAGACTTTATAACAAGGGTGACATGACACAGCAGCAACCACAGGATGCCGAACGGCCACCCAACGGTAAAAATTCCCCGTTACTTTTTCAGGCCGGCGTATTTGTCGTCATCGTTGCCGTCACGCTGATTCTGTTTAACGGCTGGCAGATTTGGAATGCGCACCAGCGCGACTTGCAAAGTGCCGAAAATGAATCGGCCAACCTGGCCCGCTCTCTGGCACAGCATGCCGATGACACCTTTATGCAGACCGACACTACGCTGTCCGATCTGACCGAACGCATTCAGACCGACGGCCTGGGCCAACCGCAACAGCTGCGACTACAGAAAGTGATGCAAACGCAGGTTGGCAACCTGCCCCAGTTGCATGGCCTGTTTGTTTACGATGCTCAAGGGAACTGGATCGTCACCTCATCGGGCCGGTTCATACAAAATGCCAACAATGCCGATCGTGAGTATTTCAAATTCCACCTGAGCCACAACAGCAACGCGATATTTATCGGCAAAGTGGTACGCAGCCGCTCTACCGGTGATTTAATCATTCCGGTCTCACGCCGGATCAACAACCCGGACGGTAGCTTTAATGGGGTGGTACTGGCCACGCTGTATGTCGATTATTTCCGCCAATTTTACGACACCTTCGCATTGAACAGTGACGCCTCGCTCAACCTGCTGTTGGCGGACGGCACCATTCTCTACCGCCGCCCCTACTCCATTGCCGCGATTGGCAAAAATATTTCGGAAGGCGTGTTGTTCCGCGAAATTCTACCCCACTCTGAGTTCGGCAATGCCACCATCACTTCGCGGTACGACAAGGTGGAACGGATCTACGGTTATTCGCGGGTTAATCGCTATCCGCTGGTGATAGCTGCCGGACTGTCGAAGGAAGATGCGCTGTCCGACTGGCGTAATGATACCGGCGTGTTTGCCCTGGGTGGCGCGACGCTGTTAATCATTTTACTGGCGATGGGTCTGGTACTGATGCGCCAGATTAACCACAGCGTACGCACCGAAGCTGAACTGATGCGCACCCGCGATCAGCTCACTACCATCAACCGAACGTTGGAAGAGTTGGCTTTGCTGGACGGGTTAACCGGCCTGGCCAACCGCCGTCAGTTTGATATTGCCATGAAGAACGAACTGATGCGCGCTTCACGCAATTACCGCAGCGTGGCGTTGCTGATGCTGGATATCGACTGTTTCAAACAATATAACGACATCTACGGTCACGTAGCCGGCGATCAGTGTCTGCAACAGATTGGACAAACGTTGAAAGGGCTGGCGTGCCGCAGCAACGATATTATGGCCCGCTATGGCGGTGAGGAAATGGCCATTATTCTGCCGGATACCGACACTCAGGGCGCACTGATTTTCGCCGAACGGGTGATTGAATCGGTGCGTGAGCTGAAAATACCGCATACGGGCAACCCTCACGGTATTGTCACCATCAGTATTGGCATCTTCGCCAAAGTGCCGCATATGTATAACGACACGCCAATCGGCTTTATTAATCAGGCCGACAGCGCCCTGTATCAAGCCAAAGCCCAGGGGAAAAACCGCATTTATCCCGCCTGACCCATTGGGCCGTCTCCCCCGGAGGCGGCCCCTGAATTTGTTTTTTTTCGGCTCGGAAAATCAAAATCAACCCGCTGATCATAAAACTAAATTTAATTTAAATCGTTAATCTACTTTCGCTGATAAATTAATTAATAGCGATTAAATCTATTTTTATCCATTCGTGCCATTAGCGCGTCGTTTAATATCTGTTTACTTTTTGGCGCATTTTAATAGTGCTAGGATAATTCAATCCAGCTATTAGCATCAACTAGTTCAATTCAACAATAATTCCCGCTGGTTATATATTCCTTTCAAATAAAAACAATCAAAACATCCCCTTCGCAAGGAGATATTATGCGCATGGAAAACCTGACGCCGGAGCAGGCGTTAGTAACGTTGCCACAGCAGCAGTGGGATAGTGCTCCGACGCCCTTTTCCCCCTCAGCCGTCGAAGCGCTTGAGCAAGGCAAGCTGGTATTTTTGCCCGAACTGGCGTTTCCCTTGTTAGCCGGTGAAATGGCGCTGCTGGATCCCGCGTTGGTCGATACAAAACGTAAAAACATCAGCTACTGGCCAGAAACGAGCAAATTATCCGGCGTGGCGATAGCCGCGCAGCAGCCACAGGTCGAGACGTTGCTGTCACGCTATTATCAAGCCTGCCTTCAACTGGTTGCCACCCTGCTCCCCCACTACCAACAAGCCCTGCATTCGCCGGTCAACACCCTGCGCCTGCATCCGGTTGCGGCCTGGCGCAAGACCAGCTCATGGCGCAAGGATGATAGCCGGCTGCACGTCGATGCCTTCCCGTCGCGCCCGAACTATGGTGAGCGCATTCTGCGCATCTTCACCAACATCAACCCCAATGGCGAACTTCGCCAATGGCGCATCGGCGAACCCTTTCCTCAACTGGCGCAACGCTTTATGCCGCGCCTGGGCCGCTATTCACCGCTGAACAGCTGGCTGCAGCACAAGGTCGGCATCACCAAACGGCGCCGCAGTCATTACGACCACCTGATGCTGCAACTGCATGATGCCATGAAAGCCGACCAGCACTATCAGCAACAGGGCCCGCAGTTGGCGCTCGACTTGCCGCCGGGCAGCAGTTGGATCTGTTTCTCCGATCAGACGCCACACGCGGCGATGGCGGGTCAGTTTATGCTGGAGCAAACTTTCCTGTTGCCCGTCACCGCAATGAAGAATCCACAGCAATCACCGCTCAAGGTACTGGAAACCCTGCTACACCAGCCCTTGATCTAATCCGGTTCCGCCAGCAGGGTTTCACCCTGCTGCTGTGCCAGTTGATAGTGGGTAACCTCGCTATGGCGGCCAATCAGTTCGGCAAGCTGCGGTGAGTGGCTGGTGATCCACAATTGGCTATAACGGCTGGCTTCGGCGATCAACATGGCCAATGCCGGCAACAGTTGCGGATGCAGACTGTTTTCAGGTTCATTGAATGCCATAAATGCCGGCGGACGCGGGCTGAGCATCGCTACCGCCAAACAGAGGAAACGCAGCGTGCCGTCGGAAAGTTCGGCACTGTCCAAGGGGCGTAAAATGCCGGCACGGTGCATCAATAGCTGGAAGCGTCCCTGAGGGGCCTGAATTTCAAATTCGCTGTCGGGAAACGCCTGCGCCAGAATGTCGCGCAGCAACTCGCCGTTGCCGATCTCGCAGATGGTTTCAAAAGCGGCCGCCAGATTACTGCCGTCATGCGCCAGTACCGGCGCGCGAATACCCACCTGCGGCGCTCGCAACGGTGAACCGGGCCACACGGCAAACTCGTGGTAAAAACGCCACTGCCGCAGATTCTCTCGTACCTGGGACACTTCAGGATACAGATGCGGATCGGCAAGCTGACCAAATACCGATTCCTCCGCATGGAGACTGGCAGGATAAGTGGCGCGTTCGCCCTGAATATTCGTCAGGAATGCACTCTGGTTGCGCCTTTCGAGTACCCGGGTTGAGGGGCGACGACCGTGGCCCGAGATCCACAGTGACTCCTCTTTGACCAGCGGGTCGAGTTGAAACAGGCTGCCGGTCGGCTCAGGGAAGCCTAGCTGCAGCTGATAGTCGAAATCATCCAGAGTGGCTGACAACAGCATCCGTTTCGGATCGCCCCGGCGATCACCCGGTCGCAATCCCCCGGCCCACATCGCCTTCTGAATGCCCCCCTCTTCAGCCAACGCAGCAGAAAGCCGCCCACAGGCGGCCTCGTGGATCAATCGCACCGCTTTATACAGGTTAGATTTTCCGCAACCGTTCGGGCCGCTGATCACATTCAGACGGCCCAATTGCAGCTGCAAATTACGTATGGAGCGAAAACCGCTCAGTTGGAGTTGTTGGATCATCGTCACCACAAACTCTGTGTCAGGAGATGGTGCATCTTACCATGGCACCATCTCACCGGCCTTTAGCTTGTCGGACCGAAGTCCCCTTCCTGCCGCGCCACCAACGTCAGGATACTGTACAGCGCCACCGCCTGCTGATGTTGGTTGAGTACCTGAACATCCCATACCACCACGCCGTGTGGACGATCCTCCGCCGTTTTCTGCGGCTTACGGATTTTCTTTTTGCAGGTCAGCCGTACCTGAAGGGTATCGCCAATCTTCACCGGCTCGATAAAGCGCAGGTTTTCCATACCGTAGTTGGCAATCACTGGCCCGACGCCCGGATCAACAAACAGCCCGGCGGCGGCAGAAACCACAAAGTAGCCGTGCGCGACCCGCTCGCCAAACAGCGATTCGGCCGCGCCGATCTTGTCCATATGGGCATAGAAGTGGTCGCCACTCAGGCAGGCAAAATTGACGATATCGGCCTCGGTCACGGTACGCCGCGCCGTCAGCAGGCTTTCGCCAAGGCGCAGTTGCTCGAAATATTTGCGGAACGGATGTACCGGCTCTTCAATCACCGTCGCGCCGCGCACCCACTCACGGCCGATTGCCGCCAGCATAGCCGGACTGCCCTGAATGGCCGTGCGTTGCATATAGTGTTTTACCGCGCGTAGCCCCCCCAATTCTTCACCGCCACCGGCTCGCCCTGGCCCGCCGTGCACCAGCATTGGCAACGGAGAACCGTGGCCGGTGGACTCCACCGCCGCCTGTTGATCCAGGATCAGCATTCGGCCATGCGCGCAGGCGGTGGCGCGGATAAAGCGCGTCGCCAGCGCCTCATCGGCGGTCACCAGTGAGCCAGCCAGACTCCCCTGGCCCATTAACGCCAGCTCAATCGCCTGTTCGGTATGCTGATAGGGCATCAGCGTCGCTACCGGGCCGAATGCTTCGGTGCCATGCACCGCCTGATGGCTAAAGGGATCGGCACAGTACAACAGCGTGGCCGGATAAAATGCCCCCTGCTGCACGCCTTCCCCGCTCACCTCCAGGTTATCCGTTCTCGCGCCGCACAACGGTTCGCAACCGTTATGCAGCAGGTAATCCACCTTCTGTTGCACATCGTCGCGCTGCTCGCGGCTGACCAAGGCCCCCATCCGCACCTGTTCCAGTTTAGGATCGCCCACCGTGACGCCACTCAGCCGCTGCAACAGCGCCTGCTGTACCTCTGCCACCCGTTTCGCCGGCACGATAATCCGCCGGATTGCGGTACATTTTTGCCCGGCCTTGGCGGTCATCTCGCGGCACACTTCTTTGATAAACAGCGCAAACTCCGGCATCTGCGGCGTAACGTCCTCGCCAAGCACGCAGCAGTTGAGCGAGTCTGCCTCCATGGTGAAAGCAATCGACTTTTGCAACAGGCGCGGGTGCGCACGCAGCTGCTGACCGGTCTGCGCCGAGCCGGTAAAGGTCACCGCATCCTGATAATCCAGATGTTCAAACATATCGCCGACGCCACCGCATACCAGTTGCAACGCGCCCTCTGGCACCAGACCGCTGTCGATAATCAGTCTGACCATCGCCTGCGTCAGCTGCGCCGTGGCGGTCGCCGGTTTGATGATCGCCGGCATGCCGGCCAACCAGGTGGGCGCCAGTTTTTCCAGCATCCCCCAGCAGGGAAAGTTAAAAGCATTAATATGCAACGCCACGCCAGGGCGTGAAGTCAGCACGTGTCGGGCGGCAAACTGCGCCTGTTTGGACAGCGGGATCAGTTCGTCTTCCGGCCACAGGGTATCGTCCGGCAGCTCGCGCCCTGCCAGCCCGGCATAGGCAAATAGCGTGGCGATACCGCCTTCGATATCCACCCAGCCGTCACTGCGAGTCGCGCCGGTCTGGTACGAAATCTCATACAGCGTTTCTTTGTTGGCCAGCAGGTGCTTAGCCACCGCTTTCATCATTTGCGCGCGCTGCTGGAAGGTCATCTGTGCCAGCGCCTTGCCGCCCTTGCTGCGCGCATACTCCAGACTGGCGGCCAGCGGTAGCCCGTCGGAACAAACCTGATACAGCGATTGGCCGGTGACGGCATGGTGGATTTCACGGGCTTTGCCCTGGCCGTACACCCAGGCGCCAGAAAGATAACTGTGTAGCTGCTGCATTTGCTCCTCCGGAATTCATAAATTTACACCACAAGGATTAATTACGTATCACATATTGTCCAGTTTTCACCAGAATGAAATTTAACAAAATAAAAACAACCAGACATTGAAAGCGCTCAGACAGGCGTTTTACCCTCATGGATTAATTTTTAATGTCATTTAAAAACAATATTATAACAACACTCCTTGTGAGCACCCTCGCAAAACCACACAAATGCCGTTTGATCTTTTTGTTATCAGTTTGTAGCCTTATGGTTAGTTAACGTGATTCACATTTTTATATTTAATGTGAAAAATACGAATCACCAAGAGGCACGCATGACAACTGACGCGCAACATCAGCAGCACTTCGACGACAAAATTGCGGCGGATACCTCGATTGAGGCCAAAGACTGGATGCCGGACGCCTACCGCCAAAACCTGATCCGCCAGATTGGCCAACATGCCCATTCCGAAGTGGTCGGCATGTTACCGGAAGCCAACTGGTTGACGCGCGCACCTACCCTGCGCCGCAAAGCGGTGTTGTTAGCCAAGGTGCAGGACGAAGCGGGGCACGGCCTGTACCTGTACAGCGCCGCGGAAACCCTGGGCTGCTCTCGTCAGGATATCTACCAGAAGATGCTCGACGGCAAGATGAAATACTCCTCGATCTTCAATTACCCGACGCTCAACTGGGCGGATATCGGGGTGATCGGCTGGTTGGTGGACGGCGCGGCCATCGTCAACCAGGTGGCGCTGTGTCGTGCGTCCTACGGCCCCTATGCGCGGGCGATGGTGAAAATTTGCAAGGAAGAGAGCTTCCACCAGCGCCAGGGTTACGAAGCTGTCATGGCGATGGCTAACGGCAGCGAACAACAGAAAGCCATGCTGCAAGATGCGATTAACCGCTTCTGGTGGCCGGTACTGATGATGTTTGGCCCCAGCGATACCGATTCACCGCACAGCGCGCAGAGCATGGCCTGGAAAATCAAACGCCACAGCAACGATGAGTTACGGCAGAAATTTGTCGACAACACCGTTCCCCAGTTGGAAGCCCTGGGCATGGTCGCACCGGACGCCGATTTGGCCTGGGACGAAGCCACCGGCCACTACCGCTTTGGCGAAATCGACTGGAGTGAACTGCATGAGGTGATCAAGGGGCGCGGCCAATGTAACCACGAACGGCTGCAAGCCAAACGCCGCGCCTGGGAGGACGGAGCCTGGGTACGCGATGGCGCTCTGGCCCACGCGTCAAAAAACACCTCAACCGCCGCATAAGGAACCGATGATGACACATGCCCAATGGCCACTGTATGAAGTGTTTATCCGCAGCAAACAAGGGCTGGCGCACCGTCACGTCGGCAGCCTGCACGCCGCCGACGACCAGATGGCGCTGGAAAACGCCCGCGATGCCTATACTCGCCGCAACGAAGGCTGCTCAATCTGGGTGGTGCAATCCAGCCACCTGATCGCCTCGCAGCCGGAAGATCGCGAAGCCTTTTTCGATCCGTCCGATGACAAGATCTACCGTCATCCGACGTTCTACACCATTCCCGACGGCATCAAGAACATGTAGGGGCGACCATGACCTTCAATAACGATCCACTCGTCACCTATGTCCTGCGTCAGGGCGATACGCCACTGATCCTCGCCCAGCGCTTGTGCGCCTGGTGCGGCCACGCGCCGGAACTGGAGATCGACCTGGCGCTGGCCAACATCGGCCTGGACCTACTCGGCCAGGCACGCAACTTTCTCGGTTATGCCGCCGAACTGGCCGGGCCGCAATTCAGCGAAGACCGACTGGCCTTCGGCCGAGACGAACGTGAGTTCCATAACCTGCTGCTGGCGGAACAGCCCAACGGCGGCTTCAACGACACTCTGGTGCGGCAGTTCCTGATGGACGCCTACCACGTGCAGCTGCATCAGGCCTTGAGCCAAAGTCGCGATGCGCAACTCGCCGCCATCGCCGCCAAGTCACTGAAAGAGGCGCATTACCACCTGCGTTTCAGCCGTGGCTGGATGATCCGTCTGGGTGACGGCAGCCCCGTCAGCCACCAAAAAATGCAGCAGTCGCTGGATGGCCTGTGGCGTTTTACCGCCGAACTGTTCCATGCCGACGAGCTTGAACTGCAGTTGGCAGAACAGGGCATCGCCGCCGATCCGCGCCAGCTTGAGGCTCCGTGGCTGGCGCTGGTTGAAGAAACGCTGCAACAGGCCACCCTGACGCTGCCGGCAGAGCAGGCGTTCCGCCACGGCGGTAAACAGGGTCGGCACAGCGAACATCTCGGTCCGCTGCTGGCCGAGATGCAGTTTCTGCAACGCGCCTATCCCAACGCAAACTGGTAAGGGGCCGCTATGAACATTACCCGGCTGCAGGCCGCGGAAATTCCGCAAATCTGGCACTGCCTGCAACAGATCAGCGATCCGGAACTGCCGGTGCTGTCGATTACCGATCTGGGCATGGTTCGCGACGTTGAAGCCGACGGCGACGGCTGGCGCATTACCTTTACGCCAACCTACTCCGGCTGCCCCGCCACCGAGTTCCTGCTCGAAGCCATCGAGCAGCGGCTGGCCGAGGCCGGCTTTGCCCCGGTCAAAGTGGACATTCGCCTCAGCCCGGCGTGGACCACCGACTGGATGAACGCCTCGGCGCGTGAACGGCTGCGTGAATACGGCGTCGCACCGCCACAGGGCCATACCTGCGACAAACCGCAGGCTGCAGGCCCGGTGCCCTGCCCGCGCTGCGGCAGCACCCACAGCGAAAAAATCAGCGAATTCGGCTCCACCGCCTGCAAAGCGCTGTATCGCTGCTGCGATTGCCGCGAACCCTTCGACTATTTCAAATGCATTTAGGAGCGCAGAAAACCATGACGGTCTTCCATCGCCTGAACGTCGCCGCCATCGAGCGCGAAACGCCGGACGCCGTAGCTATCACTCTGCGCGTGCCCGAAGAGCTGAAAAGTCATTACTGCTACACCCCCGGCCAACATCTGACGCTAAAGGCGCAGGTGGATGGCGAAGAGCTGCGCCGCTGCTACTCCATCTGCAGCGCTCCTCAGGAAGGGCTGCTGCAGATCGGCGTTAAAGCTATCCATCAGGGCCGCTTTTCCTCGTTCGTTAATCGGCTACTGAAAGTCGGCGACGCGCTGGAGGTGATGGTGCCGCAGGGCCGTTTCGGCTACCAGCCACAGGCGGAAAACAGCGGCAACTATCTGGCGATTGCCGCCGGTTCCGGCATCACGCCGATGCTGTCTATCATCAAAGCCACCCTGCAACTTGAACCAAACAGCAGCTTCACGCTGATTTACGGCAACCGCAGCAGCCGTTCGGTGATGTTCAAGGAGACGCTGTCCGATCTGAAAAACCGCTATCCACAACGTTTTCAGCCGCTGTATCTGTTCAGCCAGGAGAGCCTCGACAGCCCGCTGCTCAGTGGGCGCATCGACCGCGAGCGCCTGTTGGCGATCGGCGGCGCGCTGCTGGATTACCGCGACTATGACCATGCCTTTATCTGCGGCCCGCAAACCATGATGGACGACGCCCAAAGCGTGCTGGAACAGGCTGGCGTAGCCGCCGAGCGTATCCACAGCGAGCGCTTTAACACCAGCGGCGTGGTCGCCCGCCCGGTCAACGACACCCCGCGCAACGCCACGCGAGTGGCGATTTTGCTCGATGGCCGCCGGTTGGATATCGAGGTTGGCTCGCAGGACGACAGCATTCTGGACGCGGCGCTGCGTCAGGGTGCCGATCTTCCCTATGCCTGCAAAGGCGGCGTGTGCGCCACCTGCAAGTGCCGGTTAAAAGCCGGTCAGGTGGACATGGCCGTCAACTACAGCCTGGAGCCGGATCAACTCGCGGCAGGCTACGTATTGAGCTGCCAGTCGTGGCCACGCGGTGACGGTGTGGTGCTGGACTTTGACGTATAGGAGCCGCCAATGGAAACCCCTTTGATCCTGCAACATCGCCAGGCGCGCGTGCTGACGCTGGAACTGCACCGTCCACAAGCGCGCAATGCCCTGAACACACCCTGTCTGGAGCAGCTGGTTTATTTACTGGAACAGGCCGATGCCGATACCGCCATTGGCGCAGTAGTGATCACCGGCACAACGCGTTTCTTTGCCGCCGGTGCCGATCTGCACGAACTGCAACGGCAAGACCTGCCCGCTACGCTGACGGATCGCCGCCCGCTGTTGTGGCAACGGCTGGCGCAGTTCAGTAAACCGCTGCTGGCGGCAGTGAACGGCTATGCGCTCGGCGCCGGCTGCGAGCTGGCGCTGGCCTGCGACATTGTCATTTGCGGCGAAAGCGCCCGCTTTGGCCTGCCGGAAATCACCCTCGGCCTGATGCCAGGGGCCGGCGGCACTCAGCGCTTGATTCGCTGCGTCGGCAAGTCCTTCGCCAGTCAGATGGTGCTGAGTGGCGAAGCCATTAACGCCTCGCGCGCATTGCAGTGCGGGTTGGTCAGTGAAGTGTGCGTCGACGCCCTGACGCTGGAACGCGCACAGCAGATCGCCGAGCACATCAGCAGGCAGGCACCGCTGGCACTGCGCGCCGCCAAACAGGCGCTGAAACAGGCTGAGGAAACCGGCCTTAGCCAAGGGCTGCTCATCGAACGCCAGCAGTTTGCCACCCTGGCCGCCACCGACGATCGCCGCGAGGGCATCGCCGCCTTCTTCGAAAAACGTACGCCAAACTATCAGGGGCGCTGATTTATGGAAAACGCATTGATTCTCACCCACCTTGAAGCCGGGGTGCTGACGCTGACCCTCAATCGGCCAGACCGGCTCAATAGCTTCAACGACGAGATGCACCGCCAACTGAGCGAAGCCTTGACCCTCGCCGAGCGGGACGAAACCGTACGCTGCCTGCTGATCACCGGTGCGGGACGTGGCTTTTGCGCCGGGCAGGATCTGAACGATCGCAACGTCAGCGTCGAACAGCAGGCGCCGGATCTCGGCCTGTCGGTAGAGCGTTTTTACAATCCGCTGATCCGTCGTCTGACCGCCCTGCCAAAGCCGGTGGTGTGCGCCGTCAACGGTGTCGCGGCGGGGGCCGGCGCTGCGCTGGCGCTGGCCTGCGATATCGTGATCGCCGCCGATAACGCCAATTTTATTCAGTCTTTCTGCCGCCTGGGGCTGGTGCCGGACTCCGGCGGCAGCTGGTTCCTGCCCCGTTTGGCAGGCCACGCCCGCGCCATGGGCATGGCGCTGCTGGGAGATAAAGTCAGCGCACAACAGGCGCTGGCATGGGGCATGATCTGGCAGGTGGTAGCGGCGGACCAACTGGCCGCCACCAGCCAAACGCTGGCACAACACCTGGCCACCCAACCCACTTACGGGCTGGGGCTGATTAAAAAAGCCCTCTACAGCTCGGCGAACAATACCCTCGATCAGCAGCTCGATCTGGAACGCGACCTGCAGCGCCTCGGCGGCCGCAGCGACGACTACCGCGAAGGCGTCAGCGCCTTCTTCGCCAAACGCACCCCTAATTTCAGCGGAAAATAATCATGAACCTGCCGAACGTCTACGCAAGGGTCGCCGTGATTGGTGCCGGCACCATGGGCATCGGCATCGCCCAGGTGGCGGCCGGAGCCGGGCATCCGGTGTGGCTGTTTGATATCGATGCCGCCGCCGCCCGGCAGGCACTCGATGCGTTAGGCCAACGCCTGCGCCAAAGGGTCGAGTCCGGCAAGGCCGACGCCGATGCCACCGAGGCCCTGCTGGGCCGTATTCAGCCGGTCGAGTCGCTTGACCAGTTGGCCGACAGCGCACTGGTGATAGAAGCAGTGGCGGAAAAACTGGCGATCAAACAGAGCCTGTTTCGTGAGCTGGAAGCGCTGTGTTCCCCCGCCGCACTGTTCGCCAGCAACACTTCATCGCTGTCGATTACTGCCATCGGCGGTGCACTGCACCATCCACAGCGCCTGGCCGGTTTGCACTTCTTCAACCCGGCCCCGGTGATGAAGCTGGTCGAGATCGTCAGCGGGTTGGACACCAGCGCCGAAACCGTTGCCGAACTGCAGGCGCTGACCCGGCAATGGGGCAAACAAAGCGTGCTGTGCCGTTCCACGCCCGGCTTTATCGTTAACCGCGTGGCGCGACCTTTTTACGCCGAAACCCTGCGCGCGCTCGAAGAACAAGTTGCCGACGCCGCCACGCTGGATGCGGTAATGCGCGACGCAGGCGGCTTCGCCATGGGGCCACTGCAACTGACCGATATGATTGGTCAGGACATCAATTACGCCGTCACTGAATCAGTGTTTCAGGCCTTCTTCCAGGATCCGCGCTTCACGCCGTCTTTGGTGCAGCAGGAACGGGTGGCCGCCGGGCGTCTGGGCCGCAAAAGCGGGTGCGGCTTTTATCGCTACGACAAACAAACGCCGCCTCAAATTGTCGCCGGGTTACCTGCATCCTCAGCGGAATTGCCGCACAGCATTAAGCTGCACGGCGACGCGGCAGGCGTCACTCTGCTGGCCGAGTTACTGGCAGGAAATGCGGAGGCGATCATACAACCCGGCCAGACCAGTGCTTTTGCCCAGATCGATGAAGTTACATTTATGTTAACAAATGGTAAAACAGCCAGCCAGGTCGCCGATGAAACCGGAACCCCCGTGGTGCTGTTTGATCTGTCAGCTCAGTATGCCCAGGCCTCCACCGTCGCCATCAGCTGCGCGGCGCAAAACGATGCCCGACACAACGCTACTGTGGTACGTCTGCTGCAATCCCTTGGCAAGAAAGTGATCCTGTTGCCGGACTACCCGGGCCTGCTGGTGATGCGCACCCTCGCCATGTTGGCGAATGAAGCGCTCGACGTGGTGAACAAGGGCGTCGCCAGCGCCGCCGATACCGACCACGCCATGCGCTGCGGGGTTAACTACCCGCGCGGCCCGCTGGAATGGGGTGCGTCATTAGGCTGGCGACACATCCTGACCACGCTGGAAAATCTGCAACGCTTCTACGGCGAACCCCGCTATCGCCCGATGCCGTTGCTGCGCCACTACGCATCCCTTTCTTCAGGAGCCCAATGATGAATGCCAATACGCCCCACGCGCTGGCGCAACGCTGCGCCGAACAGATGTTTCAGCAGGACACCTGCGCCCAGGCGATGGGCATGCGGGTGGATGCCGTCGACACCGGGTTCGCAAAAGTCAGCATGACCGTCGGGTCGCAGATGCTCAACGGCCACCAGACCTGCCACGGCGGGCAACTGTTCAGCCTGGCGGACACCGCTTTCGCCTACGCCTGCAACAGCCAGGGGCTGGCGGCGGTAGCGTCCGGCTGCAGCATAGACTTTATCCGCCCGGCGCTGGCCGGCGATCGCCTGACGGCCAGCGCTGAGGTGCGCCATCAGGGCAAAACCACCGGTCTGTATGACGTGGAGATTGTCAATCAACTGGGCAAAACCGTCGCCTGGTTCCGCGGCCGCGCACATCGGCTCGGTCACGCCATTTTAGGGGATCAAGCATGAACCAGGCTTTTATCTGCGACGGCGTCCGCACGCCGATTGGCCGTTACGGCGGCGCCCTGGCCAACGTCCGCGCCGATGACTTGGCCGCACTGCCGCTGCGCGCCCTGTTGGCCCGCCACTCGCAGGTGGACTGGTCGAGGGTGGACGACGTGATCCTCGGCTGCGCCAATCAGGCCGGGGAAGACAACCGCAATTTGGCCCGTATGGCAGCATTGCTGGCGGGCCTGCCGGTTAACGTTTCCGGCACCACCCTCAACCGCCTGTGCGGCTCGGGATTGGACGCGCTGGCGACGGCGGCCCGCAGCATCAAGGCCGGTGAAGCCGGTTTGGTATTGGCCGGCGGCGCAGAATCGATGACCCGGGCCCCGTTGGTGATGGGTAAGGCCGACAGCGCCTTCAGCCGTCAGACACAGCTGTATGACACCACGCTCGGCTGGCGGTTTATCAACCCGCTGATGCAGTCGCAATACGGCACCGAATCCATGCCCGAAACCGCCGAAAACGTAGCGGAAAAATTCAACGTCAGCCGCGCCGATCAGGACGCCTTCGCTCTGCGCAGCCAGCAACGGGCCGCGCGAGCGCAAACGTTGGGGATATTCGCGCAGGAGATCGTGCCGGTCAGCCTCAGCGGCAAGAAAGGCGCGGTCCCCCTGTTTGACCAGGACGAACACCCGCGTGCAGATACGCGGCTGGAACAGCTGCAGGCGCTGAAAACCCCATTCCGCCAACCCGGCACGGTGACCGCCGGCAACGCCTCTGGCCTGAACGACGGCGCAGCGGCGCTGATCGTCGCCTCGGAGGCAATGGCAGTGAGTCAGGGGTTAACACCGCGTGCGCGCATCGTCGCGACGGCAACCTGCGGCGTCGAACCCGGTTTAATGGGCATAGGTCCGCTACCGGCCACCCGTAAAGTGCTGGAACTGGCCGGGCTGAGCCTGGCGCAAATAGATGTCATTGAACTGAACGAGGCTTTTGCCGCCCAGGCGCTGGCAGTATTGCGCCAGCTTGGGTTGCCTGACGACGCCCCGCAGGTGAACCCCAACGGCGGCGCGATCGCCCTTGGCCATCCGCTGGGCATGAGCGGCGCGCGTCTGGCGTTAGCTGCCCTGTTCGAACTGGAACGGCGTTCCGGCCGCTACGCGCTTTGCACCATGTGCATCGGCGTCGGCCAGGGCATCGCCATGATTATTGAGCGAGTCTGACCCCCGAGGCTAACTATGACAATGAATCCACAGCCACTCGACGCCATTGAGTTCGCCTCGCGCGATGAGATTGAGGCGCTGCAACTGGAGCGCCTTAAATGGACGCTGCACCACGCCTACAACAATGTGCCGATGTACCGACGCAAGTTCGATCAGGCGGGCGTCCATCCCGACGATCTCAAACAGTTGAGCGATCTGGCTCGCTTCCCCTATACCACCAAGCAGGATCTGCGCGACAACTACCCGTTCGACACCTTCGCCGTGCCGATGGAACAGGTGGTGCGTATTCATGCCTCGTCAGGGACCACCGGCCGACCGACGGTGGTCGGCTACACCCAGCGGGATATCGATAATTGGGCCGATATCGTCGCGCGCAGCCTGCGTGCCGCCGGCGCTACCGCCAAAGACAAGGTGCACGTGGCATACGGCTATGGTCTGTTCACCGGCGGGCTGGGGGCTCATTACGGCGCGGAGCGACTCGGGGCGACGGTGATCCCGATGTCCGGTGGACAAACCGAAAGACAGGCGCAGCTGATCCTGGATTTCAAACCCGATGTGATCATGGTGACACCGTCCTACTGCCTGACGCTGATCGACGAGCTGGAACGCAAAATGGGCGGCGACGCCCGTGGCTGCTCGCTGCGCCTCGGCGTCTTTGGTGCCGAACCCTGGACCGAAGCGCTGCGGCATGAAATTGAAAGCCGCATGGGCATCAAGGCGCTGGATATTTACGGCCTGTCCGAAGTGATGGGGCCGGGCGTGGCGATGGAATGCGCCGAAAGCGGCGGCGGCCCGACCATCTGGGAAGACCATTTCCTGCCGGAAATCATCTGTCCGGAAACCGGCGTGACGCTGCAGGACGGCCAACACGGCGAGCTGGTGTTTACCACGCTGACCAAAGAAGCGCTGCCGGTGATCCGCTACCGTACCCGCGACCTCACTCGCCTGCTGCCGGGCGACGCACGCCAGATGCGTCGCATGGGGAAAATTACCGGCCGCTCCGACGACATGCTGATCATCCGCGGCGTCAACGTGTTCCCGTCGCAGGTGGAAGAGCAAATCATGCAGTTCGAACAGCTGTCGCCACACTATCAGCTGCAGGTCAGCCGCAGCGGGCACCTGGATACTCTGGCGGTGCGCGTTGAATTGAAGGAAGCGGCGCTCAGCCTCAGCCACCAGCAACGCTGTGAGATTTGCCACCAGTTACGCCACCATATCAAGTCGATTATCGGCGTCAGCACCGATGTCAGCATCGCCAACTGCGGCGATATCCCGCGTTCAGAAGGCAAGGCCCAGCGCGTGGTCGATCTGCGGCCTCGCTGATTGCCCCGGCGTCACGGATGACGCCCGAATGATTTGTGGTAATGTTGTGCTTCACCGTCGGCTAACCCATGGAAAAATATGGAACATAAACTGGATGAGTTTATCCGCCATGCTATAGAGGCTCAGCCGATCAGCGGCACCTCGCTGATTATCTCCCTCTACGGCGATGCGCTGAGCCACCGGGGCGGCGAAGTCTGGCTTGGCAGCCTGAGCGCGCTGCTGGAGGCCCTGGGTTTTGGTGACCGCTTCGTGCGTACCTCGGTATTTCGCCTGCAGAAAGAGGGCTGGCTGGAGGTTGAAAAAATCGGCCGTCGCAGCTTCTATCGGGTGACCGATCAGGGTATGCGTCAGTTCCGCCATGCCGAGTCGAAAATCTATCTCAGCGAACCGCCCGCCTGGGACGGGAAATGGGATTTGCTGTTGCTGGAAAGCGCGGAAAAGGAGGAGCGGGCACGGTTGAAAAAAGAGCTGGGTTGGCTGGGCTTCGGCCAAATAGCCAGCAATCTGATGGCGGCCCCCACCCACGCGCAAACCGACGTCACCGCCCTGCTCGGCGAACTTAACGCCAGCGAACAGGTGATCTACTTCCGCGCCGACTATCCCTATAACCGCTCGGAGAAAACCCTGCAACAGCTGGTGGCCAACTGCTGGGCGCTGGCTGACGTCGCTGCCGATTATCACGAATTTATCGTCTCTTTCCGCCCCCTGATGGCGCTGCTGCGCGAAGCCGATGAAGCGCTGCTGACGCCCCAGCGCTGTTTCCAGATTAAGCTATTATTGATCCACTTCTTCCGGCGCGTGGTGCTCAAAGATCCTCTGCTGCCGGACGCCCTGCTGCCGGCGCAGTGGGAAGGACAGATTGCCCGTAACCTGTGCATCAATATTTATCAGCGGGTAGACCGCGCAGCGACCGAGTATGTCAGCGCCATGGCCGAGACCACTATCGGCGCTCTGCCTGCCCCGGCAGCCGGCTATTATCGGCGTTTCGGCGGCCTGCCACGCGACCCTACAGTATAAGGAAACTTTGCTATGCCCGTGTATCAGATTGACGGCCTGACGCCAGTGATCGATCCCAGCAGTTACGTACACCCTACCGCCGTACTGATTGGCGATGTGATCGTCGGCAAACGGGTTTATATCGGCCCCAACGCCAGCCTGCGCGGCGACTTTGGCCGGCTGGTGATTAGCGATGGCGCCAATATTCAGGACAACTGCGTGATGCACGGTTTTCCGCAGCAGGACACCGTGGTGGAGCAGGACGGGCACATCGGCCACGGCGCCATCTTGCACGGTTGCCGCATCCGCCGTAACGCCATGGTCGGCATGAACGCGGTGATCATGGACGGTGCAGAGATCGGCGAAAACACCATCGTCGGCGCCATGGCATTCGTCAAGGCCGCCGCGGTGATCGAGGCCAATAAGCTGGTGGTCGGCAGCCCGGCGCGGGTATTGCGTGACCTGACCGAACAGGAGTTGGCGTGGAAAGTCGCCGGTACGCGCGAATACCACGATCTGGTTGAACGCTGTAAATCCTCGCTGCAGGAGGTTGCGCCACTGACCGCCATTGAACCGGGCCGTCAACGCCTGAGCTTTGGCGACCACCTGATCCCGAAAAGCCAGCTTTAATCCTGTCGAAAACCGCTATTCAGACCAAAAGTGGTTTACAGTAAACACCCTGTTAACCCACTTTTATCTGGACCGGAATAGATGCCCAGAACGGCCAAAACGGTTGAAGTCCCCGCTATCGGCGAGCTTGATCGCCATGCGGGGCAGCTTAGCCTGCAACTTGCCCAGGCGCTGCGCGCTGCCATAGGCAAAGGCGAACTTAAACCGGGCGATCTGCTGCCCTCAACCCGCGTACTGGCGGGCGCATTACAGCTTGCCAGAGGAACGGTGCTGGCCGCCTTCGAACAACTGACGGCGGAAGGATTTCTCGAAGCGCAGCCCGGTTCGGGCACTCGGGTGGCGTTGTCGCTCACCCGCCCAGCCCCCGCGCCGGTCAAACACCCGGACGCCGGCGACATGCCGCTTTCCGATCAGGCGCTGGCCCTGGAGCACTTTGCCGCCCAGTTGCGCCCTCTGCCACCGGTCCCCTTCACCGTCTCGGTACCGATCAACGATACCGCGCCCGACGACGTTTGGCGCAGGCTCGGCAACCGTATCCGCGCCAGAGGCCCCGGCGCCCCCGCCGGTTATGGCGAACCGCAGGGCGCATTGCCGCTGCGTGAGGCGATATGCGAATACGTTCGCAAGTCCCGTTCGGTGCACTGCACGCCGGAACAGGTGATCATCACCTCCGGCACACAGCAGGGGCTCTATCTCGCCACGCAGATTCTGCTGGATGCCGGTGAGACCGCCTGGGTTGAAGATCCCGCTTATCATGGCATTACCGCCATTTTTAATACCGTCTTCAGAGACCGGAAAATGGCCAGAGTGCCGGTGGACAGCGAAGGCATAGCGGTCGCGGCAGGCAGGAAAATCGCGCCGCAGGCCAGAGCCGCCTTTGTCACTCCCTCTCATCAGTACCCCTTGTGTATGTTCATGAGCATGTCGCGCCGGCTTGAGCTGCTGGCATGGGCCAAAGCGCAGCAAGCCTGGATCGTCGAAGACGATTACGACAGTGAAATGCGTTATTCCGGGCACCCGTTTCCTTCGTTGCAGGGGTTGGATCCGGCCAGGGTTATCTACCTGGGAACCTTCAGCAAGGTGCTGTTCCCTTCGCTGCGTCTGGGCTACGCCATCGTTCCTCAGCCCCTGGTGAATGCCTTCTGCGGTGCGCGAGTGCTGATGGATCGCCATTCTCCCAGTGCCGATCAATACGTTCTGGCCAGTTTTATGGCGCAGGGGCATCTGGATCGCCACATTCGTAAAATGCGCGGCGTGTATGCGGAAAAAAGGCGAGTGCTGACCGACGCCATCAACGCGCAGGTTTCTGCCGAGCTGGCCACTCTGCACCCCAGCGATCAGGGCATGCATATGCTGCTGTGGTTAAAAGCGGATTTGGACGATCGGCAGGTTGCCTGCAAAGCCGCCGAGGCCGGGATAGCCGTCGGTGCACTTTCGCCGATGTATAGCCCCGGCAGCGGGAAAAACGGATTGATACTCGGGCTGGGAGGCTACACGGAACAGCAGATCCACCAGGCGGCCCAAAAGCTGAACCGGGTGCTGGCGACCTTGGCTACGGGGTAAGGCAGGCCTTACCCCGTCTTATTACTTACCGCGAAAAACGCTTGGCGCCGTATACGCACACCAATACGCCGACCATTACCGCAATCATTGAAGGTTGAATGCTTTCATGCAGCACCAGCCCGGCCAGCGCCAGACCAAAAAACGGCTGCAGCAATTGCAGCTGTCCCACGGCGGCGATGCCCCCCTGCGCCAAACCGCGATACCAAAAGATAAAGCCAATCCACATGCTGAACAGCGAAATGTAGCCCAGAGAACACCAGGCGCCGACGCTGACCTGTGGCCAGGCTGGCGGGGCCGTCACCACGGCCGCCGCTGCCGTCAACGGCAAAGCCACCACCAGCGCCCAGGAGATCACCTGCCAGCCGCCACGCTTACGCGTCAGCACGGCGCCTTCCGCATAGCCCAGGCCACAAAGCAGCACCGCGGCCACCATCAGCAGATCGCCAAGCCAGGAGCCAGTCGCCCCCTGGCTTAACGCAAAAGCGCCAACCAGCAGGCTCCCCAACACCGAAAACAGCCAGAAAGCGGCTTTGGGCCGCTCACCGCCCCGCAGTACACCGAAGCAGGCGGTAGCCAGCGGCAACAGCCCGATATACACCAGCGCATGCGCCGAGGTGGTGTGCTGCAAGGCTAGCGCCGTGAGCAAAGGAAAACCGATCACCACCCCGAGCGCGGTGAGTGCCAACGGCGCCAGGTCGCGGCGCTGCGGCCAACGCTGGCGCATCAGCGTCAATGCACTCAGAGCCAGCAAGGCCGCTAGCACCGCGCGCATCGCGGTGAGAAACATGGGATCAAACTCTTGCACCGCCACGCGAGTGGCAGGCAAAGAACCGCTGAAAATCAACATGCCCAGAAAGCCGTTGATCCATCCCTGCGCCGAATGCCTGGCCACCGGCATACTGTTGCTACAGCCAATAAGGCGCCGTTTTTCTGTCCCACTGCTCATTGCAAACCACTCCATAACCCCAGAAAAGGCTTATTCTCCGGATAAAGTGGTTTATCACCAGAGCCACATATTCACATTTTCAGTGAACCGGTTTACTCCACGCTCGGTGTTTCCATTACCGCGGGTACGGGCTGATGACGGCTGTAGAAGAAGTAGATAGCCACCAACAGCAGGGTAAACGGAATGCCAAACCACAGCGTCATCCTGAAAAATTCGGTGAACGCCGTCGAGATCAGCAACGCGGCCATCAAACCGGCACCGGCCAGCGTGGTGTAAGGAAAGCCCCACATGCGAAATTTAAGGTGGGTTTGCCGGTGCTGACGGCGGAAAAACAGGTGCGTGACAAAAATCATCAGCCAGGTAAAGCAGGCACCGTACACCGAAATAGACATCATGGCGGCAAAAGATTTTTGCGGGTAGACCAGACTCAACACGATCGACACCACGATGCCGATGCAGGACATCGCCAGCGCGCTTACCGGGATACCGCGTTTACTGACCCGGCCCAGCGCAGCCGGAGCTTGCCCAGCGCGTGACAGCGAGAACATCATGCGGGTGGTGATATACAGTTGGCTGTTCATCGCCGACAGCGCGGCCACCAGAACGATAAAGTTGAAGATACCGGCGGCGGCAGGCAGGTGGATGACGTTCATCGCCACCTGGAACGGACTTTCGCCGGTACCGGACTGCCGCCAAGGAACGATTGCCAGCATCAGCGCAATCGACAGCATGTAGAAAATGAACAGTCGTAAAATGGTGCCCTTGAACGCGGTTTTTACCGCAATCACCGGGTTCTTGGCCTCACCGGCGGCGACGGCGATCATCTCGATGCTCAGGTAGCTGAAAATCGACACGATCACCGCAAACCACATGCCTTTCACGCCAAACGGGAAGAAGCCACCGTTGGCAGTAAAGTTTTGCAGACCAAAGGCCGGGTTGGCAGAAAACATCAGAATACCGATGCCGATGGCGATAAAGGCGGCAATGGCCACCACCTTGATGGTCGACAGCGCATATTCCACCTGACCGAACGATTTAACGCCAATCACGTTAATCAGGATCACCGCCGCAGAGAACAACAGCACCCAGGGCCAGATTGGCGTGGTCGGGAACCAGAACTGCATATACATGCCGATGGCTGTCACCTCGGTCCCCACCGCCAATACCACGCAGGACCAGTAAGAATAACGCACCAGAAAACCAAACAGCGGACTGATGTAAAATTCGGCATAGTCGCCAAACGAGCCCGGCGTCGGGTGTTCTGAGGTCATTTCCGCCAGGCATCCCATCAGTAATAACGCCACGATGCCGCCGATAAAATAGCTCAGCAATACGCTGGGCCCGGCCATCTGAATGGCATAGGCACTGCCGAGAAACAGCCCGGTACCGATAGCGCCGCCGATCGCCAGCATCGACATCTGCCCGGCGGTGAGCTGTTTCTGCAACCCGCCTTGCCGCCGGGCGATTTCGTCAAAACCTTTTATCTGTTTCATAGCAGTCTCCTACCTTTTCATGCAGTGCGGGTGACGTCCAGAATGGCGGCAGTAACGTAGTCGACATTGTTTTGGTTCAGGCCCGGCAGGCACATGCGGCCAGGCGCCACCAGATAGATGGCGTAATGTTGCCGCAGTCGTTCAAGCTGCTGGGGGTTCAGGCCGGTGTAGCTGAACATCCCTTTTTGGTCACGGATGCGACGGTAGTCCAGTTGCGATCCCCCCTGCTCCAAGCCGGCGGAAAGAATTTGGCGCATCTGTTGAATGCGTTGACGCATGTCCGCCAGTTCGCTCTCCCACTGTTGACGCAATTCGGGGTCCGTCAGCAGGGTTTCCACAATCTGGCTGCCATGGGTCGGCGGGCAGGAGTAACTGCGGCGGATCAGCGTTTTTAATGCGCCTTTGACGTTCTCCGCACTCTCTGGGCCGGCGCAACGAACCGAAAGCCCACCCAGCCGTTGACCATAGAGGGCGACATTTTTCGAAAATGAGTTGGCGACCATAAATTCCAGATCCGTTTTCAGCGCCTCACGCAGGGCAAAGCAGTCTTCATCCAACCCCTCGCCAAACCCTTGGTAGGCAATATCGAACAACGGCAACAGGCGGCGGCGCTGCAGCACTTCGAGGGTGGCACGCCACTGTGCCTGGCTGAGATCGGTGCCGGTCGGGTTATGGCAGCAGGGGTGCAGCAGCACCACGCTGCCTTCCGGCAGACTGCCTAACGTATCCAGCATCGCGTCAAAGCGCAGCCCGCCGTTGGCCTCATCGAAGTACGGATAGGTGTGCACCTTCAGCCCGGCCCCCTCAAAGATGGCCCAGTGATTGGCCCAGGTGGGATCAGAGACCCAGATGTCACGGCGCGACAGAAAGTGATGAATAAAATCCGCCGCCAGCTTCAGTGCACCGGAGCCGCCGACGGTTTGTACCGTAGCTATCGACGCTATTGCCGCCTCGCCAAACAACAATGCCTGCACCTGTTGGGCAAACAGCGCTGAACCTTCGATTGGCGGATAGCCGTGCGGGCTGCGCCGCTCAAGCAGGCGCTGCTCCGCCGCCTCCACCGCCTGCATCAGCGGGATCCTGCCCTGCCGATCGTAATAAAGGCCAATGCCCAGATTCACTTTCTGGCTATTTCCATCCTGTAAATAAGCTTCCATCAACGACATAATAGGATCGGCCGCCGAACGGCCAATGTGATTAAACATAGCGATTCCTTTATTCATTATTGAATGAATGAGCAGGTGGGAATTAAGTAATAGATAAATCAGACGGTGGCGCTAACGGTTATTTCTATTTTCATTCCTGGCACCACCAGTTTATCGACTATCACCGTTGAACGATTGGGGTAAGGGAAGTTAAAGTATTTTTTGTAAATTTCATCGAGTAATTTAACGTCATTGACATCGGTCAGATAAATAATGACCTGTAATACCTTATCGCTGTGGCTATTTGCCGCTTTCAGGGTTTGAGCCAAATTATCGAATGTCAGGGCGATCTGCTTTTCCGGCGCGCCGGTTTCAATACTGCCGTCGGCTCTGACCGGGCCATGGGCGGTGAACAACATGCCGCCGCCCTGGGTGGCCCAGGAGAAAGGTTGACCGATTTCCGGCAGGCCGGTGTCAATGATGGTGCGCATGGTTTATTTCCCCGTAGTGGTTAGCAGGTGAGTCAGGGCGCCATCCCAGGCGAACAAGGCATCCAGCACGTTATAATGGTTGGCGCCGGCGACGGCGACCAGGGTGACAGGCTGGCTTTTTTCCTTCAGCGCAGCGTAATAGTGCCTTGACTGACCAATCAATTCCGGCAGCTCATTGGCACCGTAAAACAGCGTCATCGGCTTGATACGCTGCGGAATATGTCGCACCGGACTCAGTTGGGTAATTTGTTGCTTGGTCAACTGCAGTCGTCGGTTAACGTAGGTGTTTAATAGCGGCTCCAGTTCGAAAATGCCGCTGATCGGTAAGGTCGCGTCGACCACCGGGTGATGCTGCCAGACGCTGGCAAGATGCCCGCCGGCAGAGTGGCCGCACAGGTACACTGGCGCCGGCTGACAGACGGAAAGCCGTTGTTGAATGGCGTCCAGCGCCGCACCGGTTTGCCGGCAAATATCGTCAAGCCGGGCCTCGGGCGCCAACGTATATTCCACCAGCACGACGTCAAAACCTAACGACAACGGCACCTGCGCAATAAAAGCAAAATCATCCTTACGACAAAACTGCCAATAGCCACCATGAATAAATATTAAGGTCCCTTTACCCGGCTTGTCGGAATATAACCAGTCAAAAACTTCTTGCGGTGAATTTCCATAGGCAATATTGCACTCATTGCGAGTTTTTTGATAAACCGCCTGACTGCGGATTTGAAATGAGTTGAGGATCTCATCTTCATTATCCACCGTGCTACCGTTGTCGTAACTCCCCGCAACAAGTTTCATATATTAAACTTCGTTTATTATTTAAGATATGCGTTAACTATTAGCAGTCGTCAAAATATTGTCAAGAGAGGCGTTACAGCAATGCGCGCCCGGTAATATAAATCTTTTTTCGCGCCAAATAAGTTTAACCAGTGAAACTTATTTGGCGCCAATACCTATTTTTATCGCGCCTGAATTTGCGCTAATTGGCTTAATTCCTGCCAGGCATAATCCCAGAAGGTGCGTACCTTGAGCGGCATGCGCTGCATGTTTTGCGCCACCAACTGCACCGGCATCGGCAAAGGTTCAAACGCCGGTAACAGGCGTACCAACATCCCCGCGGCCAAATCGTCTGCCACCTGATACGACAATAGCCGGGCGATGCCCTTGCCCGCTCGCACCGCCAGTAACTGCGTTTCGACGTCATTGAGCAACAAGCGTGGCGTTAGCCGTACCCGCTCGCCATTCTCCTGCGGGCCAAAGCGCCATTCGCGCAGCGATGCCCGCTGGGTACCCACGATGGTGTCATGCTCCGCCAGTTGCGCCGGCTCCTGCGGTTCGCCGCGCCGCGCCAGATAGTCCGGGCTGGCGACGGTCACCCGGGACACCTGCCCCAACCGACGCGCCACCCGCGAAGAATCCTGCAAATGACCAATGCGCACCGCGACGTCCAGCCCCTCGTCAATCAAGTCCAGGTTGCGATCGTTGAGGACCATTTCAATCTGCATCTGCGGGTACCGGTCAAGAAACGCCATCACCACCGGTGCCACATGCTTACGCCCGAACTGCACCGGCGAGGTAATACGCAATAATCCGGTGAGCTGAGTGTCCGCCGTGTCCAGCACCGCGGCCTGATAGTCAGTAAGCAGCAAGTGCGCACGCTCCGCCAACCGCAACCCTGCCTCTGTCGGCGCTAACCTTCGGGTGGTGCGTTCGACCAAGCGGGCACCAAAGCGCTGTTCCAGCGAAGCGATAGCCCGGGTGACGGCAGGTGCGGAGCGTCGCAGCTTGCGCCCCGCCGCCGCCAGACTGCCGTGTTGGACTACCGCCACAAAAATAGCCAATTCGTCCAGGCGATCCATAGACTGTTCCAAAAAGTGAAATTATCAATTTCTACATTGCCGGATTCCGCTCGCTGACTGCAAGAGTATGCTGGTAAAAATTCTTCAGGAGTCTGACCATGCACAAGCTCAAACTGTACGGCACCCCGCTTTCCGGCCACGTCCACCGCGTGGCATTACTGCTAAGCATGCTGGAGCTGCTCTACGAATTTATTGAATCCCCGGCCGAGGTTCGCCAAAGCGAAGCGTTTCGCCGCCTTAATCCTCTCGGCCAGATCCCGGTACTGGTGGACGGCGATTTAACGCTGGCCGACAGCAATGCCATTCTGGTTTATCTGGCGAAAAACTACGCGCCGGGCAGCCACTGGCTGCCGGAGACGCCACTGGCGGCGGCGCAGGTGCAGGCGTGGTTGTCCAAAGCGGCCGGAGAAGTACGCTACGGTCCGGCGTCCTGTCGCCTGATCGCCCAATTTTCCGTACCGGAGGACGACAGGGTTGCGTTGGCGATTAGCACGCGTTTCTTGCCGCAGATGGAGCTGCATCTGAGCGACCGTGATTACCTGGCGACAGAGCAGCCCACCATCGCCGATCTGGCCTGCTTCAGCTATGTGGCGGTGGCACCGGAGGGCGGTATCTCCCTGGCGCCCTATCCGGCCATCCGGCGCTGGGTGGCGCGCATCGCCGCACTGCCCGGTTTCTTTGCGATGCCCGCATTGCCGCACCCTGCGCAAAGGTAAATCCTATGACCCAGCCGATGTTTCACCCTGACGAACTGCGCGCCCAGGCATTGGCCGGTTTTGACCGCGTCGGCGGCAACATTTACACCAGCATGCCCGAGCAGCACCGCGAATTTTTCGCCGCGCTGCCTTACCTGTTCGTCGCCACCCTGGACGAGCAGGGCTGGCCGGTGGCCACGCTGTTCAACGGCCCCCCTGGATTTTTACGCACGCCGGACAGCAACCACCTGCGCATCAGCACCCCGCGTCGCCAGGACGACCCGGCGCAGGCAGCCTTGCAAACCGGGAGTCTGGTGGGAGCGTTAGGGCTGGACTTCAGCAACCGCCGACGCAATCGAGCCAACGGTCACATTACGCGCACCGATAAAAACCGCCTGGAAATTGCCGTCAGTCAGAGCTTCGGCAATTGTCCGCAGTATATCCAGCAACGCGAGCTGTATCCGGTAGCCACCCATCCCGCGCCGATTGAGCATCTCGCGACGCTGGACGCGGCGGCACAGGCATTGATTCGCCAGGCGGATACCTGCTTCGTCGCCAGCTGCGCCCACAGCTCACTGGAACAAGGTGGCGTGGATATCTCACACCGGGGTGGCAAACCGGGATTTATTCATCTTCAGGATCACAGCCTGTGGATACCGGATTTTCGCGGCAACCGCTATATGAACACGCTGGGGAACCTGCTGGCGGAACCCAAGGCTGCGCTGCTGTTTATCGATTTTGAGCGCGGTGATGTTCTGCACTTGCAGGGAGAAACGCAGATCCTCTGGCAGGCGCAAATCGGCCAGGGAGTCACGGGGGCGGAACGTTACTGGCGCTTCGATATCCGCAGCGCGTGGCGTTTTTCACAGGCCCTGCCGTGGCGCGGGCGCAATCTGACGTATTCGCCGGCCACGCTGAGCACCGGCGTGTGGTCACAGCCGGCATAAAAAACCCCGCAGAGGCGGGGTTAGGTAAATTTATACGCTGTGTTCCGCCGTCGCGGCGGCCTGATAAAGCTGGCGGAAATAGCTCAGGCGTTCAAAGAACAAGCGGCTTTGCGCTTCGGACATGTTGCCCGCCACCTTGCCGGCGTCGATTTCGCGCCCCTGCCACTCCATCAGCGCAATGCTGGAAGCCAAAAAATCCATGTTGCTGCTGTAGGCCGCAAGGTGCCGACTCACTGAAGTCATCATGCTGCACGCTCCTTTCAGGGTCTTAGGGTCATTTCAAAAAGGGTCATATGCCTGCTGATTTCAGTATCGGCCTGAGCGCGGGCATTTTTTGTACAGAAGGTGCGAATGGCGATAAATTGATCGGTTGCCAAGGATCGGGCAAATGAAGGCGGAAAAATTTGCTAGGGTAAAGGGTAGCCGTTTGGGGTAGGTCAACCCGTGTTGAATTCTGAAAAAGGAAGATAACCGATGAGCACTAACTTCTCCGCCCGCCTGAAAGATCCCACGCTGTTCCGCGAAGCCAACTACATCGATGGACAGTGGTTGGCGGCCAAAGGCGACCAAACTATCAAGATCCACAACCCCGCCACCGGCGAGCTGGTCGGTCAGGTGCCGGCTTTGGGTGCCAAAGAAACCGCGCAGGCGATCGCCGCCGCCAAAAAAGCCCAGCCTGGTTGGCGCGCGCTGACGGCCAAAGAGCGTGCCGGCAAGCTGCGCAAACTGTTCGAACTGATGATGGAAAACCAGGAGGATCTGGCCATCATCATGACCGCCGAGCAAGGCAAGCCGTTGGCGGAAAGCCGGGGTGAAATTGCCTACGCCGCCTCCTTCATCGAGTGGTTCGCCGAAGAAGGCAAGCGGGTTTACGGCGACACCATCCCGCAGAATCTGTCCGGTCGCCGCATTATCGTGCAGAAAGAGCCGATTGGCGTTTTCGCCGCCATTACGCCGTGGAATTTTCCGGCGGCAATGATCACCCGCAAGGCCGGTCCCGGCTGGGCGGCAGGCTGTACCGGGGTGATCCGTCCCGCCAGTCAGACCCCCTTCTCGGCGTTGGCGCTCGCCGTGCTGGCCGAACGTGCAGGTTTACCGGCCGGCGTGTGCAATGTGATCACCGGCCCAAGCCAGGCTATCGGTGGCGAACTGACCGCCAACCCGGACGTACGCAAACTCTCCTTTACCGGCAGCACCGAAGTGGGTGCGCAACTGCTGGCGCAGTGTGCCCCGACCATCAAAAAAACCAGTATGGAACTGGGCGGCAATGCGCCGTTTATCGTGTTTGACGATGCCGATCTGGACGCCGCCGTCGCCGGTGCCGTCGCGTCCAAATATCGCAACGCCGGCCAGACCTGCGTTTGCACCAACCGCTTCCTGGTACAGGACGGTATTTACGACGCCTTTGCCGAAAAGCTGAAGGTGGCAGTAGCCAAGCTGAAAGTCGGTAATGGCATGGATGATGGTGTCACCATCGGCCCGTTGATTAATTCGGCCGCCGTGGAAAAAGTCAGCGAGCATATCGCCGACGCGGTGCAGCACGGCGCCTCAATACTGCTGGGGGGCAAGCCCCATGAGCTGGGCAATAACTTCTTTACGCCGACCATTCTGACCAACGTGCCGCGGCAGGCCAAAATCTTCCATGAAGAGACCTTTGGCCCGGTAGCGCCGCTGATCCGCTTCGACAGCGAAGCCGAAGCCATTGAGTTGGCCAACGATACCCCTTTCGGTCTGGCTTCTTATTTCTACAGTCGCGACATTGGCCGGGTAATGCGGGTTGCCGAAGCGCTGGAATACGGCATCGTAGGCATCAATGAAGGGCTGATATCCACCGAAGTGGCCCCCTTCGGCGGGGTTAAAAACTCCGGACTGGGGCGTGAAGGATCGAAGTACGGTATCGAAGATTATCTCGAGATAAAGTATCTGTGCCTGGGCGGATTAGGGATCTAGCCCCCGACGCTTTTATGCGGCCCGCTCACGCGGGCCGGTCAAGCCCGATTACCTTTAGCAGCCGCTTAAACGAGGTCAACAATGGAGTTATCCCCTGCCGTTCCCATTCTTCGCATCTTTTCGGTTGAAAAGGCCCGGGAGTTTTATCTGGATTTTCTCGGTTTCACGTTGGATTGGGAGCACCGTTTCAGTGAAGATCTGCCGCTGTACATGCAGATCACGCGTTCCGGTCTGAGGTTGCATCTCAGTGAGCACTATGGTGACAGCACGCCGGGTTCCGCGGTGTTTATTCCCACCGAGGATATCGACGCGTTGCACCAGGAGCTATCAGCCAGGCAGTACCGCTATGCCCGGCCAGGCGTTGAAACCCTCGACTGGGGGAAAGAGCTGAACCTCACCGACCCCTTTGGCAACCGGCTGCGTTTTTGCCAGCAAATCGGCGACGCCTGACCCTTTTGGCGGCTAGCCGTTCAGGGCAGGCTTGTGGTACTGCGCGTCGCTGACCTTCTCCATCCAGTCTACCGGGCTGCCGTTTAACGATTCGGCGATGGCGATGTGGGTCATGGCGGTGTCCGGCGTCGCACCGTGCCAGTGTTTGACGTCTTCCGGGATCCACACAATATCGCCCTGGTTCATTTCCTGGATCTCTTCACCCCACAGCTGGATCCAACCGCGCCCCTGAGTCACGATCAGCGTCTGGCCGAGCGGATGGGTGTGCCAGGCGGTACGGGCTCCGGGCTCAAAGGTCACGGTGGCGCCGCCCACGCGGGCCGGTTCGCTACCGGCAAAAGGCGCATCGATGCGAACTTTGCCGGTAAAGTACTCTTCTGGCCCCGGACGAGAAGGTTGGGAACCGCTGCGTTGAATTTTCACTTGTTTCTCCAGTTCGGCAGAGGCTGCCGACGTTAACATTGACAGGATAATTGTAGAGCGTGCGCGCCTTTTCGCCGGTCAGTGACGGCGGTTCAAAAGCTACCACGGGCAACGGCCGCATCAACGTCCGACGTTTTGTTGCAAATGCGCCGGATAGCGATCGCCCTGAACCTCAATAACCGCGAGTGCCGCTTCAATGCTGCGCAGTTCTTCCGACGACAATGACAGCGACGCGGCCCCGAGATTTTCCTGCAGGCGATGCTGTTTAGTGGTCCCCGGGATCGGCACAATCCAGGGTTGCTGTGCCAGCAGCCAGGCCAGCGCTATCTGTGCCGGGGTGACCCCTTTTTGCTGAGCTATCTGACCCAGCACGTCCACCAGCCCCTGGTTGGCCCTGCGCGCCTGCTCGCTGAAACGCGGCACCACATTGCGGAAGTCGCTGCTGTCGAAGGTGGTATTTTCGTTGATCGCCCCGGTGAGAAAACCTTTCCCCAACGGGCTGAAAGGAACAAACCCAATGCCTAACTCTTGCAGCGTCGGCAAGATTTCCTGCTCGGGCTCCCGCCACCACAGCGAATATTCACTTTGCAACGCCGTCACCGGCTGCACCGCATGGGCACGGCGCAGCGTCTGTGCCCCCGCCTCGGACAGGCCAAAGTGCTTCACCTTCCCTTCCTGGATCAGCGCCTTCACCGTACCGGCGACGTCTTCAATCGGCACATTGGGATCCACCCGGTGCTGATAAAGCAGATCGATCGTTTCGACGTTAAGACGCTTTAACGACCCTTCCACCGCCTGGCGGATATGTTCCGGTCGGCTGTTGAGCACCTGTTTGCCATCCGGCTGCGGCAGTTCAAAACCAAACTTGGTGGCTATTACGACCCGATCGCGTACCGGCGCCAGCGCCTCGCCCACCAGTGACTCATTGGTGAAGGGGCCATAAACTTCTGCGGTATCGAAAAAGGTCACGCCCTGATCCACAGCGGCTCGGATCAAGCCAATCGCCTGCTGTTTGTCGGTGGCTGGGCCATAGCCAAAGCTAAGCCCCATGCAGCCCAGTCCCAACGCTGATACTTCCAGCCCACTATTACCCAGCTTACGTTTTTGCATTTTTCCTCCGATGTGTACGAATGGGTCACCGCTTGTGCGGGGCGACCAGGTGCGATCACTGTAAGAGGCAACCGGGCAAATAACTACGCGCTGAATATGCATGAGCTTATGAGCTCAATTCATAAACCCGCAACGCGCTAAAAAAAAGCACAAGGTATTCAATAAAAGCAGAATAATTAGAGTAACCTAGCCGCGCTTTGGGCGGCGCCGTCACATCCGCGCAACATCATCGAAACGGCTACGCCTGATTCAGCCCGTTTGGGCTTTATCTCTGACGAGAGCGTTTATTCAACGTCCAAAACTGTCCGCCTTATTTTTGATTGCCGCTGCCTTTTAGCCTTGGCAACAGGGGGATATGCCAGACACCGGGGATGGATTTTTGGGGAGAAACCGCGTGTTTTTTTGGATATGGCTTAATCTCTAAATCGGGGACTTTTCATTTTGGTAAGGATAATACTATGCAAAATAAAGCGTCATCATCGCCGCTCATCATCATCACGGCACTGTTCGCCGCGTTGAGTGGGCTCTATCTGCTGGGAGGCGGCATCTGGCTGGCCAAGCTCGGCGGCTCGCTGTACTACATCATCGCCGGCCTGGTGCTGCTGATCACCGCCTGGTTACTGGTCCGCCGTCGTGCAACCGCTCTATTGCTGTACGCCATCTTTTTACTCGGCACCACAATTTGGGCGCTGTGGGAAGTGGGGCCCGACTTCTGGGCACTGACACCGCGTCTGGACGTCACCTTCTTCTTCGGCCTGTGGCTGGTACTGCCTTTTATCTATCGCAAGCTGCACGCCAGGGGCAAGCTGGCCTACAGCGCGTTGAGCCTGGCGCTGGTCGTCACCGTGGTGGCGCTGGCCTATGCGGTGTTTAATGATCCACAAGAGATCAACGGCACCCTCGAACCTGCGCAGGTAAAAGTCGAACCTCAGGCGTCAGACGCCGACTGGCCGGCCTATGGCCGCACCCAGGAAGGCACGCGTTACTCTCCACTGAGCCAAATCAATGATAAGAACGTCGGCAAACTCAAGGAAGCCTGGACTTTCCAGACCGGCGACCTGAAAACCGCCAACGATCCGGGGGAAATCACCAACGAAGTGACCCCGATTAAAATCCGCGACACGCTCTATCTGTGCACCCCGCACCAGAAGCTGTTCGCACTGGACGCCGCCACCGGCAAGCAAAAGTGGCAGTTCGATCCTCAGTTGAAATTTAACCCGACCTTCCAGCACATCACCTGCCGTGGCGTCTCGTATCATGAAACGCCTGCCGCCACAGGTGCAGCCGCAGATGCCTCCCCGGCGCTGTGTGCACGACGCATTATCCTGCCGGTAAATGACGGTCGTTTGTTCGCACTGGATGCCGATAGCGGCAAGCCTTGCGCCGACTTCGCCAATAACGGCGAGCTCAACCTGCAAAGCAATATGCCGTATGCGACGCCGGGCCATTATGAGCCAACGTCGCCGCCGGTGATCACCGACAAGGTGATTGTGATAGCCGGTGCAGTGACCGACAACTACTCCAACCGCGAGCCTTCGGGCGTGATCCGCGGTTTTGACGTCAACAGCGGCAAGCTGCTGTGGGCCTTCGATCCGGGCGCGAAAGATCCGAACGCCATTCCGGCGGACGAGCACCACTTCACCCCGAACTCCCCTAACTCCTGGGCCCCTTCAGCCTACGATGCCAAGCTGGATATCGTTTACCTGCCGATGGGCGTCACCACGCCGGACATCTGGGGCGGCGATCGCACGCCGGAAATGGAGCGTTATGCCAGTGGCCTGCTGGCGCTGAACGCCACCACCGGCAAACTGGTCTGGTTCTATCAGACGGTGCACCATGACCTGTGGGATATGGACGTACCGGCACAGCCGACGCTGGCGGACATTACCGATAAAAACGGTAACAAGGTGCCGGTGATTTATGTGCCGACCAAAACCGGTAACATTTTCGTTCTGAATCGCACCAATGGCGAGTTGGTGGTTCCGGCGCCGGAAAAACCGGTTCCTCAGGGGCCAGCCAAGGGCGACCGTCTGTCACCGACCCAGCCTTTCTCTGAGCTGACTTTCCGTCCAGAGAAAAAGCTGACCGGCGCGGACATGTGGGGTGCCACCATTTATGACCAACTGGTTTGCCGGGTGATGTTCCACAGCCTGCGTTACGAAGGCACCTTCACGCCGCCTTCCGAGCAGGGCACGCTGGTGTTCCCGGGTAACCTGGGCATGTTCGAATGGGGTGGTCTGTCTGTAGATACCGACCGTCAGGTGGCTATCGCCAACCCTATCGCCTTGCCGTTTGTTTCCAAACTGATCCCACGCGGTCCGGGCAACCCGATCGAGCCTGACGAAAATGACAAAGGCGGATCTGGCACCGAGTCCGGCGTTCAACCGCAGTATGGCGTGCCGTTCGGCGTAACGCTGAATCCGTTCCTGTCGCCGTTTGGCCTGCCGTGCAAACAGCCGGCCTGGGGCTATATTTCCGCCGTGGACCTGAAAACCAACGACATCGTGTGGAAAAAACGTATCGGTACCGTACGCGACAGTTCTCCGCTGCCGTTACCGTTCAAAATGGGCATGCCGATGTTGGGCGGGCCGGTGTCCACCGCCGGTAACGTCTTCTTCATTGGCGCAACCGCGGACAACTATCTGCGCGCCTTCAGCGTGACCAACGGTGAAAAACTGTGGGAAGCGCGGCTGCCGGCCGGTGGCCAGGCAACGCCAATGACCTATGAGGTCAACGGCAAGCAGTACGTGGTGATTTCCGCCGGCGGTCATGGTTCGTTCGGCACCAAGCTGGGTGACTATATTGTCGCTTACGCCTTGCCAGACGAGAAATAATCGCAGAGGATAGTCTTGTCACAGAGCACGCCGGATGGCGTGCTCTGTCACTTTAAAACCACAGTAAAAGCTTTCCCACCGCCCATCCTCATCCTGCAATAAAATTTCACGCCAAGTATTGATAATGATTATCATTCGCAATATTATGTCTACGTTGGCCCCGGCAGTGGCCGGCAATCATCTTCATATCGCAAGCAGTAACCGGCGGCCGCCTTCGGGCGGCCCTATTTGGAGGCACATGGTCGAGCACAAACACCGGAAACAAAGCAGCATCGCCCCCCTGCGGGCCCCCCCTGTCTACCTCAGCGCGGAGACGCCAGAATGAGCCAGCAGCCGTTAACCGCCATGCTGATGTTGATTTACGTGCTGCTGATGGTTCCGGCACTGTTCGTCATCGATAGCCGTCTGAGCGCCACCCGCTGGGGCCACAGTCGCCTGATGCGCAAGACGCTGCAGACCGGGTTTATCATTGTCCTGACGCTGCTGTTTTTTAGCCTTATGACGCTGCTGTATTGAGTTGAGCCGGCACTAATTCGCCGCAACCGGCAGTGTGCCCTCCTGCTTGACTACCGCGACCTTACCGCTAAGGGCAAAGGCTGAAATCAACGTGAACAGCAACGCAATGCAGCCGAGGATCAGGTAAGAGGTTTTGAAACCGTAATTGACGTACATCAGGCCTGCCGCATAGGACATACCGATTGCCGAGAGCTGCTTGAAGAAGCAAAAGCCCCACAGGTATATCGACGCCGAAAGGTTAACGTTAAACTGGGTGGTGATGTATTTGAAAATGCCCACCAACAGGAACGGCACCTCAAACATATGCAGGGTTTTGAGAATAATGACCGCGGTGACCGAATCCGCCTGCGATGAACCAATAATCCGCACCGACATAATCACCCCAGCGATCAACAGCGCGTTCTTGCCGCCAATGCGATTAATGATCAACGGCGCAAAGAACATGATGAAAGCGTTAAGAAACTCGCCCAGCGTCGTTACATAACCAAACGCCTGCGTTCCCGCATGTCGGTCGCTGAAAAACGACGTAAAGAAGTTGGCAAACTGCTGATCAAAGACGTCATACACGCAGGCCACGCCCACGATATACATCACCAGACACCAGAATTTGCGCATTTTCAGCAGGTTCAACGCCGCCTTTAACTTGATGGGTTTGTGGTTTAACGCCAAACCGTCCGCCACCGCCAGCGTGCTGTTCTGATCGGGTTTGAACAAATACAGCAAACCGGCCAGGATCAGCGCAAAGCTGGAAGCCAACCAAAACGCGAACTGGTTGTTGATGGTAAACATATAGCCGACGATCGAGGCGCAGATGGCCCAGCCGATACAGCCGAACAACCGGGCGCGGCCATACTCGAACTGACTGCGTCGGCTCACTTTTTCGATATAAGCTTCAATGGCCGGTGAACCGCCGCTGCACACCAGCCCCAGGTAAACCCCGCACAGCAAGGCCCCCCAAACAAAGTGGCTTTGCAGCAGCGGCGAAAACACATAAATAAACAGCGGCGCCAGAAACAGCAGCAGGAAGATGATCATCCACAGCAGGTGTTTCTTCAGGCCAAATTTGTCGGTGACGAAACCGAAAATCGGCTGAAACACCAGGGCAAACAGCGCCATGCAGGCAAACACCAACCCGGTTTGCTGCTGGTCAAGCTGGTTGACGTCATGCAGCCAGATAGGAAAGAACGGCAGCACCGCCCCCATGATGAAAAAGTAGAAAAAACAGAAGGCCCCAAAGATCCAAAAATTCTTGTTTCTCAAATAAAACATGGCTCACCACCCTATTTTTGATGGCGCAGGAAGCCCCGCGCCTTGTGCGTTTTGAGGAGGAGATACGGTTAAATTCGACGATCAGTGATAGGCAGGGAGCCAGTTGCCGTGAGCCTCAATCAGCTCGTCGCACAGCTTACGTATATCATCAATGGAAAGTTCGGCGGAGGTATGTGGGTCCAACAGCGCCGCATGGTAAATCGCGTCGCGTTTGCCCGTCACCGCCGCTTCAATGGTCAATAGCTGGGTATTGATATTGGTGCGGTTCAGCGCCGCCAGTTGCTCAGGTAAATGGCCAACGTAACAAGGGCTGATACCCTGCCCATCCACCAGACAAGGCACTTCTACGCAGGCCTCTGCCGGCAAGTTGGTGATGAGACCGGTGTTGAGCACGTTGCCGCCAATCTTGTACGGCCGGTCGGTCTCCATCGCTTCGATAATGTATGAGGCATATTCGTGGGTACGGGAATGCGTCAGGTTAGCGTCGTGGGTCAACGCCAGCTTGCGTTGCTGCCACTGGTCGATTTGCTCGATACAACGGCGCGGATACTCGTCGAGAGGGATATTGAAGCGCTCAATCAGTTCCGGATAATGACGTTTAATCCAATACGGCATGTATTCGGCATTATGCTCGGAAGATTCAGTGACGTAATAACCAAAGGTTTTCATGATTTCATGGCGTACCATGTCGTCATGCTTGCCCTGCAGCGCGTTGGCGCGACGCTTGATTTCCGGGTACAGATCCTCGCCGTGACGGCGAACGTCCAGCAGCCAGGCCATGTGGTTGATGCCGGCAATGTGAAACTGTACGTCGTCGGTAGGCATATCGACGCTTTTCAGCAAGGTCTCCGCGCATACCTGAACGCTGTGACATAACCCCACCGTTTTCACCCCGGTATGGCGCAGCATGGCTCCGGTTAAGGCCGCCATTGGGTTGGTGTAGTTCAGCAACCAGGCATCCGGACAGACCGCCTCAATGTCCCGGGCAAAGTCAAACAGCACCGGAATGGTACGCAGCGCGCGGAAGATGCCGCCGATGCCCAGGGTATCGGCAATGGTCTGCTGCAGGCCGTACTTTCTGGCGATGGTGAAATCGGTAATGGTGCAAGGATCGTAGCCGCCGACCTGAATGGCATTCACCACGTAATTAGCGTTTTTCAGTGCCGCGCGGCGGTTTTCTACCCCGAGATAAGGGGTGATCTTCGCCCTGCCCGCATTAATATTGCGGTTGATATTGCTCAGCATGGCGAAAGATTCATTGAGACGAGCGCTGTCAATGTCGTACAGCGCAATATCCACCTCTTTCAGGGCCGGCGTTGCCATGATATCGCCGAGAACGTTCTTGGCGAAAATGGTGCTGCCTGCCCCCATAAAAGTCACTTTAATCATCGTATTTCTCCGCTGCTGTGGTTTTCGATAAGCTGAAACTACGCGGCAACGCATTCGCAATATAGGGATAAATGTGACCTTGTTATGGCGAAAAATGACGCAGCATGAAAACTGTGAGCCAGGTCTGGATCTGAAGATCGCCCCACCGCCGTGCCACGACTACACTGCTACAGTAAGCGAAAACACAGGGGTCATGACTGATGCATAAGAGTTTTACTCTGAGTCGTACCGACAATATCGAGCTGAACCTGTACCAGTATGGCGAGGAGAACTGTGACAAGGGGCACAGCTTTGGACCGGCGGTACGCCAACACTATTTATTTCATTATGTGATAAGCGGTACCGGGGTACTGAGCAGCGAATATGGCTCTTTTCCGGTGGTGGCCGGAGAAGGTTTTTTGATCCACCCGCACGACGTGACCACCTATCGCGCCGACTCCAAAGATCCCTGGCATTATATGTGGCTGGAAGTCGACGGGCTGGTGGCCGGCAAGATTTTTGAAGAGTGCCGCCTGAGCCGCCAGTTGCCGATTTATCGTCCCCGCCAGAACGAAGACGCCCCTCTGGCGCTGCGCTATCTGCGGCAACTCATTAGCCATGGTGATGAACATCGGTTAAAAACGCTGGGCCTGAGCTATCTGTTTTTTTCTTCGCTGATTGATAACGCTTTGCAAAGCATCGCCGAGCCGCCAAGCGACAAGGCGCAGCATCTGCGCAAGGCGGTAAAACTCATTGAAAACCGCTACCATGAACCCCTCACCATTGAGCGCCTGGCCGCCTACTGCAACATCAACCGCAGTTACCTGTGTCGGCTGTTTAAAGGCACTTACGGCATTGGGCCAAAGGAATATCTGCTGAACTTCCGCATGAACATCGCCGCCAGCCTGCTGTGCAATAGCCAGACGTCAATCAAGGTGGTGGGAATTTCGGTGGGGTATGAAAACCAACTGCACTTCTCCAAGGCCTTTAAACAGGTCCACGGCCTCTCGCCGGCCAAATGGCGTCTGGAAAATAGTCAGGCATCATCGGTGCCGGGCGAAGTAACAGCGAACGCCTGATGCTTACTCGCCGCTTTTCTCTGCGCGGATATTTTCCGCCAGCGAGTTCGATTTTATGCGCGGGTATTTCCACAGCCACCGTCCGCTGACCATACGCCAGTAGAACAAGACACCGCGTACCGCCCAATCCATAAACATCCCCAGCCAGACCCCAACCACGCCCATGCCCAGCATGATGCCCAGCGTATAACCGGCAACCACGCGGCAACCCCACATGCCCAGCATCGACACCCACATCGCAAAACGGGCGTCGCGCGCGCCCTTCAAACCGGCAGGCAACACCCATGACGCCGCCCAGATAGGCATAAAGGCGGCATTGAGCCAGAGCAACACCTTTACCACCTCCTTCACGTCGTCTTGTTGGGTATAAAACGAGGCGAATACCCCCGCCAGGGGCGCCGTGCCCCAGGCAATCACCGTCAGCCCAATCGTTGCCAGCCAGAAAATGTGGCGCAATTGGCGCTCCGCCTGAGCTATTTGCCCTTTGCCCAGCCGTTTTCCCACAATAATGGTCGATGCCGACCCCAGAGCGTTGCCCGGAAGGTTAATCAACGACGCGACAGAAAAAGCGATGAAATTGCCGGCGATAACGTTGGTGCCCATGCCGGCAACAAACATTTGGGTCAATAACTTGCCGCCGTTGAACAACACCGATTCGATGCTGGCAGGAATACCTATCCCCAGCACTTCCCACAGGATGGTCAGCTTCAACGGGGTAAAGTAACTTTTCAGCGTGATGTGCAGCGCCGGATTAAAGCCGATCATCAGGACATAAACGATCGCGAGGGCGCCAATATAGCGGGAAATGGTTAACCCCAGCCCGGCCCCGACAAACCCCAGCCCGTGCCAGCCCAGCATGCCGTAAATCAGTATGCTGCTGATGATGATATTCAGAATATTCATGCCGCCGTTGATCAACAGCGGGATTTTGGTGTTGCCTGCACCGCGCAACGCCCCGCTGCCAATCAAGGCAATGGCGGCGGCCGGGTAGCTCCACACCGTGGTTTGCAGATAAGACAGCGCCAACGCCTTTACCTCCGGCGTGGCGGCACCGGCGATCACATCAATAATCTGTTCGCCCGCCAAATGAATGCCGATCGCCAAGGCAAAGGCCACCAGGGTCATTAGCACCAGCGACTGGCGTGCAGCCGCTCGCGCTCTTTTTCTGTCCCGCTTGCCGAGGCTAAAGGCCACCACCACCGTGGTGCCCAGATCCACCGCGGCGAAGAACGAGATGATTACCATGTTGAAGCTGTCCGCCAGCCCCACCCCGGCCATCGCCTCTTTGCCGATCCAGCTCACCAAAAAGGTGCTCAGCACCCCCATCAGCAGAACGCAGGCGTTCTCCATAAAGATCGGCACCGCCAGCGGCGTGATCTCACGCCAAAACAGCACGCGATAGCTTTTGCGTTTAGGATACCAGGGCGTATTTTCCACGCGCTGGCGCAGGGCGGCGTATAAGTTCAAGATCGGCTCATGAGATAAAAGTGAAACAACATTTCAAATAATGAGCGACAGAACGTTATCCTGCAAAGAATATTTTGCTTCCTTGATGAAGGCAGCTGAAAGCTGGCGTTTCTTCCGGAAAATCGGGGTGCCCCGCGGGTATTAATCAGCCCAACAAGACCACCAGCCAAAGCATTATCGTCATCACCACCGCAACCAACTGCGCAGCGCCGCCCAAATCCTTGGCCCGCTTGGATAAGGGATGTATCTCCAGAGAAATGCGATCGACAACGCTCTCAATGGCAGTATTAAGCAACTCAACAACCAGTAAAATGAAGCTGCTGGCAATCAATAACATCCTTTCTACTTTTGTAATATCTAAAGTAAATGTAACAACCAGTAATATTACGTTAATCACCAGTAATTGGCGGAAAGCATCTTCGGTAAAAACGGCATCAACAAGGCCCGCCAGTGAGTTTTTTATGCTACTTATTAAGCGATTTATTCCTTTTTTCTTTTCAAAGGACATGCATCTTACTCTTATAAAAACCGGGTGATTTTTAATACCAATCAATAACGCACAGTAACTTATAACGAAATTGGTTAATGAAATTAAATAATCACCCGTGTGACATTGTTTTTCCGGCAACGTTGAATCGCCAACAACCAAAAGGCAATTTTGGCCATAGGTATTCTCTGAGCGCAGTGCGTTTTACATCCTGTGAAGGGCCGATAAAATCAGCGTCTTGCCGAGGGGTTAGAGTTGTTTTTCATATAAGCGATAACGCTTGTAAGGCACCGCGCCAATTCGCTCCAGAATGGTGCGCATGCCGGTATTCGACTCTAATATCCAGGACATCTCCAGCGCATCAATACCGCGTTTCTCGAAGGGGTCATGTAACGCTTCGATCAGCAATAGTGCAATAATCGGCCCTATTCGGCTGAATTGATATTCCTGGCGAACGCCCATCAGCGGCACCCTCGCGGTACGCACCCCGCTCACTTTCAAACGCCACAACAGCTTCGCCCAGCCAAAGGGAAATAAACTGCCGTTGAGATCGGCAATTGCCTCGTTGATATTGGGCAAACCGACGATGAAAGCGCAGGGTACTGAATCGACCTCGGCAATATAAATCATGTCATCAGGCACCAGGAACTTCAGCTGATCGCCCATGGTGGCAAACTCATGCTCGGTGAAAGGCACAAATCCCCAGTTATCCTGCCAACCGGAATTGAAAATTTCGCGCAGCACCTGCATTTCCTCGCTAAACCTTTTGCGATTGAGGCGGCGAAGGGTCACTTTTTTACGCACCTGACTCATCATTTTGGCCAGAGAAGGCGAAAAATGCAGGTCCGTGCGCTTCATCCAATAAGCCAACAAATCTA
Organism: Serratia sp. GW822-FHT06E05; assembly: GCF_058799445.1. Lineage (NCBI taxonomy): Bacteria > Pseudomonadati > Pseudomonadota > Gammaproteobacteria > Enterobacterales > Yersiniaceae > Serratia > Serratia sp. GW822-FHT06E05. The sequence goes on from NZ_JBXALM010000002.1 coordinate 410,681, forward strand.
TGCCCTGCGTATACCCCTGGCGCTCCAGATTGGCTGCGTAGTAGGGTTTGGCATGCGTCATCAGCGCCGACGGCGGCGTATCAAACCCTTCGACCAACAGGCCACTTTCCTGATTGATATTAAGACTGAAGGGACCGGTGATTTTTAATGCGCCCTTAGACCTCAGCCAAGCTTCTGCCGCGGCAAATAACGCGCTAAAAACCGCCGGATCCTCGATGGCATCGATCATGCCAAAGTGACCGGTATCCTCGCCGTAGCGTTCGCGGTGCAAAGCGTCAATTTGAGCGGTTATCCGCCCGACCACCTTGCCCTCTTTTTTGGCTACCCATGCCTGCCATTCTATATGGTCAGTCCCAGGATTCTTCTTAGAGAGATGTTCTTCGCGCTCTAAATACAAAGGGTCAATCCAATTAGGATCGTCACGAAACAGGGAGGAAGGAAAAGCGATAAATGCCTTAAGATCACGCTTATCGAGGACTTGCTCAATATGAATCATAAATAACCTTACAATTTAGTGACATGCTCAAAAAAAGAACGTTATAACGCCAGTGATATTTTCTGAAATGAGATCCGCTCTCGGTTATGACTTATCCCTTTAAGAGATAAGAAAAATCAATTAATACCTATTATCCTGCAGGATGTTACCCGAGCAGAGTTTCCACTGACACGTGCTGTTCTTTATCAAAAGTGATGCCAGACAGGGGCGTGAGTGATCTGAGCAAATTATGCTTTTTATTATTTCGTGCTATTTCCAGCAAAGAAAAACCAATCGTTTTTTAGTTTACTAATTCTGGTCTGGAGACGCATTGGCATATTTTAACATTAAATGCTTTTTCTATCCCTGGGGTTAAATGAGGCTTTCACTTTTGTCCGTCTTCCGGATACTGTTTAGGATATGTTTAAGTACGGAGATAGCCATGCGCAAGATCAGATCATATGAATCGCCGATTATTGCCTCCCGGAAATGTGTCGATAACAGGCACCCGGTCAAGGCTGTCGGGCAAAGGATGGAGATATCAGGAGCTGGCTGTGACAGCACCTATATCCGCCGTTCTTCTGTCATGGTCCTCACGTGAAAAAGACCAGGTAATATCCACGGCTAATCCCTCGCCTTTAGTTCTAAGTAGACATGCTGGTTATTAATTCCAGGGTGATCTGTTTGTGGAATGAAAGAAAATGATTGAATAACAAATATATTCAATACATTTTCATTGTAAAAACATTAACTCTCTCGCCAATAGTCGTTTATCTCTTTTGGTGATTTTTACTCTATGGCTAATTTGTATATGTCTGAAACAAGCTCCACTCATTCTCTTCCAATGCGTTATGCAGATTTCCCCACTCTGGTGGAGGCATTAGATTATGCAGCGCAGGGCAGTACAGGAATGAACTTTTACGATCGTCGTAATCAGCTCGTGGCCGTACTGGAATATCGCACGCTAAAACAGCGCGCGATAGTGGGTGCGCGGCGCCTGTTATCCCTGAACCTCAATAAAGGCGATCGGGTTGCACTTATCGCGGAAACCAGCGCCGGTTTCGTCGAGGCTTTTTTTGCCTGCCAATATGCCGGTTTGGTTGCTGTCCCGCTGGCCATTCCTATGGGGGTCGGGCAACGGGACTCTTATACCATCAAGCTTCAGGGCCTGATCAACAGCTGTAAACCTGCCGCCATTATCAGCAGCGAAGAATGGGTACCGCTGATCAGCTCTGCGACCCTGGATGCACCGCCAACCCATATTCTCAGCGACGCAGATTTTAACGCTCTGCCTGAGCGGGATGTGGAGCTGCAGGCACCGTCGCCCAACGATATTGCCTATCTCCAATACACGTCGGGCAGCACTCGCTTTCCACGCGGGGTGATCATTACCCAGCGTGCGGTGATGTCTAACCTGCGCGTGATTAGCCATGATGGGATCAAACTGCGCGCGGGCGATCGCTGCGTTTCCTGGCTGCCCTTCTATCACGATATGGGCCTGGTCGGTTTCCTGCTTACCCCAGTGGCGACTCAGCTGTCCGTCGACTATTTGCGTACGCAAGATTTTGCCATGCGTCCAATGCAATGGTTAAAACTGATCGCCAAAAATCGCGGCACCGTGTCGGTCGCTCCGCCGTTTGGCTACGATTTATGCCTGCGCTACAGCAACAACAAAGAGATCACCGAGTTGGATCTCTCCAGTTGGCGCGTGGCTGGCGTAGGGGCTGAACCTATTCCGTCAGATTTACTCTCTCAGTTCGCTGAGCACTTCGGCCATCTTAACTTTGACCGCAAGGCGCTGATGCCCTGCTATGGTTTGGCCGAGAACACCCTGGCGGTCAGTTTCTATGACGAAGCTTCCGGTGCGCCCATCAACCAGGTCGACCGCGACATTTTGGAATACGAAGGTAAGGCGGTAGCCCCCGGCAAAAAAACGCGGGTCACATCGACCTTTGTCAATTGCGGTAAGCCACTGCCCGGTCACCGTATCGAAATTCGCAGCGAAACCGGGCTCCCGCTGCCAGAGCGGCAGGTCGGCCGTATTTGTATCTCCGGCCCCAGCCTGATGAATGGCTATTTCCGCGACGATGCGTCTCAACAGCAAATCCAGACAAGCGGCTGGATGGATACCGGTGACCTGGGCTATCTGCTGGACGGCTACCTGTACGTCACCGGCCGCAAGAAAGATTTGATCATCATTCGTGGTCGTAACATTTGGCCGCAGGATATTGAATATGTTGCGGAGTCCGAGCCGGAAATCCGCTCTGGCGACGCCATTGCCTTCGTGACCGAAGAGCACGGTGACGGCGCCAGAATTATTCTGCAAATCCAGTGCCGGGTCAGCTCTGAAGATCGTCGGGAGCAAATCGTCCACACGCTGAGCGCCCGAATTCAAAGCGAGTTCGGCATTGCGGTGGATATTGAGCTGTTGCCACCCCACAGCATTCCCCGCACCTCCTCGGGGAAACCTGCCCGTGCGGAGGCCAAGAAGCGTTGGCTGACCACCTCCATCTGCCCGTCGATGCAGCAACTGGCAGGCTTTGCGCAATGACAGGCACCGTGGCAGTCACTGGCGTAACCGGCTTTATTGGCCGGCATATCGTTCAGAATCTGCTTTCCCGTGGTTTTACCGTGCGCGCCCTCACCCGGCGTGCAGGTCAAATCGCCCCCCCTAACCTGACCTGGATCCAGGGGGAGCTGGAGGATCAGGACTCGCTCATCGAGCTGGTTCGCGGAGCTGAATTCGTGGTGCATTGTGCGGGCCAGGTGCGGGGAGGCACGGAAGAAACCTTCACCCGGTGTAATGTCAGCGGCAGCCAACACCTGATGCAGGCGGCCAGACAAAGCGGCAGCTGCAAGCGTTTCCTGTTTATCTCTTCTCTTGCCGCTCGCCATCCTGAGCTGTCCTGGTATGCCAATTCAAAACACGTTGCTGAACAACGGCTAACCGCTATGGCTGCGGATATTTCACTGGGCATTTTTCGCCCCACCGCGGTTTACGGGCCCGGCGATAAAGAGCTTAAGCCGATATTCAGCTGGCTTCTGCGCGGCGTGCTTCCACGACTGGGCGCAGCGGAAGCAAAGCTGACGTTCCTTCACGTGAGCGATTTAGCCGAAGCCGTAAGCCAGTGGCTATTGGCCCCTGGCCCGCAGACGCAAACGTATGAACTGTGCGACGGGGTTGCCGGCGGTTATAGCTGGCAGCGATTACGGGAAATAGGGACCACCGTCCGCAATGGCCCGGTGAGGCTGGTGGGGATCCCGCTGCCCCTGCTGAAAATTTTGGCCGATGGCAGCATGTTGCTGAGCCGGTTGACCAACAAAGAACCGATGCTGACCCACAACAAAATACGGGAATTAACCTATCCGGACTGGTCTGCAAACAATCGAAGCCTGTCCGAAGATACTCATTGGGTCCCCAAGGTCAGTTTGAAGCGCGCACTGCGTGAAGGTTTATTTTAATTATCTAAATTAGAGGTTTGCCAAAAATTTTTATGCGAAATCGCGACGCTGTTATGAATTATATTCTGACTTGCCTGCAAGGTCTGGTCGAAGGCGGATTAGAAATCAAACCTGATAGCGATCTCGTCAACGATCTTGGCCTGGAGTCCATCAGAGTCCTGGATCTGCTGATGATGTTAGAAGACGAATTCGATATTTCTATTCCTATCAATATATTGCTTGATGTCAGAACGCCAGAGCAGCTGCTTGACGCTCTACTCCCTCGCCTGGAGAAAACCAATGGGTCTTTATGATAAATTTTCGCGGCTTACCCAGGATCGTAAGCAATTCCAGGCCGATGGCCTGAACCCCTTTGGCACCTGTATCGATGAGGTTTACTCGGCAACCGAAGGCCGCATTGGCAATCAGAAAATTGTTCTGGCGGGCACCAATAACTACCTGGGCCTGACCTTCGATGCGCAGGCTATTGCCGAGGGTCAGGCGGCATTAGCCGCTCAGGGCACCGGCACAACCGGCTCACGCATGGCGAACGGCAGCTATGGCTCTCACTTGCAGTTGGAGCAAGAGCTGATGGCGTTCTTTGATCGCCCTACCGCCATCGTCTTTTCCACCGGCTATACCGCGAACCTGGCGGTCATCAGTACTCTGGCAACCCCCGGCTCGGTCGTGCTGATCGACGCGGACAGCCACGCCAGTATTTATGATGCCTGCGCCCTGGGCGGCGCTGAAATCATTCGCTTCCGCCATAACGATGCCAAAGATCTGGAACGTCGCATGGTGCGCCTTGGCGAACGTGCCCGAGACGCGATCATCATCGTCGAAGGCATTTACAGCATGCTGGGCGACGTTGCTCCGCTGGTTGAAATCGTCGACATCAAACGGCGGCTCGGCGGTTATTTGCTGGTAGACGAAGCGCATTCATTCGGCGTGATGGGGGCTCACGGGCGAGGTCTGGCTGAAGAGCTGGGCGTTGAGCAAGATGTTGATATTATTCTGGGCACGTTCAGTAAAAGCCTGGCCTCTATCGGCGGCTTTGCCGTGGGCGGCAAAGATATGGAAGTGCTGCGCTACAGCAGTCGTCCTTATATTTTTACCGCTTCGCCTTCGCCATCCAGTATCGCTTCGGTGCGCGCTTCTTTGAAAAAGATCGCGCAACATCCTGAACTGCGGGAAAAACTCTGGAGTAACGCGCATCGGCTCTATCAGGGACTGGCCAAGCTGGGCTACGAGCTGGGGCCGCGCATCAGCCCGGTGGTACCGGTGATGATTGGTTCGAAAGAAGAGGGTTTGCAATTCTGGCGCGACCTGATCGCCAAAGGTGTTTATGTCAATCTGGTGTTACCTCCGGCAGCACCGGCCGGCATAACGCTCCTGCGATGCAGCGTTAACGCCGCGCACAGTGATGAAGAGATTGATAAGATCATTGGGGCTTTTGCCGCGCTAAAAAAATAATGACGTCCCGCTGCTCATAAAACTCAAAGGCAGTGTTCCCATCGAAAACACTCTTCACCTTGCCTGCCAGTGCCGAAAAAGTTATCGGCACTGGAATCAAACTTTCTGACTGCGAGAACTGAAATAATCAGTGGGTCGCTACCGATTCGCCTTCGACTACAAAGCTATATCCCTGCGCTTGCATAAACTCTGCGACGGCTTTTTCAGCGGCGGATAACACTTCATCGAGCGGTTTATTGGCATCGACATCCGCAATTTCCGCACCTTCAAAAGTGAGCAGTGGCGTAACGGCAATCTTTTTGGCTAACGCTTCTTTGCGATGATCGGGTTTACGTGCGCAAGCGACGTCCAGATCCACATTCAACTTGATCACCAGGTCTGGCTTATTATCCGCCATCCATTGAAAAGCTTTGCGTTCGCGCCCCGCCAACCATCTGACAAAATGGCTGCCTTGAGTATTTTCGGGAAATACGGTGCCATCGTAGGCGCCGGGGATTTGTACCTGCGGGAAACGGTCGGTTAATACGATCAGACCTTGTCGACGAAAAGCCAACATCCGGCGAAAACGCAGCAGCCGACGCAAAACGAAAGTGATGATGACCAAACCCGGCAACAGCCCCACCGTGGATTTTTTGGATTTCACTTTTTTAGTATTGCGTTCGATGGCCTTGCCAACAGAATTTCCCATCAGCGGGAGTTGCGAAACCGCACGCCCGACATTTCCTGCCTGCTTACCCAGATGCACCTTCACTGCAGGACCGTATTTTTTCACATACTCAATGAGATATTCACAAACGGTAGACTTACCCGAGCCATCGCTGCCAATTACCGCAATAAGCGGCGGGAATTTTGAATTCATAATAAGATTCTCTTCTAAGACACCTGTAAAAATGTACCATTTCGAAAACAAAAAGTCGCTTAATGACGTTATCAAAGCCATGGGGAATAAATATTGCCACCCCCAGACTAAAGCACACAAAAGATTAAGAAAACAATGAAGAAACCTGTTCCATTACCCGGTGCGGCAACGCCTAATTAGCATTAAGAGCTATAAGAACAATCCCAGCTGTGGTTAGCACAAAAAAACAAGACGGACTCACCAAAACATAATCACAAATAACAAACAAATTTGAATAGCACTGAGATAATACTCAATAAATATCTTGAACCCAAGGCTGGTTATAATACAATAGTTTCTTTGAGTTGGACCAATTATTGTGAGTCAAAAGACAATGCCCATTGCTAATCATCCCCCCGTGCGCGTAATTGCAATAACGGGTTGTGATGGCTCGGGAAAATCGACCTTGGCTGCCAGTCTGGTCAATCATCTCTCATCGCAAGAACCGACAGAATTACTTTATCTCGGCCAGTCTTCGGGACGTATTGGGGAATGGATCAGCAACTTGCCGATTATTGGCGCGCCCTTTGGTCGTTATTTACTGGCGAAGTCCGATCGCGTTCATGAACATCCTTCAACACCGCCGGGTAATCTGACCACGCTGGTGATCTTTTTGTTGTCATATTGGCGCGTTTATAAGTTTCGCCGCATGCTGGCAAAAAGCCGCAGAGGGCAATTACTGGTCACCGATCGCTATCCGCAAGCGGAAGTGGCGGGTTTTCGTTTTGATGGGCCGCAGCTGGCAAAAACGGATGGCGGTAATCGCTGGGTACGCTGGTTGAGAAAACATGAGAAAAGGCTGTATCAGTGGATGGCATCATATCCACCTTTCTTATTGATTCGTCTGGATATTGATGAAGAAACCGCATTCTCGCGCAAACCCGATCATAAACTTTCTGCGCTGCGCGAAAAGATTGCCGTCATTCCGCATCTTACTTTTAACGGCGCGAACATACTGGATTTAGATGGGCGAGAGCCGGCGGGTAAAATTCTTGATGAATCGCTGCGTGCCATTCGAACCTCCCTGGCGACACCCAAGGTTTAGTCTGCCGATAACTTATTAATACTGAAAAAAATGCAAACAGATAAATCAAATACCGCCAGCGATGATTCATCGACCGTGATTACCGGCCTGATTGCGGTCGTGGGCAGTGACGGTACGGGGAAATCCACGCTTACCGCCGATTTGGTCAAAAACCTGCAAAAATACCGGGCAACGGAACGGCGTTATTTAGGGCTGATCTCCGGTGAAGATGGCGACAAAATTAAGCGCCTGCCGGTTATTGGTGTCTGGCTTGAACGCCGCCTGGCCGCCAAGTCCGACAAGACTCAGCGCATGAGCAATAAGCCGCCGGCACTCTGGGCAGCCCTGATTATGTATGGTTTTTCAGTGTGGCGTGCGGCTAATTTACGCAAAGTACAGCGTCTGGCAGAGAGCGGCGTGCTGGTGATTAGCGACCGTTTTCCGCAGGCTGAAATTTCCGGTTTTTATTATGACGGGCCGGGCATTGGCGTAGAGCGGGCAAAAGGCTGGTTAATGACTCGCTTAGCGGCGCGCGAAAAACGTTTATATCAATCAATGGCCTTATGCCGCCCCGAACTTATCATTCGCCTCGATATTGATGTCGATACCGCCTTTTCACGTAAGCCCGATCACAGCTACGAAGAACTGAAGGACAAAATCTCTGCCATGGTTCGGCTGCAATATAATGGTTCCAGAATTATAGAGTTGGATGCTAAAGCGCCTTACGATGAAGTACTGGAAAAAGCGCTGAATGCAATATCCTCCGTCGCAATGATCCCTTCGCGTCCCCAGGCTTCTCTCGGATAGCGAATTCATTCATCTACAGACATGTCGATAATATCGTTCACTATTAAGATTCAGGGGTAAACAACGCTAATGTTTATTACCAAAAAATCAGGAAAACGCACTTTTTGATCATGTTTTAAAATGAATACCAGTACCGGAAGGATGACTAAACAGCATTGAATGGTAAAATTTTCTCAGCCTGGAAAAGTATTATCGGAGAGATTTTCATGATTATATTTCAGGTGTGAAAGTTTTACCCGAGCCTGTCGCTCGCAATGTAAAATAGGGATTGAGCCGCTATCAATCCTGGTGAGAGTGTCGCCAAGCAAAACGGGCGATTCTTTACTTTTCACTCCATGAACGGATACATATCTTTGAGTTTCGTCGTACCGGATATGTATGCAAGGCCAGCTTATGTCCGCTGAGCTATTGATAACCTGAAGTGGTCAGTATGGCTGGTTTTACCATGAAGCATTGGTTTTCCGATGGGGCTTTTCGTTCCATCTTACGTAACGCCGCTTATTTAGGTTCCGGCAGTGTAGCCAGCGCCCTGCTCGGGCTGCTTGCGCTTTCTTGCGCCGGCAAAGGCATGTCGCCTGAAATGTTCGGTGTTCTGGTTGTTATTCAAGCCTATACCAAAGCAGTCAGCGACTTTATCAAGTTTCAGACGTGGCAATTCGTTGTCCAATTTGGGACTCCGGCGCTGGAACGTCAAAACATTCAACGCTTTCGTGACGTCATTTCATTTTCGTTCGGTCTGGATATTGCCAGCGGCACCATTGCGGTACTGGGCGGCATGTTGCTGCTCCCTTTCCTTTCGCACGCCTTAGGGTTGGATACCGAAAGTTTCTGGCTCGCGATCCTTTACTGCACCTTAATCCCGTCGATGACGTCGTCCACCCCTACGGGAATTTTACGCGCGTTTGATCGCTTCGACCTGATTGCCGTTCAGCAGGCCATCAAGCCCTTCCTGCAGGCCGTCGGCAGCGTGCTGTCCTATTATTTTGATTGGGGATTTCCAGGGTTCATCGTCACATGGTATGCCTCCAACTTGATCGGCGGCACGCTATTTTGGTGGTTCGCCGCGCGTGAACTGCACCGCAGAGATATTCATAACGCATTGAAACCACGCCTATTCAAAACCGCACGTCGTATCGAAGGCGCCTGGAATTTCGTCTGGACCACCAATTTTGCCCATACTATTTGGGCTACCCGTAACTCGTGCAGTACGGTGTTAGTCGGCGTCGTTTTGGGGCCGGCCGCCGCCGGGCTGTTCAAAATCGCGATGACCTTCTTTGATGCCACGGGGACCCCGGCCAAGCTGCTGGAAAAAAGCTTCTACCCTGAGATCATGCGTCTGGATCCCCGAACCAGCAAACCCTGGATGCTGGGCCTCAGATCAGCGTTGTTGGCTGGAGGCATAGGTCTCGCCGTGGCGCTGCTGGTCATCGTTGTAGGTAAGCCATTAATTTCCTTTGTGTTCGGCCAGCAATATTTGCAAGCCTATGATTTAATCCAAATCATGCTGGGCGCCATTATCGTTTCCATGCTGGGCTTCCCGCAGGAATCCTTATTGTTCATGGCGGGCAAACAGCGGGCCTTCTTGATTGTGCAGACTTTTTCTGCGATCGCCTATATAGCGCTGCTGGTGGGCATGTCTCATCTGTTTGGTGTGCAGGGTGCGGCCTTCGCTTATCTGGCAGGCCAATGTTTGGACGTTTTATTGACGCTCATACCGACGATAGGCGCTTACCGTAATCGCTATTTACTGGGATTCAATGTATCCAGAGAGAGTAATCAATGATGAATAGCAGCAACGGGAAAAAATTCTCTGCTGAAACTACGCAGTTACTGTTTATTGCCGTAGAGACGGATGACATTGTTGATGCAAATATCAGTTTGCCACAACATATTGATTTGCAATGTTCCTATGAGAGCATTCAGGATAATTACGCCCTGTGCCTGCAATTTTGGGAGGACGGTTTCACCCGACGAGAACTCCTGGGCTTAGTAAATGATTTTCTTAAGGATTCAGACTTACCCGCCGCGACGCGCATGCGCTACAAATATATTCGCGCGCGCTATAAACATTTACGCTTTGCCCAGCGTCTTTACAGCAAAAAGCACAGTGCCGGCCGCCTTTTTCACACCACCACCGTGGTGCTCGGCCATTTTCAGGACGCGTTTCGCAATGGCAACCAACAGAACCTAAAATTCTACGGCAATCTTCTTCGGCTGCTGCTCAGCAGGCCGGTCTGGTCGCTGGTGAATTATGCTTTGCGACATATTCAGTTAGAAACCGAGAGTGATTTTATTGCCTACCGGCAGGAACAAATGCGCGCGCTCCAGGAGCTCATTGTCAATCCAGAGCTCACGGGAAAGCAGTTCCACGACGTGCGGAAAATCGTCAGCCAGCAAGTCTCTTTTTACGACACGCTGAGATCGATAGATCCAGGCAACCGCGAGGCTCTGCAGATCTCCAGATTCCTGGCCGCGATTAACGGGCTAATGGGAGATCGCCACGATGTGATGGTGGCGGACAAGCTGGCGGGGGGGAAATCCTATGACGAACCCACAATGCTGGATGTCGATATCCGCCAACGCCTGGAGTTACTTCTCGAGCGCTATCCTATGTAACTGTTACTGGGGGAGATTACCGCTCCCCCGGCCACAGCCATTGATAAATTAGGGTTATTTTCATGATGCTACGCAGGTTACTGCCCTTGCCACTGCTGCTGTTGCCGCTGATGGCATCCGCACATAATTTTGTTCAGGGTAAGCCTGTCGTGCCGGTTGTCATCGCCGATCGGGGTGAGTTGCTGCTTGAAAATGACACTTTCAGCTACAAGAAATGGGACAGTGCAGAACTGGCAGGCAAAGTGCGGGTGATCCAGTGCATCGCCGGCCGTACCTCGGCCAAAAAGAAGAACTCGATGCTGATTACCGCCGTCAAAGAGGCCAACTTTCCAAACGACCGTTTTCAGCCCACCACCATCGTCAATACTGACGATGCGATCCCCGGTACCGGTTTTTTCGTCCGCGGCAAAATTGAGAAAAACAAAAGGCATTATCCCTGGGCGCAATTTATCGTCGATAGCGATGGGCTGGTACGTCAAGCCTGGCAACTGCCAGAAGAGAACTCAACCATTTTGGTGCTGGATAAACAAGGCCGCGTCCAATGGGCAAAAGACGGTGCTCTGACCCCTGATGAGGTTAACCAGGTCATCGCCCTGCTGCAAAAGCTGATTAACCATGATCAATCATGATGAAACACAAGCTGAAAGCCGGTCTTCCTCTGCAAAACATGCGTTTGATAATAAGGGACGTCTATAACTTATGGTGTTGATTGAGCGCTATATCATGGTTGAAATCCGCCGATTGGTGATGATCATCGTGGGTTTTCTGATTTTCATGTTTGCCAGTTATTCGGCCCAGCGCTATCTCACCGAGGCCGCCAACGGCACACTGGCGCTGCACATCGTATTCGACGTTGTCTGCTATAAAATATTGATTGCCCTGGAGATGCTGCTGCCGGTAGGCCTCTATGTTTCCGTCGCGGTGGCGCTGGGGCAGCTCTACAGCGATTCCGAAATCACCGCCATTCACGCCTCAGGTGCCAGCCCGTGGCGGCTGTACAAGGCGGTGTTGGTACTCGCCATTCCGCTGGCCCTGTTAGTCACCCTGCTGTCCCTGTATGGCAGACCCTGGGCGTACGGCAACATTTATCAGTTGGAACGCCAGTCGCAATCGGTGCTGGATGTCAGCCATCTGCAGGCGAACAAGTTTAACGTTAATGGCAGCGGCCGAATGATCATGGCCTCACGCATTGACCCGGCCTCAAACCACCTGACGGATGCATTGATTTATTCACGTTCGGCCAATAATACCAGCCTCTATCGGGCTCATTCCGTCGAGGTCATAGATCCTTCGCCTTCAAGCCCCTCCGTGATACTGAAAACGGGCACGGCCTATGTGCTGGAGCGCAAAGGTACCGACGACAACATGCAGAATTACAATAACTTCAAGATATCACTGAAGCCCTTTATCGAAAGCCTGGAAGTGAAGCGCAAATCAGCCTCGCTGGGGGAATTATCGCGCTCATCGGATCCCGCAGACCGGGCTGAATTACAATGGCGAGAAAGCCGCGGCGTCACCACTCTGTTGATGGTGTTATTGGCTATCCCCTTTAGCCGCATCAAACCCCGTCAGGGGCGTTATGCCACCTTGCTGCCCCTGACCGTGCTGTTTACCGCCATTTTTTATGGCGGGAATATCTGTCGGACATTGGTCGCTAACGGGACCCTCCCCACCACGCCGGGCGTCTGGCTGGTACCGATACTCATGCTGGCTGGGATGCTGATCCTGATTGCGCGCGATTTTTCCCTGCTGCGGAAACCCTTGCGATGAACATCTTCAGCCGTTATTTGATCCGTAATCTCTTTATCGGCTTTGCCGCCGCGGCCGGATTGTTAATCCCGTTGTTTACCACCTTCAATCTGATCAATGAACTCGAGGACGTCACCCCTAACGGCTACCATTGGAACCAGGCATTACTGGTGGTGTTGATGACATTGCCCCGAAGCCTGGTGGATCTGGGGCCTTTTATCGCGCTGCTTGGCGGTATCATCGGGCTGGGCCAAATGTCGAAAAGCCTGGAATTAACGGCAATCCGCACCGCCGGTTTTTCAATTTTCCGCATTGCTCTGGTAACGCTCTACGCTGGCCTGTTTATCAACCTGTCGTTAGGCGCACTCGATGAATGGGTCGCTTCCCCTCTGCAACAACGCGCATTGCAGCTTAAAGACGGCGCCCTGGCAAAAACCGGCAATGCCACGGATGCGGGTAACGCCCTGTGGGCCCGAAAGGGCAATGAATTTGTTACCGTGAAATCTCTGGACGAGCATAGCCAACCCGTCGGGATTGAGATATTCCGCTACCAAGACGACCTCACGCTGGAGTCCTATGTGTATGCGGAGACGGCCACCACGGCCGATAACGGACTGTGGACGCTGCATAAAGTTATGCAGAAAAAATGGGACAACAAAAAAGAGAGCGTACAAACCCAGGATACTTTGCTCTGGCAATCCCTTTTTGCCGGAATGAACCTCAAAGGGCTGACCTTGCCTGCCGACAGCTTCTCCATCAAACAGTTGAAACAGTACATCACCTACCTGCAAAGTTCGCAGCAACCCAGTACCGAGTACCGGATCGCGTTATGGCAAAAATTGGGCCGCCCCCTGTTGGTCCTGGCGATGATTTTATTGGCCATCCCCTTCACCTTCAGTATTCCTCGCGCACCCGGGCTAGGCAGCCGTTTAGCCGTAGGGGTGATCGTGGGGTTGCTGACCTACATTATCTACCAGATTATCCTCAACCTCGGGCTGCTGTTTTCGCTCAATGTTCCACTCACGACGCTGGCCCCACCGCTGTTGCTGCTGCTGATAGCTTTAGCCTTGGTTTACCGCTTCGATAAACACCACTAGGGCCTGTCCCTCAGCCCACCCTGAAGGTGGCGAGGGACAGGATTCAACCAAAGACAGAATCAGAATTGATACAGGGCATTCAGGTAAAAGCCTGCGCCGACGCTGTTATCGGTCAACGGGCTGCGGCGTGCCCCTGCGGTCAGGGCATAGAGCTTCATCCCGCCCTGTAACGCCAGGTGAGGCTGCAGTTGCCAGGTCAGACCGGTTTTGAGCGTCACATCCCGCATGCCCCCACCGGTGTGATACTCACGAAAATCGGTACGTGCCGCCTGTTCGCCTGTCACCCCGAAGTGAGCCATCATGTCGTCCTTATCACCCCAGGTGCCGTATAGCGCGGAGTCCAGCGTCAGCGCAGAAGACAGCGGCAATGCGCTGGAGGCCCCCGCTTCAAGATACGCCGTGTGCCCCAGATCCTCGCCACCGTATTCACGGCTGCGGGTCGCTTGCCAGCCGCGAACAAACAGTCGGCTGGCGGAGAGCCCCCAGTAGGCTTCCGCCCCCACCATCGCTGAGTTGTCCAGATCCCCCATCCCCTTCAGGTAGCTGTTGTGGCCCCCCAGGGTACGGATTTTTTCCTTGCGGCCAGGATCATAACCCACCAACAGCGCTACGCCGAACGTCGACAGGTTCGGCAGATCCCACCGCAGTCCTTCAGGAAATGCAGCCGTAAACGTGCCCCAGTTCTCCGTCGGCATCACGGCTTTCGCCACCAGTGAAGGGAAAACCGCGTAACGCGAGGAGCCTTCATACAGCGGGCTGACCACCACCCCGGCCCCCAACGCAAAGGTAGGGATCGCCTCGCTTGCAGCCGAATGTGGCGCAACAGAGGTACTGACCGCCTGCTCCACCGGCGCAGCTGCCTTTGCACACAGCGGTAGCGCAGCCATCAACCAAAAAGCATGGACCCGCTTTCTTTTGCTAATTGCCATAATGTCATTCTTCCTTAAATACTCGTCTGTTTCGCGGTCTGGTCGCCCTCTATTCCGGCAAGCGAAAATAAGCGCCGGACACGCCTCATCCGGTTATTGTTTTAAAAGTGGAAAATTAAAATCCGAGTTTACCCAACCCCATTAATAATGGTTTTCACCTTGCTAGCAGTTTCTTAAATAGCCCCCCTTATTCTCTGCCTGTAAATAGAAGCCAGCCCAAAAGCCACTAAACATGTGAAAGTGGCTTGCAAAACAATTCAATGATAAACAATTACTCAAGCTGTTAATTTAAAATCACAACTTAATTCACGCTACCAGTGGCACAATGATATTATTTTTAAATTAAGGTTTTTTATTCCACTCTCTGAGCAGTATTAATTATTTTTGGCGGCACGCAGGCTGACAAGCCTTTAGAGAGATCGTTATATTTCCCCTGTTAAAATCTGCCGCTCACCCCCAATATTGGCCCCTGCTGCACCACGTCATACACGAAGCCGTCATGACGATAGTCGACCCCCATCGCCCGGTAACCGGCCACCGCAGAGAAACCCGACATAAATTCCCACCCCACCAATCCTGCCACATCCCAGTCCAATCGGGACTGCCCACCCCCGGCCAATCCCCAGGCCGACAGCCAGACTGTCGGCGTCAGCGCATAGTGCCCGCGCAATCCCGCGACCGCATCTATCCAGGTCGCTCGATCGCTACCCGATATCCCGCCGGCATCTCCCCCCTGGAAAGTTAACCGGGTGCTGCTGTACCAGACCCTGGCACCGCCCGCGGCATCAAGGCGACCACCGCCTTTTTCCAGCAGGGTATATCCTCCGCCCAGGAACCCTGACACCGTCCTGTTATCCACCTTCAGGCGATCTGCCGGCGCGCCATCGGGTAAATCGTTACGAGTCGTGGTATCGATGTACATCAAGTCCACCAGCAGGCTGTAACGCCCTTTCCGCGCCACCCCCATGCCCATCACCGCCACATCGAGATCGCGGGCGATGTCGGAGAAATCGGTTTTCATAAACTGCGTTCCGGTCGACCGGTGGCCGATATCTCCCCGGATCCCTGCGGCCCATACATAAGGCGCGAATGTGAACTGCCATTCGTCCGCCGCCTGATAGCCCGCAGATAACGGTTGAACCGCCTCTGCCGGGAAGCTGATAACGCCAAAAGCTAATAACGCAGCGGGCAGGAAGCGTCCGGCAAACCTGTTTGATCGATTGTCACCGTTCATCATGACCATGGCCCTCTCAATGCATACTCAGGGAGAGCGCAACACGTTCAGCCGCGCAGGATTCGGTAGGTTTCAGGCTCGCCCTGGTTGCCTCCTGCACCTCGCGCTTCGCGGCAGCCAAATCTGCCATAAAAGCGGGATTGCCGTGCAGAACGGCTACCGTGGCGGCGCCCATGATGCGGCCCGCGTCCACGTCACTTTGCCAATGCGCATCACAAATCACACGGCTTTGGCCAAAGGCCAAACCGCGGGCCAACAGCTCTGTCGCCCGTGCCGGCTGGATTTCGGCCAATACCAATCCCCACGCCCAGCCTGCCGCCGAGTGCCCGGACGGCCAGGAACCGTCATTTTTCAACAGGGGCTCCATGTCCTTGCGGCAAGTTCCCTCGTTGTGCTGCACAAACGGGCGAGTACGGTTATAGGCATTCTTTCCGGCATAGGTTGAGCCACCGGCATCCGTCAATACGCGCTGCATCATAGAGTAGAGGTGCGGGGTATTTTTCTGGTTGATGTCAGTGCCCAGCGAGCACGAAAACGCCTGAGCCGGGGCCGGGAACGTCAATTCGGCATCCGTCGCGGCCAGCTTTTCACGAGCGCTGCCGCGTAAAGCCAATGCGGCCCGCCTGGCTTCTTCATCGCGTGCGAAAGCCGCAGAGTCCGGTTTTGGCGGTGCCCCCAGCAAGGCTAAATGCACCGGTAGGCTGGCGGGTTCCAGGTAGCCTGGCGCCAGCTTAAAATGGGGGTCGGTAATCACCGGGCCCGTGTCATTCGCCGCCGCAATGCCGGAATACAACAGACCGGCTAACGGCGCGATCAGATATAAGGGATGACATGATTTTTTCATTGTTGCCTCCAGATTCGGTTTATGCCGCAGGGGAATGGCACTCTCATTGCCTCGCAGTAATTCCCCCACCGTGTTATTCGGTTCAGGACGGAATTCTCTGCCGCGCCAAAACAGCCAAATCATGAATACTTGCCCCGGCCACGTTATAAATCCACCGCTACCGGGGGCGATTATTTTCGACCATGCAAGCTGGCCGCCTCGACTAAATAAAACGGATCACTGCGGCTGTGGGAAATGCCATTTACCGTTAAGAATTTCGTTACCAGGCTGATAAAGCCTGACGGTATAATTCCAGCCTGGCATTGTCGGCAAACAGTTGGCGATCTTGCCGTCGCAGCCCCCAAATTGGATCATAATCGAGCCATCATCACTTTTTTTAGCGGTGAGGTTATTTAACGAATAAGCATCATAGGGGTTCTTTTCAAAATAACCGGCGGCGTTATAAACGCTCACGGACCAGAAACTTTTAACCGGAACCTGCCCGACCTTGAGCCGATAAACGGTTTTCCCATCATTTTTCGGCATCACGCCGCCGAGATAGATGGCGTCCTTGCTCGGATTGCCGCCCCAGCCGGAAGCTGTGGCAATCAAATGCTGAATAGGATCAACCGAGCTCTTGGTACCAAAAGCCTGGTTATAGTTAGGGAGCGTAGCACCGAGTACCAATAGGGCATCGCGCATCTTTTTCTGACTCACCGGATCCCATTTCGGTACGACGAATTCCCCTGCCCGTGCCTGACTGACCTTGATGGCATCCTGCAGTACATGTACCTGCTCAAGGTCTTTGCGATCGGAGGGATCGACCAGCGTACGGATCGCGACAAAAACATAGCGAGTGCCGACCGCATCTTTGGTTAAAGTACGGCTGCCGGCGCCGTAAAAGACGGCGGGTACGTAGTGATCTTCATTGACCACCAGCATCGACATGAATCTTTTACCCGCTTCAGGCAAGCTGATGGTGACCGGGCCGGCATCAAGATCGAATACCGCACTCGAATAAAGCGTATCCCGATTCATGCGGATGACACTTTGCGCGTCGATGGCAACGGGTTCGCGACTATGCACAAACCGTCCCAGACCGCCCTCCTTCACCATATTGCCCATATAGAGATCGGACTCGGCACGGATAAAATTATCGACGCCCACCGGCATCACTTCGCCCGCGACGGATTGAGCGTTCGCACTTGCCAATGTTGCCAATGTGAGTGCGACCACGCTGGCCGTGGATAGATAAGTCATGTAACCCCCCTGATGGTATGAATTAATACAGTTTCCCAATGCCAATCCTTTCTTATTTTGCGATCTCTGAACACATCGCCAGCGACGCTAGGAATTGTCTTAGCGGACTGTATAAGAACGCCTCGAAAGAGACTTGCCATTTGACGCCAAAGATAAAGCCAGCAGGCATAAGGGAGGCAAAATACAGGGGAGATGGGCTTTATTGTTGCTGAGCGTTATCGATTGGGAGAAATTGCTGGTGACGCAAAGCACCCAGAGTCGGATGACCCCAGGAGGCATTAAAATGAGGGAGAAATCTTTGGCGTGTTTGTGGCTGCGAGGAAGTTGACGCTCACCCTTTCTTTGAGGCTGAGCGGTAAAACGACGGTGTGCTTCCGGTCCAGCGTTTAAAAGCGCGAGTAAAGTGCGCCTGATCGCTGTAACCGACCATATAGGCAATTTCCGTCGCCGAGTATTTGCCGCTGGCCATGAGCTGCAGAGCTTCGCAGCGACGGGTTTCATCACGCAGGGCTTCGAATTCGACACCGCAATACTTGAGACGACGCTGCAGGGTTCTCGGTGACAGCCTGATGCTTTTGGAAATAACGGTAAGTTTAGGCTGCTCCGGATCGGCGATCCGCTTGATTAACGCGCCTGCCGTTTCAACCGTCGTCCGCAAGGCTTCGGTAGTTTTCCAGGCCTCATCACGGATATTTTTCAGCGGGATCTCGAGCAAATCGCGGTCGAACTCAATCATGTTGTAGTTCGAATTCATCACCAGATTCGGCCCCAGGCACTCTTCAAGCGCGTCGTCCCCTCTTTCCCTCGAGGACTTGATGTGAACACGGATGGAAGAAGGCTCGCCGGACATCAGCGGAACTTTTCTGAGCACCGCCAAACTGCCGAGGATAAATTGCCGCGGATCGGCTTCATATTGCCCGGTGAATTGGTGGATGAGTTTCGTCGTACGGCCTTCGGTGACAATGTTTACTTCTCCCCCCTGATGCAGCATGGCCGCGTGGGTTGCCGCCAGCGCACAGGCCTGGGCGATATTCGTTGAGTTCATGATCATTTCGCCCCAAACGCCAAGCGAACGAATTTCGGTCAGGTGCCCCACATAGGCGCCACCAAAAGGATCCTGCGTGATGGCAGCCATTTCATTGGCAATACGAAAACAGGCCGATCGCGGGATCCAGATATCGGGGTTTTGGAAAATGTTTGGGGAAATGCCAAGGCGTTGAAAGAACTCCAACGACGATACCCCTCGCATGGCCAGATAAGGGGCCATCTGGAGAAAACTTCTCAGCTTGATGGAAGGCGTAATATTCGTCATCGGCGTTCGCACCTGTTATTAAGGCCTACGAAGAGAAACTGTTTGAGCGCACAGAGCAGCGTCGGAGCAAAAACATTGCCCAACCCAAGCTTCTGATCGCAGCGTTATGTACGACGGATAACCAATTTTGAGGAGTATATCTGACCTTGGAGAAAAAACTATATCTTCGCGTAACGCGTTTCATTCGTAGTCCCCCAGCTCCATTCCCCTCCCACGCAGAAGCCGCAATGCCGCTGTCTGTTTGAGCACAGCGGCACTCCATTAAGCCGCTCAATTCACCGGCAGCGCCAATACCTGATCGGTGGTTTTGATTTCGGCAAACACATCGGCTACCCCGGCCAGCGCGGCACGTTGCAGCACGGCGTGGTCGACAATTTGGTTGTCCCAGGTAGCCAGATCGCGGGTGGCGGTGGCATCTTCAGGAATAATCACCGTATACCCCAGCGGTACCGCGTCGCGCGCCGTTGATGAAACACACATATGGGTCATCAAACCGCCGATCACCAGCTGCTTGATACCGGCCTGCTTAAGTTGACGATCCAGATCGGTACCGACAAACGAGCTGGGAGTGGCTTTGGTAATAATACGATCGCCGCCAGAGGGTTGCAGGTCAGGATGGAATTCGGCGAACTTGCTCCCTTCGGCAAACAGAGGGCCATTCGCCGGGCCAAGATGACGCACAAAAAACACCGGCATCTTATGCTGATGGGCGAAACTGACTAAGCGCTGCGTATTTTTCAACGCCTTAACGCCGTCGGGGATCGGCATTTTGCCTATAAAATATTCATTTTGATAATCAATCACTAACAGCGCCGTGGCATTGGCTGATAAGGATTGCGTTGGCTGGGCACCACTCAGGGTACGAATGGTCGGTGCGGCTGGCGTGTCGGCGGAAAAAGCCAGGCTGGAAGCCACCATCGAGAGCGTCAATGCGCTGCAAGCCATCAGTTTTTTCATTCTCATTTATCCTTGTTAGAGCAGAAAACAGCAGGCAATATCCTGCCAGGGTCGGGATAAATTCTGTGGGTTTTGGGGGCGTGATAACAGATAGCGCAACACCCAAAAGCGATACCATCAGGCCAAATTTCCTGCCGGCGTTTAACCATCAAAGGAAGCCGTATGTCGCCACTTAAAGTGGGTATCGTGGTTTTTAACAATATCATCCCGTTTCACCTTTCGGTCCCCTGCGCGGTCTTTGAGAAGGCGTTAAACGGCAAAGGCGAACCGGCGTATCAATTATTGATTTGCGCCACCGAGCCTGGGCCATTGAAAACCAACGCCGGCTTCTCGATTATCGCGGAGTATGGGCTGGCGGCGCTGGCACAAGCCGATATGGTGATAGTACCGAGCTGGAGCGATCCCGAAGTCCTGCCACCGACACAGTTAATCGATGCCTTGCTCAGTGCCCATGCGCGCGGTGCTACTCTGGTCGGGTTGTGCATGGGGGCGTTTGTTCTGGCGGCAGCCGGGCTGCTCAATGGACGACCGGCAACCACCCATTGGCGGTGGATGTCGGACTTCCTGCAGCGCTATCCGCAGGTCTCCATAGACAAGAACGTGCTGTACGTGGATAACGACGATATCGTCACTTCGGCAGGAACCGCCGCCAGCATCGACTGCTGCCTGCATCTGGTACGCAAGCGTTGTGGCGCAGAGACAGCCAATGCGGTAGCCCGGCAGTTGGTGGTGCCGCCGCATCGACAAGGGGGCCAGGCGCAGTTTATCGAGCAGCCGGTGTATAACACCGCCGGAGGGGACAGATTTATGCAAACGCTGAATTGGGCGACAGAAAATCTGCAGCAGCCGCTGACGCTGGACCAACTGGCGGAAAGAGCCTGCATGAGCCGCCGCAGCTTTACCCGCCGTTTTCAGCAAACCACCGGCACCAGCGTGATGCAGTGGCTGTTGAACCAACGACTGGCGATGGCACAGCGCTTCCTGGAGAAAACTGACCAGCCGGTTGAACGCATCGCACAGGCTGCAGGTTTCGCCACTGCGCTGTCAATGCGCAGGCATTTTCAACGGCAGTTCAAAACGTCCCCGTCCTTATATCGCAAAGAGTTTCGGGTGACGGATCATTAAGAATAACGGCAGCGGTGTTTTTTTATTGCGTGAGGACGGGTGAGGCGTGGATCACAGACAAAATCATCTGTAAGTGATTGAATAATGGCGGAGAGAGGGGGATTTGAACCCCCGGTAGAGTTGCCCCTACTCCAGTTTTCGAGACTGGTCCGTTCAGCCGCTCCGGCATCTCTCCTTCAAGTGCTTGCTATCATGCCCCTTTTTGCGGCATTTTTACAGAGTTAGCCTCCAGCCGAATGTTCAAGTGACGATTTTACGAGCAACGCGATGATTAAATGGCCGTGGAAAACGCAACAACCGCAGGCGGAAACGCTTGCCCAGTGGCAAGACGCGCTGGCAATCCCTCTGCTTTCTCCTTTGGATGAGCAGGAACAACAGCGGCTGATTGCCGTTGCCGGGCAGATTTTACAGCAAAAAAGCATCGTCCCCTTGCAGGGGCTGCAGTTGACGTCACAGATGCAGGCACGCATCGCCCTGCTGTTCGCCCTGCCGGTGCTTGAGCTGGGTGCCGAATGCCTCGACGGTTTCAATGAGATCCTGCTCTACCCAACGCCCTTTGTGGTAGAGGACGAATGGCAGGACGACTTCGGCCTGGTGCACTCCGGGCCGGTGGTGCAGTCCGGTCAAAGCTGGGAACAGGGGCCGATCGTGCTTAACTGGCAGGACGTGCAGGACTCGTTCGATCTTTCCGGCTTTAACCTGGTGATCCACGAAGCCGTCCACAAGCTGGATATGCGCAACGGCGGCAGCGCCACCGGTGTGCCCCCTCTTCCGCTGCGCGACATTGCCGCCTGGGAACATGACTTGCACGCAGCAATGGAAAATCTGCAGGACGAGATCGACATGGTGGGTGAAGAAGCCGCCAGCATGGACGCTTACGCCGCCACCGATCCAGCCGAGTGCTTCGCCGTACTGTCGGAGTATTTTTTCAGCGCACCCGAGCTGTTGGCCAACCGCTTTCCAGCGCTGTACCAACATTTCACCCGCTTCTATAAGCAGGATCCGCTGGCGCGTTTACAACGGCTTCAGGCCGATACCGGTACGGAACTGCCTTAAGTCGGCCGCATTGCTCAGATGCTGAGCAGTCACACCGAATCGGCGAATTTAGCGTTGACACACTCCAGGTGGCTGGATATGATGCGCCCCGTTCAGACAATTCCTCTGTAGTTCAGTCGGTAGAACGGCGGACTGTTAATCCGTATGTCACTGGTTCGAGTCCAGTCAGAGGAGCCATATTAGAGAAGCCCGCTTAAGGAAACTTAAGCGGGCTTTTTGCTGTTCGGGATTACTGAATCTTTGACAGAATCCGATGTTATCCATAACGATGCCGCGTTAACGGTGTTCAGTGCTTTCGGCCAGGAAGCACTATAGCTTTTCTGAGGCTCACACAGAGTTGAAGAGTGGCGCAAGCTCTGCCCACCGATGACTATGGGCATCCAGACACTTTGTAGATCTCAGCAATCACCTGCATCGTTGCGTCTTCGAGTAGGCCTTCATTACGGCATAAAAACCAGCCGTGGTTTGCAATTTCTCTCTCGAACGCATGGGTACAAGCAACATGCTCTTCCAGCTTATGAATCACCGTACTGCTTAGCCCACGCGGCCGAGCCGCGGCCCTCGCCCATGAGATCTCAGGCGCAGTAACAACCCCGACATGCAGGTCTGGCGTTCGCACGTTTCGTTCAATGTTGAGCTGTAAAATCTCGGCAAATGGAAGCATCCGACGAAACGCGGCATCCGAGGGATACCAGCGATCCATCAAGATAATGCTGTCCGGTGGCTGTTTAGTCAGCACATGCCGGGAAATCCATGCACGGCTATCCGCAAAGCGCGCACAGACCTCCAGTTCCAAATCCAGAGTGGGATTTCTGGCGAGTTTGTTAACAAGGGCCATGGTTTCCGCCCTGTAGGGATCGCTTTTTTTCTCACAAAGTCGGATCACCTTCTTGTTGTCTGCCCTTAGTCTTTTCGTAATGGCTTCCAACAGTGTGGTTTTACCGGCGCCCTTGGGCCCATCCAGAGCAACAAACAGCTGACGACTCATTCTGCAAATGACGATTGATATACGGTTTTTGTAAAGCTTGAATCTGGCAAAAACATCTTACTTCCTTGGTATGAATAGCTGCCCTCCCTCTTGGTTCGTCGGGGCACCTGGCGCGTCAGCGCGAATCGGATCGAGGGATTCTATCAACAGACACCGATGAACATTCCGGCAATGGCGCTAACTCACCCGTTTAAAAACCCAGAATTACGGCCGTGCATGGTCATAGCCCATAGGTTGTGACCTGCGCAAGGTAGTTTAAGGGATCCGCTGACAAAACGGAAAGCATCCCCCGCCAAGCCTGTTTTTAAAGCAGACGGACGTTGATGTGCAATTTGAGGGGAAGCAGGCGTTCTGTGTTTTGAGGCTCATTGCGCCAACGGGGCTCTCTGTGACTATTCAATGCGGCCTTATGTTGCGAAGGATATGTTACTCAATTTCTGATGCATGAAATCAATGAGCGCTCTTGTTTTAGCGGGTAAGTAACGCCGATCTGAATAAAGTGCGAACAATTGCAATGGGGCTGCCGATTGTTCAAAATCAATCTCGATTAACCGTCCATCGTTGATGTAGGGTTGGCATGCTTGTTTCGATAGAATGGCAAAGCCGACACCTGATATCGCCGCTCGTCCTGCCATCTCTCCGCTGTTTACCCGATAATGGCTTTTGACCTTAATAGTCTCGAATCCCCCCTTGTTATTAACAAACTGCCAGGGAGCACCTTTCAGTGCACTTACCGTTGTAATACAGGGTAATTCTTCAAATTGCTGTATACGCGAAGGGGTGCCATAACGCTCAATGACGGAGGGGGCTGCAACGATGCTGCAAGGGATAGTCACCAGATGACGGGCTATATAGTCACTGTCGTCCATCTGACCACGGCTGACAATGATAGCTAAATCCAGATCATCTCGCAGGGATTCAAAACCGGACAAATTTGTAACGCAGCTGATCTCCAGATCCGGGTACAGACAGGCGAAATCGGCAACAACAGAACCCAGCAATGCAGGACCTATTTCATTGGGAATACAGATGCGTAATGGACCCTTGAGTTGCATTTGCCGCAAGGTTAATTCTGTCTCAGTTTGCTCAAGCGCCTCCAGTAATGGCTTCGCTCGGGTATAGAGCAAGTGCCCCGCCTGGGTGAGTTTCATATGTCGGGTGCTGCGCTCAATGAGCTGAAGATTCAGTTTTTCTTCTAACTGAGAAATACAACGACTCACATTGGATGTCGGCATTTCAAGGACTTTCGCTGCCCCAACAAAACTTTCTCTTTCAACCACAGCAATGAACACTTTGAGGGTATTAAAATCAAGAGCCGACCGCATTAATTATCCCATATATGATAATAATAAATGCCATTTTTACCATCTAATGAGCACTATTGATAGCAGTTAAACTCGGATATCTTTCATCTATAGGTCGCTTGCTATGCTACTGCTCTCAAAGCCATTGAATCATAAAACCCTCATACGGATAGCTATTGTAATGGCTTTTATCCAGTTCACTAATGCGCTGGAATATATGATGTTCAACCCTGTTTTTGCTTTTATGGCAGCAGATTTCTCAGTTCCTGTATCATTCTCAGGCTATGTATCTGGTATGTACACATCAGGGGCAGTCCTGTCGGGAATTATCGCCTTTTACTGGATTGGTGGTTTCAATAAGAAACGTTTTTTAATCGCCAATATGGCACTACTCGGCCTGCTGACACTTTTGACTACATTCACCTCCAATTTTAGTCTTCTGCTTACATTACGATTCTGTGCAGGATTGGTTGGAGGTACGACTATGGGTGTGGGTATCAGTATATTGATAAATCACGCACCGACTAACTTGCGCGGAAAAATGTTGGCAACGGTGATTGCGTCATTTTCGATGGTAAGCATTGTAGGAATGCCCACTATATTATTTTTGTGCACTCATTATGGTTGGCATGTCGCTTTGTGGTTAATCAGCACACTGTGTTTTTTGGCATTACCACTGATTGTCTCCATCATCCCTAAAGACCCAGTCTATTTCGACACACACCACGCGCTGCCTCTCGATGCGGATACTTTACTGTTTGCTTCCAGTAATGCGCTGGTACAGTTTAGTCCAATGCTGGTCATTCCCATTCTGGTACCATTAATGACACAGCAATTGGGCGCTTCTCAAGACCTGTTGCCTTGGCTGTTCTTCGGCGGAGGTGTTACAGGGTACCTGTCTACAAAAATGACAGGCGCGTTAACCTCCCGTGTTTCTACTTTGATTCTGGCTACAGGGTCAACCATCGTCTTTATACTGAGCTTGCTAATACCCATCCTTGGCTATCCGCATGCGGCGCTATTTATCACTTTGTTTCTCGGCGCATCTTACAGTCGCCTGGTTTCATCTTCGGCGGTTACGATTCAGTTTCCTGATGACGGGCATCGAGCGGGATTCTCTTCATTACAGACATCAATAATGTATCTGATTACAACTGTCGCATTTTTCCTGTCCGCTTTTCTATTACCTGATCAAGGCATGACGCCACAAAATATAAACACGTTGCTGGCGATATGTGCAATTTCCGCATCAGGGCTCCCAATTATCGTTATCATTCTGCAAAAGAAACTGGCTAAACGCACGCTCCAACCTGATCATTGATTAGCATAATGTCCGCTGTTGGCACGCGGCAGACAAACACGTGACGCTGAAGGTCTGGTGAGAGCGAGGAGCGGACATTGAGATGATCATTATGTGGTTAACCACGCATATCGAAGCCGGATTTTTGAAAATCTCGATATAGCTCCGGGTTGGTGAAAACTGGGAATTTTGCATTTTGGGCCGCTGATTTTACCGCCTCGCAATATGCTTTATCGCCGTTACTAGTTGATATGTTTGAAGCCGAGCCATCCTGTTCAAATTCTATATGCAACCGGCATTTCCTTCCCTTCCACTTTTCTGGCTCAACAAGTTTGGCATTAACTGCAGCCCTGATTGCACGCGCTTGCGCGCCCCATTCATCCTGATCATCCCAGCGGCCAGAACTGCAACTTCCCGTCGCCGTAGTCTTATGGCAGCCGGAAGGATGTAACGGCACGCACCCCGTAGCAAGGCTGCCCACAACTACCAGCATAACGATTTTATTTACTGTTTCAGACGCTCCCACTTATTGCTCCAAATTCACCTAAATATCAATAGAACAGGAATATTATTCAGACATTCCTGGCACCTTTTCAACCAGTATTTATCTATATCAACTGGATGTTTCAAATGCGTCTTCTGAGCATGTAGAGGGGGCTAATAAGCTGTGATTGTTCCCTAATGATTAGTACAACCGGTTTTTACCTCCGCCCAGGTACCAAACGGTCTGGCCCGAGGGACATGGCGTCTGCTATGAGCGAGAGCAGACATTCGGCTCTCTGCCATATCCCATGACAAAGAGCACGCCAGAAATAAATGGATTATGCTAGTACGCTTTACTGCTTTGACGGGATGTGACAAATGTCATCGCGACCGCCCCCAGAAGTAAAAAACCACTCAAACCAAAAGTACTTCGCCATCCCAGACTGTCGAATATCAGACCTCCAGCCGTTGAACCAAGCGCAATCGAGAACTGGATCACCGCAACCATGAGACCACCACCCGCCTCTGCATCTTCGGGCAACGCCCGTGCAATCCACGTCCACCATCCCGTTGGCGCAGCCGTCGCCAGCAGCCCCCACAGGCTTAGCAAAATGGCAACAGCCCAGATGCTGTGTCCAACCAACAGTAACGTGCCGGCAGTCGCTGCCATAAGCAGGGGGATCATGATTAAGGTCTGATAAAACCTGGCGTTCAGGAACGTCGATACAAACATTGTACCGACAAAACCTGCTACGCCTATTGCGAGCAAAATCAGAGAGAGCCCGGAAGGACCTACGCGGGCTACGGTCTCAAGAAAGGGACGCACGTAGGTAAATAAGGCAAATTGTCCCATGAAAAACAGTCCGCAGGCCATCAGTCCCGTTGGTACGATAGAAACTCTGAACAGACGAAGCACAGATCTCTGTGGCTTTTGTTTTTTATCGATATCCATCATAGGTAGGCTGACCCATAGCCATATGAACGCGGCCATCGCAAGGGGGACGAGGCACAAAAAGGCCCCACGCCAACCGACGGTCGTCCCCAGGTAGCTACCAAGTGGGGCAGCCACAACGGTAGCCAGCGCGTTGCCGCCGTTAAAAATCGCCAGCGCGCGGGTAACCTGGTGCTGCGGCACGAGCCGAATGGCAGTTGCAGCCGACATTGACCAGAATCCACCGATGACGACGCCAATCAGAGCCCTCCCCAGCATATAAACCGGATAGTTAGGCGCCATGGCGATAACTATTCCCGATATGGCCATTAAGACCGTCAGCCCCAGCAGAAGATATTTTCGATTCAGATCTCCGGCAACATGGGAGATAGTCAGGCTGGTCAGTACCGCCAGCGCGCCAGATATGGCAATTCCTTGCCCTGCCAGCCCTTCAGTAATGTGTAAATCACTGGCAATGAGCGTAAGCAGACTGACCGGCATAAACTCGGAAGCGATCAGCACAAACACGCAAAGCGTCATGGCAAATACGCCCCCCCAGTATGCATCTGTTTTATTGGGTGATTTTTTCAGACTTACTATGGACATTATCAGCATCTCTTTATATCGCCCCGGCGAGATACAGCCGCAGCCGGGACAGACGTTATTCAGAGAATAACGACAAAAACGTGGTTAAGAATGAAGTGCGGGCGATGAACAGTCGCCTGCAAATATCAGACGGCTTCAGGCCATTATCTTAAGTTTGTTTTGAAAAAGTGCTCAAATTTAGCAAACGGGATCTTACCCGCAACGTTGTCGTACAGATCGACGTGGTTTGCCCCAGGGACAATCACTAACTCTTTCTCTTTGCTGCCGATCGCCTTAAAGGCATCTTCAGCAAAATAGCGTGAATGGGCTTTTTCGCCGGTCACGATGAGTGTAGGGATAGTGACTTCATTCGCATAACTCAGCAGCGGCATACTCATAAATGACAGCGGCATGGTTGCATTCCAGGCACCGGTTGAGTTGACCGAACGCGGATGAAAACCGCGAGGCATGCGATAATAATCGAAGAACTCTTTCAGAACAGGATTGGGATTGGCGGGTAACGTTTCCGGCAAAATACGATCCGACGCACTGACGTTGCCCTTCTCATCCACATAGATATCATGCCCGCCGGGCGCGAAAGCACCATTTTCCGCATCCTTCCAGCGCTGGGCGTTCAGGTATTGCAGAACGGCACGGCGATCGGCGGTGGTATAACGGTCTTTGCCATCGCCCACGCCATGCCCCATCGCGCGGCTCATGTCATACATCACGCTGGTCGCCACCGCTTTGACGCGGGTATCCATCACGGCGTCGTTTAAGGCCATGCCGCCCCAGCCGCAAATACCTAGCAGCCCGATACGATGGCGATCCACCTCATTTTGCAGGCCTAAGAAATCAACCGCCGCGCTGAAATCCTCGGTGTTGATATCGGGAGACGCGACATTGCGCGGGTAGCCACCGCTCTCGCCCGTATAAGAAGGGTCGAACGCCAGGGTAACAAACCCCTGTTCCGCCAGCGTCTGCGCATACAGGCCGCTGGACTGCTCTTTCACCGCACCGAAGGGGCCGCTGACGGCAATAGCCGACAGCTTACGTTCGCCACGATCCTTCGGAATGTAGAGATCTCCGACCAAGGTGATCCCGTAGCGGTTCTGAAAGGTCACTTTACGGTGATCAACTTTCGTGCTTTCAGCAAAGGTTTTATCCCATTTAACGATCAGCGAAACAGGCGCGTTAGGATTAGTTGTATCGGCATAACTCATATTTGTGACTCCACTTAATGATGCGCATAGCAGCATGGCGGGTATCGCGGCTGTCAGTTTTTTGGTGAAAGCAGTCATCAAAATCCCCTCATAAAACGTAATAGATACAGGTGTCATACGGACAGCGCTGCTGTGCTTTGCTGCTAATGCGCACATTATAGTTAGCAGTAATAGTGCTGATTAGGGGGTGAAAAATGCTAAGATTAATACCATTTTGTTCTAAATATTAACGCCGGTAGCGAGGGAGGGATGATGGCTAAACGGGGAAACTATAACGATTTATACCTGTTCATGCAGGTGGTGCGGGAAGGGAGTTTTACCGCCGCGGCACAACGCCTTGGCCTGGCACAATCAGGAATCAGCCGCTCTGTACGCGAACTTGAAGAACGACTGGGCGTTCAACTTCTGGTGCGCACCACGCGCAGATTATCGCTTACCCATGCCGGTGAACAACTCTACCGGACCCTTGAGTCAGGATTCGATGCTTTAGATATGGGACTCGCCACGCTGGCCAATTATCGCCAGTCCCTATCAGGTACGGTACGCATCAATGCCAGTCAGCACGCGATTGATAAGGTGCTCCTGCCGAAGCTTGCGATATTTAAGCAGCACTACCCCGACATCCGACTGGAACTCATTAGTGAAAGCCGGTTTGTCGATATTATCGCTGAGCGATTCGATGCCGGTGTACGTCTGGGGCCAGAAGTTGGGAGTGGCATGATTGCTGTTCGTATTTCCCCTGACATGGAGATGACCATTGTCGGTACGCCAGATCACTTTCGTCGCTATGGCTTTCCGCAAGTCCCCGCAGATTTAGTTGTTCATCCCTGTATAGCTTATCAGTTCGGCGACGGCAGCCTGTACGCATGGGAACTTAATCAGGGCGGCAAAAAAATCACGCATCGGCCGCAGGGTCAATGGGCGTTTTCTGACAGCTATATGGAAGCCAAAGCCGCCAGGCTGAGCTTGGGGCTGGCTTATGTCCCGGAAGAGTTAGTGTCAGACGATTTAGAACAGGGTTCACTCATCAGAGTTTTACAACGCTACAGTCAGCGACTGGAGGGCTCATTTCTCTATTATCCGCACCGCAATGTGTCGCCCGCTCTGCGAGCAGTTATCGATACGTTGAGAATTTAAGGGATGAAGATAAGGTTACACGCAGGCTGGGGTAAGAGTTGGAAAACAGCACCCGCTCCTGGCACCGAGCAGACTGTCAGAGCCCTTTGAATACGATCCCACTCCGCGCAAACTTTTTGAGGCTCGTTCTAGCTACCCTTCGCATGCAGAGAACATTGTAGAACGATCGACAGATGACAAGCCCGAATGGGTAACGGATTTGTGTCAGGCACCGCGAATGGTGCCGCGCCAGACGAAATCGGCATGATACAGCCGGGTTTCACCCGGTATCTCCTGGCCCAGCGTCGGCATCGTATTTTCTTCCTTCTGCTCTTCCGCCATCAGCCAGGAAACCGCATCCTGAGCAAATAACGCCACCGGCTGGGTAAAGGTGGTGAGGTTATAAGAGGACCACGCCGCCTGCGGAATATCGTCGTAGCCCGCGACGCATAGATCTTGCGGAATACGTAGCCCAAAACGATGGCGCGCCTCGTCCATAAAACCGCAGGCCAGCAAATCGGTGACGCAGAATACCGCATCAGGGCGTTCACGCCGGGTCAGCAAGCGGTGCGCCAGGATCTGGCCGCTCTCATAAGAGGTGGTGCCAAAACGCTCGACGCTCACCTCCAGCCCCGCAGCTTCCGCCGCCTGCAGAAAACCGCGCTCACGCGCCATCAGGCTTGGTGTACCGGCCAATGAGTTGGCGAATGCAATGCGTCGGCAGCCCGCACGGGCAAACGCCATCACCACCCTGCCGGCCGCCTCTTCGTTATCCAGCCGGATGCTGAGCGAGCCGGGCAAGGTATCGTTACGGTTGATCAGCACCAGCCGCTGGCCGTGTTTGTGACACAGGCGGGCGATGCCGCTGTCCGGCATGCCGGAGAGTACAAAAGAAGCATCTGCGCGGAAGTTAATCGCCTGCTGCAATGCCTGGGACACGCTGTCATCGGAGCGATCGGTGTTAATCAACATGGCGATTTTTCCCGCATCCTGCAGATGCTGGGTCAGTAATCGCACCAGGCTGGCCCGATAAGGCGTCGCCAGCTCCGAAACGATCAGGCAGACAATGCCACTGCGGTTGCGCACCAGTCCCCGCGCCAAATGATTAACGTGATAACCCAGCTCTTCGGCCGCTCGCATCACCCTTTCGCGGGTTGTCGCCGACACGCTTGCGCCGGGCGTATAAGTCCGCGAGACCGCCGAACGGGAGACCCCGGCCAGTTCCGCTACGTCTTTCGCACTGATCATCGCCTTGTCCATCGCCATCTTCACTTCCATCCGTTACGCGCCCTGAGAAAAGTTTGCCGCATTTTGCAAAGCTGTGCAAATTTTTAGCGGTCAATTTGTTTCATTTTTGTGACGAGTAGGTTGAATTGTTTCATCACGCGATTGACAGCGCAATTTTTATCCTCTAGTTATTTGCACACACGTGCAAAAAGAATAGGCGACAACGTATCGCCACCCTACACAACCAAGGAGAACACCATGCAACGCGTTACTCTGATGGCGGTCCTCGCCGCCGGCACAGCACTCTCTGCCCTGCCAGCTCAGGCTGCCGGGAAACTGAATATGATCTGCTCCGCCGACGTGGTGGTCTGTGAGCAAATGACCAATCTGTTTGAGAAACAGCACCCGGATATCAAAGTCAGTATGGTGCGCCTCTCCGCCGGGGAAGCCTATGCACGTATTCGTACCGAAGCCCGCAACCCGCGCACCGATATTTGGTGGGCAGGCACTGGCGATCCGCATATGCAGGCCGCCGACGAGGGGTTAACCCAGCCTTACCAGTCACCGCTGCTGGATCAGCAGCACGACTGGGCGCGCAAACAGGCCGAAAGTGCCGGCTACCGTACCGTTGGCGTCTACGCCGGGGCACTGGGCTGGGGCTACAACACCAAACTGCTGGCAGAGAAAAAACTCAAGGTGCCCGCCTGCTGGAGCGATCTGCTGGATCCGGCTTACAAAGGCGAAATCCAAATGGCCAACCCAAACTCTTCCGGCACCGCGTACAACACCCTCGCCACGCTGGTGCAAATCATGGGGGAAGAACCGGCCTTCGACTACCTGAAAAAGCTTAACGCCAACATCTCGCAGTACACCAAATCCGGCTCGGCACCGGTGAAAGCGGCGGCACGCGGCGAAACCACCGTCGGCATCGTCTTTATGCACGATGCCGTCGCGATGCAGGTCGATGGCTTCCCGATCAAGGCGGTTGCACCTTGCGAAGGGACCGGGTTTGAAATTGGCTCCATGTCGATCGTGAAAGGCGCGCGCAACCTCAAGGAAGCCAAGGTGTGGTACGACTGGGCGCTCAGCGCTGACGCCCAATCGCACATGAAAGACGCCAAATCCTTCCAGTTGCCGTCAAATCGCAACGCGGCAATTTCCGAATACGCACCGCGCTTCGAAAACATCAAGCTGATCGACTACGACTTTAAAACCTACGGTGCGACAGAAAAACGCAAGGCCCTGCTCAGCCGTTGGGATAAAGAGATCGGCGCCAGCGCCCAGTAATTCAAGCCCTTCCCTCCCGCATGCGATGCGCTCTGTAATAAACCGGGCGAGGTCACGCTCGCCCATGCAGGGCGCGGTGAAGGACATATGAACTCTCGAGGTTAAGATGAATGCTCAAAACCGCCGCCTTGACGGGGCCCTCGTGCTGGGCGCACTGGCACTGTTGTTGCTGCCCTGGTACAGCCAGGAAGCCGGGTTCTTCGACTTTGGCTGGCTAACTACGCTGTGGCAGGATCAGGCGAGTGCACCCGCTCTGTGGCAAATACTGACGTTTCAACGCCCCTGGCTGGCGATTGCCCTGCTGATGCTGCTGGTTTGCGCACTGGCTCGCCTGCTGAAAATTGGCCGTTTTCGCTCGCAGTTGCTGATCGCTGCCAGCCTGGTCGGCGTGGTGTTTCTGCTGTTTGAAGGCCATGCCATTGGTTATAGCGGCTGGAACTGGCAGTGGAGCGAACACCTGTTCGGCGCACTCAGCGACGGCCAGCCCGCTTTTGGCGCCGGCGCTATTTTACTGATCACCACATTTTTGCTGCTGTTCTCTTTCGCGCTGGCCGAACGCGGCGTGCTGAAGGGAGATGCCTTTGTGGTCGCCGCCATTGTGCTGCTGGTCGCGCTGGTCACCACTTTCGTGCTTTACCCGGTGCTGAGCATGTTTGTCGCCTCGGTGCAGGACGTGGACGGATCGTTCAAGCCCGACGGCCTGATCGCTAATATGCAGGATCCGGCCATTTGGAGCCTGAGCTGCCTGAAGGGCGGCAGCTGCGGTACCGCCTGGCGCACCCTGACGTTGGCGCTGATGACCGCCAGCGGATCCACGCTGCTCGGCCTGGCTTTTGCCCTGGCTGCCACTCGCACGCCACTGCCGTTCAAAAAAGGGCTGCGCATGTTGACGGTGCTGCCGATCATTACGCCGCCGTTCGTGATCGGCCTGGCGTTGATGCTGCTGTTTGGCCGTGCCGGGGTGGTGACCGAGCTGCTCGCCGGGGTGTTCGGCATTGAACCCGGCCGCTGGCTTTATGGCCTGACCGGTATCTGGATTGCTCAGGTGCTCTCCTTTACCCCGATTGCCTTTCTGGTGTTGATTGGCGTGGTGGAAGGCGTCAGCCCCTCGCTGGAAGAAGCTTCGCAAACGCTGCGCGCCAACCGCTGGCGCACTTTCCGCTACGTTTCCCTGCCGCTGATGGCGCCCGGGTTGGCCAACGCCTTCCTGATCAGCTTTATCGAAAGCATGGCGGACTTCGGTAACCCGATGGTGCTGGGCGGCAGCCACGGCGTGCTGTCGACCGAAATCTTCTTCTCGGTGGTCGGCGCGCAAAACGATCCGAGCCGCGCCGCCGTGCTGGCGATTATCCTGCTGTGCTTTACCCTCAGCGCCTTTATTTTGCAGCGCCTGTGGTTGGCAGGGAAAAGCTTCGCCACCGTTACCGGCAAAGGGGATTCCGGCACCCACTGTGGATTGCCGCGGGGCTTGCGCTACGGCGTGTACGCGTTGGTGATCCCCTGGGGCCTGTTCACGCTGGTTATCTACGGCATGATCCTGATCGGCGGCTTCGTGCAGTCATGGGGACTCGACAGCAGCCTGACGCTGGGCCATTACGCTCGCGCCTTCGGTTTCCACTGGAACAGCGGCCAGATCGTCTGGACCGGCGTCGCCTGGAACTCGTTCTGGACCACGTTGGAAATCGCGCTGATCGCCGCCCCGCTCACGGCCATCGTCGGCTTGCTCACCGCCTGGCTGATCGTGCGGCAGAAGTTTGCCGGCCGCCAGACCTTCGAGTTTATGTTGATGCTCAGCTTTGCCATCCCCGGCACGGTGATCGGCGTCAGTTACATCATGGCCTACAACCTGCCGCCGCTGGAAATCACCGGCACCGCCCTGATCCTGGTCGCCTGCTTTGTGTTCCGCAATATGCCGGTCGGCGTTCGGGGTGGGATCGCCGCCATGAGTCAGTTGGATCGCAGCCTGGATGAAGCCTCGCTGACCCTGCGCGCCAGCAGTTTCCGCACCCTGCGCAAAGTGATCCTGCCGCTGTTGAAACCGGCCATCAGCGCGGCACTGGTTTACGCCTTTGTGCGCGCGATCACCTCCATCAGCGCGGTGATTTTCCTGGTCAGCGCCCAGTACAACATGGCCACCTCCTACATCGTCGGGCTGGTCGAAAACGGGGAATACGGCGTGGCCATCGCCTACTCCTCCGTGCTTATCGTGGTGATGCTGGCGGTGATCCTCACTTTCCAACTGCTGGTGGGCGAACGTCGCCTGCGCCGTGCCATCCGTATTACCACACCGCCGGTGACGCCACCACCGGCCTTACATCAGGAGAATGCCGTATGACTGCCATTCGTTCCGGCTCGGTGGTGTTTGAGAACGTCACCAAACAGTTTGCCGATTTCACCGCCTTGCCCGGGCTTTCACTCACCGTCGAGCCCGGCACGCTGGTGACGCTGCTTGGCCCTTCCGGCTGCGGCAAGACCACTACCCTGCGCCTGCTGGCCGGTCTGGAACACCCGACCTCAGGCCGTATTCTGATTGGCGGCAAGGAGGTCACGCATCTGCCCGCCAACGAGCGCGACGTCGCGATGGTGTTTCAATCCTACGCGCTGTTCCCGCACATGAACTCGCTGGATAACGTGATGTACGGCCTGCTCGCCAGCGGCCTGTCGCGCAAAGAGGCACAGGATCGGGCACGTGAAGGGCTGAAATTGGTCGGTCTGGAAAGCATGGGCCAACGCCTGCCCTCTGAGCTCTCCGGCGGCCAGCAACAGCGCATCGCCGTGGCGCGTGCCCTGGTGCTGGAACCGCAGGTGCTGCTGCTCGACGAACCCTTATCCAACCTTGACGAACGGCTGCGTCGCCGCGTCCGCACCGAGATCCGCGATTTGCAGCAGCGCCTCGGCTTCACGGCGGTCTATGTGACCCACGATCAGGAAGAAGCCCTGGCGGTCTCCGATAAGATTATCGTCATGAAAGAAGGGCATATTGCCCAACAGGGCGCGCCGCAGGAGCTTTACCATTCGCCGGCGTCGGTGTTTATCGCCGACTTTATGGGCGAGGCCAATATCCTGCCCTGTGACATACAACAAGTGGTCGGCGGCGAAGCGCTGATCACCCTCGGCAGCCGCCAGTACCGGGTACCGGGTGGCAAGGCGCGTCCCGGCGCAGCGCAACTGTCGGTACGCCCGCAGTTTATCACCCTACTGCCGGAGCAAAGCGGCGCCTTGAACGGCGAAGTCACCCATAGCACCTGGCTTGGGGACCATATCGAATATGAAGTAAAAACCGATCTCGGCGCGCTGTTTATTGTCGATGTGCAGATGGAACGCCAATTGGCACCGACCACCCGTGTGGCCATTGACTTCAAAACTCAGGGTCTGGCACTGATTGCCCAGTGATCCTAACAACGTTAAGGAATGAAGATGAACGAACAGATTACTCAGCGCCTGACGCTGGCAGAACAGGCGGCCCGCGAAGCCGGAGCCAAGGCGCTGGATTATTTTAACCGCCGCGAGAGCCTGGTGATTGAAACCAAACGCGATGCGCAAGACGTGGTTTCGATTGCCGATCGCGAGGTTGAACTGCTGATCCGTGAACACATCGCCCGCCAATTCCCGCAAGACGGTTTTCTGGGCGAAGAGTTTGGCCTGCAACCCGGCGATTCCGGTTACACCTGGGTGGTGGATCCGATCGACGGCACCAGCCCATTCGTTAACGGCATGCCGAACTGGTGCGTGTCCGTGGCGGTGATCCATCTGGGCGAGCCGGTGATCGGCGTAATTGTTGCCCCCTGCCAGCAGGAGTGTTTTAAGGCCGCGCGCGGCGCGGGGGCTACCCTCAACGGCAAACCACTGCGGGTGGATCCCAAGCGCACCATGCAAAACCACGTCACCGGTTTTGGTGCCAACAGCTATGTTAAACCGGAACGCGTCGGCGAAATTGCCGCCGCAATCACCGCCGTGGGCGGCAGTTTCTTCCGCAACGGTTCCGGCGCCATGATGTTGGCCTGGGTGGCGGCAGGACGGCTGGTGGGCTATTACGAACCCTACATGCACGCCTGGGACTGTCTGGCAGGTTACTGTCTGGTGAACGAAGCCGGTGGCTGGACCCACCCGTTCAATACCGAAGGGGAACGTTTACTGCGCGGCGGGCCGGTGCTGGCGGTGGCCCCTGGGGCGAAAGAAGAGTTAATGCGTATTGCACAGCTCTGAATTGACGTTGAATAGCCCCCTGGAGGGGGCTATTCAGACTACTGACAAACACTCGAAAAGGCTAAACCGGTAGGGGTCGAACATGTTCGACCCGATTTAACGCATTGATTATGCTATCGGGCGCAGCATGCAGCGCCCCTACCATTAAACAACACAGCACTTTGTCAACGGCCTTAATAGCCCCTGATGGGGGCTATTGCCTGAGTGAAAGGACGAACATGTTCGACCGCGAGGCATTTACAACCCGCGTTTTTCCATCAGCACCGCCAGATCGACCAGGCGGTTAGAGAACCCCCACTCGTTGTCGTACCAGGCAAGCACCTTGACCAACTTGCCGCCGATCACCAGCGTGGAAAGCCCATCAATAATCGACGAGCGCGGGTCGCCTTTATAATCGCTCGACACCAAAGGCTCATCGCTGTAACCGAGAATGCCCTTCAGTGGCCCTGACTCCGCAGCCTGGCGGAAAGCGGCGTTGATTTCTTCGCTGGTCACTTCGCGTTTCAGCGTGACCGTCAGGTCGACGATAGAGACCACCGGCACCGGCACTCGTAGCGAATAACCGGTCAGGCGGCCATCCAGGCTCGGGATCACCTTACCGAGCGCTTTCGCCGCACCGCTGGAGTAAGGCACAATCGACTCCGCGGCGGCACGGGCGCCCCGTAAATCTTTTTCCGGCTGATCGTGCAGCGCCTGGCTGTTGGTGTAGGCATGGGTGGTGTTCATCAGGCCGTACTCAATACCAAAGGCTTGATGCAGCACCTGCGCGGCGGGCGCCAAACCGTTGGTGGTACAACTGCCGTTGCTGACCACCCGATGCTTGGCCGGATCGTACTGATCCTGGTTAACACCCATCACTATCGTAATGTCGTCGTCTTTTGCCGGCGCAGAGATAATCACTCGCTTGGCGCCACCACGCGTGATGTGCACTTCCGCCTTGGCTTTGTCGGCAAAAAAACCGGTCGCTTCGATCACCACGTCTACGCCCACGCTTTTCCATGGAATGGCGCCCGGATCTCTTTCAGAGAAGACATGAATTGGCCTGCCGTCCAGCAGCAGCTGGTTTTCACCGGCCTCGACGCTGGCCGCCAGCCGGCCCGAGAGCGAATCGTATTTCAGCAGATGCGCCAGGGTTTTGCTGTCGGTCAAATCATTGATCGCCACAACTTCAAAGTCGCTGCGACCTAACGCAGCACGCAAAACATTCCTGCCGATTCTGCCGAATCCATTAATGCCTACTTTGACCATGATCTACTCCTTCGTTATTGGCTCTGGTGTAAATTTAAGCCGCAGGGAGCATGTCGTAAATGACGTTTATAGATCAATTTATGCCAAAGTGCGTGAATGGAAGCGATCGCGGTATTCGGTTGGGGTCAGTTGCAGATGCCGTTCGAAAACGCGGCGCAGATTGAGCGCATTGCCGAAACCGCTGCTGGTGGCGATTTGTTCAATGCCTTGTGAGCTCTGTTCCAGACGCTGACGGGCGATGTACAAGCGCCCTTCTTCGACAAATTTGGCGGGTGAAATGCCGGTTTCACGCGTGAACACGCGCGTAAAGTTGCGCGGACTCATGGCAACCCGTTCGGCCAGTTTCTCAACGGAAAGATCCTCGGCCAGATTCTCCAGGATCCAGCTCTGCAGATCGCGGATAGGGCCCGGTGTTTTGGCCTGATTCAGTGGGTAACGGCTGAACTGCGCCTGCCCGCCGGGGCGGCGCAAAAACATCACCAAATCCTGCGCCACTTCGCGGGCCTGCACGAAACCGTAATCGTCCTCCACCAGCGCCAGCGTGAGATCAAACCCGGAGCTGACGCCGCCAGAGGTCCAGACCGCACCATCCTGTACGTAAATCGGCCCATTTTCGACCTTCACTTTGGGGAAACGGGCCTGCAAGGTTTCCAGCAGTCGCCAATGGGTGGTCGCCCGGCGGCCGTCCAGCAGACCGGCCTCGGCCAGCAGCATCGCCCCACCGCAAACGGAGGCCACGCGCCGCGCTTTGGGGGCCGCACGGCGGAGCCAATCCACCACAAAGGCGCTTTCTTCCTCGGTCGCCCCTTTGCCGGTAACGATAATGGTATCGCGTTCCACCTCAGGGTCGAGATCCGCCAGGCGATGATCGGCCAACAGATTCAAACCGGACAAGCCATGCACCACCCGGTGAGTTTGCGTGGTGACTATCGCCATCTGGTAGAGCGGCGCGTCATCGGGCCGCAAGCGGTTGGCCTGCATCAGGATGTCGGCGATCCCCGCCGATTCGAACAGCATGCCCCCTTCGGGGACGATAATCAGAAATGTATGCATGGCCTTAAAATACAAAATCGACAAAATAAGTCAATAACGCTTCCCGGTTTGAGAAGCGTTTTCTCTCATCAGCGCCAGCCCAGCGCCGGGGCGACATGGGTCAGGATCGACTCAATCACGTGGGCGTTGTAGTCAACGCCCAACTGGTTGGGCACGGTCAGCAGCAAGGTATCGGCTTCGGCAATCGCTTCGTCCTGCGCCAACTGCTTGATCAGCAGTTCCGGCTCGGCGGCATAGCTACGGCCGAATACCGCGCGAGTCTGCTGATCGATATACCCCACCTGATCGCTGTCCTGACCGCTGTTGCCGAAATAGCTGCGATCCTGCTGGTTCATCAGCGCAAAGATGCTGCGGCTGACCGACACCCGCGGCTGGCGTGCATGACCCGCGGCCTTCCAGGCATCGCGATAAGCGCGGATCTGCTTGGCCTGCTGCACGTGGAAGGGCTCGCCGGTTTCGTCGTTTTTCAGCGTCGAGCTTTGCAGATTCATGCCCAGCTTCGCCGCCCAGATCGCCGTGGCGTTTGAGCTGGCGCCCCACCAGATGCGATCGCGCAGCCC
The DNA here is from genome assembly GCF_058799445.1 of Serratia sp. GW822-FHT06E05. Taxonomy (NCBI): domain Bacteria; kingdom Pseudomonadati; phylum Pseudomonadota; class Gammaproteobacteria; order Enterobacterales; family Yersiniaceae; genus Serratia; species Serratia sp. GW822-FHT06E05. The sequence continues at coordinate 450,468 of NZ_JBXALM010000002.1, forward strand.
GGCGGAGAAAGGTTCTACCCGCAGCAAGCCCGGCGGGTTCGGGAACATCGGTTGCGGGTTAGGTTCAGCAAAGCCTTCGCCACGCAGCGCCTCCAACAGGACGTCGGTATGGCGGCGCGCCATATCGGCTTCGGTCTCGCCTTCGGCAGGCGTGTAACCAAAATAACGCCAGCCATCAATCACCTGTTCGGGAGAACCGCGGCTGATGCCCAGTTGCAGCCGCCCGCCGGAAATCAGGTCGGCGGCGCAGGCATCTTCGACCATATAAAGCGGATTTTCATAGCGCATGTCGATCACGCCGGTGCCGATCTCAATACGCTGGGTTTTGGCGCCGATGGCCGCCAACAGCGGGAATGGCGAGGCAAGCTGGCGGGCAAAGTGGTGTACGCGAAAATAAGCCCCATCCGCCCCCAGCTCTTCTGCCGCAACGGCAAGATCAATGGATTGCAGCAGCGCATCTGCCGCCGAACGGGTGCCCGACTGCGACGAAGGCGTCCAGTGGCCGAAAGAAAGGAAGCCGATTTTCTTCATGGGGTGATCCTTAGATTCATTAATGACCGGATTACAGTGACAAAAATCGCCCCCTTCCGGCCAGAAATATCGTGGCCGATCGCACTAAACGGATCCTTTTACGCCACAACGCCACACTGCCTGAGCATTGTAATCAAAAAGTAAATATCGTATAACAGGCTCCTCCGAGGGGTGTCCTGTTACGGGCTGAGATGGCGCAAGCCGAACCCTTTGAACCTGATCTGGGTCATGCCAGCGAAGGGACGGTCGGCAATCCCCTCACGGCGGTTGCCTGTTCATACCTCACCTCAGCGCGCCCGGATCTCCACTCACTTTTGGAGGTCCCATGTTTACTCCCTTATTCGATAACGGTCTTTACGGCAAGCTGCGCCAACAGGCCGGCGGTTACTGGCAGGACTATGTCGCACACCCCTTTATTCAGCAACTGGCCGCCGGTACGCTGCCGGAACCCGCTTTTCGCCGCTACCTGACGCAGGATTATCTGTTCCTGATCCACTTTGCCCGCGCCTATGCCCTGCTGGTCAGCAAACTGCGCACCCTGCCGGAAATGCGCGCCGCTACCGCTTCGCTCAATGCCATTGTCGCCGAACTGCCCCTGCACCTGGCCTATTGTGCCGACTGGGGATTGAGCGAACCGCAGATAGCCGCCGAACCCGAAGCGCCGGAAACCCTCAATTACACCCGCTATGTGCTCGATATCGGCCACGCCGGAGATGCTCTGGATCTGCTGGCAGCGTTAATGCCCTGCGTCGCTGGCTATGCCGAAATCGGCCTGCGCCTGCTTAACGATCCCAACACCGTGATGGAAGGCAATCCCTATGCCTCGTGGATCCGCAACTATGGTGATCCCACGTATCTGAGCGGCGTACAAGCCTCCCTCGACCTGCTGGAAAACGTTGGCCTCCAGCGGGGTGCCCCAAGCCGTCTAAACGAACTGTCGGCGATTTTCACCACCGCCACCCGCCTGGAATCCGCCTTCTGGCAGATGGGGTTGAATGCCCAATGAGCCTCGGCGACACGCAGTACGGCAATGCCCGGCCCGGTATTCAGGTACGGGATCTGACCCTGCGCTTTGGTCAGCAGGTGATTTTCGATGGTCTGAATTTCGATATCGCCGGCGGCAGCTTCGTTGCCCTACTCGGCGCCAGCGGCGCGGGGAAGACCAGCCTGCTGAAGATCATCGCCGGGCTGGCGAAACCCACTTCCGGTACGGTTATCGGCAGCGATGGCCTGCCGATAACCGGGCGTATCGCCTATATGGGACAAAAGGATCTGCTCTATCCCTGGCTGACAATTGACGAGAATATTAGCCTCGGTGCGCGGCTGCGCGGCGAAAAGGTCGACCGCGCCTGGGCGGAACATCTGCGGGAACGCGTGGGCTTGACCGGCTATGGCCGCAGCTTGCCTGCCGCACTGTCCGGTGGCATGCGTCAACGTGCCGCTATTGCCCGCACGCTGTATGAGCGCCAGCCGATTGTGTTGATGGATGAACCCTTCTCCGCGCTGGATACCATCACCCGCGCCATGATCCAGCAGTTGGCCGCCGAACTGCTGGCGCAGCATACCGTGCTGCTGATCACCCACGACCCCATGGAGGCCTGCCGCCTAAGCCACCGCCTGCTGGTGCTGTCCCGTTATCCGGCGGGGCTGGACGACAGTCATGTTATCGAGGACTTACCGCCGCGAGCGCCGGACAATCCTCAGCTGCTGAAAAGCCAGAGCGAGTTGCTGCTGCAACTGGTGAGGGCCGCCGGATGAAAAACCTCCCTGAAAGCCGTCTGTCGCGGATGCGTCGCAGCCTGACGGTGTTCGCCGGCCTGTTGCTGCTGTGGGCACTGGCCACGCTGGGCGATATCCCCGCCTTCCTGTTGCCCTCCCCCTCGGCGGTGGCACAGGCGCTGTGGGACAACCGGGCGTACCTCGCTTATCACACGCTGATCACCGCCTCGGAGATCGCCTGCGGTTTGCTGGCCGGGGTTTTGCTCGGTGCCACGCTGGCGCTGTGCATGATCTTTTCGCCGCGCCTGCAGCGCTGGTTGATGCCGTTGGTGCTGACCAGCCAGGCGATCCCGGTGTTTGCGCTGGCGCCGCTGTTGGTGCTGTGGTTCGGCTTTGGCATGAGCGCCAAAGTGGTAATGGCGGTGCTGGTGATTTTCTTCCCGGTCACTTCCGCCTTCTTCGATGGGCTACGCCGGGTCAATAACGATTATCTCGATCTGGCCCGTACCCTACGTGCTTCTCCCTGGGCCCAACTGCGTCACGTGCGGCTGATGGCAGCGCTACCGGCTTTCGGTTCCGGACTGCGGATGGCCGCCGCCGTCGCCCCTATCGGCGCCATCATCGGCGAATGGGTTGGCTCGGCGGAAGGCCTGGGTTACGTCATGCTTAACGCCAACGCGCGCATGCAGACCGACATCTGCTTTGCCGCGCTGTTTATTTTGGTGCTGATGACCGTCTTGCTATGGGTGACGGTAGACGCGCTATTGCTGCGCCTGATCGACTGGGCACCGGAAAATGATTGATCGCCTCACAACAACAAGGGTAACAACCATGCTTAAAAATACCGTCTGCGGGCTGCTGCTCGGCGCCACGCTGGCAAGCCAGGCCAATGCCGCGGAAAAACTGACGCTGGTGCTCGACTGGTATATTAACCCCGACCACGCGCCCATCATGGTGGCCGAGCAGATCGGCGCCTTCAAGGCCGAAGGGTTGGACGTCAAGATTGTGCCCCCTTCCGACCCGGCGCTGCCGCCGCGCCTGGTGGCGGCAAAACAGGCCGATTTGGCCATCACCTACCAGCCGCAGCTGCACTTTTTTACCGATCAGGGCCTGCCGCTGGTGCGCGTAGGCACCCTGATTAACTCACCGCTTAATACCGTGATGACGCTGGATAAAAGCATCACCACCCCGGCAGGACTTAAGGGTAAAAAAATCGGCTATTCGGTCAGCGGCATCGAACAAGCCACCTTGGCGACCATGCTTGAGCATGAACACCTCAACCCCAATGAAACCAAACTGATTAACGTTAACTTCCAACTGACCAGCGCCCTGCTGGCGGGCCAGGTCGATGCGGTAATCGGCGGCTATCGCAACATTGAAGCGCTGGAGCTGAAACTGCAGGGCAAAGATCCGGTGGTATTTAACGTGGAAGACTACGGTGTGCCGAGCTACGACGAGCTGATTATCGTCGCCAATCGCGATTCGCTGGCCGAGCCGAAAATCAAAAAATTCCTCGCGGCGCTGAAAAAAGGCAGCGACTATCTGCACGCCCATCCGCAGGAAAGCTGGCTGGCGTTCGCCAAAGCCCATCCGGAACTCAATACCGAGCTGAACAAACAGGCCTGGCAAGCCAGCCTGCCGCTGTTCGCAACCGATCCGGCGAAGCTGGATAAAGCGCGCTATCAAGCCTACGAACAATTCCTGTTCGACAACAAGCTGATCAAAAAAATCACGCCGGTGGAGCAATACGCGGTGGAGCTGAATTAAAGGTTATTCGCTTTATCAGGGGCGCTGTATGTCGCGCCCCTGCCATTCCCCCTCAGGCAGAAGGCGCGACGGTAACGTCACCCTGACCGCTGCGCTGCAAAGCCTGCAGCACCAGGCCACTCGCCTTGCACCGCTCCACAAAATCACGCACATAGGCCGCCCCCGACGCTTTTTGTCGCGGAACCGCCATGGCCTGCTGGATGGCAGTGAAATGCCCGGCCAGCACTCGATACCCCGGGTTTTGCGCTGCGGCAGCCAGCAACGGTTGACGCACGCCCGCAGCCGCATCCAACCCCTGTTCGAGGAACAAGGCGATCGCGTCGGCGGAGGTATCGGCACGTACCAGTTGCGCCTGCTTTAAGGTTCGCGACAGATACAGGTCGTAAGCCGCTCCCTGGCCTACGGCAATGCGCACCTCGGGCCGATCAAGTTCGGCAACCTGTTGCCAGGCAGACGCCTGGGCCACCAGATAGGTCCCCTCAATGATCGCATAAGGCGCACTGAACGCGATCTGCGCCGCCCGCACTGGTTCGATGGCCATAAAGGCGATGTTCCAGTCTCCGGTTTCCAACGCGGCAAAAACCTTGCCTGCGGCATCATAGGTCACCAACTCCAGCGCCACGCCCAACTCGCGGGCCAGCGCGCCGGCCAGCGTCACGGATACCCCCTGAGGTTCGCCGTCTGGCCCCCTCTGCGCCAACACCGGATTGCCCAGATTGATGGCCGCACGCAGGATCCCCTGCGGGGCCAAATCATCGAGTACGGCGGCGGGAATGCTATGCATGGCTTTCTCCTGAAAAAAAGGGTGAAGGTGTTTCGTCGACGCTCTCCATTAAGGCTAGAGCCAAACCTCGGATGAGCAACATTCAGCCGCTTTTCGCCTCGCTGGCGTGATTCATGTCACACTATTGTCACAAAAACGACCGATCGCACTCTGCCACGCCAGGGCAGCGCAAACACGCATTGACCCTGGCGCTTTCAATGCGCTATACCCTTCCTCTTTCGCGTCGTGCTTGGGTCGGCGGCGTTTGCCAGGGCAGTTAAGATTTCCTTTTTAATCAGACAGGGTACGGTGGATGGTTTCAGCATTAATCTCGTTTGCACTTTTTTTAGCCTCAATTTTAATCTACCGCACCCGTGCCGCCGCCAACCGCTGGTGGCTGGCCACCCTGCTGACGCTGCTGGGCAGCTATCTGATCCTCAACGTGGTGCTGATCGCCAGCAACTACTTTACCGGTGACGGCATTACCGATGCGGTGATCTACACCCTCACCAGCAGCCTGAAGGGCGCCGGCGTCGGTAAATACCTGCTGCCGTTTGTCGGCCTGCTGGCGGTGCTGGCGCTGATCTTCACCCTGCTGACCTGGAGTCTGGTACGGCGCAAGGCGAAAAGCAGCAGCGTGGTTTACAGCGTGCTCGCCGTGCTGCTGGCGCTGTTTTCCGTCGGCACTACTCCCGCCTTTCAGGACATCTCGCTGTTGGTGAAGAGCCAGATTAGCGGCGATACCGCCGACTTTGACACCTATTACAAAGCACCGAAGAAAACCGTACAGGGCAAAGCGCCGAACCTGGTGTATATCTATGCTGAAAGCCTGGAGAGAACCTACTTCGACCAACAAACCTTCCCCGGCCTGACCGACGAACTGAACCAGCACCGCGAAAACAGCATCGACTTCAGCAATACCCAACAGCTGCCCGGCACCGGTTACACCATCGCCGGTATGGTGTCTTCACAGTGCGGTATCCCACTGTTTGCGCCCTTTGACGGCAACGCCTCCAGCGCGGTATCCACCTTTTACCCGGAAAACGTCTGCCTGGGCGACGTGCTGAAATCCGCCGGGTACGACAACTACTTTTATCAGGGCGCCGAGCTGGCCTTCGCCGGCAAGGACACTTTCCTGAAATCGCACGGTTTTGACCATGCCTACGGCTTTAAGGAATTACGCGGACAGGTTAGCGACCCCGGCTACAAAAATGACTGGGGCTGGTACGACGATACCGTGCTGGACGTGGTGTTCGACAAATTCATCGAGCTGTCGAAGCAGAACAAAAAGTTCTCGCTGTTCGCCTTGACCGTGGACACCCATCACCCGGACGGCTTTATCTCCGCCAGCTGCAGCAAAAAGTCGTTCCGTTGGCAGAATAAAGAGAATCGGTCGCTGAGCGCAGTAGCCTGCAGCCAACAGCATATCGCCGCGCTGATCGACAAAATCAAGGCGTCCGAGTACTTCAAAAATACCGTTATCGTGGTGTCTTCGGACCATCTGGCGATGAACAATACCGCCTATGACATCCTGACCAAGCAGAAACGCCGCAACCTGTTCTTTATTATCGACGGCACCCGCCCGCAGACCGCGCTGCATAACGAGAAGCGCAGCACGCTGGACAACGGCGCTACCGTGCTGGACGTGATGGGTGGCGATAACTACATTGGCCTCGGTCGCAGCAGCCTGTCCAGCCCAACGCTGGCGACGTTGTTTTTGAATATCGACGAAAAAATCAACGCCTGGAAACCGGCGGTGGTCAAGCAATGGGGCTTCCCGAACAGCATCACAAACTACAGTCTCGACGATCGGGGCAACCGCTTTACCTTCTCCGGCATCACCTTTAAGGTGCCGTTTATTCTGAAGGTGACGGACAACAAAATTGAGCCGATGTTTAACGTCTACCTGTCCACGCCGCTGAAAAAACAGCTTGCCGGACTGGGGGCGGGTGAGAAATTCGTCTGGGTCGACAAATGTTATGAAATCGGTCGGGTGTGGTCGCCAGAACTGGCGTTGAGCACCGACACCTGCGTCGCGTCGGGCAGCCTGGCCGCCCCACCGCACATCGTGCAGGCCAAAGGGGGCAGCTATCGCGGCAAAATAGACTTTGAGCGTCCGCCAAACGATAGCATCGCCGCCTACCAAAGCGCCGTCGATAAACTGAAAGTCGACGACGCCGCCGTTAAATATCACGCGGACGCCATCGCCTTTATGCTGCCGGGCATGCCGGAACAGGTGAAGGCGATCACCGGTGTTTCCAGCGTCGAGGACTGGGGCCGTTGGTCAGACGCCAACCTGGCGCCGACGGTGAATATTGATTACGTCGATCCGCTGCCATCAGCATTCGATCTGGTGCTGCGCGCCCGCGCCTACGGTAAAAACGTCGGCGAACCTATCTCGGTGCGCGTCGGCAATCAGGAACAGTTTGTGACGCTCAGCGAACAGGACACCACCGTGACGCTGCGCTTCGACAACCCTGCCGGAGCCAGAAACATCAGCATCACGCCGCCGGCCCCCACGGAGCCACAAGAAGGTGCCAGCGGCGGTTTTGTACCGAAGAAACTGGGTATTGGCCTGGTCTCGCTGAAAGTGGAACAGGCTGCCCCCGCCTCCTGATCATCGCGCTGCATGCGGCGTCCGCGTTATTCGGGGCGAATTTATTCGCCCCCTGCCGTTTCTCCAAAGCTTTTGCGCTCATCTTCGGCTAACCTGTTGCTGTGAATTGATATCGGCATCCGTATGCCTCCCCGCCGCATAGCCGGGAGAACCAAGGAGAAAGTATGAGCAGTCAGCAATCCGGCACCGGCCTTACCCCCGCTCAGGCAGTCGAACAACTGGAAGCGCTGTATGTCGCCTCGGTTGAGGCGCTGCGCCAGGCGGTCGGTGACTTTATCAGCCATGGCAGTCTGCCCGACGCGCAGACCCGCGCGGCAGGGCTATTTGTTTACCCTGAGCTGCGCGTCAGCTGGGACGGGAAATCGCCCGGTCAAACCAAAACCCGCGCCTATGGCCGTTTCACCCACACCGGTTGCTATACCACCACCATCACCCGCCCGCATCTGTTCCGCCATTATCTGACAGAACAGTTGACCATGCTGGCCGGGGAGTACGATGCGCATATCGAAGTGCGGCCGTCACAGCAGGAAATACCTTTCCCTTACGTGATCGACGGTTCAAACCTGATGCTGGATCGGTCGATGAGCGCCAGCCTGGCGCAGCATTTCCCCACCACCGAGCTGGCGCAAATTGGCGATGAGACTGCCGATGGCCTGTTTCACGCCACCAGCACCTTCCCGCTTTCGCACTTCGACGCCCTGCGCGCCGACTTTTCGCTGGCGCGGCTGCGGCACTACACCGGCACCCCGGTGGAGCATTTTCAGCCCTTCGTGCTGTTCACCAACTACACCCGCTATGTGGATGAGTTTGTTCGCTGGGCCTGCGCCGAAATAGCCGATCCGGCCAGTCCTTATATTGCGCTGTCGAGCGCCGGCGGCATCTATATCACGCCGGAAACCACCGCACCGGATCAGGCGGTCTCCGACCTGGCGTGGAAAAACCACCAGATGCCGGCCTACCACCTGATCTCGCGCACCGGCCAGGGCATCACGCTGATCAATATCGGCGTCGGCCCCTCCAACGCCAAAACCATCTGCGACCATCTGGCGGTGCTGCGCCCCAGCGCCTGGCTGATGATCGGCCACTGCGGCGGCCTGCGCGAAAGCCAGTCGATTGGCGACTACGTGCTGGCGCACGCCTACCTGCGGGACGACCACGTGCTGGATTCGGTGCTGCCACCGGATATCCCGATCCCCAGCATTGCCGAAGTACAGCGTGCGCTGTATGACGCCACCAAAATGGTCAGCGGCATGCCCGGCGAAGAGGTAAAACAACGCCTGCGCACCGGCACCGTGGTCACCACCGACGATCGCAACTGGGAGCTGCGCTATTCCGCTTCGGCGCTGCGTTTTAACCTCAGCCGCGCCGTCGCGGTAGATATGGAAAGCGCCACCATCGCCGCTCAGGGCTACCGTTTCCGGGTGCCTTACGGCACGCTGTTGTGCGTGTCCGACAAACCGCTGCACGGTGAAATCAAGCTGCCCGGCCAGGCCAACCGCTTTTATGAAGGGGCCATTTCGGAACACCTGCAGATCGGTATCTGCGCTATCGACCTGCTGCGCGCCGAGGGCGATCGCCTGCATTCCCGCAAGCTGCGTACCTTTAACGAGCCGCCGTTCCGCTGATGGCGAAGGATCTGGGCCCGATTCGGCACAATGCCGTTCACTTAAGGTGTTTTTTAGGCCAGTTCGATGTTTTTTCGGTCGATAAACGGGTAAAGCTCCATGAGGTTCTTAAACTCCGACCGAGCAAGGGACCGTAGGCGCGGTCCCTTGCAACCCGCGCCTTTGCCCTATCAGACGGTTGGCTGTGCCAACGACTCTCACTTCATCACGCCGCATCACGGCCGGCTACGACAGGCGTCCCTGCCTGTCTCGCCTGAAACCGCCGTCCATGGCGGTTTCGCCTATGCGCCGCTCCTGCGTTCGACGTCTTCAAGGGCAGCCAACAGCGTGCTCATCTCACCCTTTTCATTGTCTTTCATCACGCAACGTCAAACTCAGGGGATAAGTTGCCCAGTGGCTGCTGATGCGGGTGTTGACCTTGGCGCGCATCACCCTCTGCCGAGCAAGGCGGCGTTGTCAGGGGCAACCGGCCAGGGAAGGCCGGTTGAGGCGAGACTAACAGGGAGGTTTGTCGTAGCCGACCCGCCCGACAACGCGGGTGCAGCAAGGGTATCCGCGCAGCGGACAGAGGGTGTTAAGCGAGGGCGCGGGTGGAGGGGCCGCGCCTACGGCCCCTCCAATTGCCGTTCATTGCGGTGGTAGAGAAATGCGGGATATTGACGGCAATTCTGCCTGCACTGAGCCTTCAGGGACCGAATAAAAAATGCCCGTCAGGCTTAAGTGAACGGCATTACCGCTTCGGCGGGCTTTTTAACTTTTCATACTCAGATCGTTGATGTACCGACCGCAAATCTGTTACAACAGCGGCTCTCATTCCCCGGACATCACCACACATATGATTGTCAGACCTCAGCAACACTGGTTCAGGCGGCTCTTCGTCTGGCACGGTTCAGTGCTATCCAAAATTCTGTTTCGCCTCAGCCTTAACGTGGCGATGTCCATCGTCGCCGTGCTGTGTTTTCAATGGTACGAACATCTGGGGGTCAAACTGACCCTGGCACCTTTCAGCCTGCTGGGCGTGGCGATCGCTATCTTTCTCGGCTTCCGCAACAGCGTCAGCTATGCGCGTTTCACCGAGGCGCGGTTGCTGTGGGGCAGCCTGCTGATCGTTGAGCGCTCGCTGCTGCGCCAGATCAAGAGTCTGCTACCGCAGCAGGATCAGGCGGCACGCGAGTTTGCCGCCCTGCTGATCGCGTTCAGCTACTGCCTGAAACACCAGCTGCGCGGCACCGATAGCAGCGCCGACCTGCAACGGCTGCTGCCCAACGTCGATCTGCGAGCGATAGAAAACAGCATGTCCCCCTGCAACCGGCTGCTGTTGATGATGGGCCAATGGCTGGGCGAAAAACGACAATCGGCACAGCTGTCGGACATGCTGTTTCACAGCATCGACCAAAACCTCAACCGGCTGTCGGAGATCCTCGGCGGCTGCGAACGCATCGCCAATACGCCGATCCCCTTTGCCTACAGCCTGATCGTTCATCGCACGGTCTACCTGTTCTGCACCCTGCTGCCTTTCGCGCTGGTGCCGGATCTGCATTACATGACGCCGCTGGTGTCGGTGTTTATCTCCTACACCTTCATCTCGCTGGACTCGCTGGCAGAGGAACTGGAAGATCCGTTCGGCACCGCCGCCAATGACCTGCCGCTCAATGCCATGTGCAACGCGATTGAGATCAACCTGCGCGAAATGAACGACGAAACGGATTTACCGGCGGCCGCACGGCCGGACAGCCGTTACCAGCTCAGTTAACCGGCAACCACGTCAGGCGCGGTGAAGGCCGCGCCTGTTGGCAAACCCCTTATTCGCGCCACCCGCCGCCCAACGCACGGTAAAGATCGACGAGATTGGTCAATCGCGCCAGGCGCGTATCGACCAACACCTGCTGCGCCGCATACAGAGAACGCTGGGAATCCAGCACGGTCAGGTAGTTATCCACGCCCTGCTGAAAACGCTGCTGCGACAGGCTGTAAGCGCGTTGATTGGCCGCCACCAACTGCGTTTGCGCCCGGATTTGCTCATCCAGCGTGTCGCGACCGGCCAGCGCATCGGCGGTTTCACGAAATCCTTGTTGTATCGCCTGCTCATAACGCGCCACCTCAATGCGTTTTTGCACCTCCGCCAGATCCAATCCCGCACGCAAAGAGCCGCCGGAGAAGATAGGCAGCGAGAGCTGCGGCACAAAACTCCAGGCACCGGAACCGGCAGAAAATAAACCGTCCAGGCCGGCGCTGGCCGTGCCGCCGAAACCGGTCAGGCTGAGGGTCGGGAAGAACGCCGCCCGCGCCGCGCCGATATTGGCATTGGCGGCGCGTAGCTGATGCTCCGCCGCTCGGATATCCGGCCGCCGGGTCAGCAAATCTGCCGGCAGCCCGGCCGGGATGGTTTCCGACAACAGGTCGTCCGGCAAGGTGCCGGCCTGCGCCAGACGCGAACTCATCGCCGAGCCCAACGGCTGCCCAACCAACAGCGTCAGGGCATTGGTATCCTGTCGAACCTGACGCCGATACTGAGCCAAATCACGCTGCGCCGTCCGTACCCCAACCTCCGCCTGGCTGCGATCCAGTTCGGTCGCCACACCGAGCTGGAAGCTTTGTTCCACCAGCCCAAAGGCCGCCTGCTGTGAGCTCAGCGTTTCCTGCGCCAGCGCCAGAAGTTCGCTATCGGCGCGTAGCGAAAGATAAGCGTTGGCGGTTTCGGCGATCAGCGCCAGTTGCGCGGCGGCCCGGGTTTCATCCTGTGCCAAGTACAATTCCAACGCCTGCTGGTTGAGGCTGCGAAGCCGCCCGAACAGATCCAACTCCCACGACAGCGCTCCCCCGACCTGATAGCTGCGCCCCACCGCAGACTGCCCGCCTGCGGACAGACTGCCCGGGGTACGCTGTACCGAACCACTGCCCTGCGCCGACAGGGTGGGCAGCGTATCTGCCCGTTGAATGCGGTAGCTGGCGCGAGCCGCCTCCACGTTCAGCGCCGCAATGCGCAAGTCACGGTTATTCGCCAGGGCCTGCGTAATCAGCGTTTGCAGCAGCGGATCGCGGTAAAACTCACGCCAACCGATAGCCGCTGCCGTTCCGTCGACCTGCGCGACGCCATAATCCGGATAGGCTGGCGCTACCGGCGCAGCGGGGCGCTGATAGTCCGGCGTCAACGAGCAGCCCGTCAGGGTGGCAGTGGCCAGCATGAAAGCCAAAAGTTTTATCATGGCTCGGCTCCCGGCGCCGGGGCAGTTATCTCCGCTTCATCCTCCGCCCGGCGGCGTTCGCTGAGCCGTTTCACCCGAAACAGCCGCAGCATGATGACGAAGAACGCCGGTACGAAGAAAATGGCCAGGAAGGTGCTGGTCAGCATGCCGCCGATCACCCCGGTGCCGATGGCATTCTGACTGCCTGAGCCCGCCCCGCTGGCAATCACCAGCGGCACTACGCCGAGAATAAACGCCAGCGAGGTCATCAGGATCGGCCGCAGCCGCTGTCTGGCGGCCTGCACCGCCGCCTCTACCGGACTGGCGCCGGCTTCGAAGTGCGCCTTGGCGAACTCCACGATCAGAATGGCATTTTTGGCCGCCAGCCCGACGGTGGTCAGCAACCCCACCTGGAAATAAACGTCGTTGGCCAGCCCACGCAGCAACGTGGCCACCACCGCGCCAATCACCCCGAGCGGCACCACCAGCATTACCGCGCTGGGCACGCTCCAGCTTTCATACAGCGCCGCCAGACACAGGAAGACCACCAGCAGTGAAATCGCATAGAGTGCCGGTGCCTGGGCGCCGGACAACCGTTCTTCAAACGACAGTCCGGTCCAGTCGTAGCCCACGCCGGGCGGCATGGTGACGGCAATGCGTTCCATTTCCGCCATCGCGTCGCCGGAGCTGAAGCCCGCCGCCGGTTCGCCCTGCAGGTTAAACGACGGTGCGCCGTTGTACCGATTGAGTTTCTGCGCACCGTAGGTCCATTCGGCGCTGGCAAAGGCGGAGAACGGCACCATATCGCCGTTGTCGTTACGCACAAACCACTGTTCCAGATCCTGCGGCAGCATGCGTGACGAGGCATCTCCCTGCACATAAACCCGCTTCACCCGACCGCGATCGATAAAGTCGTTCACATAACCCGAGCCCCAGGCCAGCGACAGCGTACGGTTAATCTCCGTGATCGGCACGCTGAGCGCCCGCGCCTTCTCGCGGTCGATCAGCAGTTCATACTGGGGCGCATCCTCCAGACCGTTGGCACGCACGTTGTTCAACACCGGGCTCTGCCGGGCAGCGGCAAGGAACCTGTCGCGCGCCGCCAGCAATGGCTGATGCCCAATGCCGCCGCGATCCATCAGTTGGAAGTTAAAGCCCGCCACGTTGCCCAATTCACGTACGGCCGGGGGCGAGACCACAAAAATACGGGTATCGCGAAAGTCGCGTGCGAACATGGCGTTGAGGCGGGCGGCGATCGCGTCGGCCTTTTGCGAGGCGTCCGGCCGTTGGTCCCAGTCATGCAGGCGAATAAACAGGGTGCCGACGTTCTGCCCGCGCCCGCCGAAGTTAAACCCGGAGATAGCGAACACCGAACGCACGCTGTCCTTCTCCATTTTCAACAGGTACTCCGTGGCACCGCGCAAGGTGGCCTGCGTCCGTTCTGCGGTGGCCCCGGCCGGTGCCTGTACCTGCGCGAACAACATGCCCTGATCTTCCTGCGGCAGGAACGAGGTCGGAATGCGGGTAAACAGCCAGCCGGTGGCAATGGCAATCACCAGATAAATCAGCATCAGCCGACGCGGGCGGCTCAGACCGCGCATTACCGAAGCCGCGTAACTGCGGTTAGCCCACTCGACGCGGCGGTTAAACCAGCCAAAGAAACCTTTGCGTGCGGCATGCTCTCCCGGCTTTACCGGCTTGAGCAGCGTAGCGCACAGCGCCGGGGTAAACACCACCGCCACCATCACCGACAGCACCATCGAGGAGACAATGGTGATGGAGAACTGCCGGTAGATCACGCCGGTTGAACCGCCAAAAAACGCCATCGGCACAAATACCGCCGACAGCACCATGGCGATGCCTATCAAGGCACCGGTGATCTGGCTCATCGATTTACGGGTTGCCTGCTTCGGTGAAAGCCCCTCCTCATGCATCAGCCGCTCGACGTTTTCCACCACCACGATGGCGTCATCCACCAGCAGGCCAATCGCCAGCACCATGCCAAACATGGTCAACGTATTGATCGAGTAACCGAAGGCCGCCAGCACGCCAAAGGTCCCCAGCAGCACCACCGGCACCGCCAGCGTCGGGATCAGCGTGGCCCGGAAGTTCTGCAAAAACAGGTACATCACCGCAAACACCAGCACAACCGCTTCCACCAGCGTACGCACCACGTTTTCGATCGACAGGCTAATGAACGGAATGGTGTCATAGGCATCCACGGCTTCCATTCCCGGCGGGAAGAAGGGTTTCAGCTCCGCCAGCGTGGCACGCACCGCCTGCGCGGTTTGCAGCGCATTGGCACCGGTTGCCAGACGCACGCCCAGCCCGACCGCCGCATTGCCGTTGTAGTAGCTATCAATCGCGTAGTTCTGCGCGCCCAGTTCAATGCGCGCCACGTCGGCCAGGCGAACCCGCGAACCGTCCGGATCGGTTTTCAGCAGGATTTGGCCGAACTCCTCCGGGGTCTGCAAGCGTGAGGGGCCAATTACCGTGGCATTCAGCTCCTGGCCGGGCAACGCCGGTTGTCCCCCCAACTGACCGGATGAAACCTCAACGTTCTGCTCCTGAATCGCATTGCTAACGTCGGTGGCGGTCAGGCTGTAGTTCACCAGCGCAGCAGGATCCAGCCAGATGCGCATCGCATAAGGCGCACCGAACAATTGGAAGTCCCCCACGCCGTTGGTGCGGCTGATCGGATCCTGTACATAGGAGGCGACGTAATCCGCCAGGTCCTGCCGGGTCATGCGACCATCCGTCGAGACAAACGCCATCACCATCATAAAGTTGGCGGTGGACTTGGTAACGCGGATCCCCTGCTGCTGTACCTCCAGCGGCAACAGCGGCTGTGCCAGCGCCAGCTTGTTTTGCACCTGTACCTGCGCGGTATCGGCATCGGTGCCCTGCGCAAAGGTCAACGCAATGCTCATGCTGCCGTCGGAATTACTTTCGGAGGAAATGTATTGCAGATTGTCGAGACCGTTCATCTGCTGTTCAATCACCTGCACCACCGTATCCTGCACCGTCTTCGCCGAGGCACCGGGATAGTTGACCTGAATGCTGACGGTGGGTGGCGCGATGCTTGGGTACTGCGCCACCGGCAGATTGGCAATCGACAGCAGGCCACACAGCATCATGATGATGGCCAGCACCCAGGCAAACACCGGGCGCTCGATAAAGAATTTAGCCATGCGCCGGCTCCTTACGAGTGCTGCTTAACAGCGTTGTGGCAGCCGGAGCCCACTCCACCGCATTGACCTGTGCGCCAGGCCTGACCTGCTGCACGCCTTCGACAATCACCCGATCGCCCGCCGTCAGCCCGGTCGACACCAGCCAACTGTCCCCCATCGCCCGTTCGGTGGTCAGTTCGCGCAGCTCAACCTTGCCTGCCTCGTTCACCACCAGGGCGGTCGCTTCACCGCGCGGGTTGCGGGTAATGCCCCGTTGCGGCACCAGCAGCCCCCCTTGCGCGGCCATGCCCTCTAACAGCCGGGCTCGCACAAACATGCCCGGCAGCAGCTTGCGTTCCGGATTGGGGAATACCGCGCGCAGCACCACCGAGCCGGTGGAACGATCCACCGTGATTTCTGAAAATTGCAATTTGCCGCCGTGGGCATAGCGAGAGCCGTCTTCCAGTGTCAGAGTGACCGCCGCAGACTGAGGGCCGTCGGCCTGCGCAACCGCGCCGCTTTCCAGCGCATTTCTCAACCGCAAAAGTTGGACGCTGGACTGGGTCACATCCACATAAATCGGATCTATCTGCTGCACCGCCGCCACCGCCTCGGCCTGCTGCGCCGTCACCAGCGCCCCTTCGGTCACCAGCGAACGTCCAATAATGCCGTCGATGGGTGACAGCACCCGGGTATAAACCAGATTGATACGTGCCGTTTCCAACTGCGCCTCCGCAGACTGCACGTCGGCCACCGCCTGCTGATGAGCGGCTACTGCGTCGTCATACACCTGACGACTGATGGCCCGGCTCTCTGCCAGCGGCCGGTAACGTTGAATCAACAACGCGGCGGTACGCAGCTGTGCCCGCGCTCGCGCCAAGGCCGCATTGCCGCGATCGTATTCCGCCTGAAACAGCCCCGGGTCGATTTGGTAAAGCGGTTGCTGCGCCTTGACCTGTTCCCCTTCGGTAAACAGGCGTTTTTGCACTATGCCCCCGACCTGTGGCCGCACTTCCGCATTGCGAAAGGCGGCAACCCGTCCCGGCAGTTCACTGGTCAGGGGTATAGGTTCGTTTTTCAACGTTACCACCCCGACCCGTGGCGGTGGCGGCGGTGCAGTTGGCGGCGTATCGCGAGCGGCCACCACCAGCCACAAAGAGAGCGAAGTAGCGGCCACCACCACGCCGACAGCAAGAGAGGCGATTTTGAGGCTCATGAGTCCGTATCCTTTTAGATGCTGGGTCAAGGGTTGCGCGGCGCGCCACAAAGCGGCCAAAGGTTACTGTACGAGCGGCAAACTGACCTCAACGTGACCCGCAGATAACATTCGTGTCAGTTAACGCGTTTTTTATCCGACGGCGGCGTTAGCTGACAAAAATGTCAGCCAGCCGTCAGCTTCACGACCGCATGGCTGTCATAAACTCATCACTGAACATGATGTCTTGTGGCAAGGTGGCGGGTTTCATGATTAATTAACCATCAGGTGATAATGACGGGAGTGTCCATGCGATTACTGTTGGTTGAGGACGAAGAAAAAACCTCGTCCTACGTTAACCGCGCACTGAGCGAACTGGGCTACACCGTAGACGTCGCCGGCGATGGCATTGAGGGCTTGCACCTGGCGGTGCAGCAGGACTATGACGCGGTGATCCTGGATGTGATGCTGCCGGGCAAAGACGGCTATGCGGTATTGGAAGGCCTGCGCGCCAGCAAACAGACGCCGGTGTTGATGCTGTCTGCCCGCGGTTCGGTAGACGAACGCGTCAAGGGCCTACGCCACGGCGCGGATGATTATCTGCCCAAGCCGTTCTCGCTGATTGAACTGGTCGCCCGCATCCAGGCGTTATTGCGCCGTCGCACCAGCGACGGCATTGACGTCACCCAACTGCAAATCGACGATCTGCACGTGGATCTGCTGGCGCGGCGAGTGACCCGCGGCGGGGAGCGTATCGATCTGACCGCCAAAGAATTTGCCCTGCTCAGCCTGTTGGCTCGCCATCAGGGGGAGATACTGTCCAAAATGATGATCGCCGAACAGGTTTGGGACATGAACTTCGACAGCGACGCCAACGTGGTTGAAGTGGCGATTAAGCGGCTGCGCGCCAAAATCGACTCCCCCTATCCGCAAAAGCTGCTGCACACCGTGCGAGGCATGGGCTACGTGCTGGAAAATCGTCCGCTGCATCGCGATGCGCCACGGATAATCGCCTGATGAAAATTTCCATTTCCAGCCGGATGGCATTGATGTTCGCGCTGACCATGGCGCTGATCATGCTGGTGCTGGCGCTGTTTCTGCGCAGTTCGCTGCTGACCTCGTTGCAAAACCAGATGCACAACGAGTTGCACTTTCGCCATTCGCTGGTCTCCCCCTTTATCGAAGCCAAAGGGACTGCTCGCGACTGGCCAATGGTGCAACAAAAGCTCAATACCCTGTCCAACAGCGAAGGCAGCCAGGTGAAATACTGGGTGATCAGCGAGGATCCGCGTTACCGCTTCGGCGGTGTTCCCCCGCCGGGAACCCACTGGTCAAAACTGGCGGACGGTTTCGCCACTGCCGCTAATCCTGACGGCGATTGCCCGCTGTATATGCTGATCGCGACGCTGCCGCCGCTGGGCGCTCGCCCAGAGGTGCGCTATGTGGTGGCGATTGATTCTGCCCCCTATATGGGCACGCTGAGGGAGTTCACTCAGGCGCTGGTGGTGATTTCGCTGCTGGGGATTGGGCTGGCGGCACTGCTGGGCTACGCCATCTCGCGCTTCGGTATGCGACCGGTGCTCAATCTCAGTGAACAGGCGCACCGCTTGGTGCCCGGCACTACCGGCCAGCGGCTGGACAGCGCCACCTTACCGGCCGAACTGCGCAACCTGGCGGAGTCTTTCAATGGCGTGCTGGCGCGCCAGGAAGTGGCCTGGCGGCAGTTGGAGAGCTTTAACGCCGACGTGGCGCATGAGTTGCGCACCCCGCTCACCAATCTGATTGGTCAAACCCAGTTGGCGCTGGCTCGTGAACGCAGCGTACAGGAACTGGAAGAACTGCTGCAGTCGAACCTGGAAGAGCTGGAACGCATGACCTCCATCGTCAACGACATGCTGTTCCTGTCCCACGCTCAGGCCGGACAATACGCTACCCAGTTGAGCGAAGTATCGCTGCGAGAAGAATCTCTGAAAACGGCGGAATACGTCGAACCTTCGTTTATGGAAAACGATTTAACCATTGAGATTTCCGGAGAGGTGCGGGCGCAGGTTGACCGGCGGCTGTTCCATCGCGCGCTGGCTAACCTGCTTGAAAACAGTGCGCGCCACGCCGTCGCGGGCAGCGCCGTTTCGGTACTGCTGCAGGAGCAGCGGGGATTTGCCGTCGTCGCCGTCGCCAACCAGGGCGAAACCATCGCCCCCGAGCACCTGAGCCGGCTGTTTGAACGCTTCTACCGCGTCGACTCTTCGCGCGTTCGTAGTGACATGCACCACGGTCTGGGGCTGTCCATCGTCCGCGCCATTGCGCTGATGCACCAGGGGGATGCCTTCGTCCACAGTCTCGACGGCGTCAACACCTTCGGTTTCTCGCTGGCGCTGTCGCGGCCAGAGGAAAACCCGGCGCCACCGGCGCCAAAACCGTTGCCGGCGGCTCCCGCCATCGCCGAGGTTAAGCGGGAAAGCCTGTCGTGATTTATTGTACCAACGCCAACACGCGTTTTTCCTGACTGCGGCTGGCGGCGATCGACAGCAGGATCTCTTTCACCACCAACGCCGGCGCCGACAGGGAGTGCTGTGCGGAAATGCACAGCGACAGCGGCACGCTAAGCGACGGAGCGTTGATTCGAGCCATCCAGGCCTTGGCTGGGCCAATCATCGCCCGCGCCACCGACTCGGGTAAAATGGTGGCCCCCAGGCCGCTGGCGATGGCCGCGCTCAAGGTGCTGGAGGACTCGATTTCACCAATCACATTGGCGGCCAGCTTGCGCACCGCCATGGCTTCATCCACCTGGGTGCGTACCACATCACCTTCACGCGGCAGGAACAGATTCAGGCGCGCAACGTCCAGCAGATCAACGCTGTTACCCGGGTTCGGCACCGCACGCGTCGCCACCAGATAGAGATCTTCTCGCATCAGCGCGGTGGCCTGAAGGCCCGCAGGCATTTTGGCACCGTAGATCACTGCCATATCCAGACTTTGACCGGCAACCTGTCCGGCGAGCGTAGAGCCGATGTTCTCATTCAAACTGAGTAAGATACCCGGATGCTGATCGCGTACCGCCTGCAACAGCGGCAGCGCCAACTGTGATGCCAGGCTACCCGGCGCCAGCCCGACGGACACCTGACCGCTCATCGCCTGTCCGGCGCTGTTGACCGCGCTCTGCGCCTGTTCGCACTGGCGCAAAATGGTCTGTGCATGGGCATACAGGATGTTTCCGGCCTCGGTTGGCATCACGCCGCGCTTGGTGCGGATCAGCAGTTGCTGTTTCAGCTCCCCTTCCAGGGTGGCCAACTGCTGGCTGAGCGCCGGCTGCGCGATATGCAGCACCTCCGCCGCCTGGGTCAGGCTGCCGATATCGACGATTTTCACAAAATACTTCAGACGTCTGAAATTCATATTGCCTCCGTCATGCCGCTGAACTGCGTTGACAGAACGGCAGCAAGATCCGGGCCAGACCGACGAAATAAGAGAAGCCGTTAACTAATCGCCGGAAAAATAAGAAAAATGATGCTGGTGCTCAATACCTCCCTGCGTTGGACGACCCAGAACGGAGAAGGTTTGCACCAGCGTGAAGCACGCGGAGTGCAGCCCGTGGTCGCTCCTGGACCATTGCGCAGCAGAGCATCAATAAAAGCCATAAAAAGCAGCAGGTTGAATAATCTTGCAGCAAACGAAACGGCAAGGCGTTTTCAGGCTTTACAAGCCCGCATCACCCCGCTATTATTCGCCCCGTTCACACGATTCCTCTGTAGTTCAGTCGGTAGAACGGCGGACTGTTAATCCGTATGTCACTGGTTCGAGTCCAGTCAGAGGAGCCATATTAAAGACGTCCGCTTAAGGAAACTTAAGCGGGCGTTTTGCATTTGGTTTTCTATTTAATTAAAAGCTTCAGCTCAGAATCGCTTCCAGCCTGCCCAGCACCTCGTTCATGATACTGTCACCTATACGTTCCAGTCGTTTTCCGCTGCGAGCCCCCAGATCAATGGTTCTGGGCTGTGCGCGATCTTTAGTCAGACTCCTATGGCATTTGCCTTAACGTGACGAGGCGTACGATAGAAAATTATTCTCATGATTCAAATAATTATGACAATCAGATAAACAAAATGCGGCGCAGATTCCAGATAAGGCTGCGCCGGAAATATCTCAGCGATAACGCGAAGGCCTGATTTGCTCTGGTGCGATACCGAGCGCTTCGGCACTCAGCACCCTCACCTCGTCTTTATCCCCTTCCCATTGGCCTGTTCTGTTGCCCGTTTCTGCCCGCAGGATGCCGCTGCGGATTGGTAACCCCGGGGGGGTTGGCAGCTCTGCCGATACCCGCCGCTGTCAGATCATGAAGATAGCTCATGTGGTAATGAAATTTAGTCGCTTTCACTCATCCGATGGCTCTGGCATAAAATATGCAACATTAACTTATTGACAACATGAAGACTGATGAGTGAACAAACCAGTAACTTCTACGAAATCAAGAAGCCAATTCAGTTTTCATCTCAGAACTTAGGGTGCAACATCGCGATGAGCAGAGACTTTACATTTACGATTAAGCGCAGCCTTTTCGATGAGGATTATAACCCCTCTGAGAGTACGCGTATCACCACCAATTTTGCCAATTTGGCCAGAGGGGAAAATCGCCAGGAGAATCTGCGCAACACATTGGTAATGATTGATAATCGTTTCAATACGTTAGCGCATTGGGACAACCCAAAAGGCGATCGTTACTCTGTCGAGCTTGAAATTATTTCTGTCGAGATGAGTGTTGAAGGCAATGGCAATACCTTCCCAGTGATTGAAATATTAAAAACCAACATTATTGATAAAAAAACTCATCAGCGGATTGAAGGCATTGTCGGGAATAACTTCTCTTCTTATGTGCGAGATTATGACTTCAGTGTATTGCTGCTGGAACACAACAAAAACCAACCTGGGTTTAGCATACCGGATGATTTTGGCGACCTGCACGGCAACATATTTAAGTATTTCGTCAACTCAACGGAGTACAAACAGAATTTTAAAAAGTCACCGGTAATCTGCTTAAGCGTCTCAAGTAAAGACACTTATCAGCGGACGGGTAACCAGCATCCTGTATTGGGCATAGAATATCAGCAAAACGACTCATCTTTGACTGAGAAGTATTTCGAAAAAATGGGATTACAGGTTCGCTACTTTATGCCGCAAAATAGCGTTGCGCCTTTGGCCTTTTATTTCTCCGGCGATTTGTTGAGTGATTACACTGATATTGAGCTTATCAGTACCATCAGCACGATGGAGACTTTCCAAAAAATTTATCGGCCTGAGATTTACAATGCGAACTCTGCCGCAGGGCAATATTATCAGCCAAGCCTGAATCAGCAGGATCATTCATTGACAAAAATTGTTTATGACCGAGAAGAACGCAGCCAGTTGGCTATTGAGCAGGGGAAATTTACTGAAGAGCATTTCATCAAACCCTACAAGAATATTCTTGAGCAATGGTCTGCTCACTACGCTCTTTGATTAATCGAAAATAAAAGGTCATTTATTATGAAAATTTTGCTCCCAACTTCTACTGCCGGCAGTTTGCCGAAACCTTCCTGGCTTGCACAGCCTGAGACACTTTGGTCACCGTGGAAACTGCAAAATGAGGAATTAATTGAGGGAAAACAAGATGCCCTGCGCTTGTCCCTGGATGATCAACTGCGTGCAGGCATTGATATTGTCAGCGATGGCGAGCAAACGCGCCAACACTTTGTCACTACGTTTATCGAACACCTGAGCGGCGTTGATTTCGAGAAGCGTGAGGTGGTTAAAATCCGTAATCGCTACGATGCTAGCGTACCAACCGTGGTTGGCGCTGTGGCGCGTCAAAAACCCGTTTTTGTGGAAGATGCCAAGTTTTTACGTCAGCTGACCAAGCAACCCATCAAATGGGCCCTGCCAGGCCCGATGACCATGATCGATACGCTTTATGATAACCACTATAAGAGCCGCGAAAAACTGGCCTGGGAATTTGCCAAGATCCTCAATCAGGAAGCCAAAGAATTAGAGGCTGCGGGCGTCGATATTATCCAGTTTGATGAACCCGCCTTTAACGTTTTTTTTGATGAGGTGAATGATTGGGGGATCGCCGCACTGGAAAGAGCCATTGAAGGGCTTAAATGTGAAACGGCGGTACATATCTGCTACGGCTATGGCATCAAGGCCAATACGGATTGGAAGAAGACGCTGGGGTCAGAGTGGAGACAATACGAAGAAGCGTTCCCCAAACTGCAAACGTCGAATATCGATATCATCTCGCTGGAATGTCATAACTCGCATGTTCCTATGGATCTGCTTGAACTGATCCGCGGTAAAAAAGTGATGGTCGGGGCCATTGACGTGGCGACCAACAGCATAGAAACCCCGGAGGAAGTGGCCAATACATTGCGGAAAGCCCTTCAGTTTGTCGATGCCGACAAACTCTACCCTTCGACCAACTGCGGCATGGCACCTTTATCGCATCGGGTAGCCACAGGCAAACTCAATGCCTTAAGCGCAGGTGCAGAGATCATCCGTAGAGAGCTCTCAGCAAAGTAACTTCGTTCAATATCCTGCTTTCGGCGGATAAATGTGCGAAGTGATAAACCCTATTTGAGCCCGCTCAGGGAAACTTGAGCGGGCTTCTCGCATTTTTATCCGCCAACGTTGCTACGCGTTGCATCAGTTTGCGCAGTGCTGCGCCTTTTAGTCTTTTCTCAACGCGACACACGTTCATCACTTAACTTCCCCCTCACTATCGCCAGTAGAGTAAGCGCTATGAAATTTTTCAGACACCTTGTGCGTACGCCAAATTTCGTACAATATGCGGAGATAAGATGGGATTCAGGGACGTAAAAAAGCTCGCTATACGCTGTCTTCAGCAAGGCGCGTATGACCATGAGGTACGTGGCAACATCGATGTCAAGAATCTGTTCGCCACTGGTCAGGTTGATAAAAACGAGGTAATCGAACCTATCAGGAAAACTTCCGGAGACGCATATCAGTGCCGTCCACATCATCAGGATGCCGCTACTGACGTTCACATTCTTCAACCCTGGAAGTCCGGTTGCTACTGGTACGTAAAATTTTAATTTATGGAACCCGACGTCATCTTTATCAGCGTGCACCAATAAATCGACAAGGAGTTCAAAGTGAAAATAGTTAAAGAAGGCGATACGCGTGCCGTTCTGTGTCACCACTGCGGGAAATCTATCGCGACTTATCGTTTACGCGATGTGGACTTCAGCGATCGGCGTGGCACGGTGAAGAATATTCTGGCCGCGGTCTGTAACCAGTGCGACGCCGTGGTCAGTGTCCCTGCTCAATCCACACCGCAAATTAAAAGCGAGTTTGAACAAAGCAAGTCGGCGCTGGAAGTCCGGGTTCCGGCGCACTATCTCGATATTCTTAACGTCGCCACGCAGAAAATAGATGCTTCACTGGGCGAAGATTTTCATAAGACGCTGATCCTGTATTACCTTCATGCGCTGACCACCGGCTACTATCATCAGGAAGGACTGAAAGCGCTGTTAGGCAGCGAGCTGGCAAATGCCAAGGCATCCAAACGGCTGTCAATGAAAGTCACTAAAAAACAGCTGGCTGAAGTCAATAGCCTAATGGAACAACAGAACCTGATGCGAAGCTCCGACGTGGTCAAAGCGGTGATCCTGAAAGTTTGTCAGGATATCGTGCAGGAGAAAAACCTGGGCGTGTTGCCGGAATTGCGCAACCTCGCCGCCGCCATTTCCTGAGAATTTTTCTGTCGCTGAAGTGCCTAACGCCCCTCAGGCGCGCTCGGTCATGCTGCCATCGGGCCCCAGATTGTCAGTCAGGATCTTCAATAACGCGCGAACTTTCGGCAGCGCCTGCCGGCTCTTGAGCCAGGCCAGATTAATCGGTAATCCATCGGTTGCCAGATGAGGCAATACCTCCACCAGCGAACCCTCTGCAAGCTGCCGTTTCACCAACCAGGTAGGCAACTGCGCTATGCCGTGCCCGGCCAAAACGGCGGTAAGCTGCCCTTCTGCATCGCCGATAGCCACCCGCGCCGGTAACACCCTTTTCTCGCTGTTATTCGCCTGCACGCCGGCAAAATGCCAGGGGGTGAGCATACCGTTGCCTTCGCCGTAAACCACGCAGCTGTGATTATCCAAATCCTGTTCGTTGTTCGGCACGCCGCGCTTTTTCACATAGGCCGGTGAAGCGCAAAAAATATGCCGCTGCGCCCCCAGATAACAGTGTCCTAAAGTATTCGGCCAAATATCCGCGCCGCCGATACGCACAATAATATCGATCCCCTCTATCGCAGGATCGACAAAGCGGTCGGAAAACGAAATATGCGGCATTAACAGCGGATGATGCTCAATCAGCTTGAGGATCACCGGTAAAGCATGCAGACGACCATAGGCGGCAGGAAGATCGATACGCACCCTTCCCCGTGGCTCGGCATTTTCAGCCTGCATGGCAAGCTCCGCCTCTTCCAGCTCGCCCAATACGCTGGTGCAGGTGCGGTAAAAGGTTTCCCCCGCGTCGGTCAGTGAGAGACGCCGCGTGGTCCGGTTAAACAAGCGAACCTGCAGCCGGCTTTCAAGACGGGCAATGCCTTTGCTGATGGCGGAACCGGTCAAATTCAGGCGTTCTGCGGCGGCCGTAAAGCTGCCCAGATCGGCTACGCAGACAAACAGATCGATACCTTTGAGTCGTTCGGAAGAAAACATAGCCCGTCACCATTAATGAATTTAATTCCATAAACTCGGTAATTTATAGCCTAAATAGGAAATTTATTCCCCGTAAACTCGATCAGGTAATACATCCTCAGGGCCAGGCCCGATTCAACCACAGACCATGACAAGGGTTTATTGATGAGCATAAACAAACCAAGGGTGCTGATTACCGGCGCCACCGGCCAGATAGGCGGTGATACTTTGCGTAACCTGCAGGCAGACACCACCATTGCCCTGGTGGCGGCGGTACGCTCCCCGAAAAAAGCCGAGCCCTTTACCGCTCAGGGCATCAGCACCGTCATTATGGATTTTGATCAAGAAGAAACGCTGGCGCCGGCGCTGCAGGGTATTGACCGCGCCTTTCTGGCGACCGGCTATACCGTCGACATGCTGCGCCAGAGCAAGGTGTTTCTCGATAAGGCGAAACAGGCCGGGGTGCAGCATATTGTGCACCTCGGTGCCTGCGGCCGCGACGACACCACCATTGCTCACTGGGCCTGGCATCAATTGATCGAACGTTATATTGAGGCATCAGGTTTCAGCTTTACGCATTTGCGGCCGGAGTGCTTTATGCAAAATCTGATCGGCTACGGTGGCATTCCCGCGGTGGTCAACGGCGTCATTCAGCAATACACCGGTGATGCTCCCTTCAGTTGGGTCGACGGCGAAGACGTCGCGCTGGCGGCAGCCTGTTCACTGCTGCACCCTGAACAGCATGCGGGCAAAACCTATCGACTGGGCTATGACGCCAAATCCTATGGCGAGATTGCGGCCATGTTGACGGAAATACTGGGCCAGCCATTTCGCTATGAAGCGCTCGATTACCGGATTTTCCTGGAGAACATGCGGCAATCTGGCGCCGAGATGGCTTATATGAACTGCGTTGGCGACAATCTGCGCCGCATTGCCGAACGCGATATTCCCGGCGTTGAAGAAACCTTTGACAACTTCCCGACAATTGCCGGCAAAGAGCCGGTTCGTTGGCCAGAGTTTATCCGCAAACACCGGGCCGCTTTCGCCTATTAATTCCTTTTTTATCTGGCCCGTTTGGGGAAAACCAGGCGGGCTTTAGCTTTACATCTGCCCTGCGCCACTTAGGCTCACCATCAGAAAAATTTTTTAAATATAAATTTATCAATCAGATAAAAACACACCCCGCCCGAAACGACATTGTGGAGATATTGTGAATTTGCACTTTCCTTACAATAAATGAGAATGGTTATCGTTATCATAATTATTCAATAATATTTGCACATACTTTCAGGGATAAGATGCATGATTTACACACACTCTTTCAAATTGAAACCAGGCGCGATTTTGCTGGCGGGATTAATTAGCGGGAGCGGCTATGCTGCCGATGATTTGGCAGCGGAAAGTGAGGAAATGGTAGTTTTGGCGCCGGCGGAAGAACAATTAAAACAGCAGCCTGGCGTTTCCATTATTACCGCCGAGGACATCGCCAAGGATCCGCCGGTCAACGATTTATCCGACATCATCCGCAAAATGCCCGGCGTGAACCTGACCGGCAACAGCGCCAGCGGCAGCCGTGGCAATAACCGTCAGATCGATATACGCGGCATGGGGCCGGAAAACACGCTGATTTTAATCGACGGCGTCCCCACCACGTCGCGCAATTCGGTTCGCTACAGCTGGCGCGGCGAAAGGGACACCCGCGGCGATACCAACTGGGTGCCGGCGGAAATGGTTGAGCGCATCGAAGTGCTGCGTGGGCCTGCGGCGGCGCGTTACGGTTCCGGTGCCGCCGGCGGTGTGATTAATATCATCACCAAACGCCCCACCAATGACTGGCATGGCAGCCTGTCGCTGTTTACCAATCAGCCTGAAAACGACAAGGAAGGCGCAACGAAACGCACCAACTTTAGCCTCAGCGGCCCGTTGGCCGGCGACGCGCTCACCATGCGCCTGTACGGCAACTTTAACAAGACCGACGCCGATGCGGCGGATATCAACACCGCGCAAAACGGATCCTATGCTGCCGGTAGCGAAGGCGTACGCAACAAAGATGTCAACGCCCTGTTCTCGTGGAAAATGACCCCGACGCAGATCCTCGATTTTGAGCTGGGCTACAGCCGCCAAGGCAATATCTATGCCGGTGATACCCAGTACAGCAACGGTAATCTCAGCCCGAACGATCTGGTTTCGTCGCTGTACGGACAAGAAACCAACCGCCTGTATCGCCAGACTTACGGCATCACCCATAACGGCATCTGGGATTGGGGCCAGTCACGCGTCGGCGTTTACTACGAAAAAACCAACAATACCCGTCTTCAGGAAGGCTCTACCGGGCGTGTCGAAGGGATGATCAACAGCGACCAATTCAACACCAGTCGGCTGAAAAATGTCAGAACCACCGGTGAAGTGACGCTGCCGCTCAACCTGTGGTTCGAGCAAACCATGACCCTGGGGGCCGAGTGGAACCGTGAGCAGCTCGACGATCCGGCCTCTATGCAGGTCACCGATGCCAGCGGCGTCACCATCGGCGATATCTCCGGCGATCCTTCCGGACGCAGCGCCAAAAACAGCGCAGAACTCAGCGCCCTGTACTTCGAAGATAATATCGAAGTCTTGCCCGGCACCCTGCTGATCCCCGGCATGCGTTTTGATTATCACAGCAAATTCGGCAGCAACTGGAGCCCAAGCCTGAATGCCTCGCAGGAACTTGGCGACCATTTCAAACTGAAAGCCGGGATCGCCCGCGTCTTCAAAGCCCCAAACCTGTATCAGTCCAGCGAAGGCTACCTGCTGGCCACCCGCGGTAACGGCTGCCCGGACAACATTGCGACGGGGAGCTGCTACCTGATGGGCAATGCCGACTTGGATCCGGAAGTCAGCATCAACAAAGAGGTCGGCCTGGAGTTCACCTATGAAGGGTTCAACGCCGGTATTACCTATTTCCGCAACGATTATAAAAACAAAATCGTTTCCGGGACCGATCTGGTGGGCTACGCCTCTAACGGCTACAACATTCTGCGTTGGGAAAACGGCGGCAAGGCGGTGGTGGAAGGGCTAGAAGGCAACCTGGTGATCCCGGTAGTGAAAGATCGGCTCAACTGGCGCACCAACGCCACCTATATGATCACATCGGAAAATAAGGATACCGGGAACCCGCTTTCCGTGATCCCGAAATACACCGTTAACACCATGCTGGATTATCAGGTAACCGACAAACTCTCGACCAACCTCACCTGGACATTCTATGGCCGTCAGAAACCCCGCGAATATGCCGAGATCCGTAATGAAGTCGGTTCGCTGGCGACCAATGAAGTGGGAGCTTACACCGTGGCCGCGGTTGGCGTGAATTACGATCTGACCAAGGATCTGCGCCTGAATGCCGGTATCAGTAACCTGTTTGATAAACAGCTGTACCGCGAGAATCAAGGGGCATCAACTTACAACGAGCCTGGGCGCGCGTATTACGCCGGTATGACCTTGTCATTCTGATCGAATAAATAAGCAGGCCCGTTCGGGGGAAACCGAGCGGGCTCTTTAGGTTTTAAAAGCTTCTTCTGGCCACCAGAAAAGCACCAACCACCAGCAACACGGCCCCCAGCAGCGCGGGCAAATTTTCTCGCATTGCCGCCGGCCCAGCCTTATAAATATCGGCCATCAATCCCGCCACCAACTGGCTGGCAACCAGTACGGCAATGGTGGTTGCCGCCCCCAGCTTCTGGTAACCCAAAATGCCGGAAAACACAAAAAACGATCCCAATAAGCCAGGCAACAACATCCACAACCGCAGGGAACCCGTGACTTCGGCCAGAGCCGTGACACCGTTTTTGGCAAACAGCAGTCCCATCAACACCACCAGGCCAACACTGGAGTTGATCACCAGCGTAATCAGCACCGTCGACACGCTCTCTGTAATGCGCACCATCAACAGGTTCTGAATGACCAGGCTGACCCCGGCCGCAACCAGCAGCAATAGCATGATATTCATAGAGATCTCGGTTTTCGCTGTGCCATTAACGCTTCGGTGGGGCGCTGGCGTCGTCGAGCTTCAGCTGCAGGAAGGTCAAATCCAGCCATTTGCCAAACTTGGCACCCACTTCGCTCATGCGACCTACCATTTCGAAGCCCAGATTAATGTGCAATTGCACAGACGCGTGGTTGCCGGACTCAATGCCCGCCACCATCACGTGTTTGCCGATCGCCCGCGCCTGCTCAATCAGCGCAATCAACAGCGTTTTACCTACCCCGCCGCCGCGGCTGTCTCGCCGAACATACACCGAATGCTCGACGGTGTGTCGATAGCCGTCCCACGCACGCCAATCGCCAAATGAGGCATAACCCATCACCTCACCCGCAGCGTCAATCGCCACCAGCACCGGGTATCCCATCCCCTGCCGTTCTGTTATCCACGCGGCGCGGTTTGCCTCGTCGACGCTAAGTTCATTCCAGATTGCCGTGGTGTTCAGCACGGCGTCGTTATAGATAGCGGCAATGCCTGCGCTATCGGTTATAGTCGCGTTACGGATAAGCATGTTGACCTCTTGGTTGACCGTCTACTATCATACTACGATATGGATAATAAATTAGACAACCTAAATCAGCGCATCGGCGCGAGGATCCGCATCGAACGTGAGGCACGCCATTGGTCGCTGTCCGATCTGGCGGAACGGGCCGGCGTTTCACGCGCGATGGTGCACAAAATTGAACGCGGCGACAGTAGCCCAACGGCGATGTTGCTGGGGCGGCTTTCCGGCGCATTCGGTCTGAGCATGTCCAAACTGATCGCCCGGGCGGAAACGCAGGAAGGCCGGTTGATGCGTAAGCAGGACCAACCGCTGTGGGTCGATCCCGACAGCGGCTACGTGCGCCGCCATGTGTCGCCGCAGTCGGATATGCCGCTCGATCTGGTGCGCATTGAACTGCCCGCCGGGGCCGCGATCCCCATGCCGGCTTCGGCCTATGCCTTTCTGCGGCAATTGATCTGGGTTTTGTCCGGCTCGCTGGTGTTTCAGGAAGGCGAAACCCGCCATGAAATGGGCCAGGGCGATTGCCTGGAGCTTGGCCCACCGACCGACTGCGTGTTCAAGAATGAAAGCGCTGAACTCTGCATCTATTTGGTGGTGGTGATGAATAAGGCCTAAGTCGCTCAGGCCAAAGCATGGCGGTGCTTAAGGTTATCCTTCCCGGTTGTACCCCGCGCAGAAAAACTTTTCGGCCAGGCGGTTGCTGCCGCCGGTGAAGAACTCACTCATCATCTCGCCGTTAAGATCGTAAGCCCGGCAGAGCAAGCCGGCCTCGAACGCAGCCTGATTTTCGTCACCCAGGCTTTCCGCCAGGTGGTGCGCATAGCCCAATACAAAGCCACGTTTGTAGTCACAACAGAAACGGGACAGTTGCGCAGCAGGCTTGGCGTCCCGCGCGGCTAACCCGGCCATCAGCCCCTTACCGAAGTGATTGTCCATGTACCCTCCCCTAATTTTCAACAATCGCTATATAAAATATTATATAGCGATCATCGCACTCATGGACATACTCACAAAGTTTTACCTCATCTACGCAAGGCAATAAAAAAGCCCGCAGAGGGAACCCTGCGGGCCGATCAGTCTCAGAAAAAGCGATTACAGGGTAAAGTTCAGCCCTTCCACCACCGTCTGCTCCAGCGGCAAACGCCCTGAAGGGATCTCTTTTTGCTGCAGGAATTCAGGCAGCAGGGATTTGTCGCCCGCCTTGCCGATCGCCACCATGCCATGCACCTGATAGTTATCCGGCAGGTTGAGCGCAGCCTTGATTTTATCGTGGTGAACGCCGCCCATGCAGTGGGTCAGCCAGCCTTTCAGATGCGCCTGCAGCGCCAGATTGGCCCAGGCAGCACCGGTATCAAAGGAATGGCTTGGGTTATCCACTTCCTTCTCGCCGTTCAGGCTGGTCGTTTTCGAAATGATCACCACCAGCGCCGAAGCGTGCTGCGCCCAGCCGCGGTTGAATTCAATCAGGAAGTCCAGGTAGCTGTCCCAACTGGCCGAACCGTGCTTGCTATAAGCGAAGCGCCACGGCTGGATGTTATACGCCGAAGGCGACCAGCGTGCCGCTTCGAAGAAGCTCAACAGGGTCGTATCGTCGATAGGATCATTCGCCAGCGCGCGCGGCGACCAGCGTTCAATAAACTGCGCATCAATCGGGTGATCGGAAACTCTTGGCTGGCTCATGGACATCTCTCTCATGGGAATGGAATACCAAATTTATCCAATATTCCCATGCCGCACGCCAGAAAAACTTTTATTTTGTGCTGTTCATCAGCCGCCAAGTTCCTGCTGTAGCCAGTCGAGGAATGCCCGTACCGGCGGGTGCCGTTCACGCCCGGGTACACACAACGCGGTGTAGGCCGCTCCCGGCACGCGAATATCCGGCCGATAGGGTACCAGCAAGCCATTACGCACCTGATCGGACACCATTACCGAACTGGCCAGCACCAACCCCTGGCCGGCTACCGCCGCTTGCAGCGCATAATGCTCTTCATCATAGGCCCGCAGCGTCGTGTGGCGCTGCCACCAATCGACCCCGGCAGCCAGGCACCAATCGCGCCAGCGGGTTTCGTAGAGGGTGGAATCCCGCCAGCGCACGGTGATCAAGGTTGGCGCAGGTTGCTCCGCCGCACAAAACCCCGGGGCGCCGTAAACGCCAAAACTCTCTTCCAGCCGCGCCGTCTGATACAACTGCGGGTAGTTTGCGCTGCTGTAACGAATAGCAATGTCTACGCTGGCGTCCTGTTGCAGATCAATCACTTCAGCGCAAGCCTCCAGGCGTACCAAATAGTGCGGATAGGCCTGATAAAAACGCCCCAGGCGCGGCACCAACCACAGCGCCGCGAAGGAATGGGTAACGGAAACGCACAGCGATCCTGAGCTCGGCGTTGGTCGCAGAGCATCCAGCACCGTTGCCACGTCGAGCAATGCGCCGTGCACTCCGGCGAACAAACGCTCGCCCTTTGGCGTCAACCGCACGCCCCGCGGTATCCGATCGAATAATGCAAAACCCAGCTGCTGCTCAAGCGCTTTTATCTGATGCGATACCGCCGTCGGCGTCACCGCCAACTCCAAAGCCGCCTGTTTAAAACTACGCAGCCGGGCGGCGGATTCAAAGGTGCGCAATGCGGTAACCGGCAGCGAGGCAAACATGGTCAGGGCTCCCTACAGGTGAATTGAACTCATCCTGAAAGAATAGCCGTCATTTGTCACTACAGCTTTACTCACCCTAAATTGATTCTCGTGTTCTACACCCCCATCAATGGAGAACGACATGAATTCATCTCATCAGTCAAAACGACTTATCGTCCTGGTTGGCAGCCCACGTCGCGACGGCAACAGTGCAACCCTGGCGCAGGCCATCATGGCGGGTGCCGCGGAGGCCGGCACCGACGCCAGCCTGTTTTTTTTAGACGATTACATCAACGGTTTTTTGGTGGATGAGCGCCACGCCACCCCGCCTGCCGACCGTTATGGCGAACTGTTCCTTGAGCATTTTCTGCCGGCGGACGCTGCGGTGTTCTGCACCCCGCTTTACTGGTACGGCATGTCGGCGCAAACCAAAGCCTTTTTCGACCGCTCTTTCAGCTACTACTCCAGCGCCTACCCCGATGCGGAACAGGTGCATCAGCGTATGAGCGGCAAACGCATCGGGCTGGCGGTAGCCTCGGAGGAAACCTATCCCGGTGCCGCGATGGGGATTGTGCATCAAATTCAGGAGTTCAGCCGCTATTCGCATTCCGAATTTGTCGGGCTGGTTCATGGCGCGGGCAACAGCCGGGGCGAAATCAGCCGCGATCCGCGTAACCCACTGCAAGCCGCCCGCGAGCTGGGGCGCGAGATATTCACTCGTCCCTATTCAGACTACCGAATGGATACGCCGCGCAGCCCGCAGGTTTGGCAAAACTGACGCCGCCCAGGGGCAGCCTTGCTGCTCCTCAGACGGCTGACAAACCTGCCAAAAGACTAAACCGGTAGGGGTCGAACATGTTCGACCCGATTTAACCATTGATTATGCTATTGGGCGCAGCATGCTGCGCCCCTACCATTAAACAACAGAGCACTTTTTCAACGGCCTCAGGGGCTGCCTTGCTGCCCCATTATCAAGGTTGCGCAAGCATATGTAGCAAGATATTGCCGCCCATTGGCCCACCAGAACAAACGTCATATGATGCCAGGGTTCAGATCGGCATGCCCATCAACCCAAAGCGGAACAAGATGTCAAAACAGTGGAAAATAGCGGCGGCCAACCTTGGCCTGCGGATGTATACCCGGCTGGGTGGCAACTTTAAGGATAAGGCCCATTTTCAGCCTGAGCAGGTTTTTGAACGCATCGTGATTTTTTCCACCAGCGCCCTCGGCGACCTGATGTTTAACACGCCGGCGATCCGCGCGGTGCGTGAACGCTACCCGGCAGCAAACATCACCCTGATTTCCAGCCACAAGAACAAACAGTTGGTCGCGACCAGCCGCTGCTTTAATCAGGTTATTTATTGGGATCATAAAGCGAAAGACATGCTCGGTGTTATTCGCCAACTGCGCCAACACCGGCCTCAGTTGGCGATTATCCTGCACTCCAAATCCCCTTATGATGTGATGGTCGCCATTACTGCCGGTTGCCAATATGTCTTCAAAGACGCTTACGGTAATAAAGCCACCGGCATGGAGCCCTGGCTGTGTGGCGTGAGCCGCAGCACCGGCGGCCATCTGATTCAACGCAAGCTGGATCTGGTGGCTCAGTTGGGCTGCCAAAGCGACAACACCGAGATGTTTATTCCTGTCGAGTTTTCGCCAGTGGCTAAAGCCGCAGGAAAAATTTCGATCGGCTTGCAAATGGGCGCTTCTGAAACGCTGCGCTGCTGGCCGGTCGCGCAGTTTATTCGTCTGGCGAAACTGCTGCTGGCAGCTTCGCCGCACCACCAGATTGAATTAATCGGCAGCCCCAAAGAACTGTCTATTGAACGGGCGTTTATGGCGGGGCTGACGGCAGCCGAGCAGTTGCGCGTGGTCAGCCATATTGGCAAAACCACCCTGCCGCAACTGCTGGCGGTGATGTCGAACATGCAGGTGCTGGTCACCGGCGACACCGGCCCACTGCACCTGGCCATCGCCCTGAAAACACCGACCGTCAGCCTGTTTGTTACCGCCAATCCACAGCACACCGGCCCCTATCAAAACAGTGAATTGCATCAGGTGATGTACGTCCCGGTGGATGAACAAAAGCTCAATGCCGCGCAACGCCAACAGCCGCTCAGCATCATCACTGAAAATGAGGTGTTTGAAAAAGTGACGAACGCGCTGAAAATTAGCGCGCCGGTGGGCTAATCAGCGGAGGCTGGGCAAAGACCATCGCCAGCGGGAACCAAAACAGGTACCAAAACTCGGCCGGGTTCGCGATGACAAACATGCCCTGTGAACAGTAGAAAATCAGCATAAACAGGTACAAAGCCGCTTCCAGGCGGCGACCGGCCCGGAGATGACGCACGGCCAGCTGTGCGCCAAACGTCAATAAAGCGGCAAACAGGCAAAAACCCACCAACCCGCCTTTGAGCAACGCTCCCAAATACAGGCTATGGGTAGTATGAATAAACTCGCCGGTGTAATTGGTAAAGGTCAGCTGCTTATCAAAGCCATAGCCAAAGAACGGTGCCTGTTCGACCAGCAACAGGCTGTGCCGCCAGATGCTCATCCGCACAAAGCTCTGTTGATACAGCTCTTCAAAACGCGTAATCAACATTTCACCGATTGGTGAAAACAGCACTGCACCCACGGCAAATAACACCGCGGCCGCAATGGCCAGCAGCGATTTTTTATTCAGCGCCAGATAGGAGGTGGTTAACGCCAACGCCGCCAATAAGGCCATCAGGGGGCCGCGACTTTGGGTGAACACCATAAAAGCGAACAAGAACGGGATCGCTGACAGCGCCCTTTTCTTCCCGGTATCACGGAACACCATCAGGCTTAGAATGATGCCCAACGCCGCATAGCCGGCCAGGTCGATCACGTTGCGCGGGCCAGGGTTGGCTCCGGAGGTTTCTCGGAGAGTATAAATTTCACGGAAATCAACGCACGCCAGATACAAACACAGCAGCGTGATGCCGGCGATCACGGCGCAAAGCAGCAGGTTGCGCTCCGGACTTTCCAATACGGTGACCAGCAAGGCCAGATAGAGCAGGATATAAACGCTGTGCGTCAGGGTAGATGCCGTATCATCCGGCGTGCCGCCCCAAAGATTGCTGACGGCATAATAGGCAAGAAAGCAGGCTGCCAGCGCCATTCCCGCGCTTGCGGCACGCCGGTTAAGCCAGGCCGAGCGAACTCCGGGCCGTGTGGCCAGCGTCAGCAGAAAAAAGAATGCCGCGATGTGGAATAAATTATTGACCCGGGTAAAACCGCAAAAAATGGCGCTAAAAAAAGAAAAGGCCAGCATGGCGTAAAAAGAGAGTCGTTCGGTGAACTCAATTATTTTTGAAAAAATCATTACTATCAACCTTTTCAAAAATGCCGGTATCTATTGCGCTGTTTAATGAAAAGTTTCTAATCACCATTTTTCTCATCTTCATTCTCTCACCGGCATGGCTAAATGCCGGAATAATCAGGTCATCGACCTTCTCCGGCAAAAATGTCGGCAACTTATTTTCATGAGTTTCATAAAAACGCGGCAAATTAAAATTATTCATATCCAGCCCGGCAA
Source organism: Serratia sp. GW822-FHT06E05 (assembly GCF_058799445.1). Taxonomy (NCBI): domain Bacteria; kingdom Pseudomonadati; phylum Pseudomonadota; class Gammaproteobacteria; order Enterobacterales; family Yersiniaceae; genus Serratia; species Serratia sp. GW822-FHT06E05. The sequence continues at coordinate 486,443 of NZ_JBXALM010000002.1, forward strand.
TAAATAGCTGTTTAAACCCAAGAAAGGCAATGATCTGAAAAGCCCAATACACTACCGTGCCGGCATCAAAAACTCCGTGTCGAATATCGTGGCTGAAGGCGATGGTTTTGTTACCAGGCGAGAAAAAAACGCTGCGGTCTTTGTGATAATGGTCCCACAATGCCGAGAGAGGAATTTGGGGACTGTAAATTTTGCAGCTCGCGTCCTCAACCACTGAAAACCGACACTTCACGCCTGCCAGAGTGAAGTAATCAATAATTTTCGCCACGCCGTGAACCGTGGTAAAAAGGATTAAATCCGGCGCCTGAATAATGTTTTCGATAATATCCGGCCGCCGATCGATAAACCCCATATCGACAATCACATAAAACCGAAAGTTAACCTTTTTGCTCAGACTAAAAGCCCCATTGACCCCGATGGCCGGCATCTCAGGCAGTTCACTAAAGCGAATGGCGTTCACCGACGGCCCCGTAGCGGTCAATAATATGGGCCCCTTGCAGCTGTCTTTAACAGCTGACAGCGTCACTACAGGAACAGTCTGCTTTTTATAATGTAATTTGGCAATCTCGCCGCTGTCTGCACGTTCGATTTTTACGTAGGGCCAGAGATTTTCATTGTGCCGATAAGGCCGTGAATGAGAATAACGATACACCTGCTTAAGAAAACTGCCCATCGTATCCCTGCCCTGTAAAAATGTATTTGCGCCGAACAGAACTGTCCTGACCGCATTAGATTTATTGTAGGGCTGAGTATCTGAGCATTAATGAACATGGGCAATTATTGCATTTTGAATTCTTCGTAATGTTAACGAAAAGAGGTGTGTGGATTTGTTAACCGAGTTAAAAACCTGTAGGGAACGGTAATAATTATTCTTTAATTGCCTAGGGGCGAATACTTTCGCCCCATTAACATGGATTGTGCTGAAGGTTGTTTATAGATCGTTGAAAGGCTCGCCGAGAGTCAACATCAGCCGATTGGCCCAGGCAAAGAACGCGGTCGATTGCACCAGATCCAGCAACGCCAGTTCGTCCAACCCTTGCTCGCGCAACGCCGCCAGATGCCCGGCATTGACCTGCGGCGGCGTGGCGGACAGCGCAGCGGCGAAGTCTATCTGCGTCCGCCACGGCTCCCCTTGCCCCTCACTCAAAATGCCGCCCGGGGCCACATCCAGCAGCCGCTGTACCTCATCCGTTTGCTTGGACAACTGCGCCGCCTTGCGGGCATGCACCGAAGCGCAATAAATACAGCCATTCACCTTACTGGCCACCGTTGCCCCCAGCTCGCGATCCTTACGCTCCAACCCACCCGGCGTGTAGAAAATGGCGCGATCCGCCAACGTTCTCTGCTCCAGCACCGGATGGTTACGCGCCAGCAGGCGGAAGTAATCCGAGTCGCTGTGCCCGAAGCGCGTCAAAAGCGCCTGGCCTTGCTCATCAAACTCTGCCAGCGGCTTGGCGGCAATCCAGGGCTCCCAACCCAGTTCCTGGCGGGTAAACACCGGTGGTGTGTGGCGGCCGCCAAGAGTCACGGATTCGGTACGCCAACCGCCAGCCCTGACGGGTGCTCCGCCGGAGCTTTCGAGTGGTTTTCCTTCAAGCAGCCGATACCCTGTCAGCAAACGGCTCTGGAAACTAACAAAGGCGATCAGCTGCGACAGGGTGACGATAGCGTCCAGCGACCAGCCGGCCTGTTGCAATGCCCGCAAATGCTGCGCGTCGGCGCTGGCGGGTTTAAACGCCAGTCTTTCAGCGTGATCGAACGCTGCCTGCAAATGCGGGCCAGGCTGAACGCCCCCCTCCTGCTGCAATAAGGTGCCGTAGTGTGCAGCAAGCAGCTTGTCCGCATGCCATTCGCTGATACGCTGCGCGAGCTGCAACCGTTGCGCGATGGGGAAATCGCCGGCATCAGCGGGGGAGAACAGCGCCAGATAGCTGGCCTGAATCGCGTCTGTTGCCGCTTGCCGGGTAGCTCTGGCCTGAGCCAATGCAGAATTGGGGGCGATCTCTGCCAACTCAGCCAGCAAATCTTTAGGGAGCAATGTTGCAGTCATACCTTTTCCTCAGCGTGATGTTCGTAGGAGACGGATGCGGGATTGCGGCGTTGCCAGCCCAGCTCCGGGGCAACGTGGCGGGCGATCAACTCAATAGAACGCAGGATGGTGGCGTGCGGCGGATCGATAGAGTGCACCTGGAATGCCAGATCGGTCACTCGCGCCAGCGCGCTGTCTTTTTGCAATGAAGCAATCACCTGCTCCGGGGTGCCAAGGTGCACGTCAAAAGCGCGGATCAGTCCATCAAGCGACTCGTCGGACGGCCGGTGGCCACTGGCGCGCAGGCGCTCAAGTCCACGGCTCAACCCTTTGGCGGCAAAGTCCCGCGCCTGTTGGCCGTGGTCGGTTACCAATGCGGTGCGCGATCCCATGATGCGCGGCGCAATGCCGGGCGGCAGCGCCGCCAGATAAGCGTCGATAATCGGGTTCTGCAATTCGTCCAGCGGCAAATCCGGCGCATCTGCCGGGCGCGGCTGAGTACGCGACAGCATCAGGCCGTCACCGGCCCGCCCGGCGCGCTCGCCGCCTTCCACCGAAAAAGTCGCCTGCCAGACCCGTTCGGCCAACTGCGGTGCCGCCGGATACAGGCGGTTATCTTCACCACCCAGGGCCTCACCGCGCCAAGCTCGCAGCAGGGTGCTGAAATTGTCGGCAAACACCGCGTGACGCTGTGCTGCGTCGAAACCGAAGGCGCTGAACGAAGAAGGCGTGCCGCCTGCAGCGATACCGACTTCCAACCTGCCGTCGGACAGCAGATCCAGCACCGCAGTGTCTTCGGCCACCCGAATCGCAGACTCCATCGGCAGCGTGATCACCCCGGTGCCGAGCCGGATATGGCGGGTTCGCGCCGCCACCTGCGCCAGAAACACCAGCGGCGAAGGCAGGCCGCCCTCGTCCTCATGAAAATGGTGCTGCGCCACCCAGGCGCTGTCAAAGCCGGCCCGTTCGGCATGCACGATCTGTTCGGTCGCCAGCCGATAACGCTGTTGCGCACTGCCCTGATCCAGCAGCCGGGTGAAAAAACCGAGTCTTTTACTGCTCATAGAATGCATCCTCAATCTGGGGCTGTTCGGCATAAAGCTGACGGCCGGGAATGGCTTCAATCAGCTGACGTGTGTAATCGCTGCCCGGCATGGCGAACAGCTCACCGGTCGCCCCGCTGTCCACCTGTACGCCGCGGTGCAACACCGAAACGCTGTGGGAAATCTGCCTTACCGTGGCCAGGTCGTGTGAGATAAACAAATAGGTCAGCCCCAATTCCTGCTGCAAATCCTGCAGCAACCGCAGGATCTGCGCCTGAACCGTGACATCCAATGCCGAAGTGGCTTCATCCAGCACCAGTACCCGCGGCTGCAGCACCAGCGCCCGGGCGATCGCCACCCGCTGTCGCTGGCCACCGGAAAGTTCGCGAGGTTTACGGCTCAGCAATTCGTTCGGTAGCGCCACGCGTTCAAACAAATCTCGCACTCGGCGATAGCGCTCGGCCTGGGTCAGCGGCTCGAAATTCAGCAGCGGCTCTTCAATCACCTGATACAACGTCTGGGACGGATCGAGCGAACCGAATGGGTTCTGATACACCAGCTGAATGCGGCGGCGGAACTGGCGCAACGCTTCGCCCTTCAAGCGCGTAAAGTCGACGCCGTCGATAATGATTTGCCCGGCGTCCGGCCGTTGGAAACCGAGCAGGCAGCGCGCCAATGTGGTTTTACCGGATCCGGACTCCCCCACCAGCGCATGGGTGGTGCCGCCAGGCACGCTGAACGACACCTGGTCCAGCGCCCGATAAGTTTTGCCACCGCTACCGGCCAGGGGGAAATCTTTCACCAGCCCATTGACCTGGATCGCCAGCTCCTGCGTGCGGTGACCGGGTTGCGGCACCACTGCATGGCTCAATGAGGGCACGTCAGCAAACAGCCGGCGGGTATAGTCGCTGGCAGGGGCGCGCAGCACCTCGGCAGTCACTCCCTGCTCCTGTACCCGGCCATGGCGAAATACCAGCAGCCGATCGGCGCGTTCCGCCGCCACCGCCAGATCGTGGGTCACCAGCAGCACCGCAGTGCCAAACTCCTGCCGCAGTTCGTCGATCAGATCGAGAATGCGTTTTTGCACCGTGACATCCAGCGCACTGGTCGGCTCATCGGCGATAATCAACGCCGGTTGCAGCGCAATAGCAATGGCGATCAACACCCGCTGTTTCATGCCGCCGGAAAGCTCGTGCGGATACTGACGCGCCCGCAGCTCCGGATGCGTCAAACCGACGCGGGTCAACAACGCCACCACCCGCTGCTGCAGCTGCTTGCGCGGCAGCCGACGGTGAATGTTGATGATCTCTGCCACCTGATCGCCAATGGTTTTCACCGGATTGAGTGAGCTGGAGGGATCTTGTGGGATCAAACTGATTTGCGCCCCGCGCACCGCATCCAGACGCTTTGATGACCAGTGGCTGATGTCGGTGCCGTTCAGCCGTATCGCCCCCTGCTCCAGGCGACCGTTTTCCGTCAGCAAACCAATGATTGCCTGCGCGGTGGTGGTTTTGCCGGAACCGGACTCGCCGACCAGCGCCACCACTTCCCCAGGCTGAATGGCAAACGACACCTGATGCACCACCCGCTGATTGCCAGCCGCGCCCTGATAGGCGATCGAAACCTGTTCCAGCTCCAGTACCGGTGGTGTGGCGCTCGCCCGTTGTAATGCGCTCTGAATACTCATGCTGGCGTTCTCCCCAATGCCCGGCTGATGCGGTTGGCCGCCAGAACCACCGCCACGACCGCCAGCCCCGGGAAGGTGGTTAGCCACCAGGCGGTGGAAATATAGTTGCGCCCTTCGGCGATCAGTAACCCCCACTCTGGCGTCGGCGGTGGCGTGCCGTAACCCAGGAAGCTCAAGGTGGCAATCGCCAGAATCGCGCTGCCGAACTGCAATGCCGAGAAGGCAATTACCGAGGTTAACGAGTTCGGCAAAATGTGCCGCCACAGCACCGCCCAGAAGGTACCGCCGCTGCCATAGGCCGCCTCGACGTAATCGCTGTGGCGTACCCGCACCACCTCGGCGCGCGCCAGGCGGGCAAAATTCGCCACCGAGGTTATCCCCACGGCGATGGCGGCGTTAACCGTGCCGAAGCCCAGCAAAATAATGATGCTCAACGACAGCAGCAGACCGGGAATCGACAGCAACACGTCGACAAGGCGCATCACAGCGTCATCCGAGATGCCGCCCACCGCACCGGCAATCAGCCCCAGCGCGGTGCCCAACAGCAGACCTAAAGCGACCGCCACCAGCGCGGCGGACAGCGTCTGCGAAGCGCCATAAACAATGCGCGCATAGAGGTCGCGCCCCAGTTGATCGGTGCCCAACCAATGTTCGCCCCCCGGTGCCAAACGCTGCGCCCCGGCAATGCCTTCGGTGCCGCTGTAGGCCGTGAACAGCTGCGGTGCCAGCGCCCACAGCACCGCGATGGCAATCACCGCCCAAGCCAGCAACAGCGTCAGCGGTACACGACGGCGGCGCGGACGGTGCGTTGGCAAAGTGCCTTCGCTTTCCACCGCGCCCAGATCGCGCTCTGGCGCGCTGGATTTCTCAAAGGAGATACTGCTCATACGGCGGCTCCTGTATGGGTTTTCAATCGCGGATCCAGCAGCGGGAACAGCAGATCCACCAGCAGATTGAGGGTGACGAAAGCGGCGGCGGAAATCACCACGATCGCTTGCAGCACCGCGACGTCCTGATTCAGCACCGCCTGCAAGGTGAGTTGCCCCAACCCGCTGCGGCCAAACACGGTTTCGGTAATCAACGCACCGGCGATCAGTTCGCCCAGTAAAATACCGGCGATGGTCAGCACCGGCAGCATGGCGTTACGCGCCACATGCCGCCACAGCACCCGGCTGCGGCTGGCGCCTTTGGCACGGGCCACGGCGACAAAGGGTTGGGTTTGTACCTGGTCGATACTGCGGATCAAGATCTGCGCCAGCGGGGCGGAAATCGGTATTGCCAGCGTCACGATCGGCAGGATCAGCCCTTCCCACTCCCCCGGATTGATCACCGGGATCAGCTTGAGCCGAAAAGAAAACAGCTGGATCAGCACAATGCCCAACCAGAAGGTCGGCACCGAGACAAACAGCGATGGCAGCGACTGCAGCAATGACCTCAGCCAGCCAAAACGGGCCAAATTGGAGATAAAGGCCAACGCCAACGCCAGGATCAGCGCCAGCGAAAACCCCAATAGCGCCAGTTGCAGCGTGGCGGGCAAGTTGGTGGCCAACAGCTCCGTCACCGGCACGCCAGCCTGAATGGAATAGCCGAGATCCCCGCGCAGCACGTTGCCCAGCGCATGCAGATACTGCTGCCACAGCGACACATCGGCGCCATAGGCCGCGCGCATATCGGCGATCTGCGCCGGGCTGAGGCCCATGTCCGGGTTCTGAAACTTAATCAGAATGGCATCACCCGGCAGCACCTGCAGTAAGATAAACGACAGGCTAAAGGTCGCCCACAGCACCAGCAGCGCCTGCCCGATACGCCGTGCCAGATATCGGCTCATCATGGTCTCCTCAGCGTTTTTCCAGCCATGCGCCGTAGAAACTCGGGCGGCCGACCGCTTCAAAACTTACGCCCTTGAGATAAGGCGCTCCGGCAAACACCTGCGGCTCTTCGAAGAACGGGATCACGTAGGCCTGATCGAGCAGGTAGTTTTGCGCTTCGCCGGCAATCTGCAGGCGTTTTTGGGCATCCACCTCTGAAGCGATGCCCAGCAGCAGCGCGTTCAGCTTGTCATCTTTAAATGCGCTGTTTTTGCCCGTCCCGCCTTGCTGCAACAGCGCATCGCGGTTGGTCGGGTAGAACTGACTTTTAATCACATCCGGATCGGCCCGTCCTACTTCCACCACCGCCGCCGGGGTTTTCTGCGGATCCAGGTTATCCGCCACCTTGCTGCCGGCGTCGCCCGCCAGAATGTTCAAGCGCGCGCCAACTTTGCCCCACTGCTGCGAAACCAGCTGTAGCACCGCCTTGTTCTGCGGTTGCGGCAGCGATTCATAAACGTTCAGCAACAGTTTTTTGCCGTCCTTCTCACGCAGGCCGTCGCCGCCCTTCTTCCAGCCCGCTTCATCCAGCAGACGGTTAGCCAGCGCCGGGTCGAATTTCAGTTTGGCGGAAAGATCGACAAAACCGGCGGCGGAAGAAGCAATCACCGATTTGGCCTGCGGATAATTAACGGAGAACAGCGTCTCGACGATCTGCTTGCTGTCGGTGGCGTGCAGCAATGCCTGACGCACGCGCAGGTCGCTCACCAACGGGTTATCCGGCCGGAAGGCCACGCTGTCATTGACACCGCGCGTTGGGGCGGCGTAGATAGTGAAACCCTGATCCTGGGTTTGTTTCTCGTCATAGGCCTGGATCTGGCGAATAAAGTCCGCCTGCCCGGCCTGCAATGCGCCAATACGTACGCTGTCTTCGCCGGTCACGATCACCTTGATACCGTCCAGATTGGCGCGCCCCTGCTGCGTCAGCCTGGCCGGGCCCCAGCGGTAATCTTTGCGCACGCTGAGATCCACTTCGCGCCCCAGCGTTTCGGCACTGACCACGAACGGGCCGGAGCCGATGATATGGCGCGCGTCACCCAATTCGTCATAATTACGGTTTAAGGTGCTGAGAGAAACCAGCCCTGACCCTATGGTGGCAGTACCCTGCAGGAAACCCGGCGAAGAGCGCTTGAAGTAGAATTTCACGGTCAAGGGATCGATCACTTCACTGTGGTCATAGTTATTGATCACCTCGGAGACCGGCAGACGTTTCTCTTTGTTGCCCAGGCCGTAGGTATCGAAGTTCTTCGCCACCGCGTTGGCGTCCAGCGGCGTACCGTCCGAGAAGGTCACGCCCGGCCGGAGCTTGAAGGTGTATTCGGTTTTGTCGGCGTTACTGCTCCAGGATTCGGCGATCCACGGCTCAATTTCCAACGTTTTTGGGTTCTGGTAGGTCAGCTTGTCGGTGATCTGGTTGAGGATGCCGCCGTTGGGGTAGAAGCCGCCGGAAGGCGGATAAAGGTTGGTGTGCGCCTGCTGTTCCAGGTAGATCAGCGTGCCGCCCTGCACCGACGCCAGCGCCGGAGTAGCCGCCACCGTCAAGCCCAATGCCACTGTTATTCCGCTGGTTAATCTATTGAAAGAGAACTTAAACATAGTGTGCCACGCCTTCTTTATTTCGGAATGTTATGGATTAGATAACAAACCAAATCGGCGGGGAGTTGAACGAACTAATTTCGCTAACCTATGACGGAAAATGCACAAGGCAGCGACGGTTGGCAGAATGGGTGTTTTGTTATAACGTATCAGAAATCACATCGGGGAGACGAAAATGAAAATTCAGCTTTCGCTGTTGTTCCTTGGCCTGTTGGCCGGTCGGGCCGCCGCGTTTCAGTCCAAGGTGCCCGAGCCAAGGCCTGAACAGGCGCGCGCAGCGGAAAACAGCCTGGAGAATATGTTTTACGGTTTTCACGCGATGGACGCGCAGGCGGTCAATATCGGTACCTGCGCGGCGCTGCCGCAGGCGGGATGCCAGTGCGCGTTCTGCACCATGCTGCGGCAGGCCGGGCCGGCGAAATAGCCACCCGGACGACGTTTTAATCTAGCGCATACTGAACAATCAACTGGCCTTTTTTCACTTTGAGCGCAGTGATGTTTACCGCGCCCAGATCCGCCAGCGAGGGCACATGGGTACCGCCGCAGCCATAGGCCGGCAGTTCGCCAAATCCCACCTGCCGCAGGCCGTCAACCGCCACCTGTCTGCGCGGAAGGTCTGCCGCAATCAGCCTTGCCAGCTCCGCCTGAAGAAAATCCTGATCCAGCGTTTGTGGCTCCGCGCCCGGAGTGAAAGTGATCCGCCCTTCGCCCGGCCAGTGGTGCGCCTTCACCGGTTGCCAGCCGCGGGTTTCCCCCAACCAGCCGATCAGATGCCCGGCTGAGTGCCAACGGGTATGCAACCGCCGCTGTTCACCATCAACCTGCACGCTCACCGGCCCTGCAGCCAACGGCTCGGCGGTGAAATGCAGCACCTTGTCGCCCTGCTGCGCCACGCGTAGCACCGGGATGCCGCCAAGCTTACCGCCGTCGGCCGGTTGTCCGCCGCCCTGCGGGTGAAACAATGTGGCGTCCAGCTCTATCGCGTATCCACCCTCTTCCATCGGGGTACAGGCCAGCACCTGCGCTGCGCCCTGTAATTCGTCGCTGTAATAATAAAGCCGTTCGGTCATGGTTTTTCTCCTGATTAGAGAGCCCATTATATTCATGCCATAATCAAAGGATAATCCGTCAATAACACAATGGACCTTTGCGCTGTGAGCACAAATCTCTCTCATTCGCTGCTGGCCGAAATGGCCGTGTTTGTCCAGGTGGTCGAGAGCGGCAGTTTTTCCGCCGCCGCCCGTCGACTGGGCACATCCCCCTCTGCCGCCAGCCGCAGCGTGGCTAAACTGGAACAGGCGTTAGCATTGCAACTGCTACACCGCACCACGCGCAAATTGCGGCTAAGCGAACAGGGCGAAGAAGTATTTCAACGCTGCCGCAGCATGCTGGACGCCGCGCACTCGGTGATGGAGTTCAGCGGGCGCGGTGCAGTAGAGCCTGAAGGGTTGGTCAGCGTCAGCGTGCCCAAGGCGGTGGGGCGTTATGTGCTGCACCCGCATATACCGGCGTTTTTACGCCGCTATCCCAAAGTAGACGTTCGCCTGCGGCTGGAAGACCGCTATATGGATTTGATTGATGATCGGGTCGATCTGGCGCTGCGCATCACCGAACGCCCTTCCCCTGGGCTGATTGGCCGCCAACTGATGACCATCGACCACCTGCTGTGCGCCACACCGGCTTATCTGGCACAGCAGGGAACGCCGCGGCATCCGCAGGATTTGGCGCAGCACAGCTGCATTTATCTGGGTGAAACGCCGAACGACGCCCGTTGGAAATTCCGCCAGGCCGGGAAAACGGTGACGGTCAACGTACGTGGGCGCTACGCCGCCAACCATACCGGCGTGCGGCTGGATGCGGTGAAACAGCACATTGGCATTGGCAGCCTGCCGTACTTTACCGCCCGTCAGGCGCTGGACGACGGCGAAGTGGTGCAGGTGCTGCCGCAATGGGATTTCCTCAGCAGTTACCACGGCGGGCTGTGGTTGCTGTATGCCCCCAATCAGTACCTGCCGCCCAAGCTGCGGGTGTTTATCGACTATCTGGTGGCCTGCCTGGCGAAAGAGCCGCAGCTAAAGCGCCTTGCGTAAGGTGATATTGATACGGTGCGGCCCCACCAGCGAATGGTAGCCTTCCTTGATCGGCATAATGCCGTGAAAACACAGCCGCGACGGGCCGCCCCACACCACCACGTCGCCGTGCGCCAAAGGAATGCGCTGGGCCCGATCGCTACGTTGCATGCCGCCGAACTGGAATACCGCCGGCAGCCCGAGGGAAACGGAAACGATCGGCGAGCCGAAATCATGCTCGTCTTTGTCCTGATGCAATGACAGCTTGCTGCCCGGATCGTAGCGGTTCATCAGGCAGGAATCCGGTACAAACGGGGCAAAGCCCGCCTGCTGTGCCGCTTCATCCGCCAGCGCCATCAGGATATCCGGGATCGGCGGCCAACGTTTGCCGCTGCGCGAATCGCGCTCCGAATAGCGGTAACCGCGGCTGTCGCTACTCCAGCCGTTACCGCACCAGCTCATCGCCACCGACATCACATGACCGCCCGGCGTAGTCATGTGCCGCCAGGGCACCTGAGCAATCACCCCATGCACCGCCGCCAGCAGTTCTGGGCCGTGATCGCGCACAAAACCGTGCATCACCACCGCGCCTGGCGCAATCTGTTCCCGCCACGGCGGCGGCACGGAGTCTTCAAAAAGATCGAGGGTCATGACAGAACACCTGTATTAATACACAGTATTTATTTTAACTTGCCGTTGGCGATTGTCCAGCCTGATGCGCCGCATTGTTGTTAGCGCTAAACTTCTCTAGAGTACCGACAATAAAATCAATAACTTTTCAGGATCGCATGTGATTAAAGGGATCGTTCTTTCCGTCATCGCCTCGGTATTGTTCGGCGTGATGTATTACTACACCTCTACCCTGACGCCGCTTGACGGTGAGCAAGTCTTTGGCTGGCGTACCCTGCTGACGGTGCCGTTTTTGACGCTGTTCATGGTGCTTTCCGCCGACTGGCGCAAGGTCAGCGAGACCTTGAGTTGGATAAAACAGCGGCCGCGCCGCCTGCTGTTTCTGCCGCTGAGTTCGGCGCTGCTGGGGGTTCAGCTCTGGCTGTTTCTCTGGGCACCGCTGCACGGCAAGGCGTTGGAGGTATCGCTCGGCTATTTCCTGCTGCCGCTGACCATGGTGCTGGCAGGACGCCTGATCTTCCGCGATCGCCTTTCGCTGCTGCAAAAACTGGCGGTCAGCTGCGCCATTATCGGCGTCGGCAACGAGTTGTATCAGGTCGGCGGTGTGTCCTGGACCACCTTGCTGGTGGCGCTGGGCTACCCGGTGTACTTTATCCTGCGCCGCCGTTTCGGCACCGACAACCTGGGTGGCTTGTGGTGTGAGCTAACGCTGATGCTGCCGGTCGCCGCCTGGTTCGCTTTCGGGGGCAACGGGCCACTGGCGGCGTTGAGCATCAGCCCGGCACTTTATTGGCAAATCCCGCTGTTGGGGGTGATCAGCGCCGCTGCGCTGGTGTGCTATATCCTGGCCAGCCGTCTGCTGCCGTTCAGCCTGTTCGGCCTGCTGAGCTATGTGGAGCCGGTGCTGTTGGTGGTGGTGGCCTTGCTGCTTGGCGAGAGCATCGGCCGGGATGAATGGCTGACCTATATTCCTATCTGGCTGGCGGTGCTGCTGTTGGTGTCGGAAGGGGCCAGCCACCTGCTGCGCCGCAGGCGAATCCACCGGTAAATGTGACAGTGCAACGCCGAATTTTTAGCTTTATTTGATTGATTTATAAATAAATAAAAGTTGTGACATCGTCACCTTGCTGCCAGTAACGGCCGCAGAAACGGCGACCTGCATGGCACTGCGGCGTAAGGGTTTTGAGCAGTTCCAATTCGAACGTCTGTCGTTGCGTATCCAGCGTGACCAGGCGTGCGTCGAGAAAGTCAAAATAGCAGCGCACCTGCGGATATAGCGCTTTGAACAGGCTCTCTTTGGCGGAAAAGGCCAAGGTCAGCAGGTGGTTAAATGGCTGTGAATGAGTGCGCAGTTGGGCAGATTCCGCCTCGCTAACGATCGCTCGCTGCAGCTCCTCCGCACGCGCGGCGGGAATGAGCGTTTCAACGTCCAGCCCCACGCCGCCCAACCCGGTTTCCGGATGCACCGCGCAAAGCGCTGTGCCCGCATTATGACTGAGCGCACCGGCGATACCCGGCGGCCACTGCGGTGCCCGGTCTTCGCCGCGCAACAGCGTGAAATCCGCAAAACCCAGCGGGGCCAACAAGGTCCGCGCCAGATAACGCCCGGCCAGATATTCCGCCCGCCGCTTTGGCACCGCACGCGCCAGATGTTCGGGGAGCGTCATGCCAATGGCAGCGAAACAGTCATCCTGGTAGTGCGCCACAGAAAAGCGGCAACGGGCAACCTGCCCCGGGTAATCGTCCAGGTTCAACCGTTCAAAGGTGGGGATAAAAGAAGAGAACACGGGTTGTCCATATTGGGTGTGCAGAACGCTAATTTTAGACGCCGAGCTCCTGAGCAACAATGATTATTCCTCTCCCCCGTTACCGAAGGAGAGGCACGACGGGATTACAGAATCCTTTTCATGGTTTTTTCGAAGTCGCTCCAGGCGCAGTAGCCCTGCTTATCGATTGGGCAGCCTTTTAACGCCATCGTCACGCGCTGTGGCGGGGTTTTCAGCGTCAGCGGAGTGGCATTGCGCAACTGGTCGGTGGATTGATACACGTACTCGATTTTCAGCAAATCGCGAGCGTTTTTCTTATCGTGCCAGCGCTGGAACACCAGCTTGCCGCCAATCGGCGTTTTCTCATATTGATGCGGCAGTTGGTACGGCTTGAACTCCATCGCCGACAGCAGGGAGGCAATATTGGAGTCGTGACCCACCAGCACCGTTACCTTCGGTGAATCCGGCTTGCGTTCGCCAATCAATGCGCCGTTGATATACGTCAGCAGCGGTTTGGCCACGTTTTGCGCCACCACCGGCGAGGTAAACAGCGAATCCTGATAGCCGTCCTTCAGCTGCGCGAACTGTTTCCACTGCTGTGGCGTGGTGATTTTGCCCCAGGCCACGTCCTTCATCGGGAAGCCTTCGTAATATTGCAGCATAAAGGCGTCCACCAGCGAGTTCCCTACCCGCAGCGGCCCAGCGACACCCGGCTCTTTGCCCGGCACTGCGCTCATTTTGCTGGCTTCTTTGGTCAAATCGCAGTGCTTGTCGGTTTTACAGGCGCTGGAATCTTTGTAATCGATGATTTTTTCTAATTGCTTGTAGGAGGCGTCCAGCTTCAACGAGGCCAGTTCGGCGTTCATTGCCACCAGAGCCTGCTGATTGAAAGCTTCGCTGTTGTCAGTGATGATCGGGTTGAAGGTGGGATCCATCTCCCCCATTTTGTCCTGATGATGCACGCTGACGTCACAACCGGGGAAAGCGCCGTTGGTAAAGAACTGCGCGGTCGCCACCGTGCGTTGCAAAATGTTGGCATAGACGTAAACGCTACCGGCGGTCGGGCAGCCTTCCTGCGGCAATACTCCGGTTTGCTTGAGCCACGCATTGAAGTAGTGGCCCATATACACTTCCAGCACCCCGCCCTTGGTGGTCAGCAGGCCACCCGGCGTGTCCCAGGCCGGCCAGGCTTTGGGGGTGGATTGCGCCAATACGCTGCCGTTGTTGGCCAGCGGCGCACGCAGGTTATGGCGGCTCATCACCAGCACCTGATCCAATTGATAGTCGTTGGTTTCCGCCAAGGCAGTCCCGGTCATAAATAACGGCAAGCACAGCAATAAAGTTTTTCTTTTCATCCGCAGAGGCTCCAGGATTGTGATTATTTTTAATGTGTTAGCTATTGCTTCGCTATCATGGAGAGGTTAACGCCGAAAGTGTGTGATGAACATCACAGGGAAAGGTCTGCTCAGCGGCCCTTCGCCGAGGGCCGCCGATAATTTAGAAACTCACATCCACAAACGCATAATCGGCCAGCCGATCAATAACAGCGCGGCGATGTACACCACGCCCAGAATACCGCCCATCCGCCAGTAGTCTTTCGACTTCACATAGCCACAGCCGTAGATAATAACCCCAGGACCGGTGGCGTACGGCGTCAGCACGCCCATGATGCCGATTGACAGCACCAGCAGCATCGACAGCTGCTCCATAGGCACGCCCGGCAGGCCTTTACCGACGGCAAGGATCACCGGCAGCAGGGTTGCCGTGTGCGCCGACAGGCTGGCGAACAGGTAGTGAGCGAAATAGAACACCAGGACCAGCGCCACAACCGTCATATCCGGCGAGAATCCGTCCAGATGGGTGCTCATGGTCAGCGCGAACCAGTCGATAAAACCGGAGCGCGTCAGGCCATTGGCCATCACTACCAGCGTCGCCAGGTTCACCAAGGTGTTCCAGGCGCTGGAATATTTAGTGATGTCCTTCCACGACACTACGTGCAAGGCCAGCATCAGCGACACCGCCAACAAACAGACCGTGGTGGCATCTAATATCTTGCCGCCAAACACCCACAGACACAGGCTGAGCAGCACCAATCCAATCAGCGTGTACTCCTTGCGCGTCAGCTTGCCCATTTCCCCCAGCGCGCTATTGGCCCAGGAAGCGACTTCGCTGCTGTGCGTAACGCCCGGTTTGTACAGGTAATAGGAAATCAACGGCGCAATCACCAGCAGCAGCAGGCCGACCGGCAGGAAGGCCAGGAACCACTGCATCCAGCTGATATGCACGCCGGCGATTTTGCTGACGAACTCGATGCCCAGCACGTTAGGCGCGGCGCCGGTGACAAACATCGAGGAGCTGATGCTGGTCCCGACCACCATCATCCACATCAGGTAACCGCCGATGCGCCGTGAGGAGGGATCGTTGGGGAAGGAATCAAACAGCGGCGGCAGGTTTTTCACCACCGGGAACACGGTGCCGCCGGTACGGGCGGTGTTGGACGGAGTAAAAGGTGCCAGCAGGATATCGATGATCACCACCGCATAACCGAGCGTCAGGGTACGCTTGCCCATAAACTTCACCAAAAACAGGGCAATGCGTCGCCCCAGCCCGGTGGCTTCGTAGCCGAGCGCAAAGATAAATGCGCCGAACACCAGCCAGACGGTGGTGCTGGAAAATCCGGCCAGCCCCCATTTCAGCGCCTCTTTACCGGCCTTGAAGCTCGGCTCCGCTAATTCCTGCGCCCCGAACAACACCCAGTTGGCGCTCAGTACGCTGAGGGTCACGGCGATAAAGCTGATCGCCGTCGCCGGGATCGGTTCCAGGATCATGCCGACAATCATCGCCACAAAAATGGCGAAGTAGCGCCAGGCCTGCGGCGGCATGCCGTCGGGCGTGGGTATCCAGAGCAGGATCGCCAGCACCAACAGCGGCGCCAGCGCTTTCCAGATTTTTTCCTTGGTTTCGGACATAAGTTTCTCCTGAAGACGGGTTATTTTTTTAGCTATGCCCTAGGGATTCCAAGTTGTGGCTTGAAAGGCGGCGGGCTTAGTGGAATTCGGTAATTGCGCCAGCAGCCAGGTGACGATCAACAGATCGGCACTGCCACCTGGGCTGAGATTGCGGTGAATGCACTCGGCGTCGAACTGCCGCAGGCGTGCTATGCCCTGCTTGCCCTGGGCTCCCCCCTGCGCCAGCAGTTCGCCGGCACGCCGCTGCAACCAGCGCAGGCCTTCGAGACCGCCGCGTGAGGCGACGTTGGTGTCATCGTTGTTGGCCATTAGCCACAGCAGGCTGTCCATCAGCGCCGTTTGCTCATCGTACCCGGCGTTCAGCCGTTGCAGGTACAGCGGCAGCGCACCGTTAATCACCCGCTCGAAGCCGGACTCTGCCTCGCCGCGCGCGCCGCTCAGGCCGTGTTGGGCAAACAGCCTTTGGCCGGCAGTCTGCAACGCATTGCGCTGTTGCAGCTCGCGCGCCACCAGCCCACGACACATCGACGCCACTTCGGCGCACAGCGTGGCGGCGTCAATAGGCTGCAGCCTCTGGGACAGGCGGCCGAAAGCGGTACACAACAGGCCGAGGGAAAATACGCTGCCTTTATGGGTGTTGACGCCACCGGTGGCCTGAAACATGTGGTTTTCGCAGGCCAGCCCCAGCGGACGCAGCCTGATCAACTGCTCGGCAGCCGGGCAACGGGCGTCTTCCTGCCCCTGACGGACAAAGCGCGGTAGCCAGATGCCGATAGCGCGGGCGCTGCGGTAAAAATGGCCGATGTTCATGTCCCGGTGGGCGCCGTTGTTGTGGCGATCCACCAGCCCCGGTTTGGGCGTCAGGTTCACCTCGACCAACAGGGCGCGGTAGGCGGCATGGGCAAAGCCACTGACCCGCGCCGATGGGCTACACCGGGTGAGTTCAACGGGTTGAGAGCGCATCATTGAGCATCCTTTCCATTTCCTGCAGCAGCTGTTCGCTGCTGTGTCGCCGCTGACGGGCGCAGATTTTGGCCGGCTGGCTGCACAGCAGGCAGCGGCGCTCCGCCAGCCCCAGATCGCGGCGCGATAAAATATGGCCCGCGGGATCCAACACGTCGATATCCCACAGCCGACCTATCGGCTGCTGAACCTCCAACTGCATGGCGCAGTCTTTCACCCGTTGGGCATCGGCCTGCAGCGCCATAAACCCTTCACAACCGGTGGAAAGCGCCAGCGCTTCCGCCTGCAGGCAGTGCCAGTTTTGCTCATGCCCCATTTGCTGCAGCGCCTGCCAGCCGAGGTTGAAGATGTTGCGGGTCAGGGCACTGTCTTTTACCGCACCGGGCACCACCAGCGTCAGCACCAGCAGCGTGGAAGCGTGCTGAGCCTGCCACGCCTGCTGCCGTGCCTGGCGGCACTCGCGGCTGGTCAGCAGTTCCGGCAGGCTGACGGTGCGGTTGGCGGCCAGTTCAGGAGGGACACAGGTCATCACGTTACTCCGCCACCTGATGCACCACGTCGATCACCGAACCGTCGCGATAACGCACGACCGCCACCACTTTGTCGGTGAAGGCGATCGGCTGCGGTTCGCCGGTCAGCAACAGCGCACGCTGGCGCAGCCAGTCGATGCCAACCACCGGCAGCCCAGCCTCTTGCAGCCGCTGCGCCAACTCCGGCCGCGCCGGGTTGACGGCAATACCGTGATCGGTAACCAAAATGTCGATGCTGGAGCCCGGCGTGACGCAGGTAGTCACCTGCTCGACCAGCGTTGGAATGCGCCCGCGCACCAGCGGTGCGACGATGATCGCCAACCGTGCCGCCGCGGCGGTGTCGCAGTGACCGCCAGAAGCCCCGCGCAGCACGCCGTCGGAACCGGTCAGCACGTTGACGTTGAAGCCGGTATCGATTTCCAGCGCGCTTAGCACCACCACGTCAAGCCGGTCGACCGAAGCGCCCTTCGAACTGAAGTTGGCGTACTGATTGGCGCTGATTTCAATGTGGTTGGGATTGCGCGCCAACGACATCGCCGCCGCGCGGTCAAAACTCTGCACGTCCAGCAGGCGAGCAATCAGCCCTTTTTCATGCAGATCCACCATGGTTGAGGTAATGCCGCCGAGGGCGAAACCGGCGCGAACGCCACGCGCGCGCATTTTGTCTTCCAGAAAACGCGTCACCGCCAACGAAGCCCCACCGGTGCCGGTTTGCAGCGAGAAACCTTCGGTAAAGAAGCCGGAACCGGCAATCACTTCGGCGGCGCGGCGGGCAATCAGTAATTCACGCGGGTTAGAAGTCATGCGGGTGGCGTCGGCACCGATCTTGTCGGCGTCCCCCACTCGCTCGAGTTGAACAATCAGATCGACCCGATCCTGCGCCAGGCTGGCCGGATGATGTGGATAAGGCAGGATCGCTTCGGTCAGCAACACCACGGTGCCTGCGGTATCGGCATCCACTTTGGCGTAGCCCAACGAACCGCAGCAGGCTTCGCCGCTGTAGCCGTTGGCATTGCCAAATTCGTCGCAGGCCGGAACCCCGAGGAAAGCGACGTCTATCGCCAGCTCACCGGACTCGATCAGGTTGACGCGGCCACCGTGGGAGTGAATTTGTACCGGTTCGGCCAGCAGGCCGCGTGAGATGGCATCCGCCAGCGGGCCGCGCAGGCCGGAGGTGTAAATGCGGCTCACCACCCCGTTGCGGATATGGCCGACCAGCGGCGCATGGCATTCGCTCAGCGAGCTGGAGGCCAGCGTCAGGTTGCGGAACCCCATCGCCGCCAGCGTTTCCATCACCTGATTCAGCGCCAGATCGCCGCCGCGAAATGCATGGTGGAAAGAGATGGTCATTCCGTCCTGCAAACCGCTGCGGCGTACCGCCTGTTCCAGCGTGTCGCAGCGTTTGATATCGCGCGGTTTGCGCGCCTGCAGGTTGGCCTTGGAGGCATCCTGATAGCAGCGCAGGTCCGCCAGGTTGTTCAGGGTCATCAGTCGTTGTTGGCGTTTCATTATGCTTCCTCTCCGTGCTGAACCGACGCTTCGCGGATGCCGGAAAGCGCTGCGCGTTGCAATACCAGCCGCGCGCGTTCAATCACCGGGCTGTCGACCATCTTGCCGTTGAGCGACACTACCCCGCGCCCTTCCTGCTCCGCCGCCGCCGCGGCATCCACCACCCGCTGGGCGTGAGCCACTTCCTTGGCGGTTGGCGCATACAGGTTGTGCAGCAGTTCAATTTGCCGTGGGTTAATCAGGGATTTGCCGTCGAAACCGAGCTGTTTGATCAGCGCCGCTTCCTGCAGGAAGCCGGTTTCGTTATTGGCATCGGAATACACGGTGTCGAACGCCTGAATGCCCGCGGCCCGCGCCGCCTGTAATATCGAGCAACGCGCAAACAGCAGCTCAATACCCTCCGGCGAACGTTCGGTACGCAGGTTGCGCACGTAGTCTTCCGCGCCGAGCGCGATGCCGATCAATCGCGGTGAGGCATGGGCGATGGCGACCGCCTGGGTGATCCCCGCCGCCGACTCAATCGCCGCCAGCAGGCCGGTACTGCCCACCGGGCGCCCGCAGTCGGCTTCGATGGCGGCAATTTCGCGATCCATATCCACCACGTCCTGCGCGCTGTCGGTTTTCGGCAGGCGCACGATGTCCGCCCCACCGCGCACTACCGCCTGCAGATCCGCCAGCCCGTAGGCGGAATCCAGCGCGTTGACGCGCACAATGGTTTCCACTTCCTGATACAGCGGGTGTTGCAACGCGTGATACACCAGCCGCCGCGCGGCGTCTTTTTCGCGCAGGATCACCGAGTCTTCCAGATCGAACATCAGCGCATCGGCCTGATAGATAAAGGCGTTGCTCACCATGGCCGCATTGGCACCGGGCACGAACAGCATGCTGCGGCGCAGACGGTGTTTATTCAGCGTTTTCATGACGCGCCCCCCATGGCAGTAGACCGTTGTCGCTGGCGCGCATCAGCGCGGTTTCCAGCCGGGCCCGCAGCACGCAGTCGAGCGCGCCTTTGTCGTCCACCATCACCTGCACCGGCTCCACCTGATAACGTTGCAGCACCTCCAGCAACGTTTGGCGGATGGCTTCGCCGAACTGTTTCTCTACGCTGCTGGCGATCAGCAGATCGTGTTCCGGCCCCTCGGCGGGGGCGATGCGCACCATGACATCGCTGGATTCCAGCGTGCCGGCCATTGCTTCTCGGATAATTTTCATCTTTCACCTGATTGTGCGGATTCAAAGGGGGGTGTCGCCGGCTTGGCCCGGCGCTGCGTTTGCAAATCTTGCAGGTAATACAGGGTGTCTGGCGGCACCAGCGGCGCGGCGGCGTGAAAGTCACCGGCGGCCAGCAGCTTGCGCACCCAGGAGGCGGAGATCGCCGTGCCCTGATATTGCAAACGCTCGATTTCCACCAGCGCGATCGGCGGGCTGGGCAGCGCCGGGGTTTCCAGCCAATAACGCATATCGCGGTTGTACTTGGCGGTGACCGCGCAGAAAGGCTCGTTGCCGACGAAGCGGTGGGTAATGCCCAACGCGGGCGCCAGATACTGACGGAAGATCTTCAGATCGATTTCGGTGTAGCAGTCGTCGGCAATACCTTGATCTTTAATGAAGTAACAGGGGAAGGTGGCGCGTGAAATGACGTATTGCGACCCTTCGTGCACCGTCAGGTTAGGAATGTCTGCGGTGCCCGCCAGCACCAGCCGCCGCCGATCTTCATAGCTGAAGCGCGAAGTATTTTCCTTGACCAAAAACAGGTGCAGCCAGTCGCATTGCGCAGCGGCCTGGCGCACCAGGTATTGGTGGCCGCGGGTAAAGGGGTTGGCGTTCATCACGATACTGCCGATGGTGGTGCCCGGCCGGCGCTGGCCCGCTAACTGAGCGGCATAGCGTTTCAGCCGGCACGGGCTGTTTTCCATCAGCACCACGATGCCCGGCACCCGGGCGATGGGGTAGAAACCGCATTGCTGGAACAGCGGCTCATTTTGGATTTTGGTGTAGATAAACAGCTGGGTGTGATGGCGTTCATAAGCCAGATTCACCAGCTCCGTTGCCAACGTCAGCCCCAAACCTTCGCCGCGCATTTGCGGGCTGATGGCGACGCATTTGATAATATTGTCGGCAATGCCGCCGCAGGCGACCAACTTATCGTTTTGCGTCACGGTAATAAATATTTCAACCGTGGTGTCAATATTCAGATCGTTACTACGCAGGAAAGCATTAATCTGCGCGATACTTTTATGATCGGACCTTTTGACTCGATTAAATAGGATGTCGCCCAACATAACACGCTCTCTGGGTTAACTATTAAATAACAAAACAAATACAAAAAAGAGTGTCAATTAACATTTATCACAGTAATTAAAACCTTAAAAACCATGGAGATAAATCCGCCAAGGACACTTAATGAAACAATGGTAAACAGAAAAAAATAGCGAATTATTGACCTGTTTCACAAACCCCTTTCGGTTAATAAGTTATTTAATGTTCTTTATTTACTTAATTATTTTTATGGTGTTTATTATTGAGATAATCTTTATTTTACGCGGCAATTAACTTACATTTTCGTAGCATATTGATCGCAATCTGCAAGACGACGGGGAGACGGGATTCACTATGGAATGGCTGAATATACTGATCGTCGAAGACGAAACGCCGCTGGCAGAAATGCACGCGGAATTTATCCGGCAAAACGGCGGCTGCCGACAAATCTGGTTGGCGGGTACCCTGGCGCAGGCCCGTACCATGGCAGAGCGCTTCAAGCCGGATCTGATCCTGCTGGATAACTTCCTGCCCGACGGCCAGGGTATTGAGCTGCTGCGCGAACTGACGCTGAGCGGTTATGCCGGCGGTATCGTCTTTATCACCGCCGCCAGCGACATGGACACCGTGGCCGAAGCCCTGCGCTACGGGGTGTTCGATTACCTGATCAAACCGCTGGCCTATGATCGGCTGGCCCATACACTATTGCGCTTCAGCCAGCGGCACCAGGCGCTGAAGGATAAGGCACACCTTAACCAGCGCCGCATTGATCAGATGTTCAATACCTACGCCCGCGGCGAGCCTATGGCGACATTGCCGGCAGGCATCGATGAGCTGACGCTGGTTAAAATACGCGGGCTGTTCGAACAGCCCTCGGCCAGCCACACCGCTGAAAGCGTTGCGCAACAGATGGGGTTAAGCCGCACCACGGCACGCCGTTATCTGGAGTTTTGTACCGCCGCCCAGCAGCTGCGCGCCGAAATCATTTACGGTAAGGTAGGCCGTCCGCAGCGGATTTACCGGCCTGCTCAGCCAGAATAAGCGGTTATTTGATCGCCCCTGCAAGCTTGAATGTAACCGCTTTACTTTTTGGGTTCTCCTCAGCATCTTATTCGGCATGATGCCCCTCTACTCTGCCGACAGGACGATCGCCGATGAGTGCTCTGCCCTCTCCTTCCCTGAAAGACCTTATTGCCCGCCGGGACTGGCAAAATCCGGCCTGCATCCATTATCAGCGGCTGGCTGCGCATCCACCTTTTGCGAGCTGGCGCGATCTGAATGCGGCGCGTGACGACAGCCCCAGCAGCAGCCAGAAAACGTTAAACGGCGACTGGCAGTTCAGCTATTACCGCAGCCCGCAGGCGGTGCCCGAAGCCTGGCTGCGGCAGGACCTGCCCGATGCCGACCGGCTGGCGGTGCCGTCCAACTGGCAACTTGCCGGTTATGACGCGCCGATCTACACCAACGTCCGCTACCCGATCCCGGTTAACCCGCCGCTGGTCCCGGAAGAAAACCCGACCGGTTGCTATTCCCGCCAGTTTACCGTCGATCCCACCTGGCTGGCCGAGGGGCAGACGCGCATTATCTTTGACGGCGTCAACTCGGCGTTTTACCTGTGGTGCAACGGCCATTGGGTCGGCTATTCGCAAGACAGCCGTCTGCCCGCCGAATTTGACCTCAGTCCCTGGCTACAGGCCGGTGAGAACAGACTGGCGGTAATGGTGCTGCGCTGGTGCGATGGCAGCTATCTGGAAGATCAGGATATGTGGCGCATGAGCGGGATTTTCCGCGACGTCAGCCTGCTGCATAAACCCGCCGCCCACCTGAGCGATATTCGCATCACAACCCCGCTTTACGACGGCTTCCGCCGTGGTGAACTGGTGGTGGAAGCGCACGTCAATCGGCCGACACAGCACCGGGTGCAACTGCAGCTGTGGCGCGATGGCCAGCTGATTGGCGAAAAAATCCAGGCGCTCGGCAGCGAAATTATCGACGAGCGCGGCGCCTATGATGACCGCACAACGCTGCGTCTGCCGGTGGAACAGCCTGCGCTATGGAGCGCTGAAACCCCAACGCTGTACCGGGCCACGCTGGCACTGTTGGCACCAGACGGGGAAATTATTGAGGTGGAAGCCTATGACGTTGGCTTCCGTCAGATCGACATCAGCAACGGGTTGCTGAAGCTGAACGGCCAGCCGCTGCTGATCCGCGGCACCAACCGGCATGAACATCATCCGCAGCACGGCCAGGTGATGGATGAAGCCACGATG
Source organism: Serratia sp. GW822-FHT06E05 (assembly GCF_058799445.1). Lineage (NCBI taxonomy): Bacteria > Pseudomonadati > Pseudomonadota > Gammaproteobacteria > Enterobacterales > Yersiniaceae > Serratia > Serratia sp. GW822-FHT06E05. The sequence continues at coordinate 509,631 of NZ_JBXALM010000002.1, forward strand.
CGCCACGACATTCTGTTGATGAAACAGCACAACTTCAATGCGGTGCGCTGCTCGCACTACCCCAATCACCCGCTGTGGTACCGGCTGTGCGACCGCTATGGGCTGTACGTGGTCGACGAAGCCAATATTGAAACCCACGGCATGCAGCCGATGAACCGGCTTTCCGACGATCCGCTGTGGCTACCGGCGATGAGCGAGCGCGTGACGCGCATGGTGCAGCGGGATCGCAACCATCCCTGCATTATTATCTGGTCGCTGGGCAACGAATCCGGCCACGGCTGCAACCACGACGCGCTTTATCGCTGGGTGAAAAGCCAGGACCCTACTCGCCCGGTGCAGTATGAAGGCGGCGGCGCCAACAGCGCCGCAACCGACATTATCTGCCCGATGTACGCCCGGGTGGATCAGGATCAGCCGTTCCCTGCCGTGCCCAAGTGGTCGATCAAGAAGTGGATCGGCCTGCCGGATGAACAGCGGCCGCTGATCCTGTGCGAATACGCTCACGCGATGGGCAACAGCTTCGGCGGTTTTGACCGTTATTGGCAGGCCTTCCGCCAGTATCCGCGCTTGCAAGGTGGCTTCGTCTGGGACTGGGTCGATCAGGCTCTCACCCGCCGCGATGACAACGGAGATGAGTACTGGGCCTACGGCGGCGACTTCGGCGACACGCCTAACGATCGGCAATTCTGCCTTAACGGTCTGGTGTTCCCCGATCGCACACCACATCCGGCGCTGTTCGAGGCGCAACGCGCCCAGCAGTTTTTCCAATTTGCCTTCGATGCCACAACGCTGACGTTGACCGTCAGCAGCGAGTACCTGTTCCGCCATAGCGATAACGAACGGCTGGACTGGCGGCTTGAGCTGGACGGCCTAGAACGCGCCAGCGGCAGCTTTGACCTCGCGCTACCGCCGCAGGGCAGCGCCAGCTTCCACCTGCTAGACCGCTTGCCAATACTTCATCAGCCCGGCGAGCTGTGGCTGAATGTGGCGGTGGTACAGCCCAAGGCCACCGACTGGTCCGAAGCCAACCATCGCTGCGCCTGGGATCAATGGCCGGTACCGCGCACGCTGCATTTGGCGCCGCCAGCAACGAAAAGCGTTGCCCCGCAGCTGAGCCAGAATGACCGGACGATTGAGATTAGCCATGGCAAGCAACGCTGGCAGTTTGCCCGCGAAAATGGCCTCCTGAGCCAGTGGTGGCAAGATGGCGAAGCGCTGCTGCTGACGCCGCTGCAAGATAACTTTATCCGTGCGCCGTTGGATAACGACATCGGCATCAGCGAAGTGGAACGTATCGATCCCAATGCCTGGGTCGAACGCTGGAAGCTGGCCGGCATGTACCGGCTGGAAGAGCACTGCGTGCTGCTGCAGGCCGATCTGCTGAGCGACGGCGTACGGGTGGTGAGCGAGCACCGGTTCGGGGTAGATGGGGAAACGCTGCTGTGCAGCCGCAAACAGTGGTTGTTCGACAGCCAGGGCGCGGTCAGCGTCAGCGTTGACGTCGCGATCGCCGCCAGCCTGCCGCCACCGGCGCGTATCGGCCTGACCTGCCAACTGGCGGACACCCATCCGCAGGCACAATGGCTGGGCCTGGGGCCGCATGAAAACTATCCGGACCGTCGCCTTGCCGCGCAATTCGGGCGCTGGCAACGACCGCTGGAAGAACTGCACACGCCGTACATCTTCCCCGGCGAAAACGGCCTGCGCTGCGACACCCGCCAGTTGCAGTACGGCCACTGGCACGTCGACGGGCAGTTCCACTTTTCACTCAGCCGCTACGGCCTGCGTCAGTTGATGGACTGTAGCCACCAACATCTGTTGCAGCCGGAAGCCGGTACCTGGCTCAACCTCGACGGCTTCCATATGGGGGTCGGCGGCGACGATTCCTGGAGCCCGAGCGTCAATGCGGACTACCTGCTCAGTCGCAGCCATTACCACTATCAGCTGCGGTTAAAACGCGCGGAACTGGGCTAAATCTGCCAAAACCTCAACGGGTTGCGCATTCTGTAAGCAAACAGTCACAGAATGCGTAATCCGCCTTTGACATGCTGCCAACACCCCGTTATGATTCCGGCCGTTCACACGATTCCTCTGTAGTTCAGTCGGTAGAACGGCGGACTGTTAATCCGTATGTCACTGGTTCGAGTCCAG
>NZ_JBXALM010000003.1:0-458463 GCF_058799445.1 Serratia sp. GW822-FHT06E05
ATGTAGTTACCCGCCGGGTCAACGTTCAGCGCTTTCGAGCCGGACCACATGGTCAGGTTGCTTGGCGCCAGGTCAGCGGAGCCGCCGAGGAACTCAGGCAGCACCTTGCCGAAGGCTTCCAGCGCGTTCTGCGAGGCCTTGCGGCTGGCGATGTTGGCCGGGTTGGCCTGCAGCTGCTCGACGAAGGCTTTGGCGTCGGCTTTCCAGTTGGCCGGCAGTTCGCCGTTCATGCGGCGTTTGAACTCGGCCGCCAGTTCCGGGAAGGCCTTGGCGTAGGCGGCGAACTTGTCGTTCCAGGCCGCTTCTTTCGCCTTGCCGGCTTCTTTGGCATCCCACTGGGCATAGATGTCCTGCGGGATTTCGAAGGCGGCGTATTTCCAGCCCAGGGCTTCGCGGGTGGCGGCCACTTCGGCGGCGCCCAGCGCAGCACCGTGCACGTCGTGGGTACCGGCCTTGTTCGGGGAGCCGAAGCCAATCACGGTTTTGCACATCAGCAGAGACGGCTTGTCGGTGACCTTGCGGGCTTCTTCAATCGCGGCCTTGATGGCATCCGGGTTGTGGCCGTCCACGTGACGCACCACGTGCCAGCCATAGGCTTCAAAGCGCTCGGCGGTGTTGTCGGTGAACCAGCCTTCCACGTGACCGTCGATGGAGATGCCGTTGTCATCGTAGAACGCGGTCAGTTTGCCGAGCTTGAGGGTACCGGCCAGGGAACAGACTTCGTGAGAGATGCCTTCCATCATGCAGCCGTCGCCCATAAAGGCGTAGGTGTGGTGGTCGACCACGTCATGGCCCGGGCGGTTGAACTGCGCGGCCAGGGTCCGTTCGGCAATGGCGAAGCCGACGGCGTTGGCGATGCCCTGGCCCAGTGGGCCGGTGGTGGTTTCCACACCAGGGGTGTAGCCGTATTCCGGGTGACCCGGGGTTTTGGAGTGCAGTTGGCGGAAGTTTTCCAGCTCGCTCATCGGCAGGTCGTAGCCGGTGAGGTGCAACAGGCTGTAAATCAGCATGGAGCCATGGCCGTTGGAGAGGACGAAGCGGTCACGGTCAGCCCAGTGCGGGTTGGTCGGGTTGTGGTTCAGGTAGTCACGCCACAGGACTTCGGCGATGTCCGCCATGCCCATAGGTGCACCCGGGTGGCCGGAATTTGCTTTTTGTACGGCGTCCATGCTGAGTGCACGGATGGCGTTGGCAAGCTCTTTACGAGAGGACATGTTTTACTCCAGGTCGGATTAAAAAATCAGTCAAGTTTTCTATTTTCTCAGACTCCGCATTAAAACGGCAATCCCTAATACCAAATGAGAGCGAGTTCACAACTTATTAGCACAATTGGTCGGTTTTTCGGAATAACACTATTTTCCCGATTGTCGGCGTACACTAGTCTCAAGCGGCAAGATTTCCCTAAACTAAAATGACACGACCCCCTTGTTACTCTCACAGGAAAATGGCTTTATGAAGATCCGTACCTCTTTGATTGCATTAAGCATTGCCACTTTGGTAAGCGGCTGTCAAAACCTGAACACCGATACCCTGATGCAGTCTGGCGCGCAGGCGTTCCAGGCCGCGACGCTGAGCAATAACGACGTAAAAATCCTGAGTGATAAATCCTGCGCAGAGATGGACAGCAAGGCACAAATCGCGCCGGCCGACAGTACCTATGCCAAACGCCTGAACAAAATCGCGGCGGCGCTGGGAGATAATATCAACGGCACGCCGGCCAACTATAAGGTCTACGTCACAAAAGACGTGAATGCCTGGGCAATGGCCAACGGCTGTATCCGCGTTTACAGCGGGCTGATGGACATGATGACCGACAATGAAGTGGAAGGCGTGCTGGGCCACGAAATGGGCCACGTGGCGCTGGGCCATACCCGCAAAGCAATGCAGGTCGCTTACGGCACCGTGGCATTGCGTACCGCAGCGGCCTCGACCGGCGGCATCATAGGGTCGCTGTCGCAGTCACAGTTGGCGGATATGGGCGAGAAGCTGGTTAACGCTCAGTTCTCCCAAAAACAGGAAAGCGAAGCCGATGACTATTCGTTCGATCTGCTGAAACAACGCGGCATCGACCCGAACGGCCTGGTCACCAGCTTTGAAAAACTGGCTAAAATGGAGGCCGGCCGTCAGAGCAGCATGTTTGACGATCACCCCGCTTCCGAAGCACGCGCACAGCATATTCGCGAGCGCATCGCAGCAGGCAAGTAAAACACAACGCCCGGCAGATGCCGGGCGTTTTTCATTTCATCAATACAATGTCTTTTGCGGTGGCCCGGCGAAGGTTAGCGGCCCGATGCTGTTCATATCCACTTCCACCACCGACGGCCCCGGATAATTAATCGCTTCCGCCAGCACCCCGTTGAACTGCGCCACGCTGTCCACTTTCCACGCCTTCAGCCCCATCGCCTCGGCAACCTGGGTAAATGCGGGAGTGTGCAGTTCGTTATAATACTGACGGCCGGCAAAATACTTGTCCTGAATGCCCCGCATCACGCCGTAGCCGCCGTCGTTCATGATCAGCAGGGTTATATTGGCCTGCTCCTGCGCCATGGTTGCCAGTTCGCCCAAGCCTAACGCCAGCCCCCCGTCCCCGACCAGCCCCACCACCTTGCGCTGTGGGTTGGCGATCGCCGTGCCAATCGCCATTGGCAGGCCCATGCCAATCGCCCCGGCCAGCGAGTGAATGTTGCAAAGCGGCGAAATGGCGCGGAACAAACGGCTGCCCCACACGCTGCCGGAAACGGTGATATCACGTACCAATAGACCGTCCTGCGGCAACGCAGCGGCGATGGCGTCGTTCAATTTTGCATACTCTCCCGACTGCTGGCGCAGCGCACTTTCCGCCTGCTGTATCGCCGTGGCTATCTCGGCATCCCACTCGGCATTCACTTTTTCACCCGGGCTCAAACGAGCAGCCAGCGCGTTAAGCAAGGCGCCGCAGTCACCGTTGATTTGCTCGTCGGCCAGATAGTTGCGGTTGGCCGCCGCCGGATCGATATCAATTTGAACCAGCGGGCGCGGCAGCGGCAACGTCCAGGTACGCGTCTCATTGCTGCGCAAGCGTGAACCGGCCACCAGCGTCAAATCGCACTGCGTCAGGATCGCCTCAATGCTCGGTGAGTTGTGGAACGCACGCAGGCTGCGCGGATGACTATCAGGCAGGATACCGCGCCCATGGGTGCTGGAGATCACCACCATGCCGGCATCCGCCAGTTTGCGTACCGCATCGGCGCAGGCCAGCGCACCGCCACCCAACCACAGCAATGGGCGTTTGGCCTGTTTCACCCGCTGATACAGGCGCTCAACCGCCTCGTCACTGGCCGCCGGCAACGGCGCAGGCGCCACGGGCTGGCTCAGCACCGAACTGGAAATCAGGCTACTTTGAATATCGATCGGGATCTCGACCGCCACCGGGCCACAAGGCACCGTCTGCGCATCGAGGATAGCCCGCTGGATCACGGCCACCGCCTGTTCCGCTGAGTTGACCCGATATGCGCGTTTGGAGCAGGCGCGCAGGAAACCCAGCTGATCGCGGGTCTCATGAATGAACCCGGCGTCGGCATCCAGATAGGCCTTCTCCACCTGGCCGGTAATGTGCAGCAACGGCGTGTTGGCATTCAGCGCTTCGATCATGGCACCGACCGCATTGCCGGCCCCCGCGCCCGTGCTGGTCAAGGCTACGCCCAGACCGGAGAAACGGCCGTGGGCATCGGCCATGGTGACCGCGCCCGCTTCGCCACGCGCCGGTACGAAACGGATGTTGCCACGTTGCCCTACCGCATCGGCAATCGGCAGATTATGAATCGAAATGATGCCGTACATCGCCGACACCTCGTACTGTTCCAGAGTCCGGGCTATCGCCTCGCCAACCGTTATTTTATCGCTCATCATCTGCCTTCTTATTGTGTTCGTTGTAGGGGGTACGCACCGTCGATCAAAGCTAATCGCTCCAGCGGTTCGCCTGATGGCTCAGCGCCAGGTAAAGGCTTTTCTGCTGCATATAGGCCTTGATGCCGTGCAGACCCTTTTCGCGGCCCAGACCGCTCTCTTTGAAACCGCCGAAAGGCGTAGAAATAGAGAATGTTTTGTAGGTGTTGATCCACACGGTGCCGGTTTCCAATTGTTCCGCCAGCGCCATCGCCCGCGGGAAATCCCGGCTCCAGATCCCGGCGGCCAACCCGTACACCGAATCGTTGGCTTGCTCGATCAACTGTTGTTCGTTATCGAACGGCAGTGCCACCAGTACCGGGCCAAAAATCTCTTCCTGGCAAGCGCGGGCACGGTTACTCAACCCTTCGATAATCGTTGGCAGGTAATAGCTGCCGCCGGCCATCAGCGGATCGGCCGGCGCTTCGCCGCCTATCACTACCCGGCCGCCTTCTTGCTGCGCCAGCGCCACATAATCCGCCACGCTTTGGCGATGCTTGTCGTTAATCAGCGGGCCGAGGTGCACGCCCGGCGTCAGCGGATTGCCGACCCGCAGCCCGGCCGCCAGCTCGCTCAGGCGCGCCAGCAGCGGCTGGTATAGCGAGCGGTGCACAAACAGCCGCGAGCCGGCAATGCAGGCCTGGCCGGCGGAGCTGAAAATGCCGTAGCAGATCCCGCGAGCCGCCTGTTCCAAATCGGCGTCCTCCAGCACGATGGTCGGCGACTTGCCGCCCAGCTCCAGCGAGGTGGGGATCAGCTTCTCGGCGGCGATATGCGCCAAATGGCGACCGGTATTGGTCCCCCCGGTAAAAGAAATCTTTTTCACTAACGGGTGACGCGCCAGCGCCTCGCCAATCACCGAGCCTTTGCCCGGCAGCACGCTAAGCAGTCCGGCGGGCAGGCCTGCCTGCTCAAACAGTTCCGCCAGTTTTAGCGCCATCAGCGGTGTCGCTTCGGCCGGTTTGAGGATCACCGCATTGCCCGCCGCCAGTGCGGGGGCCACCTTTTGCATCTCACTGGCGATCGGCGAGTTCCACGGCGTAATGGCCGCGATCACGCCCAGCGGCTGATACTGGCTCAACGTCATGATCTCCGCGCTGCGCTGGGTCGGCAGTTCGCCCTCCAGCACCTCGCAGGCAGCGGCAAAGTAGCGAGCCGTCGCCGCCGCGCTGGCCACCAGCCCACGGGTTTCCGCCAGGGGTTTGCCGTTGTCGCGGGTCTGCAGCTGCGCCAGCTCTTCCAGTTGCGCCATAATCAGGTTGCTGACGCGGTACAGAATGTTGGCTCGCTGATGCGGCACCAGCCCACGCCACTCGGGGGCCCGCCAGGCGCGTTCCGCCGCGGCTACCGCATCATTGACGTCTTCAATACTGGCGGCACGCAGCCGCGCATTCACGCTGCCGTCGGCCGGGAACTGCGAGGCCATTTCATCGCCACGCCCTTCACACCAACGCCCAGCCACAAAAATCTTTAACCTTTCCATACTCGCTCCTGCCGTTCAGGCAATAAAACCACCGTCGATCAGACGGCGGCAGGCTTGTACCGCGCTCAGCGCCGCCAGGGTTGATGTCTTGGGATTGCTTGCCAGCGGGTTGCCGCTCAGCTCAATATGAAACTCACCGAAATTGCCGCACACCTGCAGCCGGTGGGTATTGCGTCGGGTCGCGGGATCGACCAGCAACCGCACCCGGGTGGCGTCCATTCCCAGGCCGTTGAGCGCAATGGTCGCCGCCACATTGGCGTTCGCCGGGAATAACCGCGCCGCCTCCCGCGCCGAGCCTTCGAAAAACACCTGCGCCTCGCTTACCGCATCGAGATCAATCAATTGCTCTGCCATACTGCCGCGCCAGCTGGCCGGACTTTTACACGCCTGATAAGTGACGCTGTCCAGACCGCCCTCACGTGCCGACGCCAAGCCGTCCATGCCCGCCACCGCACCGGACAGCACGATCACCTGGCCCCGATGCTGCCGACAGGCTTGCTGCAAACGCTGCTGCAACGCGGCATCCGCTAATGCGCCGGTAGAGATCACCGCTAAAGGCCAACCGCGCGTGACCACCGCCTCACCGAACTCCGCCACCGCCTGCTGGCTGGCGCACTCCAGCACCAGATCCGGCTTTTCAGCACAGTGGTCGGGGTGGGTCAACGCCTGCACCTGGCCACCAAAGGCGTTGGCAATCGCCGCATGATGAGCCGCACGCGCGACAATCCAGCCAACGCTCACCCCGTCCGGCAGGCGGGACAGCACCTCTGTGGCCATTGCGCCGTAACCAATCATCATGATCTTCTTCATCTTTTCAGCCTCTGCGGTTAAAGATGGCGGTTAAAGCCGCCGGAGACGTCCAGCGCGGCCCCGGTGGTAAAGGACGCCAGAGGCGAAGCCAGGAACAGCAGCGCCCGTGCCGGCTCCTGCGGTTTCCCCAGGCGTTTCATCGGGATGCCGCGTCGTTCGGCAATCGCCGCCGTCCACTGCTCCCAGCTTTGATCTTTATCGCTGCGCTCGTCGAAGCGGCGGCGCCACTGGCCGGACTCCACCATGCCCAACAGGATCGAGTTGACGCGAATGCCCTTGTCCACCAGCTCTTTCGACAGCGTCAGCGTCATGTTGAGCAGTGCCGCACGCGCCGCCGAGGTAGCGATCATGTGTTCTTCCGGCTGCAAGGCCAGCAGCGAATTAACACAGGTGATGGAAGCGATATCCGAACGCTCCAACGCCGGCAAAAATGCCTGCACCGGGTTAATCACGCCGAACAGCTTTAGCTCCGCCTCATGCAGCCAGGCGGTGCGCGGCGTTTGATCAAAATGCGCGACGAACCCCTGGCCGGCGTTGTTGATCAACAAATCTACGCCGCCGAAACGTGCAGTCACCTGGGCGGCAAACTGCGTTACCTGCGACTCATCCAGCACGTCGCAGCACAGTGCCAGGATCTCCGCCTGCGGAAACTCATGGCGCAGGCTGGCTTCGGCACCGGCCAGTTTGTCCGGATTGCGGCCGCAAAATGCCACCTTCGCGCCTTCCGCCAGCAGCAGACGCAGGGTTTCGAAACCGATGCCCGACGAACCGCCGGTGACCACCGCGACCCGTTTCTCAAGCTGAAAATTCATGGTTGAATTGCTCCCGTAAAATCCTGCAGATAGCGGTTAAATTGCCCCGGCGCATCGAGATAGCTGGCATGCCCGGCCCCCTCAATCAGGCGCAGTGCCGCGTCCTGCTGTTTCGCCAGCACCGCCGCCGCTTCCGGTGGCGTGATCCGATCGCAGTCACCGCACCACACCTGCAACGGGCCGCGGTACTGCGCCAGATAGCGGCCGATATCGTCGTTGGCCAGCATCCAGGCGGCATTGAGAAAACCCTCGGGATCCAGCTGCTGCATGCCGTTGCGTACCCAGGCAATATCTTGAGGATCCGCAGCTTCACGCAGTAACGCCGCCGCCCGCTGCTCGCCGTAGCCCTGCGGCCCAAGCTGCTCAATCATCTGTTTTCTCTGGCTATAAACCTGTTGGCGTTTCTCCAGCGGTGCGTTGGCGTAGCCCTGCGCCGGATCCGCCAGCACCAGCCCACATAATCCGTCGGGATAACCGGCAGCATAGGCGCTACCGATCAAGGCACCGAGTGAGTGGCCGACGATCAGCGGTTGCTCCAACTGCAAGTGCGCCACCAGCGCCGCCAGCGCGGCGGCGTAGGCGGCGGCATCCGGCTCGCTGATCGTCAGCGGCAGGCTGCCGCCGTAGCCTGGGGCGTCCCAGGCCAGCAAGCGATGACCGTCGGCCAGCCCCGAGTCATTGAACTGCTTGATCCACGAAGCCGAACCGGAACTGATGCCATGCAGCAACACCACCGGGCGACCGTGACCCACCTCGCGCCAGCTCAGGGTAAACTCCCCGCAGCGCGCCTGCTGACGTTGCGCCAGGCCGTTCATCAGTTGCGTTTCACTTTGGATAACGGGTGATCCGCCGGGTAGGTCGGGGTTTCCGGTTTGGCGGTACCGAGCATCACGCACATCAACGCCTCTTCTTCGCCGTGGTTGAACAACCCACGGTAGACTCCGGCCGGCACCGAGATCAGATCGCGCTCTTTCAGCTTGGTTTCGTAATATTCGCTACCGTCCTGGATCATCAGCGTGATGCTGCCCTTCAGCATAAAGAACACCTCTTCCACGTCATCGTGCAGGTGCAACGGGCCCTCGCACTTCGAAGGCAGCACCATGGTGGAGAAGGTGAAGTTGCCTGCCGGAATGGTATTGGTGTCGCTGGCTACCCCGGTGGCGCCGGTACCGATGTAGCGCATCTGCGCACGGCGGTATTTCGGGTCGTAATCGGCCTGGAACTTCAACGCGTTCCAGTCATATTTACGGCCTTCAAAGCGGGCGATACGCGATTCCACCCAATGCTCAATCGATTGATCCTGCGGCTTGACGCCGGCTTGCTTCTCAACCTGGGACATGTTGTAACTCCTCTGTTGAATCAAACGGTTAAATCAATACTTCTTCAGCAACGGCAGCAGAATGATGCAGCCGATCAGGGCCATCACCACCAGGAACAGCAAGCCGTTATCCATGTTGCCGGTGGCGGCGATCAGCGCCCCCATCAGCACCGGTGCCAGCGCACCGGCAAAATTGCCCAATCCGTTAAAAATACCGCCGGCGGTGGCGCTGACCTTGCTGCTGGTGGCTTTCGCCAGCAGGGCAAAGATGTTTGGCGCACCGGCCCCCCACATAAAGGTGCTGAAAGCCATGGCGGCGATCACGCTGTAAGTGCCCTGCAACTGCAGCACCACGGCCAGCCCCAGCCCGGCGCCACACAGCGAGACAAAACAGGCCAGCGCGCGACGATCCAGTTTGTCCGACAGCCAGGCGCCGACCACTTCGCCCAGCAGCATGGCGATAAACGGCAGCGATGAGAGATAACCGGCGTGCTCCAGATGAATACCTTTGCCCTTGATCAGGTAGCTCGGTAGCCAGCCGTTCATGCCCCACAGGTAGGTCAGGAAGGCGATGTTAAACAGGCAGATCATCCAAAAATGCGGATTGCGCAGCAGCTCATGGCGATGCTGTTTACGTTCGGCAATAGCCGGTTTGGAAACGCTAGCCGCCGCGGGGCGTGACACGTTGAGATGACGCATGCCGAACAGCACCAGCAGCATCACCGGCAGCGTCAGGAACGCCATAAAGAAGAAGGTGGTCTGCCAGTCAAAGGTGTTAAGGATGTACAGCGTAACCGGGAAGCCGAGCGCGGCGCCCAATGGCGTACCCAGCAGCCACAACATGGTGGCGCGTGCCTGCAGGCGCTGCGGGAAGGCCTGGCGAATGATGGCGTAGGCCATTGGCAGCAGCGGACCTTCGGCAATGCCGAGCAAAATGCGCAGCGTCATCATGCTGTGATAAGAGCGCGTCATGCCCATCAGCACCATCAGTACGCCCCACACCACCATCATGCCAATCAGCACCTTGACCGGGTTCAAGCGGTCGCCAATTCCGCTCAGCAACATCGAAGAGATGCCGTAGGAGAACAAAAACGCGCTCATCAGCAACCCCAGCCGCGCCGGGTCAAAACTGATGCCCAGCGCCTGCTGGAATTCAGTATCGGAAAACAGCGCCGCGATGCTGATCTTGTCGAAAAACGCCAGCAGCACGCAGGCAAACAGCGCGATGGGCACCGACCAGCGCACTCGTTGCTGCGGATTTTCGGCAACAGCATCCCCCACCCGTTCAGCGCGGGCGTCAATCTCTTGCGTAGTCATGAAACGCTCCCGAGGTTACGGGCGTTATTTCAACGCCATCAAAGAAAACTCCGCATCCGCCAACTGCTGCGGTTCCAGCACGCGCCCACTGGCCAGCCAGCGTTTGCCCAGCTTGATGGTACGAGCGTCGTTAAACGCCACCATTTGCACCAACTGACGATCGGCATTTAACGTAAAGAACACCTGCGATTGCGGCGTACGCCGCACCACATGGTGCACGCCACCGGTCGGCACGCCGAGGATCTGGATATTGGCATCGTATTGATCCGACCACAGCCAGGCCACGTCATCGTAAGGGGCGGCAAAGGCGTCCAGCATCGCGCAAGCGGTGCTGATCGCCTGATTCTGCGCATAGGCCCAGGACTGCAGGCACAGGCCCAGCGTCGGGTGACGCGCCACGTCGCCGGCGGCGAAAATCGCCGGGTGGCTGGTGCGCCCCTGGCCGTCAACCACGATCCCCACGTCAATCTTCAGCCCGGCACTGCGCGCCAGTTCCAGATTCAACTCGACGCCGATCCCCACCACCACCAGGTCAAACGGCTGAGGATCGCTGACGCCGCTGCCGATCCAGGCGCTACCGTCACGATCTTCCAGCTGAATGTCACCGCAGCCGCAGTGCAGGGTCACGCCCTGCTGTTGATGCAATTCCAGTAGTGCTTGGGAGACATCCGCGCCGACACTGCGCATGCACAGCGCCGGCTGGCGTTCAAAGACCGTCACGTCAGCACCGAGGCGCCGCGCCGAAGCGGCAATCTCCAGCCCAATCCAGCCACCACCGACGATCGCCAGTCGACGGCATCCTTGCAGCGCCTGACGCAGCTTCGCCGCATCATCCCAGGAACGCAGCGTCATCACCCGAGGGTGACTGGCCCAACGGGCGTCCGGCAGGCGCGGCCGGCCACCGGTGGCAATCAGCAGTTGATCAAACTGCAGCTGCCGACCGTCGCTGAGGCTGACGATTTGTTTTTTTGCATCAATGGATTCGGCACGCAACGGCCGGCACCAGTTGAGATTCAACCCGGCGACCACCTGTTCGCTGAACAATCGGCTGAGCGGCGCTTCGCCGTCCAGCAACGCCGCCTTGGAAAGCGGCGGGCGTTCATAAAAGTCATAGGGTTCGTCGCTGATCACCGTCAGCCGGCCCGCATAGCCACGATCGCGCAGCGTTTTCGCCGCCCAACCGCCGGCCTGGCCACCGCCGATAATGACGATCCCCGCCGCTTCTGGCTGGCTCATAGCGCCTCCGGTTTTTTCTGCTGGCGGCGCGTATCGTGGTCGATCCCCCCTTCCACCGCCCACTCGGTGAACGACACCAGCGAGTGTTCCAGCTCGCGCGGCTGCCAGTTTTCAGTCAGATAGTCATCGTTGGTGTAGTACTCAAACGCGCCGCCAGTCGGGCTGTTGACGTACCAGAAATAGGCTGAGGAAATCGGATGGCGACCGGGGCCGATAAAGGTGCTCCACTTCTCTTTGTTCATGGCGATACCGCCGCCGATCACCTCGTGGATGTCGCGCACGGTAAAAGCTACGTGATTCAGGCCACGTGGACGATTCGGCAATTTCAGCAGGAACAGGTTGTGATGCCCGCCGCGCGCCTGAGTGCGCAGGAACACTGCCCGATCGATATAGCGATCCGAGACCTGGAAGCCCAGTACCTCACGGTAGAAACGTTCGGTGGCGGCCAGATCTTCGACGAAGAACACCACGTGGCCAATATTGATCGGCTGTGCCTGCGCATATACCGGGCTGGGCTGATCGATGCGGCGCACATCACCCCATTGGTTGATCGGCGATACCGGTAAATCGACTTCGCGCTGTTGGCTGACGCTAAAGCGCAGCGTCATACCGTTCGGATCGATACACTCCAGCTCTTCCCCCACCTGACGGAAGCCCGGCATCTGCGCCAACAGCGGCTGCAAAGCGGCCAATTCCGCCGGGCTGCCCACGCCCCAGGTCATGCGGCGCAGAGTCGAACCGCCCTCAAACGCCGCCGGCAAGGTCTCGCTCTGCAACGGATGCAGCACCACGCGCGCCCCACTCAGGGTGGTGAATTCACGTTGACGTTCGCCCCAGTGCTGTTGTGCCGCCTGCAGGCCGAAGTCCTGCATGAATTTTTCGCAGGTTGGCAGATCTTCGACGCCAAATTCCAGTTTTTCGATTCCGATTACGCTCATTGTTGTGCCTCACGTTCTCGCTGAATGCGGTTTTCAGGCATGACAAACCCCGGCCCCTGTTTGCCATGAGCCTTATCCCTGCCTGATTCATTGGTAGGGGACGAATACAGTCGCCCCGATTAATGCGAACGCAGCTTGCAGCACCCCGACGAAAACACGGGGTTGTCAGTTAGCCGGCGTTAGCCTGCGGCGGCGCGCCCAGAAAGCCGGAGATTTTCTCTGCGGCGTCACGCACTTCCATGCGCAGCCGTTCGCGATCTGCTTTTGGGATCTCATCGAACGGCACCATAATGCTGACCACGGCCTCGACCCGCTGCTCGCGGTTAAAGATTGGATAGACGATCGAAGAGATGCCATGGCGGAAAAACGACTCGCCAATTACATAGCCGCGCGCCTTATCCTGCTGCACCATCTGCCACAGCGCTTCACGATCTGCCGGGGTCCCCGGACCGCTGCCCGGCAATTGTTCCTGCGGATAGAGCTGGTCGAATTCGTCGCGGGTAGCGCTGGTCAGCAGCATGCGGCCCAGTGAGGTTTGGTGCACCGGCAGGCGGGTGCCAACGCTGACCTGATTGATTTGCGAACCGGCGGCGCTGACGCGGGCGATGTAGATCACGTCGCGCTCATCACGGATCGCCAGATGACTGCTGCACTGGCTGCGATCGCGCAGTTGCTCTATCACCGGCTGACCGGCCTGGGCAACGTCCAGAGAAGCGATATATTCAAAGCCGAGGCGCAGCACTTTGATGCCCAGCGCAAAGGTGTTGGTCCGTGGGTTGCGCTCCAGAAAACCCAGATGCTCCAGAGTTTGCACCACGCGATAGGCGGTAGCCTTTGGCATGTCGACCAGGCGATGCAATTGGGCAAAAGTCATTTCCTTATGCTGCTCGCCAAACGCCAGCAACAGTTGTAACCCGCGATCCAGTCCTGGGATCAGATATTTACACGCTTGATCGTCCGCCATGTGCTGCTCCTGGCTAAAGGTTGATTAGTTAAAAACAAAGCCGCCGTTAACCGGCAACAGTTGGCCGGTCACGAAATTCGCCAACGGCGACAGCAGGTAGAGCACCGAGCCATTAACGTCGTCAGGGTGCTGTGCCCCGGCCAATGCACGCCCTTGTTCGTACAGTTGATGACGCTCGGCGGGCACGTATTCGGTGGCCTCTACCCGCGTCAGTCCCGGTGCGATTGCGTTCACGCAAATCCCCTGCGGACCCAGTTCACGCGCCATTGAGCGGGTCATGGAGATGATCGCTCCTTTGCTGGCCACGTAAGCCATCAGGCGCGGTGCGCCCCACAGTGCGGTATCCGAAGCCACGTTAACGATCTTGGCATGTGGGGTTTGCGCCAACAGGGGTACCGCTGCCTGACTCACCAGCCAGGTACCACGTACGTTGACCTGCATCACCCGATCCCACAGATCGATATCGTATTCCATCATGGTTTTGCCACCGACGCCGGTAGCCAGCGCCGCGTTGTTCACCAACCCGTCGATCGCACCGCCTTCGGCAATGGCGTTGAATGCCGCGCTGATCGACGCCGGTTCGGCCAAATCGATCACCTGCGTTTCAACCTGTGCGCCCTGCTCGCGCAGGTTCGCGGCGCTGTCTGCCAGTTCATCCGCCAGAATATCGCACATCACCACTCTGGCACCGGCCTCGCTGATGGCTGCGGCGAAACTCCGCCCCAGCCCGCGTGCCGCGCCGGTCACCACAATGCGTTTTCCCGTCAGCAAGCCGTTCACTGCGCCGCCTCCAGCTCACTGAGCTTCGCCAGCTGCTTCTGCGCTTCTTTTTGCATCATGCGGCGCAAGCGAGACAGCCCCACATCATGCTGATACAGATACTCGCGGCCACGCGCGTTCGGGGCCATATTTTCCAGCACGATACGATCCTGCTCCAGTACGTCCCAGTGCAGCGACTCTAGGCGGTTGCGATACATAAAGCGCCACATGTCACGCTGCCAGTCTTTCACCTTACGGATACGCCAGAAGAACACCCGGCAGTGATCCTTATCTTCCGGCACCACCATGCCGATGATCCAGAAGTGACCACCCGGCCCGAAGCGCTTTTTGTACGGGATCGACAAACGCATCCAGTAGGCGCCGCTGCTGCCAAACTCCACCCAGTCAAAGTTAACGCCGATCTGACCATTCTTCTTAAAGATGAAACCGTTGTCGGTCGGCTCCAGCGCCATGTCCGCCTTGCGATCCCCTTCCGCCATCGAGTGCGAGGACGAATGCAGGTAGGTGCCGTGCATCGGATCCATCACGTTTTCCAGCGCGTACTGGTAATTGCAGTCCCAACTGGCGGTGCACAGGAAGTTGCTGTAGGCCGCTTCGTCCGCCAGCTCCGGCGGGAAGGTCAATTCAGCCGGCTCTTCATCCGCCGTCACGCCGAAATAGAGGAACACCGCACCGTAGGCTTCTTTGGCTGGGTAAGAGCGCAGGCATTTCTGCCCCACCAGCGGACAACGATCGACCGCCGGCACGTCTTTTACCGTACCGTCGCCACCCACTTCCACGCCGTGATACCAGCAGGCGATGCGATCGCCCAGGTTCCAGCCCATAGAAAGGCGCGCACCGCGATGCGGGCAGCGGTCTTCCAGCGCATGGATCGCGCCGTCGCCGTCGCGCCACACCACAATCTGTTGCTCCAGCCGCGTAATGCCCACCGGGTTATTGCCGATTTCCCAACTGGCCAGCACCGGATACCACATGCCGCGCAGCCCCTGGTCGAGATAGTCCTGTAAGGTCTGTGCGGAGGATGTTGTGTTTGCTGTCATTGTCTTCTCCCGGATGCTGCTCAGAAACCGTTAACGTGAAGGAATTCGCGAAACGCCGTCTCATTCCACGGCTGGCCATTGCGATCGAACAGGCGACGCTGATTCAGGGCGCTGACGATCTGCTCCAGCTCTTCTGCACCCTGATCGAAGATCTCTTCCAGCGCCGTGACCAACGCGGTCTCGAAACCGTCGGGTACGCGAGCGCGGGTTTGCCAGATGACGTTCTGAAATTGGCCCGGCTGATGGATTTGGCCATTGCCGCCTTCGCGCGCCGGGATCACCTGTTGGGTGTCCGGCAGCCAGGGATTGAAATCGGTGATGTGCTGCATGATTACTCCTCCGCAATAAAGGTGATTTGGATTTGATTGTCGATCACCCGGGTGGCATAGGTTTGCAGATCGCGGCCGCCTGGCTCACGCAGGCATTGGCCGGTACGTACGTCGAACAATGCTTCGTGCAACGGGCATTCGACCTTGCCGTCATCAACAAACCCCTGGCTGAGCAAGGCATAGGCATGTGGGCAAACGTCTTCCAGCGCGTAATAGTTGCCGTCGATCAGATACACCCCGACCTCTTTCCCTTCCACGTTGGCGGAGAAAGGAAAATCTTCTTTCACCTGAGACACTTCACACACTTTCGTCCAGCTCATTGCTTTTGTCCTCTATCTGATTGTTTCATATATGAAACTCAGTTTCTTATTTAATACACTCACTATAAGTCTGGTGAAACTTTCGTCAAGAGAGCAAAGCGGCAATTGTTAATGGAAAGTTGTTTAAACATGACAAATGCGGGAAGGATCACGAAAAAATGCACCGATATGAAAAACTGATGAAATCTGTGCTTTCTATCACTAATTCATGGATAAAAAGACGTTGATCTGGCTAATGCAATGCGAGTAAAAGTGCTATCTCGCTGTCTGAAACACCCTTTTTGATAACAATAAATTTACATAAAAACGACTCAAACCTGCTTTTCACCACTGTGAAATCAGCGGGTTAGTTTACTGCTGTCTAAATTCGTTATTCGCCCGCCAAAGGAGCGTACATGGAGCGCATTGTGCAACAACGTCAACGCTGGTTCGGGGTAGTGGCCCTGCTGTTTCTGATCGTCATCGCCTATGCCGATCGGGTCAATATTGCCGTGATGCTGGTCAACCCCGACTTCTTGCAACACTTTCAGCTCGACGGTAACCGTGCGCATCAGGGCATGCTGATGACGGTGTTTTTACTCGGTTACGGGCTTTCCGCCATGCTGCTGACGCCCTTTCTGGAAACCCTGATGGGCTATCGCCGCGCGCTGACGCTCAGCATTGTGCTCTGGGCGCTACTGACTGCCGCCTCACCGCTGGCGGGGTCGTTATTGCTGCTGTTTGCGGTACGCGCACTGCTTGGCGTCAGCGAAGGGCCGCTGTTCTCATTGAAAACCATGTACATCGGCGATCACTTCGCCGCCGATGAGCGCGGTAAACCCAATGCCGTCAGCACATTGGGCGTTTCTCTGGGCCTGGTGATTGGCTTTCCACTGGTCAGTTTCCTGATGGCGCACTTCGGCTGGGCGGTCTCTTTCTACCTGCTGGCGCTGATCAACCTGCTGCTGGGGCTAGCGCTGGTGCGGTTGTTTATCCATCCGCGCTCGTTACCGCTGAGCGCCGTCGATCCTCAGCCGGTTCTGAGCCGTGTCTGGCACACCTTCGCCCTGGCCTGGCATACCCCGATGCTGGGTTGGATCATGCTGATCGAGATCGCGACCCTGAGCTACCTGTGGGGCTCCAGTTCCTGGCTGCCGGCTTACCTGACCGACGAGAAAGGATTCTCCATCAAACAGATGGGCTGGATGGCTTCGCTGCCGTTTATCGTCAGCATCGCCTCCAAATATCTCGGCGGCGTGCTGCTTGACCGCATTCGCCCCTATCAGGCACCGTTGATTTTCGCCTTTGGCGGTGCGGCAACTGCATTGTGTATCTATGGCGTGATGCACAGTCATCAGCTCGGCTGGATTGCTTTCTTCCTGCTGGCGGCCAATGCCTGCTGGGGGGCTCAGGGGGCGGCGATCCCAACCCTGTTGCAACATTATGCGCAGCCGCAGGCGGTCGGCAGCGCCTACGGACTGATTAACGGCATCGGCAATATGTTCTCGGCGTTTGTGCCGATGATTATGGGCATGGTAATGGCTAGCCAGGGCAAGGTGTCTTCAGGATTTGCGGTGCTGATGGTGTCGCAGCTAGTAACGCTGTTGGCGGGCTGTGTGCTGTTTGGCCGGATGCGGATGACGCGAGAAGCCAGGCGGGCGTAAAGCAGTCGGGGCGCACATGCGCCCCGATCCGTATTTATGTTACCGGGCCTCAGCGTCCTTTCTTTTTACGACCCGGCTGAGCAAAGCGCTTGCGCGCAGGCGCGCTGTTGCTGGGTTTGTCGGCGCTTTTCGCCCCGCCGCCGGCCGGTTTTTTCACTGCCGGTTTGGCTTTCTTCGCCGGTTTGGCCTCCGAAGTGGAACCCTCTATCGACTTAAACAGTTCGACCAGTTCGTCGTCGGTTAAATCACGCCATTCACCCGGTGGCAAACCTGCCATGCTCACATTCATGATGCGAGTGCGTTCCAGCTTGGTGACCTCATAGCCGAAATGCTCGCACATGCGGCGAATTTGACGGTTCAGCCCCTGTACCAGCACGATGCGAAACACAAAGGGCGCTTCTTTCTTCACTTTGCATTTTTTCGTCACCGTACCCAGCATTGGCACGCCGGCACCCAAACCACGGATAAAGTCGTCGGTGACCGGTTTGTTGACCGTCACCCGGTATTCTTTTTCATGGTCGTTGCCCGCACGCAGGATCTTGTTCACCAGATCGCCGTGATTGGTGAGGAAGATCAGCCCCTGCGAGTCTTTGTCCAAGCGTCCGATCGGGAAGATACGGGTGCTGTGGTTGACGAAATCGACGATATTGTCTTTCTCGCCCTCTTCGGTGGTACTGACGATCCCGACCGGCTTGTTCAGCGCGATAAAGATCAGGTTGTCTTCGTTACGAGGCTCAATCAGCTGACCGTTGACCTTGACGACGTCCCCTGGGAATACCTGATCGCCAAGCGTAACGCGCCTGCCATTGATAAAAACGTTGCCTTGTTCGATATAACGATCGGCGTCGCGGCGAGAGCAGATGCCGCTCTCGCTAATATATTTGTTAAGACGTGTGGAAGGCTTGGTCAGCATGTTTTCTCCATACCCGTCGTCTTTCAAGTCACAGCGTTGTTACCTGCACTCCCCCACCCCAGTCACTTACAAAAGTAAGCTCCTGGGGATGAGCGAGCTGGGTGCCTAGCTGCGACTTGAAATCCATAGGGTATATAGATACCGGTTGTGTGTATTTCTCTATGGTACCGTTACAAGCGACTCGGCTTACCGCCCATAACCGCCTGTTAATACTATTAGGAACTTATTTGGTTTTTTTAGCCGCTTGCAGATACAGCATCTCCAGACCCAGGGTCGCCGCAGCCAGCGCGGTGATTTCGGACTGGTCATACGCCGGGGCGACTTCTACCACGTCCATACCGACAATGTTCAGCGACTGCATGCCGCGCACCAGTTTCAGTGCACGATCGGACGTCAACCCGCCGATGACCGGCGTACCGGTACCCGGTGCGAATGCCGGATCCAGGCAGTCGATGTCGAAAGTCAGATAAACCGGCATATCACCGACGATCTGTTTGATCTGAGCCAGCAGATCGTCAACGCTACGATCGTTAACCTGTGCCGCGTCCAGTACGGTGAAGCCGTTGTCATGGTCGAACTCGGTACGGATCCCGATCTGCACTGAGCGAGTTGGATCGATCAGGCCTTCGTTCGGCGCATGGAAGAACATGGTGCCGTGATCGTATTGGCTGCCGTTGGCATAGGTGTCGGTATGGGCATCAAAGTGCACCAGTGCCAGTTTGCCGAAATGTTTGGCGTGTGCGCGCAACAACGGCAGAGTCACGAAGTGGTCGCCGCCGAAGGAGAGCATGCGCTTGCCGGCTTTCAGCAGTTTTTCCGCGTGCGCCTGCAGCTTGTCGCTCATGTCCTGAGCATCGCCGAAGTTGAACACCACGTCGCCGCAATCGACGACATTCAGACGATCGCGCAGGTCAAAGTTCCACGGCCAGCGGTTGCCTTCCCAGGCCAGGTTGGTGGAAACCTGACGGATTGCCGCCGGACCGTGACGGCCACCGGCGCGGCCGGAGGTTGCCATGTCAAATGGAATGCCGGTGATGACCCACTCTGCATCGCTGTCGTAAGGCATAAAGTTCAGCGGAAAGCGCAGGAAACCAAAAGCATTGGACACTAAGGAATTATCGGGCTGATGGCCTAAGGTACTCATAGTAAACCCTCATATTTCAACGTTTCGCCTGTTGAAAAATCACACAGACGCTGGCAAAAAAAAATCCCTCCCGCGTCGTTAGCCCGACGAGAAAGGGATCCATTCGAAATCTGTTTCAGTACTGCCTATGCAGCAGATTATCGCCGCATTTCGCTCGCGCTTCAAGAGCGCACATCATCATATCGGCTGCTCGTCGTTAGCCAGTATATACCCTGAATCCTACCGTCGTGTGACCCTTGCCGTCCGCCGAGGTTTGAACTTTGTGATTCTGATCCCTTTAGCTGGCAAGAAAAATATATAGGTTAATTATGCAACCCACTTTATTAAAAATAGATCAACAGAAATGTTAACAATTAATTTTTACACCTTTAGATAACACGAGATCAGTAAAGCCATGTTTAATATTATGCCTGTGCGCCAACGGCGAATAATTAAAAACAAAAAACTTTATATCACGCTAGAAACTCTCACTTTCTTATCAAGTATTCCGTTGGGTTATCTTTGTTCTAAATTTGACTCACTGAATGAAATATCCATAGAGGTAGTGCTTATCTATGTTCCCGTATCCATGATCGCCGTAGACTATTTTTATCAGCGCCTTGTGGGTGAACAAGCGCTGTGGTAGTAATGAACGCGCTTATCAGCATCTGTAGGGGGCGGTAGTGATTATAAAATTTCTCAAAATATTTTCGCTTTTCTTTCTTTGCTATGCGCTTGTCTTTCTGGTTAAAGGGGAAACCATTAGCACCGGCATAATGCTTAAAACGCTAGGTTACTCTTTCCTTATCGCATCAGGATATTTATTCGTTACCAGCCGCTGGTGGAAAAAACACGTCCTAAAATTGAAAGATGAGTAAATAAAATAGCCGGTCAGGCATCAGGGTATAAAAAAGGCCGGACATCCGTTGGATGCCCGGCCTTTCAGAAGCGCTCTACTTATTCATCTTCTAAATAAGTATAACCGTACAAACCGGCTTCGAACTCTTCCAGGAACTGCGCCTGCAGTTCGCTGTCCAGATCGGTTTCTTTCACCTGATCGCGGAACTTGGCCAACAGTGCGGTAGGGTCAAGCTGCACGTATTCCAGCATATCGGCAACGGTATCGCCTTCATCGGACAACTCGGTTTCTACCGTACCGTCAGGGAACACGAACACGTCAACCGAGGCGGTGTCGCCGAACAGGTTGTGCATGTTGCCGAGGATCTCCTGATAGGCGCCAACCATAAAGAAGCCCAGCGCCGGCGGGTTTTCCGGATCGTACGGCGGCATTGGCATGGTGGTCGCCACACCGTCACCGTCGATGTAGTGATCGATGGTGCCATCCGAGTCACAGGTGATGTCCAGCAGCACCGCGCGGCCTTCCGGCGGCTTATCCAGGCCTTCCAGCGGCAGTACTGGGAACAGCTGATCGATACCCCAGGCGTCCGGCATCGACTGGAACAGCGAGAAGTTGACGTAGAACTTGTCCGCCATACGCTCTTGCAGTTCGTCGATGATTGGGCGGTGTGCACGGTTGCTCGGATCCAACTGCTGCTGGATCTTGTTGCAGATGTTCAGATACAGCTGCTCAGCCCAGGCACGCTTGGTCAGATCCAACATGCCGTGTGCATATTGCGTATGAACGTCGTGCAGATCCATTTGGCTGTCGTGCAACCATTCACGCAGCGAGCGGCGATTTTCCGGCTCGTTCATTTCCTGCCAGGTTTCCCACATGCTTTCCAGCGCGCGTGGCGCGTCTTCAGCAGGCGGTAATGGTTCGCTGAATTCGTTGCGTTCAACGCCGATCACGTTGGATACCAGTACCGTATGATGCGCGGTCACTGCACGACCGGATTCGGTGATCACCGTCGGGTGCGGCAAACCGTGTTCATTACAGGCGTCGCCGATGCCCCAGATCACGTTGTTGGCGTATTCGTTCAGGCCGTAGTTCACCGAACAGTCGGACTGCGAACGGGTACCTTCATAATCTACGCCCAGACCGCCGCCCACGTCGAAGCACTGGATGTTCACGCCCAGCTTATGCAGTTCGACGTAGAAGCGCGCCGACTCACGTACGCCGGTGGCGATATCGCGAATATTGGCCAGTTGCGAACCCAGGTGGAAGTGCAGCAGTTGCAGGCTGTCGAGACGGCCCGCTTCACGCAGGGTTTCCACCAGCTTCAGCACCTGAATGGCTGCCAGACCGAACTTGGACTTTTCGCCGCCGCTCGACTGCCATTTACCGGAGCCTTGCGACGCCAGACGCGCACGCACGCCCAGGCGCGGCACCACGTTCAGGCGTTCGGCCTCTTCCAGCACCATGTTGATCTCGGACATCTTCTCGATCACCAGGTACACTTTGTGCCCCAGCTTTTCGCCGATCAGCGCCAGACGGATATATTCACGGTCTTTATAGCCGTTACACACGATCACCGAGCGGGTCATGCCAGCATGCGCCAGCACCGCCATCAGTTCGGCCTTGGAGCCGGCTTCCAGCCCCAGCGGTTCGCCGGAATTGACCAGAGATTCAATCACGCGGCGATGTTGGTTTACCTTGATCGGGTAAACCAGGAAATAGCCACCTTCATAGCCGAACGACTCACGCGCACGTTTGAACGCGGCATTGATCGAACGCAGACGGTGCTGCAGGATCTGCGGGAAGCAGAACAGTGCCGGTAGACGTAAACCGTCGTTTTGACGCTGCTTCACCAGCTCGGCCAGATCGACACGTGCCTGCGGGACGTCCGGATCCGGGCACACGCTGATGTGGCCCAGTTCATTGACGTCATAATAATTGTTGCCCCAGTAGGCGACGTTATAAGTGCGCAGCATCTTGCTGGCATCACGATCATTCATGGCAACCTCCTGCATGGAGCGCAAAGATATAGATTCGCCCGTTGCTGACGGACGGTGAATCAAAAGATCATCAGACATTACTCGCCTCACATCGCGTACTGACGATACAGTCAGCCACTATCGCAGCTACAACCCGCGAGAACAACCCAACAAACCGCCCTTGCGGCAGCGAATAAAACTGCCGTTCGCGGTCAGCGATCGGTTTATTACTCATATAATTGTAAGACACCCTGTTCAAACCTCGTGAATCGGGTCAAGAAACATCCCACAGGAAGGCTGCAGGCTACCCTTGTTCAGTTCTTCAGACGACCGTTAACCGGCCCGAGAATCCTGAGTAGCGCCCAAGTGTTTATCACACCTGGAAGGTGGTGTAGAGACAAGACGGGAAATAGCAGAAGAATGTGCGCCAGAACGGCACTGCTGTTGAGAACCAACAACCGGTAGACAACGGATCATTAATCCAACCACCTCCACGCACGTCGCCCTCTATGAACGACTGAGCCTCTATTAATAGTGTAAGAACGTGACCGTTCTATGAAGCGGCGACGCCAAAGGTTGGCGTCTGCGGCTGACAATCAGACCCCCCGTGGAGGCGTCACAGAAGTTTACAACTTCGTACCCCGCACTGTGCACCAAATGAGCCGCGCGCGCAGTTTATACCGATAACACGGGGAAAATGCAAAATGAAAATTTGTCGGAAACTGTTTCAAGCGATGAAAATGGCGCCGGAAGCTTTGCGCAAAAGAGCGAAAGGGCAAAAAAATACTGGCAATCCGGCTAAGGCCTGACCTAAAATAGACGTCCAGATGTTAATCCATCTATACTGGTTAACTGATAAACTGCTTAACGGCTTTGCCTGAGGGGCGTTGCAGGAAGCATCTCGCGCCATCAGCGGAAGACCCTTCGCTTTGATGCCGGATCTCCAGCGCTGTGCAGTAATTTCTAACCCGTCTTATGCAAGGTAAAGAACACCATGGCTAAACACCTATTCACGTCCGAATCCGTCTCCGAAGGACATCCTGATAAAATCGCTGACCAGATCTCCGATGCCGTTCTCGACGCCATCCTGGAACAGGATCCTAAAGCACGCGTAGCCTGCGAAACCTACGTTAAAACCGGCATGGTTCTGGTTGGCGGCGAAATCACCACCAGCGCCTGGGTAGATATCGAAGAGATCACCCGTAAAACCGTGCGCGAAATCGGCTATGTTCATTCGGATATGGGCTTCGACGCCAACTCTTGTGCCGTACTGAGCGCCATCGGCAAGCAATCCCCGGATATCAATCAGGGTGTTGACCGTACCGATCCTCTGGAACAGGGTGCTGGCGACCAGGGCCTGATGTTTGGCTATGCTACCAACGAAACCGAAGTGCTGATGCCGGCACCGGTGACCTACGCGCACCGCCTCGTGCAGCGCCAGTCCGAAGTCCGTAAAAACGGCACTCTGCCGTGGCTGCGTCCGGATGCGAAAAGCCAGGTCACCTTCCAATATGACGACGGCAAAATCGTCGGTATCGATGCGGTGGTACTGTCCACCCAGCATTCCGAAGATATCTCTCTGAAAGATCTGCAAGAAGCGGTGATGGAAGAGATCATCAAGCCGGTTCTGCCTGCAGAATGGCTGAGCGCCAGCACCAAATACCACATCAACCCGACCGGCCGTTTCGTTATCGGTGGCCCAATGGGCGACTGCGGCCTGACCGGACGTAAAATCATCGTTGATACCTACGGCGGCATGGCTCGTCACGGTGGCGGTGCGTTCTCCGGTAAGGATCCGTCCAAGGTTGACCGTTCAGCGGCTTACGCAGCGCGCTACGTGGCGAAAAACATCGTTGCCGCCGGCCTGGCTGACCGCTGTGAGATCCAGGTTTCCTACGCTATCGGCGTGGCGGAGCCAACCTCCATCATGGTGGAAACCTTCGGTACCGAGAAAGTCCCTACCGAACAGCTGACCCTGCTGGTACGCGAGTTCTTCGATCTGCGTCCATACGGCCTGATCCAGATGATGGATCTGCTGCAGCCGATCTACCGCGAAACTGCAGCTTACGGTCACTTCGGCCGCGAGCACTTCCCTTGGGAAGCGACCGACAAAGCAGAATTGCTGCGCGATGCTGCTGGCCTGAAATAAGCCTGCGTATCGAATGTGAAAACGGCAAGCCTTGGCTTGCCGTTTTTGTTTTTAGCGGATGGGTGCTCGTGGATCCACGCTCAAACAACCAACAGGCGGGAGCAATACTCCCGCCGTTGGGTTGCCTTACCTTTTGGATTCGTAAGCCAGAATGGCCGCAACTTCCGTGTTGCCCGATCGGATCCGCAGCTCACAAAGTTTGCTGCGTGTTATCCATGCCAGTGATATTACAGTGGCACAAATAACGACCAGTTTTAGGACACTCCCTTTGTTCGGCATCATGCCTCCTTCTCCTTGCCTCTCGGCGGGTAAGAAGCTAACCTAACGTTGTCTGGCGTTAGAGTTGGCCTCGGGTTGATGTATATCGACACGGGGCTTTTCTCTTTCTATCCCTTACGAATGCTCGGGACGAAAGATCCAGAGCACCCGCACGCAGTATATGCACCGCCCCTCAGATCTCAGCCCCCTTTCCACACTGAATACCCGTTCTGCGCAGCCGTACGCAAAGCTTTGCAATGGTATGAAAATACGAAAAAATAAAGGCCCAGCGATGCTGAGCCTTGGAGGATAGAAACGGCAGGAACGACGTCGGTTACGAGGTTTGCTTACGCAGTAAATAAACGAAATACGGCGCCCCGATAAAGGTAGCTAGCAGCCCGGCAGGGATCTGGTACGGGAACATCACCATACGGCCACACCAGTCTGCAAACACCATCAGCAAGCCCCCCAACAGCGCGGCTATCACCATCTGCGGTAACGCACGGCGGAAGCCCAACATACGTGCCATATGCGGCGCCATCAGGCCGATAAAGCTCAACGGCCCCACGGTCAACGTCGCCATCGCCGTCAGCGTAGCAGCCAGCAGCAGAATGACCACTCGCACCGGCGTCAGCGCAATCCCCACCGAACGGGCCGTGGCACTGCCCAAAGGCAGAATACTGAGCCAGCGGCGACACAATGGCGCCAACGCGATCAGCAGCGCAGCAATGGCCGCCGTACGTACCGCCTGTTCCGGCGTCACCGAGTAGGTGGAACCTGAAATCCAGGTCAGCAACCCGCCCATACGCGGATCGCCGCTCGCCAGCAGCAGGAAAATGGTGGTGGTAAAGGCCGTGCTGAGCGCAATACCGGCCAGCAGCATGCGTTCGGTGGAAAAACCACCGCGCCCGGCGGCAATCATAATCACCAATAGCGTCGCCGCTGCCCCCAGGCTCCCGGCAGGCAGCAGCCAGACAAAGGCATCCCCCGGCACGATAAACAGCATGACCACCACGCCAAAGGCCGCGCCGGAGCTGATACCCAGCACTTCCGGGCTGGCCATCGGGTTGCCGGTCAGCTTTTGGATCAAGGTCCCCGCCACCGCCAGCATCATGCCCGCAGCCAGCGCTGACAGCACGCGTGGCCAGCGCCACGGCATCAATGACTCCAGCTCTGCGCCCTGGCTCCAGTGCCAGCCTGTGGCGTTCTGACCAAACATCAATGCCACAGCAATGCCGGCCAGCAACACCGTCGCTGCCAGTGCTGCCCAACCCCACAGATGACCGCGTTCGGCAGGTACCCTGTCACCCAGGTTCATTGGTGGCGGCGTAGCGGCACTGCGCAACCGCGGCAACAACCACAGCAACAGCGGAGCACCAAACAGCGCCGTTGCCGCCCCGGTCGGGATCTCACGCCAGACCTGCGTCAACCCGATCATCACCTGGTCGGTCAACCACAGCAGCAGCGCCCCCAGCAACGGCGCCAGCATCATGCGATGCGCCAGACGGCGCGCGCCCAGCATTTTTGCCATCAGCGGTGCAAACAGGCCAATAAAGCCAATGACGCCTACCGCATTCACCAACATCGCACTGAAAATTATCGCCACCGCCAGCGCGCAAAAACGCGCCATCGACAACCCTAAACCCAGATTGCGCGCAACGCCATCGTCCAGCCCCAGCAAGGTCAGCGGGCGCAACAGCAGCACAGCCAACACCCCGGCAATCAGCAGGCGCGGCAGGATAAACTGCGCGGTGCTCCAGTCCTGCTGGTTTAACGCACCGGTGCTCCACAGGAACAGACCCTGCAGTTGATCGTAATTGAACAGTGCCAGCAGACTGTTGACCGCCCCGCAATACAGCCCCAGCACCAGCCCGGCCAGGATCAGCGTCACCGGGGACATACGTTTGCCCCAGGCCACGCCGAACACCAGCCCGCCGACCAGGATGGCGCCAGCCATTGCCGCCAGTTGCCGGGTCATCTCACCGCCCGGCAACATCCACAAAGTGGCAATAGTCAGCCCAAGCTGCGCCCCAGCTGACACGCCGAGCGTCGCCGGTTCCGCCAGCGGATTGCGCAGCACCTGCTGGAACAGTACGCCAACCAGCCCCAAGCCGGCACCGGCCAACAGAG
Organism: Serratia sp. GW822-FHT06E05; assembly: GCF_058799445.1. NCBI lineage: Bacteria > Pseudomonadati > Pseudomonadota > Gammaproteobacteria > Enterobacterales > Yersiniaceae > Serratia > Serratia sp. GW822-FHT06E05. The sequence goes on from NZ_JBXALM010000003.1 coordinate 26,323, forward strand.
ACACCGACAGCCGTGGCAACAGGCTGTAGTGGAACAACATTTGGCGCACATCGTCGATGTTCGGCGCGCTCAGCGCCTGTCCCCACAGTGCCCAGGGCAGCTGTTGCAGCAGATTGTAGATCGTCAGGCCGCCCGCCGCCGCCAACAGTAACAGCAGCAATGTCAGCGGTAATGCGCGAATGCGTGCGCTCATGAATAACTCTCCTGCGCCTGCTCCAGCAGATGGCAAAAACGCATCGCTGACAGCGTCGCGCCGTAAAACCACACAGCCGGCACCTGACGCAATTGGTTCTGCCTGACAAACGGCAATGCCTGCCACAGTGGGGTAGAACTGACTTTTTCCATCATGGCCTGATTGCCGTGATCGAGATAAATCGCGCGCGCATTTTTTACCGCCGTCAGGCGCTCAATGCCCACCACCGCCGTACCCCAGAAATTGGTTTCCCCCTCCCAGGCATTTTGGATCCCAAGCTGGTCCATCACCTCCTGGAACAGGCTTTTCTGGCCAATGACCAGCGCATGGCGCGTGTCCAGCAGGGAGAACAGCAGCAGCGGCTGTCGGCTGTAAGACTGCAGCCGCTGACGCGCATCCTGGATAAATCGATCGAACTGGATCAGGTGCTGCTCTGCCCGTGCCTCAAGGCCCAGCCGCTGCGCCAGTTGCACTAACGACTTCCGGCCCACCGTCAGCGGTTTGCCGCTGCCGTCATTGAAGCCGAAGCTCATGGTCGGGCCGATAGGGGCCAGCTTTTGCGGCGTCGGCCCGTATCCCTGCGACAGCAGCAACAGCGAGGGCCGCAGCTGCTGCAGCAATTCCAGATTCGGTTCGGTGCGTTGACCGACGTCGATCACCGACGCCGGCATTTTCGGCTCTTCTACCCACAGGTTGTAGTTGTGGATATCCGCGACGGCCAGCGGCGTGATCCCCAGCGCCAGCAGCAGCTCGACAGGCAACCACTCCAGCGCCACAATGCGCGCAAGATCGGGTGGCGTTGCCGCCGCCTGGCTCGGCAAGGAAAACAGTAGGGGCGACAGCGCCATGGCCGTCAGCAGGCGACGGCGAACGGCATCATGATGAAAATCAGAAGAATCAGGCATCAGTAGACAAAACTCACCGGCGCGCCGCCGCTTGGATGCGGCAGCGTACCCATAGGAATACCGTAGATTTGCTCCAGCACGTCACCCTGCATCAACTCCAGCGGGGTGCCCTGGGCAATCATCTCGCCGCCGCGCAACGCCACCAGATGGTCGCAGTAGCGTGCGGCCATATTGATGTCATGCAGCACCGCAATCACCGTCAGGCCACGCTCATGGCTCAGACGTTGGATCAAAGCCAGTACCTCAACCTGATGGGCAATATCCAGCGCCGAGGTCGGCTCGTCCAGCAACAGACAACGGCTGTCTTGCGCCACCATCATCGCCAGCCAGGCGCGTTGACGCTCGCCGCCGGACAGGCTGTCGACCAGGCGGTTGGCAAACGGCTTCAGCCCCACCAGCGCAATCGCCTCTTCCACCTGCTGGCGATCGTTAACGCCAAAGCGGCCCAAGGCGCCGTGCCAGGGGTAGCGGCCAATCGCCACCAGTTCGCGCACCGTCATCCCTTCCGCGGCGGGTAATTGTTGAGGGAGATAAGCGACCTGACGTGCGAAGGCCTTGCTGTCCCATTGGCTCAGCAGCTGCTGGTTAAGCCGCGCCGTACCGGCGGTTGGATTTTGATGGCGACCGAGAATTTTCAGCAAGGTCGATTTGCCGGAGCCGTTGTGGCCGATCAGCCCGCAGACTTTCCCCACGGGAAAGGTCAACGACAAGGGTTGTAGCAGCACGCGGCCGGGAACGGCAAAGCTGGCGCTGTCCAGGGTAAAGGTGGCGTCGTGATTGAGGTGTTTATCCTGCATAGGTCCTACTCTGTCCGGGGCGACATGGCGCCGCCCCGGTAATCCGATTAGAAGCGGAAGGTTGCGGTGGCGACCACCTGGCGTTCAGCGCCCCAGTAGCAGCCATAGGTGGCAAAGCAGCTGGAGACGTATTCTTTATCAAACAGGTTGTTCACGTTGATGCCAATCGAGGAGCCTGGCAGATTGAAACGCGCCAAATCGTATTTTATCGCCGCATCTACAACCGTATAGTCCTTTACTTTAAAGGTGTTGGCTTCATCACCATAGCTGGAACCGACATAGCGAACGCCGGAGCCCAGGGTCAACCCGCTGAGTGCGGTTTCATGGAAGGTGTAATCCGCCCACACTGAAGCCATATGTTTTGGAATCGCCGCCGGGGTATTGCCCTGTTGCGTGGTGTCCTTGGTGTACTCGGCATCCGTGTAGGTATAAGACCCCAGCAGGTTGACGTTGGCCGTCAGTGCGGCTTTGCCTTCCAGCTCTACCCCGCGGGAACGGATCTCGCCCCCTTGTATGCTGGCGAATACATGGTCCGGATCCGCCACCTTATTGTTGGTTTTGGTCAGCTGATAAATCGCAATGCTGGCAGTAATTGGGCGATCTTTAGGTGCAAACTTCACCCCGGCTTCATACTGCTTGCCTTTGGAAGCGGCGAAGGTATTGCCACTAAAGTCAGTCCCTGAAGTGGGTTCAAAGGATTCACTGTAGCTGACATAGGGCGCAATGCCGTTTTCAAATACATAGTTCAAACCCGCGCGGCCGGTGAACTCGTTGTCCTTTTGCTTGGATACCGCGTTCTGGCTCAAACGATTGGTGCTGTTGGTGTCGCTCCAGTCATAACGCCCGCCCATGGTCAGCACCCAGTTGTTCCACTCGGCCTGATCCTGTACGTAAAGCCCGGTCTGCTCTTGGCGGTTAACCTGACTGGCGCCGCCGGTAATGGTATAGCTTTGATTGCCGTACTGCGGCGCCACCACATTAAGGCTAGAAGCACTGCCATACTGATAAACGACGTCGTTACGCATACGCATGTAGTCCACACCCATCAGCAAGGTGTGATCAACCGCTGCCGTCGCAAACTTTGCCTGCGCCTGAGTGTCCACTGCAAAACTCGACAAATGCTCTTTCGAGTTCATCACCCCACGCGTCAACTCTGCAGGATTGGTCGCGCTGATGCCCTGGCCATAGATAGAACGGTAGTCCACGTCCATCTTGGAATAACGCAGGTTTTGACGCAGGGTCCACACATCATCAAAGCCATGCTCAAAGGCGTATCCCACCATCTGTTGCTTACGCGAGATGTTGTTATAACCCGGCTCACCGTCGTTGAAACTGGTCGGCAACTTGCCGTTAATCCCATTTTGTACCGTCCCCTCTTTCGGCAGCCAGCCATAGAAGCCCACGCTTGGGTCATCCTGGAAACTGCTGAGGAATGTCAGTGACGTACGATCATCCGGCCGCCAGCTGAAAGAAGGCGCAATCGCATAGCGTTTGCTCTTCTCACCGACCTGCTGCTGATCTTCATCTCGCGCCAGACCGGTCAAGCGATAGGAATAAATGCCGTCATCATCCAATGCCCCGCCAAAGTCGAAGCCGGTCTGGAACAGATTGTCGGTACCCATTTTAAACTGAACTTCACGCAGGGTTTCCGTGGTCGGCCGCTTACTGACCAAGGCGACAACCCCGCCCGGGTTGCTCTTCCCATAAAGCACCGACGAAGGGCCACGCAACACTTCCGCACGTTCCAGGAAGTAAGGGTCAATTTGGTAAATGGAATAGTTATCGTCCTGCAGCTTCAGCCCATCCAGGTACATGTTGGTACCTACCGAACTGAAACCACGAATATTTACGGCATCATAAGCGGTAGAGGCGCCGCGGTTGCCCACCATCACGCCCGGCGTATAAGCCAGTGCGCCTTTTACCGTATCCGGCTGGCGCATATCCATCTCTTCACGCGTCACGACGGAAACCGACTGCGGAGTCTTTTCAATCGGCGTGTCGGTCTTGGTTCCGGTGGCACTGTGTTTGGCCGCGTAGGTCCCTACCGGTCCCCAGGCGTTTTCCTGCTGCGATTGGCTGCTGCCCACCACGGTCAGGGTCTCTTCCTTGGCGGCGGACTTGGTATCGGCGGAAAATGCCGGCATAGCCAGCGTGCCAAGGGCGGCAGCGATAGTCATCGCTAACCCACTGACGTGAGAACGGCTCTGCTTGGCCGCGGAAGGAAGACGCTTGGTCGACATAGGTGGTTTCTCTGATGAATTATTTGATAACGAATGTAAACGATAATAATTATTATAATCGCGGCATTTTATGCAGAAGCTAAATTAAACTGCAAGTCGAATTCGGCCGGTAAATTGGTGTGCGATTAACCGCTTAGCCACATCAAGCAGGTGGAAATAAACTGCGCAGAGAAATAAAAAAGCCCGCAACGGGAAGTTACGGGCTTAATAATAAAGAAAAACTTTTCACCTGAGCGGTGACATGCAAGGTCGCTTACTGGCCGAACATGTCCTTGATCCAGCCGGCAACGCCGTCAGCATCTTTTTGTTCGCCCGCTGGCTGTTGCTGCTGCTCTTGTTGCTGCTGCTGAGCGGCCTGACTCGCCTGGCACAACCCCTGCGGATTATCGGTCCATACCGGAATGGTACGCCCACCGCCGCCACAGACGAAGTTACCGCTGCCGTCGATAGTCATCTGGTTGATACCTTCCGGCGGTTGCAGCATCAGCGGCAGCGGCGTCTGGTTTTCCAGATAGCGGCGATACAGCGTCAGCGCACCGTTGGCACCGGTCAGCTTGGCTGGGCCGTTGTTATCGCGCCCTACCCAGGCGATAGCCACTTCTTTACCGTCGATACCGGCAAACCAGCTGTCGCGCAGGTCGTTGGTGGTACCGGTTTTCGCCGCCAGATTGTAGTTGGGGAATTTCACCGACAATGAGCGGGAAGTCCCGCGCGCTACGCCCTGCTGCATCGCATACAGCGTCAGGTAAGCCGCCTGTGCCGGTACCACGCGCTCCGCCTGCGGGAAGCTCTGGTACAGCACCGAACCGTCTTCAGCAATCACCGAACGCACCGCAGACAGCGGAGCACGGTTGCCGCCACCGGCAATGGTCTGGTATTCCTGCGCCACTTCCATCGGCGTCAGGCCAATCGCGCCGAGCAGCATCGAAGGCACCGGATTGATTTCAGCTTTCGGAATGCCCAAACGCTGCAGCGTTGCGCTGACCTGATCCAGGCCAACCGACATACCCAGGTTTACCGTCGGTACGTTGAGTGAAAAGGCAAGGCCATCCACCAGCATCACCTGCCCACGGAACTTGCGGTCATAGTTGTTTGGCTGCCAGACGGTGCCGTTCGACAATTTCAGCGTCAGCGGCTGATCCGCCAGCCAGGTGTTCAGACGATATTTGTCCGGCTCAGACAGCGCGGTCAGGTACGTCGGCGGCTTGGCCAGTGAACCGACCAGGCGACGCGCCTGCATGGCACGGTTAAACCCGGCAAACTGCGGGTTGGCACCGCCGACCATGGCGCGAACTTCGCCGCTGAAACGATCGACAATCACCATCGCCGCTTCCAGATCCTGAACATGACGAGCCGCCTTCAGGGCCGGTACGCCGTCTTCAACCGCTTTTTCCGCCGCATCTTGCGACACCGGATCCAGCGTGGTGAAGATTTTCACCCCGGACAAGTCGTTAACCTTGTCGCCCAGCTTGGCTTGCAGCTCCTGACGCACCATCTGCATAAACGCCGGCTGCGGTGTGATCACCCCACCTTTCGGCTGCACGCCCAGTGGACGAGCGCTGAGCATGTCGTACAGTTCAGCATCAATAACGCCCTGGTTCTGCAACAGTTTGAGCACCAGGTTACGACGTTCCAGCGCCAGCTTCGGGTTACGCCAAGGGTTATACAGCGACGCGCCCTTGACCATGCCCACCAGCAGTGCCTGTTGATCCAGGCTCAGTTCGTCCACCGGACGGCCGAAGTAGTACAGGCTGGCCAACGGGAAGCCGCGAATTTGATCGTTGCCGCTCTGGCCGAGATAAACCTCGTTCAGATACAGCTCAAGGATGCGATCCTTGCTGTAACGGTAATCCACCAACAACGCCATGTAGGCTTCGTTGGCCTTACGCCACAGCGAACGCTCGTTGGTCAGGAACAGGTTTTTTACCAACTGCTGCGTCAGGGTACTGCCGCCCTGCACCGCACGTCCGGCGGTCAGGTTAGCCAGCACCGCACGACCGATGGAGTAAGGGCTGATGCCGTCATGCTCATAGAAGTGACGGTCTTCGGTGGCAATCAGCGTATCCACCAGCAGGTCAGGGAAACCGGCGCGCGGCACGAACAGCCGCTGTTCGCCGTTCGGCGACTGCAACATGGTGATCAGACGCGGATCGAGACGGAAGAAGCCGAAGCTGCGCTGGTTTTCCATGTTCTCGATATTCGCGAGACGATTGTTCTGGAAATTCAGACGCGCGTGGATCTGCCCTTCTTTGCCGTCCGGGAAATCAAACGGACGACGCAGCAACTCAATGCTGTTGGCCTGCACGGTAAACTCACCCGGGCGCGTCATGCGGCTTACCTGGCGGTATTGCATGCCCTCGAGTAAATTGACCATTTCCTTTTTGCTGTACGGCATGCCCGGTTCCAGGTTGACCATGCGGCCATAAACCGCCGCCGGCAACTGCCAGACCTTGCCGTCAATGCGGCTGCGGATCTGCGAATCCAGGTACACGCCGTAGATCGCCAACAGCACGGCAACCACCAGAATCAGTTTGATCAGCAGGCCGAGCCAACGGCGTTTTTTACGCGGCGGAGTCGCTTTTACCTTACGCGGCATGCGTTCTTCCTCGTCTTCATAATCATCATCGTCATCCTGGTACTCGTCTTCCTCGTAATCATCGTAATCGTCATCTCGACGACGGCGCGGCGGCTTGCGCGACGCGGTGCGTGTTGGTTGTTTCCCTTTGCGCCCGATGGGCTCGCGGTCATCCCCAGCCATTGCTGTTGTTCTCCAGACTTGGCGGCACTGCCGGCCATTATGAGTCGCTTAATCTGTCGCGGCGCCAGACCGCTGAACAGAAGAAACATCTGAATTCTTCTTCTAAATAATTGGCGTTGCATCACAACAAAACCAACGGTTTTGTTGAACAGCGCTTGCGCTGGCCCCAACGGGGCGAGGCTCTGCCGAGTAACGCGGTGAGAGAGCTTATCCCGATGAGCTTACTCTAGTAAGTGATTCGGGTAAGTGAACACAGCCAACACAGATGCGGCGTCAAATATGACGAGGCTACTGATATTTTTTCGTGCGCCGCGTCGGGGCGGTATTCGCCGGATCGTCCGGCCACACGTGTTTCGGGTAGCGCCCTTTCATCTCTTTTTGCACTTCCCGGTAAGCCCCCTGCCAGAACGCCGCCAGATCGCCGGTAATTTGCAACGGCCGGTGCGCCGGTGAGAGTAACTCAAGCACCACCGGGATGCGACCTTCGGCCAACATCGGGCTGCGCTGTTCACCGAACATTTCCTGTAAACGCACCGCCAGCGCCGGAGGTTTTCCGGCATCATAACGGATGGGCAAGCGGCTGCCGGTCGGCACAGTGTAATGAGTGGGTAGCGCATTATCCAGCCGCTGTTTTTGCTGCCAGTTCAGCAACCGCGCCAAAGCCTCGGCGATATTCACCTGTTTTAATCCGCGCATGTCCCGCACGCCACCGAGCGACGGCAATAACCACTGCTCCAGCGAGGCCAACAGCGACTCATCGTCGACCGGCGGCCAGGCGGCCTCCGGCAACCAGTTTTGCGCACACTGCAAGCGCAGCCGCAGCTGTTCGGCGGCGGTATCCCAGTTGAGTACCGCTATTCCCTGAGCGCGAACCCAGTTAATCAATGCCTGCTGCAGCTCTTCGTCCGCCGGCTTGGCCAACGGTTGAGCACGCAGCGTCAGACGACCAATTTGCTGGCGTTTCCAGGCACGTAAAGTGCCCTTTTCTTCATCCCATTCCACCGCCGTTTGCTGGGAAACCATCGCCGGCAACTGCACCGCCAGTGCATCAATTTCCACCGGCAACGCAAGCAGAATACGCGCATCGGGGCTGTTGTACCCCTGTAGCAGGCTTGGCACGATAAGCCAGGGGGCACGTGACAATGCTTCATCCTGATTCATCGCCGCGCCCATGCCGTTGGCCAGCAGATACCGGCCATCCTGCCCCCGTCGTTGGGCAATGCGATCGGTAAACGCCAATGCCAGCAGCCGCGGTGCCAGTTCGACATCAATCCGCCCCGCTTTCACCTGCAGACGGCGAGCTAGCTGTGTAGCGCGGCGCTGCCAATTTGGCTGCGGACGACTCAGCCAGTAGCCGATATCCATCTGCCCGCCGCGTGGGGGTTCCTCCAGCAACGCAGCCAAAGCAGCTGCCGTCGCCAACCCATCTGCCCCCAGTTCTGCGCCGTGGGTCAGCATCGCCGCCAAACGCGGCTCACAGCCCAGAACAGCCATTTGTCGGCCACGCGCCGTGAGCTTATCCGCGTCATCGGTGGCGCCAAGCTGCTGCAATAGCCTTTTTGCGGCGGCCAGCGCCGTTTCCGGCGGACGGTCGAGCCAGGTCAGTTGCCCGACGTCATGGCAACCCCATTGCAGCAGTTCCAGCCAAAAACCGGCGAGATCGCTTTGCAGGATTTCCGGCTCGGCGTGCTCTGCCGCCCGTTCAGCCTGCTCTTTGGCAAACAGATGCCAGCAGATGCCCGGTTCCAGACGCCCGGCGCGGCCTGCGCGCTGGATCATCGACGCCTGGCTGATACGTTGAGTCACCAGCCGCGTCAGACCATTGCGCACGTCATAACGCGCAACGCGTTCCAACCCACTGTCCACCACCAACCGAATACCTTCGATGGTCAGACTGGTTTCGGCAATATTGGTCGCCAGCACCACTTTACGGCGACCGGTCGGCGCCGGTTGAATCGCCTTCTGCTGCTGCGCCAGCGGTAAAGCGCCGTACAGTGGGCACAGCTCGGTATCGGCCGCCACTTCACCGTTCAACCGCTCCAGCACCCGGTTGATTTCTGCCACGCCGGGCAGGAACAGCAGCAGCGATCCCGTTTGCTCAGACAGCAGGCGCTTCACCGCCGCCGCCACGCCGTCCTCCAGCCGTTGGTGGCTGGCCAGAGGCTGATACTGGCGCTCGACCGGGAAGCTGCGCCCGGCAGACACCACCGCCGGTGCCTGTGGCAACAGCTGCGCCAAACGGGCATTATCCAGCGTCGCCGACATGATCAGCAGTTTCAGATCGTCGCGCAGCCCTTGTTGTACGTCCAACAGCAGCGCCAACGCCAAATCGGCCTGCAGGCTGCGCTCGTGGAATTCGTCGAGGATCACCAGCGAAACACCCTGCAGCTCGGCATCCTGCTGCAGCATGCGGGTGAGAATGCCTTCGGTCACCACCAGCAGCTTGGTCTCCGGCCCGCTTTTGCTTTCGGCGCGCATGCGGTAGCCCACGGTCTGACCGGGTTCTTCCCCTAACTGCTGCGCCAGCCGGTACGCCACGTTCTTCGCCGCCAACCGCCGGGGTTCGAGCATGATAATGCGGCCAGGCAATCCGGCTTTAGCCAGGATCTGCAATGGCAGCCAGGTCGATTTACCGGCACCGGTCGGCGCATGCAGCAGAACCTGCGGAGCGGATTGCAGCGCAGTGAGCAATTCATCAAGAACCGCGCTGACGGGCAGTGAAGACACAGAACTCTCCGTAGTGGTTAACATTAGACGGCGCACATTGTAGCATTAGACTCTGCGTTTCATTTACTTGCCGGGTATCTATGTCCAGTTCGCGCCGCCTGTTTTTCGCCCTGACCTTGCCTGATGCGCTGCAGCAGCAGGTGATCCGCTGGCGTGCCGATGCCTTTACGCCGGAAGCCGGTCGGCCGGTCGCGGCCGCCAATTTGCACCTGACGCTGGCCTTTCTCGGCGACGTCACGGCGCAGAAAGAAACGGCGTTGAAAAAACTGGCCGGTCGCATCAGTCAGCCCGGTTTCAGCATGGTGCTCGATGATCTCGGTCACTGGCCGCGTCCCGGCGTCGTTTGGCTTGGCACCCGGCGCGCACCACGTGGGCTGTTGCAACTGGCGGAATTGCTGCGCTCGCAGGCGGCGCGTAGCGGCTGCTACCAAAGCCCAATGCCGTTTCATCCGCATATCACCCTGCTGCGCTCCGCGACCCAGCCGGTCGCCATACCGCCCGCAACGCCGGGCTGGCACTTCAGCGTCAACGAATTCGCCTTATACCAGTCAGTTTTTGAAAACGGCCGCACGCGTTATCAGATGCTTGAACAATGGCCCTTAGCCCCTCAGGACACCCCATGATTTTTACGCCCCCCCTGCGCCATGCCACGCTGATTAAACGTTACAAACGCTTTCTGGCGGACGTCGTCACGCCAGAAGGGCAAACCTTCACGCTGCACTGCGCCAATACCGGGGCCATGACCGGCTGTGCGACTCCAGGCGACACCGTTTGGTACTCCACCTCGAATAATGCCAAACGCAAATACGCCCACAGCTGGGAACTGACGCATACCCAACAGGGGGATTGGATCTGCGTAAATACCCTGCGTGCCAATGGGCTGGTACGCGAGGCAATCGAACAGAATCTAATCAATGAATTATCCGGTTACAGTAAAATCAGCAGCGAAGTAAAATATGGCAGTGAAAATAGCCGTATCGATTTGTTATTACAGGCAGAAAATCGAGCCAACTGCTATATTGAAGTTAAGTCAGTCACATTACTGCAACAACAACGTGGTTACTTTCCTGATGCGGTAACGCTCAGAGGACAGAAACACTTGCGTGAGTTGCAAAGCGTGGTTGAAAGCGGGCAACGGGCGGTATTGTTCTTTGCTGTGTTACATAGCGGTATTGAGCAGGTCGCACCGGCACATCATATAGATGAGCGTTATGCGGCACTGTTGGCACAGGTTCAGCAGTTGGGCGTAGAAGTGGTTTGTTATGGGGCTAAATTATCACCTGACGGTATATCTCTCTGCGATAAGTTACCGTTTTTTATCGATTAGCGCTGACCGGGTACAAATAATCCGACTACCGGTTAGCGCATCGCCAAATACGCCTTCCTTCACACCATTGTCAAGCAGGCGACAGGAATAATTGCCAACCTACTCCCCATCTGGTATTTATAGCGGCCTGTTTTTCCCCCGCATTGGGGATTCGATAGTGCGTGTGTATGTAGGAGAAGCAACATGCAAGAAGGGCAAACCCGTAAAACCTCGTCCTTGAGCATTCTCGCCATCGCTGGGGTGGAGCCGTACCAAGAGAAGCCGGGCGAAGAGTACATGAACGACGCCCAGTTGTCGCATTTCAAGCGCATTCTTGAAGCATGGCGCAACCAGCTCAGGGATGAAGTGGACCGTACTGTATCGCATATGCAGGATGAGGCAGCAAACTTCCCTGACCCGGCCGACCGTGCCACTCAGGAAGAAGAATTCAGCCTTGAACTGCGTAACCGCGATCGCGAACGCAAACTGATCAAAAAGATCGAGAAAACGCTGCGAAAAGTAGAAGACGAAGATTTCGGCTACTGCGAATCCTGCGGCGTGGAGATTGGCATTCGTCGCCTCGAAGCGCGTCCGACTGCCGATTTGTGCATCGACTGCAAGACTCTGGCCGAAATCCGCGAAAAGCAGATGGCCGGCTAATACAGTTGTTATCGCTGCGGCGTGCGCGTCAGTGTGCGCCGCACAGAGAAAAGGGAAAGTTTCCCCTCTGATATGCAAGAAAGACATTATGTGGGGCGCTTTGCCCCATCGCCTTCCGGGGATCTGCATTTTGGTTCGCTGATTGCCGCTCTGGGAAGCTACCTCCAGGCTCGTGCCCAACACGGGCAATGGCTGGTTCGCATTGAAGATATCGATCCCCCGCGCGAAGTCGCCGGTGCGGCCGATCGTATCTTATCCGCTCTGGAACACTATGGTCTCCACTGGGACGGCCAGGTCATCTATCAATCCCAACGTCACGAAGCTTACCGCGCCACTCTGGAACACCTGCATCAGCAGGGACTGAGCTATTTCTGCAACTGCACCCGCAGTCGTATCCAGCAGATTGGCGGTCTTTATGATGGTCATTGCCGTGCTTTGAATCTCGGCCCGCAGGGCGCCGCCATCCGTTTGCGCCAATCCAGCCCGGTTTATGCCTTTCACGATCGCCTGCAGGGTGAATTGCAGGCCGATCCGGCGTTGGCGCGGGAAGACTTTATTATCCGTCGACGCGATGGGCTGTTCGCTTATAACCTGGCGGTGGTGGTTGATGACCATTTTCAGGGCGTGACCGAAATCGTGCGCGGCGCCGATTTGATCGAACCTACCGTGCGTCAGATTGCGCTGTACCGTCAGTTACAGGCGCCGGTGCCCGCCTATGTTCATCTGCCGTTGGCGCTGGGTGCCAACGGCATCAAATTGTCGAAGCAAAACCATGCGCCCGCGCTGCCCGCAGGCGATCCGCGCCCGGTGCTGGTTGCCGCACTGAAGTTTCTGCGCCAACCGCTGCCGGAAAGCTGGCAAGATCTTGACCTGCCGTTATTATTGAGCTGGGCGATCGCACACTGGAAGCTGGATGATGTGCCGCGTCAGGAGGCTATTCCCCTGGACGAAAACACATCAGCATTCTCAAAAGAGCCATGGTGAGCTATGATTAGCCGCTATTTTTTGTTAGCGCCATTTTTTTCAGACACTATCGAGGTGTACCATTTTTACCCGAGTAGCCAATTTCTGCCGTAAGGTGCTAACCCGCGATGACAAGCTGCCGCGTGACGATGCGCCGGTCAGCGATACAAACGTAGTCCGCGAAGAAAGCGCGGTGGCTGCGAAGCCGTCTGCGCCGCAGCAACGTTCCGCCGATCGCGGCAGAGATACTCCTGCCCGCCGGCAGGCACCGCGTAAACGCCCACCTTTTCCTGCCGCAGAGGGAACCGGCCCAATGACCGTTATCCCCCGCGATCAGCACTCCATCTCACGTAAAGACATCAGTGAGAACGCGCTGAAGGTGCTGTACCGCCTGAATAAATCCGGCTTCGAAGCTTATCTGGTCGGCGGCGGTGTACGTGACCTGCTGCTGGGCAAAAAACCGAAAGATTTCGACATCACCACCAACGCCACGCCGGAGCAAGTGCGCAAGCTGTTCCGTAACTGCCGCCTGGTGGGCCGCCGTTTCCGTTTGGCGCACGTGATGTTCGGGCCGGAAATCATCGAGGTTGCCACCTTCCGTGGCCACCACGAACAGCAAACGCCGGATTCTGACAAAAACTCTTCCCAGCAGGCCCAAAACGGCATGCTGCTGCGCGACAACATCTTCGGTTCGATCGAAGAAGATGCTCAGCGTCGCGACTTCACCATCAACAGCCTGTATTACGGCGTGGCGGACTTCACCCTGCGTGATTACGTCGACGGCCTGCGCGACCTGAAGCAGGGCGTGATTCGTCTGATCGGCGATCCGGAAACCCGCTACCGCGAAGACCCGGTGCGCATGCTGCGTGCGGTTCGCTTTGCCGCCAAGCTGGACATGACCATCAGTGACGAAACCGCCGAGCCGATCCCGCGTCTGGCCTCGCTGCTGCATGAGATCCCACCGGCGCGCCTGTTTGAAGAGTCGCTGAAACTGCTGCAGGCAGGCTACGGTTACCCAACCTATCTGAAGCTGTGTGAATACCAGCTGTTCCAGCCGTTGTTCCCGCAGATCGCGCGTCACTTCACCCCGACCCATGACACGCCAATGGAGCGTATTCTGGTTCAGGTGCTGAAGAACACCGACTACCGTCTGCAAAACGACATGCGCGTCAATCCGGCATTCCTGTTTGCTGCTATGCTTTGGTATCCGCTGCTGGAACATGCGCAGAAACTGGCGCAGGAAAGCGGTCTGGCGTACTACGACGCCTTCGCACTGGCCATGAATGACGTGCTGGACGAGCAATGCCGTTCATTGGCGATCCCGAAACGCATTACCACGCTGGTTCGCGATATCTGGCAGTTGCAGCTCCGTCTGTCTCGCCGCCAGGGCAAGCGCGCGCACAAGCTGATGGAACACCCGAAATTCCGCGCCGCTTACGATCTGCTGGCGCTGCGTGCCGAAGTGGAAGAAAACCAGGAGATGTTGCGTCTGACCGAATGGTGGGGCGAGTTCCAGGAAGCCACCCCGGCGCGCCAAAAGAACATGTTGAGTACCTTGGGTGACGATCCGGCGCCGCGTCGCACGCGTCAACGCCGCCCTCGCCGTCGGACGCCGCGTAAAGAAGGGGAATAATGATCCGCGTTTATATCGCGCTGGGCAGTAACCTGGCGCACCCGTTGCAACAGGTCAAGGCCGCACTGGAAGCGCTGGAGCATCTCCCGCGCACCCGGTTGATCCTTTGTTCTTCGTTTTACCGTACCAAGCCGCTGGGGCCGCAAAACCAGCCGGACTTTCTCAATGCGGTGGTGGCGCTGGATACCTTGCTGCCCGCGGAACAGCTGCTGGATCATACCCAGGCGATAGAACGCAATCAGGGCCGCGTGCGCAAAGATGAGCGCTGGGGCCCACGCACCCTCGATTTAGACATCATGCTGTACGGCGATCAGGTTATTCATACCGATCGCCTGACGGTGCCGCATTACGGCCTGAAAGAACGCGAGTTCATGCTCTACCCGCTGGCGGAAATCGCCCCTGACCTGATTTTCCCGGATGGTGAGTCACTGACCAGTTGCCTGAAGCGCGTGCCGGAAAATGGCATGGAACTGTGGCATAAACCCAAGTAAACGCCAGCGTCGGGCGCAGTTCATATACGGCGCCCTTACAGCACCACCTGCGCGACAAATCCCCCTTCTGGCCGATTGGCAAAACTGATGCGCAGACCGTGCAAACTGGCGATACGTTGCACTATGGATAATCCCAGCCCGCTGCCGGTTTGTTCCTGTCCTGGTGGGCGATAAAAACGTTCCCCCAGCCTTGTAAGGTGTTCCTCCGTCACGCCCGGACCATCGTCTTCGACCCTTAGCATCCGCTCTGTCAGCTTCACCGTAACGGTGCCGCCTGCCGGCGTGTAACGCACTGCGTTATCCACCAGATTGCGCACCAGCAGCGACAGCAACAGCGCTTGCCCCTGTAACGGCGGTGGTGTGCCCTGCTGTTCATAGCGCAGCGTGACACCTGCGGCATGGGCATGACGATCCTGTTCGGCCAGGGTCATCGGCACCAGTTGCCCCCAGTCGACCGCTTCCAGTTCGGCCAGATCAGACAGTGAATCCAGCCGCGAAAGCGTCAGCAGCTGATCCACCAGCCGGGTCGCGCGATCGATACTCACCGTCAGGTTTTCCAACGCATGCTCGCGCATCTGTTCGTCATCACCCGCCAGTTGCACCACTTCCGTCTGCACCCGCAGCGCCGCCAGCGGGCTGCGCAGCTCATGGGCCGCATCGGAGGTAAAGCGCCGCTCACGCACCAATAGCGCATTAATGCGGGCAAACAGCGCGTTAAGCGCATCCACCAGTGGGCGCACTTCGGTAGGTACCTGGCGCGCGTCCAGCGGTGTGGCGTCATCCGGAGCGCGCTTGCGCAGTCCAGTGGCGACCGTGCGCAATGGCTTCAGTTCTCGCCCGACCATCAAGGCAATCAGCAGCATCAGGATCGGCAGCGTCACCAGCCAGGGCACCAGTTGCCCAGTCACCATGCCCAACGCCATATCGCGTCGATAGTCCCACTCCTGCCCCACGACGATGCGATAACGCCCGTCCGGGCTGGTCAGCCACAGCAGCCGCCAACTGTCGTCATCACCTTTGCGTTCACCATCGGTAAAGCCTTCGCGTGCGCCATCAAACAGGAAATCCGCCCCGTTCTCGCCATCATTGAGCAACATCTTGCCGTTATGGTCGAAAATGGCGAACGCCAGCGCGTCGTCGTCCTGCTCGCCGCGTTTACCGTGATGCACCAGCTTCTTGGTTTTCGGCAGGCTGCGTGCATTTTCGTCGGCCAAAAGATCCCCCAGATTGGCGGTCGCCAGGCGTTTGGCGAACAACATCTGTTGGGTATCGAACACTTCGTTGATGTTGTTGCGCGTCATCATCCACGCCACCAAACTGGCGGAGCACCAGGTCAATAATGCCAGCAGGCTGAAGATCAGGATCAGCCGCAACCGCAGACTGAGATGTTTCACGGCACATCCCCCAGGGTATAACCCACGCCGTGAATGGTGCGGATAAAACTATTGCCCAACTTGCGTCGCAGGTGGTGAATATGCACTTCTACCGCGTTGCTACTGACCTCGTCGTCCCAGTTGTACAATTTTTCCTGGATCAGCGGCCGCGCCAGCACCCGCCCCTTGTTGTGCAGAAACAGTTCCAGCACCGCCAGCTCGCGCGGTGTCAGCGTGACCGGTTCACCGTTGCAGCTCACGCTGCGGGTGGCGGCGTCAAACACCACATTGCCATGTACCAGCTGCGGCATCAGTTGGCCGTGGCGACGACGGATCAACGCCTGCAGGCGAGCCGCAACTTCCGCCAGGGCAAAAGGCTTGCACAGGTAATCGTCAGCGCCGCTCTGCAGGCCGCTGACCCGCTGCTCCAACGCGTCACGCGCGGTGAGGATCAGCACCGGCACGTCATGGCCAGCCTGCCGCCACTGTCGCAGCAGATCCAAACCGTCGAGACCCGGCAGGCTGAGATCGAGAATAACCGCGTCGTAAGGCGCGCTTTCCAGCGCGTTTTTCCCCACCAGACCATCGGTAAACCAGTCCAGATTAAAGCCAAGTTTGGTCAAACCGGCCTTGATGCCGTCGCCAATTAACTTGTCATCTTCTATCAGCAAAATTCGCATGTGCGTCCTTTTTTAGCCATTGCCGCCCATTACACCACAAGGTTCTTAAGAAGCTCTTAAGCATGATGATCTGCGCTACCCACCCCGTTAGGGTTACAGTAGAATGACAGCACTTTTTTGCAGCCAGGGCCCTGCGCATACCGCTCGGTCCTATTCAGGAGACGTAGTGATGAAACCCACCACCGTGACCCATTTGCGCCAGTGGAAGCAGGAACAACGCAAGTTTGCTTCCCTCACCGCCTACGATGCCAGCTTTGCCAAACTGTTTGAAGAGCAAGGCGTTAAAGTGTTGCTGGTAGGCGACTCGCTGGGGATGACGCTGCAGGGCCACGACTCCACGCTGCCGGTCACCGTCGCCGACGTTGCCTATCATACTCGCGCCGTCCGCCGCGGCGCCCCAGCCTGTCTGTTGCTGGCCGATATGCCTTTTATGAGTTACGCCACGCCGCAATCGGCCTGTGCCAATGCCGCCGAGCTGATGCAGGCCGGCGCTAACATGGTGAAGCTGGAAGGCGGCAGCTGGCTGTGCGAAACGGTGAAAATGCTGACCGAACGTGCGGTGCCGGTGTGCGGCCACCTTGGCCTGACGCCGCAATCCGTTAACGTGTTTGGCGGCTACAAAGTGCAAGGCCGTGATGAGCTTGCCGCCAAGCAACTGCTGGAAGATGCCAAAAATCTGGAGCTGGCCGGCATGCAGCTACTGGTGCTGGAATGCGTGCCAACCGAATTGGCGCGCAAGATCACCGAAGAACTGACCATCCCGGTGATTGGCATCGGTGCCGGCAATGCCACCGATGGCCAAATCCTGGTGATGCACGACGCGTTCGGCATCACCGGCGGCCACACGCCTAAATTCGCTAAAAACTTCCTAGCGCAAAGCGGCGATATCCGCTCGGCGGTGCAACACTATATTCAGGACGTGGAGCAAGGAATTTACCCCGCTGAAGAGCACTCATTCAACTAAAGTGACTGCGTTAGGAGTTATGGAATGGTAATTATCGAAACCCTGCCTCTGTTGCGTCAGCAGATCCGCCGCTGGCGTCAAGAGGGTAAACGCATCGCGCTGGTGCCGACCATGGGCAACCTGCACGAAGGCCATATGACGCTGGTCGATGAAGCACGTGCACGTGCCGATGTCGTGGTGGTCAGTATTTTTGTCAACCCGATGCAGTTCGAACGCCCTGACGATTTGGCGCGCTACCCGCGCACCCTGCAAGAGGACAGCGAGAAGCTGACCCGTCGCGGCGTAGAATTGGTGTTCGCACCCGCGCCGGCCGATATCTACCCTCAGGGGCTGGAGCAACAAACCTATGTCGACGTACCTGGCCTGTCCTCCATATTGGAAGGGGCCAGCCGTCCGGGCCACTTCCGCGGCGTCGCGACCATTGTCAGCAAGCTGTTCAACCTGGTGCAGCCGGACCTGGCCTGTTTTGGCGAGAAGGATTATCAGCAACTGGCGTTGATCCGCAAAATGGTGGCGGACATGGGTTACGACATCGACATCGTCGGCGTGCCTACCGTACGCGCTAAGGATGGCCTGGCGCTCAGTTCACGCAACGGCTACCTGACCGCCGAAGAGCGTAAAATCGCCCCTCAACTCAGCAAGATCATGAATGCGCTGGCAGAACAGCTCAGCAACGGCGAACGGCATGTCGACGAGTTGCTGGAACACACCGCCTCTCAGTTGAGCAGCGCTGGTTTCACACCGGACGAACTGTTTATCCGTGACGCCGACAGCCTGCAACCGCTGGGCGTGGAAAGCCAACGGGCAGTGGTGCTGATGGCCGCCTGGCTCGGCAAGGCGCGCTTGATTGACAACCAGCAGGTTGATCTGACGCTGTAAGCTACTTTTTGTGCAGTCGTCACTGTTACAGCCCCTCTGAAAGTAGACATGGAGGGACTTATCGGTGACGATAAGCGCCGGATGGATGTTCAACCTCAATCGCCTGTGAAGGCGGATACTCAGTTAGGTAAAGTTATGATACGTACTATGCTGCAAGGCAAGCTGCATCGGGTGAAAGTGACTCAGGCCGACTTGCACTATGAAGGTTCCTGCGCCATCGATCAGGACTTCCT
Source organism: Serratia sp. GW822-FHT06E05 (assembly GCF_058799445.1). Classification (NCBI taxonomy): domain Bacteria; kingdom Pseudomonadati; phylum Pseudomonadota; class Gammaproteobacteria; order Enterobacterales; family Yersiniaceae; genus Serratia; species Serratia sp. GW822-FHT06E05. Next base: position 45,125 of record NZ_JBXALM010000003.1, read on the forward strand.
GGAGGCCGCAGGCATTCTGGAATATGAAGCTATCGATATTTATAACGTTGATAACGGTCAGCGTTTCTCAACCTATGCCATCGCCGCCGAACGCGGCTCGCGCATTATTTCGGTCAACGGGGCGGCAGCGCGTTGCGCCTGCGTCGGCGACAAGCTGATCATCTGTTCTTACGTGCAGATGAGCGATGCCGATGCCCGTCAACACCATCCGAAAGTGGCCTACTTCGAAGGCGACAATAACCTGCAGCGCAAGGCGAAAGCCGTGCCGGTTCAGGTCGCCTAAAAGTCACAACGGGCGCCGTCGGCGCCCGTTTCTTCCTGATTACTGCACCACCAGCGTTCCCGGCTTGTTGGCGATTCTGTCCGCCATGGTCTGAATCGAGTCGGTACGCAGAATGTACAACCGCTTCAGCGTATAGGGGTTGTCCCCCGGCTTCACTTTGCCCTGCACCGTGGTCACCGCCATATGGAAACCGGCATCCTTCGCCGCCTGTATCGCCCGTTGGTTATAGCCGCCAAACGGGTATGACACATACAGCACATGCGGATTAAACTGCGACAGCGCGCGGCGCGAGTGCTCAAAATCAAATTCTATGTTGTGCAGCGAACGGCTCAGCAGGATCGGCTGACGATTACCGTCGGTGCGATGCAGGAAATGCGTATGCGACTGCACGTCGAACACGTCCTGGATCTGCTTCAGTTCGGAAATGCTCATAAACTGCAGCGAATCAGGATTCCACTTTTGCGGGTGGCGCTTGATGCGTGAGGAAATAATAAACGCCGTGGCGCGGAAGCCGTAATTCTTCAATACCGGGTAAGCGTAACGGTAGACCGATTTCAGCCCGTCATCGAACGTCAGCACCACGGCCTTGCCGGGCAGGTTGATCTGGTTGTTCAGATAGGCTTCCAACTGATACAGGGAAATCGTGTCGTAGCCCGCTTGCTTCAGGTAGGTCATCTGATTGCTGAACGCCACGTCGGAAGTGGTGGTCGAGGTATGGCGGAAACGCTTGTTCTCTTCGTTTTTCAGCAGGTGATGGTAGGTCAGCACCGGAATACCGGTGTCGATCTCGCAGTCCAGCTCACTGACATAACCCAGACGATCGCCAATGTTGATCTCATACCAGGTATTGTTGAGCCGATCCTTCAGCTTGCCGATAATCGGGTAGCGCAGATTCTCTTCCAGCACGCCAAACACATCACTGGTGTTATCCGCATCGGTATAGACGTTGATCGCCTTTTGAGTGATCAGGTTCTGGTTGGTCAGCGGCTTATTCAGTTCGCCAAGATCGTCCTTCACCTTGCGCGATTTTTTAAGATCGCGCACATCGTCTTTATCGATAAACCCGGTGCCGTGACCGAATTTGAACTCGTAATACTCCGCATCCGCCGGGAACACCTGAATCAGCTGCCCCTGCTTCACTTCGCCGACCGGAATAACGTGTTCGCCAATCAGCGAATAAACCTCGCTGTCGCGCTGCGCTTCCATATATTCGGATTTAACGGCGCTGTCTTCCGACAACAAACTTGCCAGGCCGGCCGGGGAAGCAAACGACAACAGGATGCCGAGTACTCCAGCCGCTATCTTGTGTGTAGACCGCATGGTTATATTCTACTTACGAGTACGTAATACCCGTCGTATTTCAGACTGCAGCGTTGTTACCTGCACTCGATCATCTCATGATTTACCTGAGGATGAGTGAGCTGGCCGCCTGGCTGCAACTTGAAATTCATAGGGTATATAACAAAATGGAGAAAATGTGGAGCGTCAGCATAGCACGATTTGAACAGCGGGGAGAAAGGGGTTATTCGAGCAATTTTATTGATTTACGGGATGCTTGCCGCAGATTGATAAACGCGTCCCCGTACGTCTGCCCGGGGACGCCATACTATTAGGTGCGCAAACCGCGGCCGCGCTCGATCAGGAACCAGACCAGCAGATAGAACACCGCGATAAACGCCACCAGCACCGCCATGGTGAACGCCAACGGTACATCGCTGATACCCAGGAAACCGTAGCGGAAACCGCTGATCATGTAGACGATCGGGTTCAGCTTGGACACCGCCTGCCAGAACGGCGGCAGCAGCGTCAGCGAGTAGAATACCCCGCCCAGGTAGGTCAACGGCGTCAGCACGAAGGTCGGGATCAGGCTGATATCGTCAAAGGTGGTAGCAAACACCGCGTTAATCAGGCCCGCCAACGAGAATAAGATCGCCGTCAGTAGCAGCGTGACCACAATCACCCACCAGGCATGCACCTGCAGCGGCACAAAGAACAGCGAGATCACGGTCACCAACACGCCGACGCAGATACCCCGCGCCACGCCGCCGCCGACGTAACCGGCAATCACCACGTGCGTCGGCACAGGAGCCACCAGCAGCTCTTCGATATTGCGCTGGAATTTGGCGCTGAAGAACGACGAGGCCACGTTGGCGTACGAGTTGGTGATCACCGCCATCATGATCAGGCCGGGAACGATAAACTGCATGTAATCGAAACCGTGCATTTCGCCGATACGTGAACCAATCAGGTTGCCGAAGATGATGAAATACAGCGTCATGGTGATCACCGGCGGCACCAGGGTCTGGATCCAGATACGGGCAAATCGGTTGATCTCTTTAGCCCAAATGCTCTGCAAAGCCACCCAATACAAACGCGTCATGCTTTTTCTCCATTACCGTTAACCAGGGTGACAAACAGCTCTTCCAGCCGGTTGGCCTTGTTACGCATGCTCAGGACCTGGACGCCCTGTGCGCTAAGTTGGGTAAACAGGCCGTTCAGGCCCTGCTCGCGCATCACTTCCACCTCCAGCGTCGAGGTGTCCGTCAGGCGATGACGGTAGCCATCCAGCTTCGGCAGCGGGCTTTTCGCCGCCAGATCGAGGATAAAGGTTTCGGACTTCAGCTTGGCCAGCAGGCCTTTCATCGAGGTGTTCTCCACCAGATCACCGTTCTGGATAATACCGATATTGCGGCACAGCATTTCTGCTTCTTCCAGATAGTGAGTGGTGAGAATAATCGTGGTGCCCTGGGCGTTAAGCTCTTTCAGGAAGCCCCACATAGAACGACGCAGCTCGATATCCACCCCGGCAGTCGGTTCATCGAGGATCAGCAGTTTTGGCTGATGCATCAAGGCCCGGGCGATCATCAAGCGGCGCTTCATGCCGCCGGACAGCATGCGAGCGCGTTCTTCGCGCTTGCCCCACAGATCCAACTGAGTCAGGTATTTTTCTGCACGAGCCAAGGCTTCGCGACGGGTCACGCCATAGTAGCCCGCCTGATTGACCACAATCTGCATCACGGTTTCGAACGGGTTAAAGTTGAACTCCTGCGGTACCAGCCCGAGCTGACGCTTGGCGTTAACGATGTCTTTGTCGATGTCGTAGCCGAACACCCGTACGCTGCCGGAGGTTTTGTTAACCAACGAACTGATGATGCCGATGGTCGTGGATTTTCCGGCGCCGTTCGGCCCCAGCAGGGCATAGAAATCCCCCGCTTCGACATTGAGATCGATCCCGCGCAACGCCTTGACGCCACCGGCGTAAGTCTTGGTTAACTGCGCTAATTCCAGTGCATAATTCATAAGTTAAAAAGTACCTTGTGACGATGAGTATGCTGCTGCGTTTTTGTAATGAAGATGATCTTATCATCAGCAGCGTTTTCACTGAGGCAAATCCGTGCGGTATATTCAGGTTCCATCCCGCCATATTGAATAAAAAGTGGCCGAATATCGCCCGGCGCCACTGTTCCGATATCCAAATTGTGACGCTTGTCCTATATTACCCCAACGCAATCTGTTCGTTACAGGCCTATAACCGCCATGAAAGAGATCGAAAAGCTTATCGCCAATAACCACACCTGGTCAGCTAACATCAGCAAGGAAGACCCAAACTTTTTTGAACGCTTAGCACAGGCGCAAAAGCCCCGTTTTTTATGGATAGGTTGCTCTGATAGCCGCGTACCTGCAGAAAGACTGACCGGATTGGAGCCGGGTGAACTGTTTGTTCACCGTAACGTGGCGAACCTGGTGATCCATACCGATTTAAACTGCCTGTCGGTGGTGCAATACGCCGTCGACGTGTTGGAAGTCGAGCATATTATTATCTGCGGTCACCTGGGCTGCGGCGGCGTGGAAGCAGCGGTCGAGAACCCGGAACTGGGGCTGATCAATAACTGGCTGCTGCACATTCGCGACCTGTGGTACAAACACAGCTCACTGCTGGGTGAACTGGAACCGGAACAACGTCTCGACGTGCTGTGTGAAATCAACGTTATTGAGCAGGTCTACAACCTGGGCCATTCCACCATCATGCAATCAGCATGGAAACGCGGCCAGAAAGTGATGATTCACGGTTGGGTGTACGGGATCCAGGACGGCCGCCTGCGCGATTTGGAAGTGGCTGCGACCAGCCGCGAAAGCCTGGAAATGGGCTATCGCAAAGCCATGGCCACGCTGCAACAGGATAAAGGCATCTAAAGCTCATAGGGCGCGGCATGCCGCGCCCACAGCAGTTTACTCGTCCAGCAATACCACTTTGCCGACGTACGGCAAATGGCGGTAGCGCTGAGCGTAGTCAATGCCGTAACCCACCACGAATTCGTCCGGGATTGAGAAACCGACGTACTCAACCGGCACTTCCACTTCACGGCGTTCAGGCTTGTCCAACAGGGTGCAAATCGCCAGGGATTTCGGCCCACGCAGCGCCAGAATTTCACGCACTTTGTTCAGCGTATTGCCGGAGTCGATGATGTCTTCCACGATCAGCACGTCTTTGCCGCGGATATCTTCATCCAAATCCTTAAGGATTTTCACGTCGCGAGTCGTGGACATGCCGCTGCCGTAGCTGGAAGCGGTCATAAAGTCGACCTCATGCGGCACTTCGATGGTGCGACACAGGTCAGCCATGAACATGAAGGAGCCGCGCAGCAGCCCGACCAGCACCATATCACTGCCGCTGTCGCGGTAATGTTCGGTGATCTGGCGGCCAAGTTCGGCAATACGGGTCTTAACTTCCTGCTCGGAAATCATTACGTCTACAGTGTGTTTCATAGTTTTCAGGTCAGTTGCCGGAAGAAGGGCGCAGAGTTTAGCATAGCCTGAAGCCGGTGGCGACGCGAGTGCGCCGCCACTTGAAAGACAACAAGGAGATCAGTCAGCTACCGTAAAGCCCATCATCATGCCGGTATCTTCGTGTTCCAGCAGATGACAGTGAGCCATATAGGCGTGATCGCTATTGGCCAGGTGATCGAAGCGCACCAACACTTCACTGCGCCAACCCTCTACGCGCACCGTATCTTTCCAGCCGCTGCGATGGGCCGCCGGCGGTTTACCGTTTTCCGACAGGATGCGGAATTGAGTGCCGTGAATATGGAACGGGTGCAGCATCATGTCGCCTTCGCCGGAAAGGGTCCACTTTTCGTACTTGCCGCGTTTGGCTTCAAACATCGGCTTGGTCATGTCGAAGGCCTTGCCGTTGATCATATTGCCATGGCTGAAATCGAACGGCTTCGCGCCGTGATCCATGCCTTTCATATTGCCGTGGTCCATGCCCTTCATACTGCCGTGATCCATACCCTTCATGCTGGCGTGATCCATCCCTTGCATACCGGACATATCACCGCTGTCGCCTTTGCCCATGCCGCCGTGATCCATACTCATGCCGGCCATGGCCTGATGGCCATAGCGATCCATCAGCGCCTGCATACCCAGCTTATCCAACTGCGGGTTCATCATCAGCTGCAGCCAACGCTCCTGAATGCCGGTCACCGCAGGCAGCGCTGGCAGTTTCACCAAGCTGTCCGGCATCGTCTTGATGCCCTGCGCCAGCGAAGGCTGGATATGCAATACCGGCAGCGGCTGGTCGAACGGTGCCAGCGTCATGCCCATCTGTTTGACCGGCAGCGTGACGATATCGAAAGCTTTACCGTCAGAGGCATCCACCAAGACTTCGAAGCGTTCGCCCATCAGCATCGGCAATTCGGTCAGCTTGACCGGCTCGGCCAAAAAACCGCCGTCGCTGGCAATCACATAGAGTGGACGGTTATCGCTGGCGGCCAGATTCAGCGAGCGTGCATTACAGCCATTGAGGAAACGCAGACGCAGCCAGCCGCGAGGGGCCACGTGGCGGGGATACTGAGCACCGTTGGTGAACATACGGTCGCCGAACCAACCAACGGCAGCACTCATCACGTCCAGTTGGTATTCAATCTGCGCGTCCTTGCCCAGCCGCTTGTCCTGCAGGATCACCGGAATATCATCCTGCCCCCAGGTTTTCGGCAGCGGCAGCTTACTGCTTTCGTCATCTTCGAGCAGCACCAGCCCGGCCAAGCCCTTCATCACCTGCTGACCGGTCTTGCCGTGGGTGTGCGGATGGAACCAGCAGGTAGCTGCAGGCTGCTCGATAGTGAACTGCACCCTGCGCGTTGCGCCTGGCTGAATCAGCGCCTGCGGTCCACCGTCTACGTCACCGGGGATTTCCAGACCGTGCCAGTGAACGGTACTGGCTTCCGGCAACGCATTGCGGATATCCACCGTGACCGATTTGCCACGCTGTAGGCGCACCGCCGGCCCCAGCAACGCGCCATTAAAGCCCCAGGTTTGGGTCGCCTTGCCCGGCAGCCAGTTCACCTCACCGGTTTGCAGCGCCAGAGCAATGTTCCCTTGTGCGTCCGGCATCAGCAGTGGCGGGATCGGTAACGCCGGCAATTCAGCCGCCCACGCGCCCCGGCTCCACAACGGTAAAGCGCTTGCCGCGCCCAGCGCAGCGGTCAGTTTGATAAAATCACGGCGTAACATCGCTGACTCCCTTTTCTCAGTGATCTAACTCATCTAAACGTCAGCCTAAACCCTCCCCTTAGCGGAAGGTCAAGCCTTTGCTGCCGGTTATGCTACCTGTGAGTAATAAAATTTGGTGCCTTTACAGGCAAGTGTGATAACGTCTGTAGACAACAAACAGGTCTATTTTCATGATGAAAAAAACAAGTTTACTGGTGCTGTTGCTCACCATGCTGGGGTTCTCCAACGCCAGTCTGGCGCTGAATGAGTCCGAAGCGGAAGATCTGGCCGATCTGACGGCAGTGTTTATTTATTTGAAAAACGATTGCGGCTACAACGACTTGCCCAATGCGCAAATCAAACGCGCCATCGTTTATTTCGCGCAGCAAAACCGTTGGGATCTGACCAACTATAATAGTTTTAATATGAAGGCTCTGGGTGAAGACAGCTATCGCGATCTCAGTGGTATCGCCATTCCTACCCCGAACAAATGCAAATCTCTGGCACGCGACTCGCTAAGCCTGCTGGCCTACGCTAACTAATCCCCCGCCTTCCGCTATCTCTGTTTGAAATTCAGCCGTGCATCACCAGGCAGAGTTAGCTATGATGTTGCGCCAATTTTTCATGGCTGTTATTACGGAGTTCCCGCACATGACCCAGAAAGAAATTTGGTATGAAACACTGCATGCCAACTTCGGCCAGTACTTCTCGGTAGAGAACGTGCTGTATCGTGAGAAGACCGAGCATCAGGATTTGGTGATTTTTGAAAACCCGGTTCTGGGGCGCGTTATGGCGCTCGACGGCGTGGTGCAAACCACCGAGCGCGATGAGTTCATCTATCACGAGATGATGACCCACATACCGCTGCTGGCTCACGGCCAGGCGAAGAAAATCCTGATCATCGGCGGTGGCGACGGCGCTATGCTGCGCGAAGTCAGCCGTCATCAGGGCGTTGAACAAATCACCATGGTCGAGATCGACGCCGGCGTGGTGGAATTCTGCCGCCAATACCTGCCTAATCACAATGCCGGTGCTTACGACGATCCCCGCTTTAAGCTGGTGATCGACGACGGCGTCAACTTTGTTAATCAGACCGATGAAAAATTCGATGTGATTATCTCCGACTGCACCGATCCTATCGGCCCCGGCGAAAGCCTGTTCACCTCGGCATTCTACGAAGGCTGCGCACGCTGCCTGAACGAGGGCGGCATTTTTGTTGCGCAGAACGGCGTGTGCTTCCTGCAGCAAGACGAAGCGGTCAATAGCCACACCAAGCTGAGCCAATACTTCAAGGACGTCAGTTTCTACCAGGCGGCGATCCCGACCTATTACGGCGGCATTATGACCTTCGCCTGGGCCAGCCAAAACCCGGCACTGCGTCAGCTCGACTTGCCAACGCTGCAACATCGCTTTCATCAAAGCGGCTTAAACTGTCGTTATTATAACCCGGCAATTCACGCGGGCAGCTTTGCACTGCCGCAGTATTTGCTCGACGCACTGAACGTTTCACGTTAAGCGAGAAGATAAAGGAGGTGAACCAAATTGCATAAGCTAAAACTGCACGGCTTCAACAACCTGACCAAAAGCCTGAGTTTTTGTATTTACGATATTTGTTACGCCAAAACCGCGGACGACCGCGCTGGCTATATCGCCTACATTGACGAACAATACAACGCCAACCGCCTGACCGAGATCCTCAGCGAGACCTGCTCGATCATTGGCGCCAATATTCTCAACATCGCACGTCAGGACTACGAGCCTCAGGGCGCCAGCGTCACCATTCTGGTCAGCGAAGAGCCGGTCGACCCGGACGATGTCGATACTTCAGAACACCCGGGCCCACTGTCAAAGACGGTAGTCGCACATCTGGACAAGAGCCACATCTGCGTTCATACCTATCCGGAGAGCCATCCGGAAGGCGGTCTTTGCACATTCCGCGCCGATATCGAAGTGTCCACCTGCGGCGTGATTTCACCGCTTAAAGCGTTGAATTATCTGATCCACCAGTTGGAATCTGACATCGTCACCATGGATTACCGCGTGCGCGGTTTTACCCGCGACGTAAACGGCTTGAAGCATTACATCGATCATGAGATCAACTCGATCCAGAACTTTATGTCTGATGATATGAAGGCGCTGTACCACATGATGGACGTGAATGTTTATCAGGAAAACATCTTCCATACCAAGATGTTGCTGAAGGATTTCGATCTGAAGCACTACCTGTTTAATGCCAAACCGGACGCGCTGAGCGAAGCCGAGCGTAAAGAGATTACCGATCTGCTGTGGAAAGAGATGCAGGAAATCTATTACGGCCGCAATATTCCGCATCTGTAATCTGTATCGGGCGCGGCACGCCGCGCCCTTACGTTCAGTATTTCAGCATAAAAGAACGGTAGGCCTTCAATACCTGCAAAAAGTCTTCGACGCCGCAGAATGAGAGGCTTTCTTCGTCATAGTAATTCATACCCTCCTCCATCTCGTCGCCCTCGAACTCCAGCAGGTTAGCGCGGATCATCACTTCTTCCCCGTCCATCAGCAACGTGTATTCATGGCCTTCCAGCTGCCATTGACGCTCGCTGCCCTTCACTTGCGCCGCCCCGGCTTCGATGCGATCGAGCAGGTTGAAGTCGCCTTTGAGTTCTTCGTTGATCCAGTGGCCAATCGCCTCATGCCCCATCGAAAATCTGACCACTACCTGACCGGTAACGTCACGCAGAAATTCGTAATCCATAGCACGCCCTCCTGAGCCCTTTCTCTTAGTGTAAACATTAATTCATGACTAACTCAGTGAGCGCTCGCAAAGTTGGCAACTGAGAAAAATAAAACGGGAGGCCAAGGCCTCCCGTTAAACAGTTGCGCAATATAGCGACTTAAACAGCGGTTTGGAAGATCACGCCGTCGGCTTTTTCCGTGTACTGACCCAGTTGGTCAAAGTTCAGATAACGGTAGGTATCCGCCGCTGACTTATCGACCTGTGCCATGTACGTCTGGTACTCGTCCGGCGTTGGCAGACGACCCAGCAGCGAAGCCACCGCCGCCAGTTCTGCAGAAGCCAGATACACGTTGGCACCGGTCCCCAGACGGTTCGGGAAGTTACGGGTCGAGGTGGAAACCACCGTCGCACCGTCGGCCACGCGCGCCTGGTTACCCATGCACAGTGAACAACCTGGGATCTCGATACGTGCACCGCTCTTGCCGAATACGCTGTAGTAGCCTTCTTCGGTCAACTGAGCCGCATCCATCTTGGTTGGCGGAGCCACCCACAGACGGGTCGGCAACTGGCCTTTGTGCTGATCCAGCAGCTTGCCGGCCGCGCGGAAGTGGCCGATGTTGGTCATGCAGGAACCGATAAACACTTCATCGATCTTGCTGTTGGCCACGTCGGACAGCAGACGCGCGTCATCCGGATCGTTTGGTGCACACAGGATTGGCTGAGTGATCTCTGCCAGATCGATGTCGATCACCGCAGCGTATTCTGCATCCGCATCGCCTTCCAGCAGTTGCGGATCCGCCAGCCATTTTTGCATGCCCTGAATACGACGCTCCAGGGTACGACGATCGCCGTAGCCTTCGGAGATCATCCACTTGAGCAGCACGATGTTAGAGTTCAGATACTCTTCAATCGGTGCCTTATCCAGCTTGATGGTACAGCCGGCAGCGGAACGTTCGGCCGAAGCGTCAGTCAGTTCGAATGCCTGCTCGACTTTCAGATCCGGCAAGCCTTCGATCTCCAGAATGCGGCCGGAGAAGATGTTCTTCTTACCCTTCTTCTCTACGGTCAGCAGGCCCTGCTGGATGGCGTAGTAAGGGATTGCGTGTACCAGGTCACGCAGAGTAATGCCAGGCTGCATCTTGCCTTTGAAGCGCACCAGGACAGACTCTGGCATATCCAGCGGCATCACGCCGGTAGCGGCGGCAAAGGCAACCAGGCCGGAACCCGCCGGGAAGGAGATACCGATTGGGAAACGGGTGTGGGAGTCACCGCCGGTGCCTACGGTATCCGGCAGCAACATACGGTTCAGCCAGGAGTGAATAACGCCATCACCCGGACGCAGCGACACGCCGCCACGGTTCATGATGAAGTCCGGCAGTGTGTGGTGGGTCGTCACGTCAACCGGTTTCGGGTACGCAGCGGTGTGACAGAACGACTGCATCACCAGATCGGCGGAGAAGCCCAGGCAAGCCAGATCTTTCAGCTCGTCACGGGTCATCGGGCCGGTAGTGTCCTGTGAACCGACAGAGGTCATCTTGGGTTCGCAGTATTCGCCCGGGCGCACGCCGGCAACGCCACAGGCGCGGCCAACCATTTTCTGCGCCAGGGAGAAGCCTTTGCTGCTGACAGCCACTTCTTTGGCAATGCGGAACACGTCGCTGTGCGGCAGGCCCAGCGCTTCACGCGCTTTGGTGGTCAGACCGCGACCGATGATCAGCGGAATACGGCCACCGGCACGCACTTCGTCGAGCAGTACGTCGGTCTTAAGTTCGAAGTTGGCAATCAGCTCACCGGTTTCGTGGTTGCGCACTTCACCCTTGTACGGGTAAATGTCGATCACGTCGCCCATGTTCAGGTCATTGACGTCCACTTCAATCGGCAATGCACCGGCATCTTCCATGGTGTTGAAGAAGATAGGCGCGATTTTACCGCCCAGCACTACACCACCACCGCGCTTGTTAGGCACGTAAGGGATATCGTCGCCCATAAACCACAGCACCGAGTTGGTGGCGGATTTACGAGAAGAACCGGTGCCGACAACGTCACCGACGTAAGCCAGCGGGAAACCTTTCTTGTTCAGCAGTTCGATTTGCTTGATAGGCCCAACGCTGCCCGGCTGATCCGGCACTATGCCTTCACGTTCGTTTTTCAGCATCGCCAGGGCGTGCAGTGGGATATCCGGGCGTGACCACGCATCCGGTGCCGGCGACAGGTCATCGGTGTTGGTTTCACCGGTGACTTTGAATACGGTAACGGTGATTTTTTCCGCCAGTTGCGGACGAGACAGATACCACTCGGCATCGGCCCAGGACTGCATAATCTGCTTGGCGTGCGGGTTACCCGCTTTGGCTTTTTCTTCCACGTCGTAGAAGTTGTCGAACATCAGCAGCGTATGGGACAGCGCTTTGGCGGCAATCGCAGCCAATTTTTCGTTATCCAGCGCGTCGATCAGCGGATGAATGTTATAGCCACCTTGCATGGTGCCTAACAGCTCTACGGCTTTCTCGGGGGTAATCAGGGGGGAGGTCGCTTCGCCTTTGGCGATGGCTGCCAGGAAACCGGCTTTTACATAGGCGGCTTCGTCGACGCCCGGTGGCACACGGTTAATCAGCAGGTCTAACAGGAATTCTTCTTCGCCTTTTGGCGGATTCTTTAATGATTCAACCAGCGCTGCCATTTGGGTGGCGTCTAACGGCTTAGGGACGATGCCCTCTGCAGCACGCTCGGCTACGTGCTTACGGTATTCTTCTAGCACGACATTCTCCTCGCTCTCATTGTCATTTATTGTGCCTGGCGTTCTCTATTCAAACCGGGTTTAGCGCACGGTGTTGATGCCATTGATCCTGACGGGGCACTGCTGTCGATGTCCTGGACTGTAAGTACAGTGCCCGGTTCCGCTCAGCCAGCATATCAGGATTTGAATTGGTTGTTAATTCGTTCACATAAAAGCAACATTAAATCTTTGCTGAATCGTTGAGCGCAGTGTAATCGGCTGCGACACAAGCCCGACGGGGCTACAGAGAGGTTCCGTTCCCAACATACATCAGCCTGACGAGCACAACATAATACCCACTCACTTACAATGGCTATTAGTCGCGAATAGTAAAATTTGAGAGCGGAAGGCACAAAAAAACCGCCATTAAGGCGGTTCTGTTGTTCCGTTCGGTGTTAGCAGGCACCTCACGGATTTCTTACATCGTTAAGAACGATACAAGCGCTACCGAGCCAAAACATTGTGCGCAACGATGATTAAAAAATCAACAAAAAGAATGTCTGAACATTCATTTCAACGTAATATTTATCCGGGTCTGTTCTGCCAATTTAGCAGTTGGTCATCGGGCTTGAGAACAGTGCTGCAACGACTGCGATACAGGCGCTACCGGGCGCTTGTTCCGCCGGGATTTTTCCGGTGAAGTCGCGGTGGTCGTGGTTCCACAAGGATCGCGCAATGAAAGGGAGTTCCATGTTTATCCTGCTCATTGTACTGGGATCGGCGTTTGGCGTGAGCAAAGGCGGTTGGTCGGTTAACGGCAACAGCCTAACGTTCAACGTGATATTCCAGAACAAGTAAGCTACTGGCCGCTCATCGAGCGGCCTTTTACCTGGATGCCGCGCATAAAAAAACGGCCCCTTTTCAGGAGCCGCTTATTCACCTTTCAAACCAGCAGAATTACTTCTTCTTGGCTTTCGGGTTAGGCAGATCGGTGATGCTGCCTTCAAAGATCTCTGCCGCCAAGCCTACGGATTCGTGCAGGGTTGGGTGAGCATGGATAGTCAGCGCGATGTCTTCTGCGTCGCAACCCATCTCGATAGCCAGACCGATTTCACCCAACAGCTCGCCACCGTTGGTGCCGACAATCGCGCCACCGATGATACGGTGAGTTTCTTTGTCGAAAATCAGTTTGGTCATGCCGTCTGCGCAGTCGGAAGCGATAGCACGGCCAGAAGCTGCCCACGGGAAGGTGGAAGTTTCGTAGCTGATGCCTTTTTCTTTCGCTTCTTTCTCGGTCAGACCCACCCAGGCAACTTCCGGCTCGGTGTAAGCGATCGATGGGATCACTTTCGGGTCGAAGTAGTGCTTCATGCCGGCAATAACTTCAGCGGCAACGTGGCCTTCATGCACGCCTTTGTGCGCCAGCATCGGTTGACCGACGATGTCGCCGATAGCGAAGATGTGCGGCACGTTGGTACGCAGCTGTTTGTCGACGTTGATGAAGCCACGCTCGTCAACTTCCACACCGGCTTTACCCGCTTCAAGCAGCTTACCGTTCGGCACGCGGCCGATAGCCACCAGCACCGCGTCATAACGCTGTGGTTCTGCAGGCGCTTTTTTGCCTTCCATAGTGACATAGATGCCGTCTTCTTTGGCTTCTACCGCGGTCACTTTGGTTTCCAGCATCAGGTTGAACTGCTTGCTGATGCGCTTGGTGAAGACTTTCACCACGTCTTTGTCAGCCGCCGGGATCACCTGGTCAAACATTTCGACAACGTCGATCTGTGAACCCAGCGCATGGTATACGGTGCCCATTTCCAGGCCGATGATACCGCCGCCCATAACCAGCAGACGCTCTGGGACAGTTTTCAGCTCCAGTGCATCGGTAGAGTCCCACACGCGTGGATCTTCATGAGGAATGAATGGCAGTTGGATCGGACGAGAACCTGCAGCGATGATGGCATTGTCGAAGTTGATGGTGGTTGGACCATTTTCGCCTTCAACAACCAGGGTGTTAGCGCCGGTGAACTTGCCCAGGCCGTTAACCACTTTCACTTTACGGCCTTTAGCCATGCCAGCCAGACCGCCGGTCAGCTGATTGATGACTTTTTCTTTCCAGACGCGCACTTTGTCGATGTCAGTTTTCGGCTCGCCGAAAACGATGCCGTGCTCGGCCAGCGCCTTGGCTTCTTCGATCACTTTGGCTACGTGCAGCAGTGCTTTGGAAGGGATACATCCCACGTTCAGGCAAACACCGCCCAGCGTGGAATAACGTTCAACCAGAACGGTTTCAAGACCTAAGTCAGCGCAACGAAAGGCAGCAGAGTAACCTGCCGGGCCCGCCCCAAGTACCACGACCTGAGTTTTAATTTCAGTACTCATCATGACCTCTTAATTGATTGTCCGGCGGGTCAGACGTCATTTTTATTGCTAATCGATCTCATAACGCCCTTCATCCACCGGGACGCTTACACCGCGAGCAGTTTACAGAATTGTTAATAATCTGCAAAGCGTGTTCGAGTGACCCGTGTCTCAACAATTTTGTCGAGTCGTGCAAAAACCGACAAAACTGCTACAGAAGCGATAAGGGCGCAGCATGCTGCGCCCTTTTTTCATTACATCACCATACGGCGGATATCAGCCAGCATGTTGTTGATGATGGTAATAAAGCGCGCACCATCTGCACCATCGATAACACGGTGGTCGAAGGAGAGCGACATTGGCATCATCAGGCGCGGCACGAACTCTTTACCGTTCCAGACTGGCTCCATAGCAGACTTGGAGACACCCAGGATAGCCACTTCCGGCGCGTTCACAATCGGCGCGAAGTGAGTTGTCCCGATACCGCCCAGGCTGGAGATGGTGAAACAGCCACCCTGCATTTCGCCGGCGGTCAGTTTACCGTCACGCGCTTTTTTGGAGATAGCCATCAGCTCACGGGACAGTTCAGTGATGCTCTTCTTGTTCACATCTTTGAATACCGGAACCACCAGGCCGTTTGGCGTATCAACCGCAACACCGACGTTGATGTACTTTTTCAGCGTCAGCTTCTGACCATCTTCGGACAGAGAGCTGTTGAAACGCGGCATCTGCTCCAGAGCGGCAGCAACGGCTTTCATGATGAACACCACCGGGGTGAACTTCACATCCAGCTTACGCTTGGCCGCTTCTTCGTTCTGCTGCTTGCGGAAAGCTTCCAGATCGGTGATGTCGGTTTTGTCGAAGTGAGTCACGTGCGGGATCATCACCCAGTTACGGCTCAGGTTGGCACCCGAGATTTTCTGGATGCGGCCCAGTTCAACTTCTTCGATCTCACCGAACTTGCTGAAGTCCACTTTCGGCCATGGCAGCATGCCTGGCAGACCGCCACCGGCAGCAGCAGCTGGCGCCGCTTCTGCACGTTTGACCGCGTCTTTCACGTAAGTCTGAACGTCTTCGCGCAGGATGCGGCCTTTACGACCGGTGCCTTTCACTTTCGCCAGGTTTACGCCGAACTCACGCGCCAGGCGGCGGATGACCGGAGTGGCATGCACATAAGCGTCGTTCTCGGCGAACTCACCTTTGGCAGCTGGAGCAGCCTGTTTGGCTGGTGCCGCGCTGGCAGCCGGTGCCGGCGCTGCTTCTGCTTTTTGAGCAGGAGCAGCCGCTGGTGCAGCGCCTTCAACTTCGAACACCATGATCAGGGAGCCGGTTTTCACTTTATCGCCGGCGCTGATTTTGATTTCTTTCACGGTACCTGCGAACGGTGCCGGCACTTCCATAGAAGCCTTGTCACCTTCAACGGTGATCAGTGACTGCTCAGCGGCAACTTTGTCGCCCACTTTCACCATCACTTCGGTCACTTCTACTTCATCGCCACCGATATCCGGTACGGCAACGTCTTTGGCCGCAGAGGCAGCCGGTGCCGCTGGAGCAGCAGGCGTTTCAGTCGCAGCCGGAGCGGCAGCAGAAGCTGCGCCAGCCACTTCGAATACCATGATCAGAGAACCGGTGGTGACTTTGTCGCCAGTGCCGATTTTGATCTCTTTCACGGTGCCTGCGAACGGTGCAGGGACTTCCATGGAAGCCTTGTCGCCTTCAACGGTGATCAGGGACTGCTCGGCTTCCACCTTGTCGCCCACTTTCACCAGGATCTCGGTCACTTCTACTTCGTCGGCACCGATGTCCGGTACGGCAACGTCTTTGGCAGCCGGAGCAGCGGGTGCTGCAGCCGGTTTTTCTTCAGCTTTGGCAGCAGGTGCGGCCTGAGCCGCCCCTTCCGCTTCAAAGATCATCAGCAGTTTGCCGGTTTCGGTTTTATCACCGACGGCAACTTTGATCTCTTTAACCACACCCGCCTGCGGGGAAGGGACTTCCATGGAAGCTTTGTCACCTTCAACGGTGATCAGCGATTGTTCAGCTTCAACTTTATCGCCCACTTTCACCAGAATCTCGGTGATTTCCACTTCGTCTGCACCGATGTCCGGTACTTTGATTTCGATAGACATTTCTTCTGTACCTCTTATGCCAGACGCGGGTTAACTTTTTCTGGGTTGATGTCGAATTTCTTAATCGCATCAGCTACCACAGAAGCTTCGATTTCACCGCGTTTAGCCAGTTCACCCAGTGCAGCAACCACAACGTAAGAAGCGTCAACTTCAAAGTGGTGGCGCAGGTTTTCGCGGCTGTCTGAACGACCGAAGCCGTCAGTACCCAGAACGCGATAGTCGCTGGCTGGAACGTAAGTACGAACCTGTTCTGCAAACAGCTTCATGTAGTCGGTAGACGCAACCGCCGGCGCATCGTTCATCACCTGAGCAATGTACGGTACACGTGGAGTTTCGGTTGGGTGCAGCATGTTCCAACGCTCGCAGTCCTGGCCATCACGCGCCAGTTCAGTGAAGGAAGTCACGCTGTAGATGTCAGAACCCACGCCGTAATCGTCTGCCAGGATCTTCGCCGCTTCACGTACGTGACGCAGGATAGAACCTGAACCCAGCAACTGAACCTTGCCTTTGCTGCCTGCCAGAGTGTCCAGCTTGTAGATACCTTTGCGGATACCTTCTTCTGCGCCCTGCGGCATGGCCGGCATGTGGTAGTTTTCGTTCAGCGTGGTGATGTAGTAGTAGACGTTTTCTTGCGCGTCACCGTACATGCGGACCAGACCGTCGTGCATGATCACTGCCACTTCGTATGCATAAGCTGGATCGTAAGAGATGCAGTTAGGGATAGTCAGAGACTGAATGTGGCTGTGGCCGTCTTCGTGCTGCAGACCTTCACCGTTCAGGGTGGTACGGCCTGAAGTACCGCCGATCAGGAAGCCGCGCGCCTGTTGGTCGCCTGCTGCCCAGCACAGGTCACCGATACGCTGGAAACCGAACATCGAGTAGTAGATGTAGAACGGAATCATCGGCAGATCGTTGGTGCTGTAGGAAGTCGCTGCAGCTAGCCATGAAGATGCTGCGCCCAGTTCGTTGATGCCTTCCTGCAGGATCTGACCTTTTTCGTCTTCTTTGTAGTAAGCAACCTGCTCACGGTCCTGCGGGGTATATTGCTGACCGTTCGGGCTGTAGATACCGATCTGACGGAACAGACCTTCCATACCGAAGGTACGCGCTTCGTCAGCGATGATTGGAACCAGACGATCTTTGATCGACTTGTTCTTCAGCATCACGTTCAGGGCACGCACGAAGGCGATGGTGGTGGAGATTTCTTTGTTCTGCTCTTCCAGCAGTGAGCTGAAGTCTTCCAGAGCCGGCATTTCCAGCTTCTGGGTGAAGGCTGGCAGACGGGTCGGTACATAACCTTTCAGCGCCTGACGGCGTTCGTGCAGGTATTTGTACTCTTCAGAGTCTTTCTCGAAGGTGATGTACGGCAGTTTTTCGATGTCGGCATCGGCAACGGGCACATTGAAACGATCGCGGAAGTGGTGAACCCCTTCCATGTTCATTTTCTTCACCTGGTGAGCGATGTTTTTACCTTCCGCGGTTTCACCCATGCCGTAACCTTTAATGGTATGGGCCAGGATAACGGTTGGTTTGCCTTGGGTGTCCTGCGCTTTTTTCAGTGCAGCGAAGACTTTCTTCGGATCGTGACCACCGCGGTTCAGCGCCCAGATTTCGTCGTCGGTCATGTCTTTGACCAGAGCAGCGGTTTCCGGGAAGCGGCCGAAGAAGTGCTCACGTACGTAAGCGCCGTCTTTGGATTTGAAGGTCTGGTAGTCGCCGTCCAGGGTTTCGTTCATCAGTTGGATCAGCTTGCCGCTGGTGTCTTTACGCAGCAGTTCGTCCCAACGACCACCCCAAATCACTTTCAGTACCTGCCAGCCTGCGCCGGAGAAGATACCTTCCAGTTCATTGATGATCTTGCCGTTACCGGTGACTGGGCCGTCCAGACGTTGCAGGTTACAGTTGATGACGAACACCAGGTTGTCCAGCTTCTCACGGGTGGCGATGGTGATCGCACCTTTGGATTCCGGCTCATCCATCTCACCGTCGCCCAGGAAGGCGTAAACGGTTTGAGAAGAGGTGTTCTTCAAGCCACGGTGTTCCAGATATTTCAGGAACTTCGCCTGGTAGATGGCGCTGATTGGGCCCAGGCCCATGGAAACGGTCGGGAACTGCCAGAATTCAGGCATCAGTTTAGGATGCGGGTAAGAAGACAGGCCTTTACCGTGAACTTCCTGACGGAAGTTGTTCATTTGGTCTTCGGTCAAGCGGCCTTCAAGGAAGGCACGTGCGTAAACGCCCGGAGAGATGTGGCCCTGGAAGTAAACCAGATCGCCGCCGTCTTGCTCGTTGCGTGCACGGAAGAAGTGGTTGAAGCAGACTTCATAGAAGGTCGCGGAAGATTGGAAGGAAGCCATGTGGCCGCCCAGGTCCAGATCTTTCTTGGAAGCGCGCAGCACGGTCATTACCGCGTTCCAGCGGATAGCGCTGCGGATACGACGCTCAAGATCCAGGTTACCAGGGTAAGCAGGTTCGTCTTCCACCGCGATGGTGTTGACGTAGTTGTGAGCCGCAGCACCGGCTGCAACGCTAACACCGCCTTTACGGGCTTCACCCAATACCTGATCAATCAGAAACTGAGCTCGCTCAACACCCTCTTCACGGATGACCGATTCGATCGCCTGCAGCCAGTCGCGGGTTTCGATCGGATCCACGTCATTGTTTAAACGTTCTGACATGGTGGTATTCCTTATCTGTCTAATGGTTTGTTTTGGAGCCTGTCTTCCTGTGTTCTGAGGCAAAACACAGGAAGACAGGCCCATCAGTTTAGTTGCCGCTTAAATGCTTAACTAAGCACTTCGAACGAAAGCTCCGCAGGCTGGTGTGCCCTGAAGAGAACGCTCTTAATCCTTGCGTTGCTGGAGACGCCGTAGCGATCTCTCGCGCCGAGTATGCTCCCGGCTGAGATCCAGCAAGATTTCCTCGATAAACGCCAAATGGCGGTGCGAGGCTTCACGGGCCTTTTCCGGCTCGCGTGCCACAATCGCCTCAAAAATTCCGGCGCGGTGGCTGCTCACCTTTGCCAACATCTCACGGCGCGAGTAGAGCAATTCAAAGTTCTGACGTACGTTCTGTTCCAGCATCGGCCCCATGCAGCGTAGCAGGTGAAGTAACACAACGTTGTGGGCAGCTTCGGTCACGGCGATTTGGTACTGCATGACCGCGTCGGCTTCGGCGTCGAGATCGCCGCTTTCCTGGGCCTGCTGGATCACAATGTGGCAATCGCGGATGCGCGCCAGATCTTCGTCGGTGCCGCGCAACGCCGCGTAATAGGCAGCAATGCCTTCGAGGGCATGACGGGTTTCCAACAGATCGAATTGTGATTCAGGGTGGTCGGCCAACAGTTCAGCCAGAGGATCGCTGAAGCTCTGCCACAGATTAGTTTGCACAAAGGTACCACCGCCCTGACGGCGCAGGAGCAGCCCTTTGGCTTCCAGGCGCTGGATGGCCTCTCTCAGAGAAGGACGGGAAACATCAAATTGTTTCGCCAGCTCGCGCTCCGGTGGCAGTTTTTCGCCTGGACGCAGTGTTCCCTCGAGGATCAGGTGTTCGAGCTGCTGCTCGATAACATCTGACAACTTGGGTTGGCGGATTTTGCTGTAGGCCATGGGTGAATTCTTCTCTGCGAATGGCGCGGAGTCAATTGGTAATACCAATTTCAAAAACGTGACGGTAAAGTAACAAAGTATTCACCTCCTGTCCATATGGGCCTTGATCGAAATCAGGTTACCCGCACATTTTAACACCTCAATACCAGAGCTGCTGCAAACCGCTAACGCACGCTTGGTAATACCATTTACGAGGTAGGTTTTTGATTTAACTTTTGCGAAACCTGCCGTCAGGCAGACTGAAGCATCAAAGGCAGGATTTTATTGCATGTTTATTAAGCTTTAACGAATAGCTATTTGCAGCGCATAAGGTGCGCTTAACCGGTCAATATTTCGCCGAACCAAAGCGACCAGCGCTAAATTATTTTTGCGCATTATGTGATTTGCTGCTTATTTCATGCACTGAATCCCCCCTGCCGTCACACAACCCGCATTTTGTTTCCTAAACTGCTGAAATCTTAATCACTCACCCTATAAAGCAGGTGCAAACTGACGCGCATAACATTATTCTTTGCCAAACGGTAGCGGCTCCGTGGAATTAATAGATATAACGCCGTAAATAAAATAAAACACACATCGTAACCACTGCTTTACAGCATGTGAGTAATTCTGCAACGACAGAGGGTTTCATTGATGGATGGTCAACAGCATGGCGACCAGCTGAAGCGCGGCCTGAAAAACCGCCATATTCAGCTTATTGCTCTAGGGGGCGCTATTGGTACCGGGCTATTTCTCGGGATCGCGCAAACAATAAAAATGGCCGGTCCTTCGGTCATTCTCGGCTATGCCATTGGCGGCTTTATCGCATTTCTGATCATGCGCCAGCTGGGTGAAATGGTAGTGGAAGAGCCGGTAGCCGGTTCGTTTAGCCACTTCGCCTATAAATACTGGGGCAATTTTGCCGGCTTTGCTTCCGGCTGGAACTACTGGGTGCTGTATGTATTGGTGGCGATGGCGGAACTGACCGCGGTCGGTATCTATGTGCAGTACTGGTGGCCGGAGATCCCAACCTGGGTATCGGCGGCGGTGTTCTTCCTGGCCATCAACGCCATCAACCTGGCGAATGTTAAGGTCTACGGCGAGATGGAATTCTGGTTTGCCATCATCAAAGTCGTGGCGATTATCGGCATGATCGTGTTCGGTGCCTACCTGCTGTTCAGCGGCCTGGGCGGCCCGGAAGCCACCGTAACCAACTTGTGGGCACAGGGCGGGTTCTTCCCGAACGGCATCATGGGGCTGGTAATGGCAATGGCGGTGATCATGTTCTCGTTTGGTGGACTCGAGCTGGTGGGTATTACCGCCGCGGAGGCCGACAACCCGCAGAAAAGCATTCCCAAAGCCACCAACCAGGTGATCTACCGCATCCTGCTGTTCTATATCGGCTCACTGACCATTTTGCTGTCGCTGTACCCTTGGGGCAAAGTGGTGGAAGGCGGCAGCCCGTTCGTGCTGATCTTCCACGCGCTGAACAGCAACCTGGTAGCAACCGTGCTGAACATCGTGGTGTTGACCGCCGCCCTGTCGGTGTACAACAGCTGCGTTTACTGCAACAGCCGCATGCTGTACGGCCTGGCGAAACAAGGCAACGGTCCGAAGAGCCTGCTGAAGGTGGACGGCCGCGGCGTACCGGTTATCGCTATCGCCGTCTCCGCCACGGCCACGGCGTTCTGCGTGCTGATTAACTACCTGATCCCCGGTCGCGCATTCGAATTGCTGATGGCGCTGGTGGTCTCGGCGCTGGTGATCAACTGGGCGATGATCAGCCTGGCGCACCTGAAGTTCCGCGCAGCAAAGAACCGCGAAGGCGTAGAGCCAAAGTTCAAGGCCTTCTGGTATCCGTTCAGCAACTACCTGTGCCTGGTGTTTATGGCCGGTATCCTGGTGATCATGTATCTGACGCCGGGCATTCAAATCTCGGTGTTGCTGATCCCGGTTTGGGTGGCAATTTTGGCCATTGGCTATATCGTCAAGCAACGTAGCCAGCGTGCAATGAGCGCAACCAGCCGCAGCTAGTTCACGCCAAAAACAAAATGGCCCGCAGTGTAAAACTGCGGGCCATTTTTTTAGCCTGACTTAGGCTACTTCTTGCGCAGGGCCTTCACCTGCTCGGCGGTGATATCCGCCGGCAAGCCCCCCCAGGTTACGCGCAGATAGTTCACCAGCTCCGCCACTTGCGCATCGTCCAGACGTTCGCCAAAGGCCGGCATGCTCTGCATACTTTCGCCGTTGGGGAATTGCTGCGCCGGTAAACCGTCCAGCACCGAGACAATCAGATTCTTGGCATCCGGTTGGCGCAGCGTGGCGTTATCGCGCATCGCCACCGCTACGTGCGGTTTGCCCTCACCTTCCCGTGCATGGCAGCCGGAGCACTGATCCAGATAGCTGATACGCCCGGCATCGCTGCCCTGGCCGATTTTAACCGGCACTGCGGCCGGCGGCTGTTCACCCATCAGATAGGTCGCCAGTGCTTGATGGTCTTCCGGCGTCAGATGACGGGTGCTGAGATCCACCACCATGTGCATCTCACTGAACGCAGATCCCTGAGGTGCCATACCGGTTGCCAGGAAACGGTTGAGGTCATCCGGCGTCCAGCCGCGCTGGGCCAAACCGTGCGGCGTGATGTCCGGTGCCATAAAGCGCCCCAAATCGCCCCCCTGCATCGGCTTGCCAAGATTCATCTGCCCCAGCATGCCGCGTGGCGTATGGCATTCCCCGCAGTGACCCAGCGTATCCGCCAGGTAACGGCCGCGTTGCCACTGCGCCGAATTGCCTTGTGAACTGGCTGGCAACGGCGCCTGGCTACGGAACAGCAGGTTCCAACCGATCAGCGCCATGCGTTGATTAAACGGGAACGGCATGTCGTTTTCAGGAATGGCGACGTCCACCGCCGGTCGGGTCATCAGATAGGCGTAAATGTCGTCGGCATCCTGGCGTGAAATACCTTTATACGAAGTATAAGGCATCGCCGGGTACAGATGACGCCCGCCCGGTGCCACACCCTGAGTCAGCGCCAGGAAGAAATCTTCTTTGGTCCAGCGGCCAATGCCATGATCGGCCGAAGGCGTCAGGTTACTGCCATAGATAGTGCCGAACGGCGTCTCCAGCGGATAGCCCCCGGCCAAGGGCGCGCCGCCGCTGGCGGTATGGCAGGCGGCGCAGTCGGCGGCCTGCGCCAGATAGCGACCGCGGGCAACCTGTTCCGTGCTGGCGGTTACCTGCTGCACCGGGCCATCGTAACGGCGGTTTTCCCGCCACCACAGCACGGCGATGACAATAATCACCACCAGCAGGATCAACAGTGCGAGACGTTTTTTCATTGCGCCGTCTCCTTCAGCAGGCCCGGGGTTTTGAGCACCACGTCACGAACCGCTTCATAGTAACGAACATAGCCGGTACAGCGGCAGATATGACTGTCCAGCGCCTGTTCAATGGCGCTTTCCAGTTGCTCACGGGCAATGGGTTCACGCTTGAGTTTTTCCACAAAAATGGTGGCGGCGTTGACAAAGCCCGGCGTGCAGTAGCCGCACTGGAAGCTGTAATGCTCCAGAAACGCCTGCTGGATAGGTGACAACTCCACCACTTCGCCCTGCGCATCCACCTTGGCATGCCCCTCTACGGTGCGGACTTTTTTGCCGCTGAAGAAGTGCGCGCCGGTGATACAGGTACGCACCTCTTCGCTGGTACCGCTTGGGTGATCGACAATTGCTACGCAGGCGTGGCAGATACCCTGCCCGCAGCCAAGACGCGATCCGGTCAGATCGAGATACTCGTGCAGGAAATCGATCATCATCAGCCCTTCAGGTACGTCGATCGGGCCGTATTGCTTTTCGTTGATGGTCAGGGAAATCGGCTGGGTTTTGATGCTCATTGTAATACCTCACGAATATTTTCTGCACGAACGGGCAAATCACGGAAACGGTGGCCAGTGGCGTCGGCGATGGCGTTGACCAGGGCAGCGACCACCGGGATCATCACCACTTCGGCCATGCCTTTGGGCGGATCGGTTTCCGACAACGCGGGCAGGATGTCATCGGTCTGTTTCCAGACCGCCACATCGCTGGCGCGTGGCAGGTGGTAACGGTTAAAGTTCCAGGTACCGTTACCGGGCCCGTCTTCGTACAGCGGTAAATATTCGTGCAGTGCATGACCAATTCCCATCGCCAACCCGCCCTGCAACTGGCCGGAAACCAGTTCCGGCACAATCAGGTTGCCGCACTCCATGATCGAATGGTGATTCAGCAGTTCTACCTGGCCGGTGGCGATATCCACCGCCACTTCCGCCAGGGTTCCGACGGCACTGTAATAGGTCACCGCCGCGTTATTGCGTTGAGTCGGGGGATAATAGACCTGATTGCGTGGCAGCGTTTTGAACTCGCCACCGGCGTTGCGCACAGCCAGGCCATCAATCGGCAGGCGTTCGCTATTGCCACTCAGGGTAAAGTCCGCTTCCGCCCACTGCCAGCGGTTGAATACGTGCACCGCTGCGCCTGCGATCCCGCCCATCTGGTAAAGTTGTTTTGCCAGCCGCTCCAGGCTCAACACCTCCATACCGGCAGCGGTCAATCCCCCCTCCACCCAACGCGCATCCTCTCGGAGCACCACTAAAGGTGCCGCCTGGCCACCACCGGGGCCGGATTGCCAAATGGCCATCGCTGCCGGCCACAGGCCATGATCGAATATCAGCCGCGCCGCTTCGCGCGTACTGTGCGAGAAGTAATACGCCGAGTTGCTGGCGCTGGAAGGTGAGCAGTAGCTTGGCGTCCAGGCCGGATTGGTTTGCAACCGATCCTGATCGGCCTGCGACATAACGTAAGGATCGCCACTGGTGACCATCGGCAGCACTGACCAGTCGGTCACCGAGAAGTGAGCCTCGTCTGCCGGTTTGCCCAGCCACTGTGCGCACAACACCGATTGTGAGGTCGACATGCCGGTGCCCATCTCGGCACCGCTGTGATACAGCATAATGCGCCCGTCTTCTCCCAGTTCGACGCGGGCGAATGAAGTTTCGGCACCGGTACCGAAGTCTTTTTGCACGCAGCCAAAGCCTACGCCATAGCGTTTGCCCGGATGCTGGCTTTCAAACTCCGCCTTGCGCTTGGCGCGTTGCAGCCACATCTCATGCTTCGCCGCCTTCTCCAGCACTTCATCGGCGCGAATAGCCCCGGCAGGAATGGCCCCCTGCGTATTTTTCATGCCGGACTTCAGTACGTTGCGCAAACGGAATTCAATCGGGTCAATCTTCAGTTCGGCAGCCAGCTCATCGACCATCATTTCGGTGGCGGCCATGCTTTGCAGCGTGCCGTAACCTCGAGCCGACCCTGCGTCGATAGCGCGCGAAGCCAGCCCCACCGCAGACAAATCGCTTTTCGGGAAGTAATAAATCGACTGCGCCGCGGTCGCCGCCACCATCACCACCGAAGGCGTAAAGTTGCTGCGGCCACCGCCGTCTGCCGTCATCTCACCATGGAATGACTGCAGCACGCCGGTTTGGCGGTTTACCGCAATGCGGTAATTCATGTCGAAGGCATGGCGTTTCAGCGCAGTCTGGAACTGTTCGAAACGGTCGTTGGCCAGCCGAACCGGGTGCCCGTCGCCGTACATCGCCGCCACCGCGCCGTAATACGGGAAGTTAAAGTGATCTTTCGAGCCGTAACCGACGGTGTAGCATGGGTGCAGAATCAGCTGTTTAACCGGCGGATTGCGTTTTGCCAGCATGCGCGGCATTTCATCGGCCACTTCCTGCGGCGATTGAGTCGGCACCACCAGATGCAGCGTTTGCGTATCGGCATCGAACCAGCCGTTGGCGTTGTCCGGCTCCAGCGCGGAGGTGTCGACGGACTGCGTGGTATAGCGGCGTGACATCACCAGCCACTCATCCGGCGGCGTTTTCAACTCATCGGCAATCATGCCGGCGTAATACATGCCTTCCTGATCCAGCTTGCCGCCTTCGCGTCCTTCCGGCCAGACCGGCAGGTGTTTCTTCATCGAAACCGGGAAAATCGGAGTATCCTTCAGGCTGGAAAAACGGTCGTCATCGAACGGCTTGTCTCCCCCCACCCGCACATAGCGGAAAGTGCCCCAAGGGTCGCGCTGCAGCGGACCGGTTTGCGCCCCGTATTTAATCGTGCCTTCGCGGAATTTCAGCTTGTCTTTGGCAAAGCGGAAACGGGCAAAATCGTGATAAATCAGGATTGCCACCGCCTGGCCCAGGTAAGCCGGGGTTTTGCCAATCGGCAGCAGCATGTCGTCGCCGTAAAATGCCGGGAAGGCCAAACCGTCGCGCGCCAAATCCTCGGCGGTTACCAGCCGATCGGGCTGCAGGTCGTCGCCCAGCAATGAGAGATCGATACCTTCGAACAGCTTGTCTGCTTGAGTGACACGCAAAATAAAGGCGTGCGCCTGCTGCTGTGGCCAGTGCGGCATATCCACCGCGCGAATATCACGGGCAAAGACCTTCTGCCCCATGACCTTGGCACGGCCATCGATACGAAAGCGTATACGTTTCTCGTGGGCATCCCAGTTCGGGGACTGGAGGATCTTCTGCTCAAACAGCGCGGCATAGGCACGGCTGTACAGGGGCGCGAGGTACACGGAGACCCCCGCTATCACGGCGCTTTTGATAAAGCGACGCCGCGACGGGTTGAAATTGCTCATAAAAAGTCCTTTGCATCTTTATTGTAGTTTTGTGTTCAGCGGTGGTGTTGCGCAAACGCTGACGACCTTGCCGTAGACGTCATAAGCATATGCTTATAACCAAAATTATGTGATGATTAACATGCGATTTTCAATAAAAACACATCTCAACAACACATATTTTTAGTAAGGTAATTAGAAGTTGCGCAAATTCGGGCGGATAAGATGACAACAGGCATAGTGATCGCCGCTGCCGGACGTGGAGAACGCTTCTCTCAGGCCGGTGGCGCAGGCAATAAATTAAATGCCGAGTTTGCGGATGCCGCAGGCCGCCAACGTTCGCTATTTGAACAGACGCTGCGTCAAGCGTTGGCTTCCGGCCTGCCCCTATGGGTGGTCACCCGGCCAGACAACCGCCAGGTTCAACAGATTTGCGCCGCCTATCAGGTTCCGGTCACGCTGCTGGCCAGCGTCGGCCTTGGCGATTCCATTGCCGCCGGCGTTAACGCCACGCCGCACTGGCAAGGCTGGTTGGTTCATTTGGCGGATATGCCGTTCGTTACCCCGGCGGTTTTCCAGCAGGTAGCCAGCGCGTTGCAGCACCACGCCATTGTCCGTCCCCGTTTTGAACAACAGCCGGGTCACCCGGTTGGGTTTTCCGCTCTATTGCGCAAACAACTGAGCCAATTACGTGGCGATAATGGTGCACGCGATCTGCTTAAAGAGCAGGCGGTACACTGGCTTAATCTTGATCAACCCACTGTCGTGCAGGATATAGATCTTCCGTCGCAGCTACCGGTCAGCGAGTAACTCATCTATGCAACATCTCGATATCACCGTGGTCAGCCAGGCGATAAACTGGCTGAAACAACAACCGGTGTGGCTGTGCACCGTGCTGAGCACTTACGGCTCCTCACCGCGATCGCCGGGGGCGCTGTTGGCCGCCACGCAGGACGGACATTATTGCGGCTCGCTGTCCGGAGGATGCGTGGAAGAAGACTTTCTGCGGCGCCTGGCGGCCGGGGAGTATCAGGCTGCCAGCCAGGTCATTCGTTACGGTGAGGGCGGTCTGGAGCCCAACGTAGCGCTGCCCTGCGGCGGCGTGCTGGAGGTGCTGATTGAGTATTTGCCGGCGGGCGACGAGAGCATCGATTACCTGACAACCCTCGCCGGCGCGTTAAACGGACACCATGCGCTGGTCAAACGCCTCACTTTGCCGGATGCCTGCGGCAGCCTGACGTTGACCGATTTCGCCAGTGCGACCCAGGTGGAACGCCGCGGCCCGCAAATTACCCTGCATATTGCCGCAGCCCCGCGTTTGCTGATCGCCGGTCTTTCCAGCGTGGCATTGTACTGCGCCGATTTCGCCAGTTCGCTGGGGTTTGAAGTGTTGGTGTGCGAGAACCGTCCGGAGGCGCTGGAAAATTTCGCCCCGCAGCTGAGATCCAACGTGACGCTACTGCGTCAGTTTCCTGCCAAGTTTATTGAAGACGGCGGCTGTCACGCCAATACCGCGATTGTCGCGCTGACACACGATCCCCGCATGGACGATCTGACGCTAATGGAAGCTATCCATACTCCGGCGTTTTATATCGGCGCCATGGGATCGTTGCGCAACAGCGCGCGTCGTCGCCAACGCCTGCAGCAGATTGCCGAATTCAGCCCACAAGAGCTGGAGCGAATTCATGCCCCGATTGGCTTACCGCTCGGCAGCAAGACCCCGGCTGAAATCGCGCTGGCGGTGATGGCAGATATCGTGCAGCAAAAGAACCGCTCTGCCCCCCCGCTCAGTCAAGGGGAGTCACCGGCACCAGGTGTTGGAGCTCAAGATGCAGCTCCTCCCGCTCATTTAGCGAATAGTTGAACATCGTCAGGTCAGGCCCTTCCCGGCGTGCCAGGCCAAGTTGCGGCAAGACCTGAGTGTACATCTGCACAATATGATCGTTCAGGGCCACCGGCTTGCCGGCATAGCAAAAACGACAAAAATCACCGGAGATATCCGGCAGCGCTTCAAGCCCGGCACCGTCACTGACCGGGCAGTCTGCCGCAACACCCAGGGTATAATCCACCCGCACTCGTTCCCCATCCGGCACAAACTGGGCCAGCGAATAGGTCAATGCCGGGCGCTCACCCAGCAGAGCATAGAACGTCTCTTTGATTTTGCTGCGGATGGGAAGGTGCGACTTATCCAGATCGGTAATGTCCAGATGGTAAGGGTAACTCTTCCCTCGGATAGCATACTGCCCCTTGGCGACCTTGATGCGATCGACCTTGATATCCCCCGGCTGATTCACCGACAGCGAGCGAACCAGATGGCTGAAGTCCTGTTTACGCGCATGGCGATAAACACTGGGAGATTCGGCAAAGTGCTTTTTGAAGCAGCGAGAAAAGGTTTGTTGGTTATCGAATTGATATTCAATAGAAATATCAAGAATGCTTTTTTGCGTATAACGCAAGGCGAAAGCGGCGAGGTACAAGCGGCGTGCGCGAATATAGGAAGCCAGCGACAAACTGGTCTGCTTTTTGAACATTCGCTGCAGATACCATTTCGAGTAGCCTGATTTGGCAGAAACGATATCCAATGACAAGGGATTGGTTAGGTTGTCTTCAATCCAGACCAGCAATTCCCTGATATGACTTTCCTGCGTTTCCATGAGTTTGCCGAACCTTCTGTTCCAAATATGCCTTTATGCGCGTATTAGTGCTTTGCGCGTAGGGTATACAGGTTAAAACATCGCGTCCAGCGGGCTACAGTAATTTACACAGGGGTTGATAAAACCTGAAATTTGCCGCCCCACTGCGGGCGGCAAATCCTTTCGGCGGTTACTTCACGCAGCGAGAACACTGGCCAGACTGGATCTTCTGGAAGAAGTCATTGCCTTTATCATCCACCAGAATAAACGCCGGGAAATCTTCCACTTCGATTTTCCAGATCGCTTCCATACCCAGCTCCGGGTATTCGACGCAGGTCAGGCTCTTGATGCTCTGCTGCGCCAGTACCGCCGCCGGGCCACCGATGCTGCCGAGGTAGAAGCCGCCGTGCTTGTGGCAGGCGTCGGTCACCTGCTGGCTGCGGTTACCTTTCGCCAGCATGATCATGCTGCCGCCATGAGACTGCAGCAGGTCGACATAAGAATCCATGCGCCCGGCAGTGGTTGGCCCCAGTGAACCAGAAGCGTAGCCGTCCGGCGTTTTGGCCGGGCCCGCGTAATAAATCGGATGATCCTTAACGTATTGCGGCAGACCTTCCCCTCTGTCCAGGCGCTCTTTCAACTTGGCATGCGCAATATCGCGGCCCACGATGATGGTGCCGCTCAAGGACAGGCGGGTGGATACCGGGTATTGCGACAGCTGCTTGAGGATCTCGGCCATCGGGCGGTTAAGGTCAATCTTGATTGCCTCGCCCTCACCGGCCTGACGCAGCTCCTGCGGGATAAATTTGCCAGGATTATGCTCCAGCTTCTCCAGCCAGATGCCGTCACGGTTGATCTTGCCTTTAATGTTACGGTCAGCGGAGCAGGAAACCCCCATTCCGACCGGGCAGGATGCGCCATGGCGCGGCAGACGCACCACGCGAACGTCATGCGCAAAGTATTTACCGCCAAACTGCGCGCCCAATCCCAGGTTCTGCGCTTCTTTCAGCAACTCTTCTTCCAGCGCCACGTCGCGGAATGCCTGACCGTGCTCATTGCCTTCGGTCGGCAGGCCGTCATAGTACTTGGTCGACGCCAGTTTTACGGTTTTCAGGGTTGCTTCCGCCGAGGTGCCGCCGATAACGAACGCCACGTGGTACGGCGGGCAAGCCGCGGTGCCCAGCGTACGCATTTTCTCGACCAGATAATCCTTCAGCTTGCCCGGAGACAGCAGCGCTTTGGTTTCCTGATAAAGGTAGGTTTTGTTGGCAGAACCGCCGCCTTTAGCAATACACAGGAATTTGTATTCTTCACCGTCGACGCTGTAGAGGTCGATCTGCGCCGGCAGGTTGCTGCCGGTGTTGACCTCTTTATACATATCCAGCGCGGCGTTTTGCGAATAGCGCAGGTTGTCTTCGATAAAGGTGTTGTACACCCCGCGTGACAACGCTTCTTCGTCGCCGCCACCGGTCCAGACGCGCTGGCCCTTTTTACCGACGATAATGGCGGTACCGGTGTCCTGACAGGTCGGCAAAATACCTTTGGCGGCGATTTCTGAGTTACGCAAAAATTGCAGCGCAACGTATTTGTCGTTTTCGCTGGCGTCCGGATCCTTGAGGATATCGGCAACCTGCTGCTGGTGCGCCGGGCGCAGCATAAATGAGGCGTCATGAAACGCGTGCTGGGCAAGGAGGGTTAACGCTTCAGGGGCTACTTTCAGAACTTCCTGGCCTTCAAATTCGCTCACGGAAACGTGATCGCGGCTTAACAGATAGTATTCGGTATCGTCTTTCTTCAGCGGGAACGGATCTTGATAATGGAACGGTTTATTCGACATTGATCTCTCACTTGCAACATCAGCTGCGTTAAATTCACACTTACTCAGCCAGCTCGGGGCAGGCCGCGTCAAAAAACTTCCCACACCTTACGTATTTTTAATCAGTCGGTTATTGCGCTAAATCGCATAATAACCCCTGCGTTAGAAAGGTATTTTCTTGGGATGCTTTTCAATCTTTTCTGTGAGCGCTGCGGGTACAGACTCAGCATGTACGGTTTATTATCCCGCAGTTAACACATTGATTACAATCCATCAGCGTCGATCGGGTTATCAATGCAATGAAAAACCGGCCCGGCAGGCGGGATGAGAATTAGTTTTTCGTCTTATTGCCAGCCGTCGCGCCATTGCTTAAGCTAGCCGCAATGAACAAAGTAAGAATCCCCATAGCGCTGCAACAGGCGGTGATGCGCTGCCTGCGTGAAAAACTGCTGCTGGCGCGTCAGCATTTTTCCGTCGAGTTTCCGGAACCCAAAGTCGTTTACCAGCAACGCGGAACCAGTGCGGGTACCGCCTGGCTGCAAGCCTGGGAAATTCGGCTGAATCCGGTTTTGCTGATGGAAAACCAACAGCCGTTTATCGACGAAGTGGTGCCGCACGAACTGGCGCACCTGCTAGTCTTCCGCCAGTTTGGCCGCGTGGCCCCACATGGACGCGAATGGCGCTGGATGATGGAAAGCGTGTTGCAGGTACCGGCCAGCCGCACCCACCAGTTTGAAATTGCCTCGGTGCAAAGCAAAACCTTCCCCTACCTCTGTCGTTGCCAACAGCATCAGCTCACCGTACGTCGGCATAATCGGGTGCTTCGCGGAGAAAGCGAATACCGCTGCCGTCAGTGCGGCGAAAAATTGAAATTTATCGCCGGTGAGCCTGTTTAAGCGAAAAATCCAACCTCTGCTCCCTACGTCCAAAGTTACAGCCAGGCCCCGGTGCTAGCTTGGAAGGTCACGAGTTTAACGCCCGTCGTTTGCCACTGCCGTTGACTTCCGCTACCCTGCCTGCCTTTCCAATTTTGAGCAGTTTTGGAATATGCTTCGCAAAATTTTGTTTACGGTTATTTTCACCACCGGCGCCGTACAGGCGCACGGCATCAATAATTTTTCTCAGGCCAAGGCGGCAGCGGCCAAAATCAACCAAGACGCGCCCGGTTCTTTCTACTGCGGCTGCCAGATCACCTGGCAGGGCAAGAAAGGCATCCCAGATTTAAACAGTTGCGGCTATCAACCACGCAAGAACGCCCAACGCGCACAGCGTATCGAATGGGAACATGTGGTACCGGCCTGGCAGTTCGGCCACCAATTGCAGTGCTGGCAACAGGGTGGCCGCAAAAACTGCAACAAAGACGCGAGCTATCGCCAAATCGAAACTGACCTGCACAACCTGCAGCCGGCGATTGGCGAAGTGAACGGCGATCGCAATAATTTCATGTACAGCCAATGGAAAGGCGGCGAAGGTCAGTATGGCCAGTGCCCAATGAAAGTGGACTTTAAAAATAAGCAGGCCGAACCGCCCGCACGCGCTCGCGGCGCGATCGCCCGCACCTATTTTTATATGCGCGATCACTATCAACTGCGGCTTTCCCGCCAACAGACCCAGCTTTTCGAGGTGTGGAACCGTCAGTATCCGGTCAGCCAATGGGAATGCCTGCGGGAGGCACGCATCGCTAAGGTACAGGGCAACCATAACCTCTATATTCAACAGGCTTGCCAGCAACGAAAGGGCTAAATCCCCTTCGTACTTAAAACTGCAGCGGTGTTGACTGCGTGAGGGCCCCCGAATCACTTACTTAAGTAAGCTCATCGGGATGCACTCACTTGCCGCCTTGCTGCAGCTTCAATTACTTTGGGTATATACTCTTTTTTTTCAAGCTGCAGCACTGATGACTGCATATTAGTCAGGATCGAATATTCAATGCGTATACCCCGTATTTATCACCCGCAGCCGTTAATCGACCATGCAGAAATCGCACTGAGCGAAGACGCCGCCAACCACATCGGGCGTGTACTGCGAATGAGCGCCGGCCAGGCACTACAGCTCTTCGACGGCAGCAACCAGGTATTTGACGCCGAGATCACCCAGGTCGACAAAAAAAACGTGCTGGTGCGGCTAGCCGCCGGCCAACCGGAAGACCGTGAATCGCCACTCAATCTGCATCTGGGCCAGGTGATTTCTCGCGGTGAGAAGATGGAATTCACCATTCAGAAATCCATCGAGCTCGGGGTCAATGTCATTACTCCGCTGTTTTCCGAGCGCTGCGGTGTGAAGTTGGACGGCGAGCGTCTGGCGAAAAAAATCCAGCAATGGCAGAAGATCGCCATCGCCGCCTGCGAACAATGTGGCCGCAACCGTATTCCGGAAATTCGCGAGGCGATGAAACTGGAAGACTGGTGCGCCGAGCAAGATGGCAGCCTGAAACTCAACCTGCACCCACGCGCCAACCACAGTATCAATACCCTGCCGCTGCCGGTGGAACATGTCCGCCTGCTGATTGGGCCGGAAGGCGGTTTATCCGCCGACGAAATTGCGATGACCACAGGCCACGGATTTACTGATATCCTGCTTGGGCCACGCGTTCTGCGTACAGAAACCACAGCGCTCACCGCAATTACCGCTTTGCAGGTACGTTTCGGCGATCTGGGTTAAAGGAGAAAAGATGATTAAGCTCGGCATCGTGATGGACCCTATCGCCTCCATCAACATCAAAAAAGACACCAGCTTCGCCATGCTGCTCGAAGCGCAGCGCCGTGGCTGGGAACTGCACTACATGGAGATGGACGATCTCTATCTGCACGCCGGTGACGGCCGCGCCCGCACTCGGCTGCTGAGCGTGAAGGAAGATAAAGAGAGCTGGTTCAGCTTTGGCAGCGAGCAGGATCTGGCGCTGCATGATCTGGACGTGATCCTGATGCGTAAAGATCCCCCTTTCGATACTGAATACATCTACGCGACCTATATTCTGGAACGCGCAGAGGTCAAAGGCACGCTGGTAGTTAATAAGCCGCAGAGCCTGCGTGACTGCAACGAAAAGCTGTTTACCGCCTGGTTCCCGGAACTGACGCCGGACACCCTGGTCAGCCGCAGCGCGGTGCACATCCGCAAATTCCACCAGCAGCACGGCGACATTATTCTCAAACCGCTGGACGGCATGGGCGGCGCGTCTATCTTCCGCGTGAAGCAGGACGACCCTAACCTGTCGGTGATTATCGAAACCCTGACCGAGCACTGTAGCCGTTTCTGCATGGCGCAGAACTTCTTGCCGGCAATCAAAGAGGGCGATAAGCGCATTCTGGTGGTTGACGGTGAGCCAGTACCTTACTGCCTGGCGCGCATCCCGGCGCAGGGCGAGACCCGAGGCAACCTGGCGGCAGGCGGCCGTGGTGAAGCGCGTCCACTGAGCGAAAGCGACTGGAAAATTGCGCGTGCGGTAGCCCCGACGTTGAAAGAAAAAGGGCTGATCTTTGTGGGCCTGGACGTGATTGGCGATCGCCTGACTGAAATCAACGTCACCAGCCCGACCTGCGCGCGTGAAATAGAAGCGGCCTTCCCGGTTTCCATCACCGGTATGCTGATGGATGCAATCGAGAAGCGTCTGGCAGCGAAGTAATCGAAATGCGGGTGACTTGCGTCGCCCGCCTTCCCGACCTCCCTGAATGACGCTGTCAGCCCGCGTCAACCGAGTCGCGGCTTGAAAGGCGATGGGGATAGCCGCATACTGGCGGCTGTTTAACTTCTCACCAATCAAATACCTTAAATAACACCATGAATTTACAACACCATTTTCTTATCGCTATGCCATCACTTCAGGATCCTCGCTTCAAACGCTCGGTGATTTATGTCTGCGAGCACAATGAAGACGGCGCCATGGGCCTGGTGATCAATAAACCGGTGGAACAGTTCACGGTGGAAACAGTGCTGAGCAAACTGAAGATCATGCCACAGGCGCGCGATCCGGCCATCAGTCTGGATAAACCGGTGTTTGCCGGCGGCCCGCTGGCTGACGATCGCGGTTTTATCCTGCATACGCCGTGCAAAGGCTTCGGCTCCAGTATCCAGATCTCGCCGGATACCATGATCACCACCTCGAAAGACGTACTGGAAACCTTGGGCACGCCGGAACAGCCGGAGGACGTACTGGTCGCGCTCGGCTATGCCGGCTGGGAGAAAGGCCAGTTGGAACAGGAAGTGCTGGAAAACGCCTGGCTGACCATCGAAGCCGACACCGACATTTTATTCCATACGCCGATCGCCAGCCGCTGGCGTGAGGCCGCCAATCGCCTTGGCATTGATATCCGCAGCATTGCCAACCATGCAGGACACGCCTGATGACCAACCGCACCATTATCGCCTTCGACTTCGGCACCAAAAGCATTGGCGCGGCCATCGGCCAGGAGCTAACCGGCAGCGCCCGTGCACTGGCGGCTTTCAAAGCACAGGACGGTTCGCCGGACTGGCAGAAGATCGAGAAGTTGCTGAAAGAGTGGCAACCGGACTTGGTGGTAGTCGGTCTGCCGCTGAACATGGACGGCACCGAACAGCCGGTCACCGAGCAAGCGCGCAAGTTCGCCAACCGCCTGCACGGCCGCTTTGGCGTGCAGATCGCGCTGCATGATGAGCGTCTCAGTACCGTCGAAGCCCGCGCCAACCTGTTTGATCGCGGCGGCTTCCGCGCGCTGGACAAGGGCAGCGTGGATTCCGCCTCGGCGGTGGTAATCCTGGAAAGCTGGTTTGAACGGCAATTGGGTTAATCCCTTGGCAAAGTCCCCTCCGCGCCGCCCAGTAATCCCGCACAGATCCGCTGTTGCAGACCTTGCTCAAAGGTCTGCATGCCGGACTGCCCACCGGTTTGCAGCACGCTGGCAAGCTGATGGGTTTTGCCCTCGCGGATCATGCTGCTGACCGCCGCCGTCGCCGTCAGCACCTCAAAAATCGCCACCCTGCCGCCCCCGGGCCGACTCAACAGCTTCTGTGCAATCACCGCCTGCAGGCTACCGGCCAACTGTGCACGCACGTAGGGCTTTTCTTCCGCCGGGAAAACATCCACCAGCCGATCGACCGCCTGCGTCGCGCTACGGGTATGCAGCGTCGCCAGTACCAGATGGCCGGTTTCCGCAGCGGTAAGCGCCAGCCTGATGGTTGTGGTGTCACGCAGCTCCCCCAGCAAGATGACGTCTGGATCTTCACGCAGGGCTGCACGTAATGCGTCGTCAAAGCTGTGGCTGTCGCGGCCCAATTCGCGCTGCTGAATTAAAGAGTGTCGACTGCGGTGAATAAATTCGATCGGATCCTCCAGCGTAAGGATATGCCGCCGCTGGTGCTGATTGATGTCGTCAATCATTGCCGCCAGGGTGGTGGATTTACCGCTGCCGGTCGCGCCGGTCACCAAAATCAGGCCATCTTCCCTGCGCACCAGGGCCGGAATGATGTCTGGTGCTGCCAACGCCGCCAGCGTCGGGCACTCGCCGGCAATCAGCCTCAAGGCAAGCGAAACCCCGAGGCTTTGCAGAAAGAAATTGGCGCGCAGCCGAATATCGCCCGCAAGCGTCAGCGCCAGATCAAGCTGCCCCTGCTGTTGCAATTGCTGCCGCTGCTGGGGTTGCAGCAGCGCGTTGCACAAGCGATGCATCTTGGTCTCGCTCAGTTTTTCCGCACCTGCCAGCGGCTGTAATTCGCCATCGATGCGCAACATCGGCCGATGC
This sequence comes from Serratia sp. GW822-FHT06E05, assembly GCF_058799445.1. NCBI lineage: Bacteria > Pseudomonadati > Pseudomonadota > Gammaproteobacteria > Enterobacterales > Yersiniaceae > Serratia > Serratia sp. GW822-FHT06E05. The sequence goes on from NZ_JBXALM010000003.1 coordinate 82,220, forward strand.
CCCGTACAAAGGTGCAGATCGGAAGCATTATGCTTTACACTAAGGGCCACGAATTCACCGATATCCATATCAATCTCCTGGGTCAATGATGAGCACTATCCAACAGAATCTGCAGGATGTCAGAAACCGCATTGCCGCGGCCGCTCAAGGCTGCGCTCGCGCTCCAGAAGAAGTGACGCTGCTTGCAGTGAGTAAAACCAAACCTGTGGCGGCGATCGCAGAAGCTATCGCGGCAGGCCAGCGAACCTTCGGGGAAAACTATGTACAGGAAGGCGTGGATAAGGTTCAGCATTTTGACGCGCTGCCGGAAGGAGCAACGCTGGATTGGCACTTTATCGGCCCTTTGCAATCCAATAAGAGCCGGCTGGTGGCAGAGCACTTTGCCTGGTGCCATACCGTCGATCGGCTGCGTATCGCCCAGCGGTTAAGCGACCAGCGCCCGGCAGACATGCCGCCGCTTAACGTTCTGATCCAAATAAATATCAGCGATGAACAGAGTAAATCTGGCATTGTACTGGCTGAACTGCCGGCGCTGGCAGAAGCGGTTGTCGCCTTGCCGAACGTTCTTTTACGCGGGCTGATGGCGATTCCGGCTCCGCAAGAAGACTACCAGAGTCAATTGGCGGTATTCCGCCAGATGCACGACGCCTTCTTGGCGCTGCAACAGCATTATCCACAGGTAGACACGCTGTCGATGGGCATGACCGATGACATGACGGCGGCCATTGCCGCAGGCAGCACTCTGGTTCGTATCGGTACCGCCATTTTTGGCGCGCGAGATTATTCGCAGTCCTGACACACTGACGAGGAATTTTAATGCAACACCGTAAGATTACCTTCATTGGCGCCGGCAACATGGCCCGCGCAATCATCGCCGGCCTGGTGGCGGGCGGTTACCCGGCCAAATCCATCAGCGTCTGCGCGCCTTCAGCTAAAAACCGCGATGCGCTGGCTGCCGACTACGGCATCGTTAGCAGCGGCGATAATCTTGCCTGCGCACGCGAGGCCGACGTCATCGTACTGGCGGTGAAGCCACAGATGATGGCAGATGTTTGCCAGCCGTTGCGCGATCAGATCGATTTCAGCGGCAAACTGGTGCTGTCGATCGCCGCAGGCATTCAGGTCAGCCGTTTTTACCAGCTGCTGGCCGACAATCTGAATATCGTACGCATTATGCCAAACACGCCATCGCTGGTGGGTAAAGGCATGAGTGGCCTGTATGCGCCGCAGCAGGTCAGCCAACAGGATCGTGACTACACCAGTGATTTGATGGCGTCAGTTGGCAAGGTATGTTGGGTGGATGACGAAAACGGCATCAACAGCGTGATCGCCGCTGCGGGCAGTGCCCCGGCCTATTTCTTCCTGTTTATGGAAGCCATGCAGCAGGAAGCCGAACGTATGGGCTTCGACAGCCAGACGGCCCGTGCGCTGGTGCAACAAGCGGCATCCGGCGCCGCTGCGCTGGTGGAAGCCAACCCGGAGACGCCGTTGTCGACCTTGCGTGAGCAGGTAACGTCCAAAGGCGGCACCACCGCCGAGGCGCTGCGGGTATTCAACGAGCAACAACTGCCGGCAACCGTGGCCAAAGCCATGCAGGCGGCAGTTTCCCGTGCGCAGGAAATGGAAAAATCATTTTAAATAACCGAGAGTTAAGGAGAAGGACGACTTCATGCTAACGCTGACTTTTTTGGTCAAAACCGTTATTGATCTTTACGTCATGGTACTGCTGCTGCGCATCTGGATGCAGTGGACACGCGCTGACTTTTACAACCCATTCGCGCAGTTTATCGTGAAGATCACCCAGCCGGTGATTGGCCCGCTGCGCCGTATTATCCCGTCAATGGGACCTATTGACAGTGCATCCCTGCTGTTGGCTTTCCTGCTGATGACCATCAAGTACCCGCTGTTGCTGCTGATTCAGGGCGGCGCGATGTCACTCAGCCCGTATAACCTGCTGTTTGGCTTGATCTCTCTGGTAAAGTCGGCCGGTTATCTGATCTTCTGGGTGATGATTATCCGCGCGCTGATGAGCTGGATAAGTCAGGGCCGCAGCCCGATTGATCAGTTGATGTATCAACTGACCGAACCGTTGATGGCGCCAATCCGCCGTATTCTTCCGGCAATGGGCGGCATTGATTTTTCAGCGATGGTAGTGATCCTGATCCTGTATCTGATCAACTACCTGGGTATGGATCTGTTCGGTGAGATCTGGTTCCTGCTGTGAGTGCAGTCATCCCCGTGCTGGACGGGCTGGCAATCAGGCTATATATTCAGCCGAAAGCCAGCCGCGACCAGATTGTCGGTTTGCATGGCGACGAACTTAAAGTCGCCATTACCGCCCCGCCGGTAGACGGCCAGGCCAACGCTCATCTGATCAAGTTTCTCGCCAAGCAGTTCAAAGTGGCGAAAAGCAACGTCACCATAGAGAAAGGCGAGCTGGGGCGGCATAAACAGTTACGCATCGTTAATCCGCAACAGATCCCCGCCGTGGTCGCGGCGCTAATCGAATAAATTTCAAGGTAGTCATCATGCAAAAAGTCGTTCTTGCCACCGGTAACCCGGGTAAAGTGCGCGAACTCGCCGACCTGTTGGCCGATTTCGGCCTGAACGTGGTCGCTCAAACCGAATTGGGCGTGGAGTCTGCCGAGGAAACCGGCCTGACGTTTATCGAAAATGCCATTCTGAAAGCCCGCCATGCGGCGCAAATCACCGGTCTGCCGGCGATCGCCGACGACTCGGGTCTGGCGGTGGATGCGCTGGGCGGCGCGCCAGGCATCTATTCTGCACGTTACGCGGGTGTAGACGCCTCTGACCAGCAAAACCTCGACAAGCTGCTGGTTGCGCTGAAAGACGTGCCCAAGGGCAGCCGCGGCGCACAGTTCCACTGCGTGCTGGTGTATATGCGCCACGCGGAAGATCCGACGCCGCTGGTGTTCCACGGCAGCTGGGCCGGTGAAATCACCGATGCCGCCGCCGGTGAAGGCGGTTTTGGCTATGATCCTATCTTCTACGTTCCGGAGTTGGGCCGCACCGCTGCCGAGCTGAGCCGTGACGAAAAGCGCGCCGTATCACACCGTGGTAAAGCCCTGAAGCTGATGCTGGAAGCGATGCGCAATGCTTAAGTTGCCCCCGCTGAGTTTGTACATTCACATTCCGTGGTGCGTGCAGAAATGCCCGTACTGCGACTTCAACTCACATGCGTTGAAGGGCGAAGTGCCGCATCAGGAATACGTCGATCACCTGCTGGCGGATCTGGACGCCGATCTGCCGCTGGTCAGTGGTCGCGAAATCAGCACCATTTTTATCGGCGGCGGCACCCCCAGCCTGTTGAGTGCCGAAGCGATGCAGTCACTGCTGGACGGCGTGCGGGCACGCATTCCGGTGATTGACGGCGCCGAGATCACCATGGAGGCCAACCCGGGTACCGTAGAAGCCGATCGCTTCAGCGGCTATCAACGCGCCGGTGTGAACCGCATTTCTATCGGCGTGCAGAGCTTCAGCGCCGAGAAATTGACTCGTCTGGGTCGCATTCACGGCCCGGAAGAGGCCAAACGCGCAGCTCACCTGGCTACCGGCCTGGGTTTGCGCAGTTTTAACCTGGATCTGATGCACGGCCTGCCGGACCAGTCGCTGGAAGAGGCGCTGGACGATCTGCGCCAGGCCATTGCCCTCAATCCACCGCATCTGTCGTGGTATCAACTGACTATCGAGCCCAATACGCTTTTCAGTTCACGCCCGCCGGTGCTACCGGACGACGACGCGCTGTGGGACATTTTCGAGCGGGGCCATGAATTGCTGAGCGCCGCCGGCTATCAGCAGTATGAAACTTCGGCCTACGCCAAACCGGGCTATCAGTGCCAACATAACCTCAACTACTGGCGCTTTGGCGACTATCTGGGGATTGGCTGCGGCGCGCACGGCAAGTTAACCTTCAGCGACGGCCGCATTCTGCGCACCGCGAAAACCAAGCATCCGCGTGGTTTTATGCAGGGCAAGTATATGGACAAGCAGCATGAGGTGACGGCGGCGGACCGGCCGTTCGAATTCTTTATGAACCGCTTCCGCCTGCTGGAAGCCGCACCGCGTGCTGAATTCGTCAACTACACCGGGCTGGATGAAAGCGCGATCCGTGCAGCGCTGGACGAAGCACTGGCGAAAGGTTATCTGGTAGAAACACCGGAGTATTGGCAGATCACCGAGAAAGGCAAACTGTTCCTTAATTCACTACTGGAATTGTTCCTGGCGGATGAATGAAAAAAAGCGCTGAGTTTTCAGCGCTTTTTTTAAACGTCAGGCAGCATGGTGGGGACGATGAGTAATATCCCCTCTACCCTTTAGCAAGCCTTCAACAGAAATATCTTCATCCAACGCATCCCAATGGATCCCACGGGCACTCAGCTCATAGCGGGCGCGCTCTTGGTCCGTTGCATTCAGCAATCGAGGAAACCAGGCGAGTGGCACGCCGATAATTCTGGCATCGCTCAACTCAACCCACATCGTTGTCTCATCGAAGTTTACGTTTTTAGCTGAAATACTCATCCCAGGCCTCCAAAAATAACCCCTTATGGACTCCAACAACTTCGGTTAATTCTTTTAATACTCTGGCATTAAACCCATCATTGCGGGCTACCCGCACCTCTGGTATCAGCCAAAACTTGGCTTCTGCCACGGCATCTCTGACATGAATATGAGCCGGTTCCAACGGCTCTCCTTCATTCGAATAAAAAAAGAATTTATAACCTTTATGACAGAATATCACTGGCATCAATGCAAAATCCTTTTAGCCATTGATTATAGTTTAGCCAGTCTGTCAGATGTTAGTTAGAAGGTCAAAACAGACCACCAGCCAGATTACTTCAATGCATTAAGCAAATCTTTGCGCTGGGTTTCCAGGCCGGTAACGCGGTTACACACGTCGTGGCCGAAGTTCTGGAAATCCTGCTCCTGGTTATTCCATTCGTTCTGAATCGCCTTCTGCAGGCCGCCCAGATTGCCCATGATCGCCTGCAACGGGTTGCCGCCACTATTAGCTGCCTGCTTGACGCCCATCTCATTCAGGCTGTCCTGCAATACGCCGCCCATGCTCTGCTGGACGATATTGCGGCCATCCTGCTCAACCTGATCAATCGCCTTGTGATGGAAGGTCAGGCCGTCGCTGCGGTGCTCAATGATACGGTTCATCTGTTGCTTAAGCTGACCGTTCAACGTGGTCAGGCGGTTACGCACGTTGCTGTCGCTGCCCAACTCTTTGACGATCACCTTGTCCAACGCCACCCGCGCTTTTTCCAGATGTTGCTGAGCGCCGTTGTCGATCCACGGCAACTCTTTGCGCAATGCGCTCTGGTAACTGAAGGCCTTCTGGCGCTGGCTGTCTGTCAGGCTCAACGCCTGGCCATTGCGGGTTACATCACCATCCGGTGAAATCTGCAGATTGCCGCTGGCCCCGGTCACCTGTACGTTCTGCGGGCTGATAATCACGTCGTCCTGGGGTTTAACGCTGCACTGATACTCGGCATGGGCCTGTGAAGCAGTCAACAGCAGTAAGGCTAACCCGGTTTTCTTTAACATATATTCTCCTGACGCCCTTCCGTGGTGGGGCTAAAAAATCGAACGGCTAATCCGTTGAGACAACAGTTCCAGCGCCGCAGTTCCCGCCAATGAGTTACCGGAAGCATCCAGTTCCGGCGACCAGACGGCGATCGACAGCTCGTCGGGGACGATAGCGACAATACCGCCACCCACGCCGGACTTGCCCGGCATGCCCACGCGATAGGCAAATTCCCCCGCGCCGTCGTACATGCCGCTGGTCATCATCAGCGCATTAATCTGGCGTGCCTGCAGGGGGCTTATCACCTCGCGTCCGCTAAGATCACGACCGTGATTGGCCAGATAAACAAAGCTGCGAGCCAGCTCCACACAGCTCATTCGCAGCGCGCAGTAGTGGAAGTAGGTTTGCAGCACGGTAAGCACGTCGTTTTCGAAATTGCCGAACGACTTCATCAGGTAGGCTATCGCCGCATTGCGATCGGAGTGTTCGAACTCGGAACGGGCCACCCGCGCATCATAGGCCAGGTCATCTTCACCGGCCAGTTGACGCACCACTTCAAGCATTCGCTGCTTGGGCGCGCTGAGCCGGGTTTGCAGCATGTCGCACACCACCAGCGCACCGGGGTTGATAAACGGATTGCGCGGTTTGCCCTGCTCCATCTCCAGCTGCAGCAGCGAGTTGAACGGCAGACCGGAAGGCTCCTTGCCAACCCGACGCCAGATCTCCGCCTCCTGGTAGCGCGCCAGCGCCAGCGTCAGGCTCAACACCTTGGAGATCGACTGAATAGAGAAACGCTCGTCGGCGTTACCGGCCTGGAACATTTCGCCGTCGACGGTGCAAACGGCGATCGCCAGACGATCGGCCGCCACTTCCGCCAGCGCCGGTATATAGTCCGCCACCTTGCCCTGGCCAATCAGCGGGCGCACCTGTTGCAGGATCTCATCCAGCAACGCGTTATCCAATGTTGTTACCACCGCGGTCACACTCCGGACAAAATAAAGGTGCCCTAAAGGCACCTTAAATCAATAGGTTCAGCGCGACGCCAGGCCGCGCTTATCAGGCAGGAAAATCAGTCCCACCAGATATCGAACAGATCGCTGACCTTAACGTCGGTCAGTTTACGCGCTTCCAGCCATTTTTTGACCAGTTCGCGTTGCTCGTCAGTGCAGTGACCGATGGTCTGCAGACAGATCAAGCCTTCCCACTGCAGGTAGCCGCTACCGTCAAAGGCCATGCCGTTCGGCTCAATCACTTCGTCGATAAAAGCGTCCAGCGTGCTGTCGATATCTTCAACCGCGGTGCCTTCGGCAAAGCGCCATGCAACGGAGAAGCCCAGCTCCTGAAACTCTTCAATGTGTAACTTTTTACGTAAACGACGACTGCGGTTCTTAGCCATTATTCTTTCCTCTCAAACATCAAGTCCCAAACGCCATGTCCCAGACGCTGGCCGCGTAATTCAAATTTTGTCAGTGGGCGTGAATCCGGACGCGGCACATAATCATTATCGCTGGAAAGATTGCGATAGCCTGAGATCCCGTTCATAACCTCTAACATATGTTCTGCATAAGGCTGCCAGTCGGTGGCCATGTGGAAGACGCCGCCGACTTTCAGTTTGCGACGCACCAGTTCAACAAACGGCGTCTGTACGATGCGGCGTTTGTTGTGGCGCGCTTTGTGCCACGGATCGGGGAAAAACAGCTGAACCATGTCCAGCGAGCCGTCCGGGATCATATTCTCCAGCACCTCAACCGCGTCGTGACACATTACGCGCAGGTTGCTCAGTTCCGCTTCGGTAGCGTCGGCCAGGCAGGCACCCACGCCCGGCGAATGGACTTCTATCCCCAAGAAATTCTGCTGCGGGTTATTGCCCGCCATGGTCACCAGCGAGGCGCCCATGCCAAAACCGATCTCCAGCACGGTCGGCGCGTCGCGCCCGAACAGTGCGGCGATATCGACAGGTTCAGCCTGATACTCCACGCCCATCACCGGCCAATAGTTGTCCAACGCGTGCTGTTGGCCTTTGGTCAACCGCCCCTGGCGGCGGACAAAACTGCGGATACGGCGCATCGCGCGGCCGTTCTCATCAAATTCCGGGGAGATGACGTCATTAATCATAGTGCTTTCTGTCTGTTTGGCTGCCAATTAGGGAAACGCGCATTATGCAAAGATACATTGGTTTAGCAAGTGTTCATCTAATGTACCTGCCGTGCGACGTCGGAAAGTTCCGGTTTACAGCATCATGACTCTATGCTGCAATCGCGCTTCATTTTCTGCCGGATATCGAATCAGCTTATGATGCAAGCACAGCAGTTCGCACAGGTGGTGCTTGACTGGTACCAGCGTTACGGCCGTAAGACCCTGCCGTGGCAGCTTGATAAGACCGCCTATCAAGTATGGCTCTCTGAGGTCATGTTGCAACAAACTCAGGTTGCCACCGTGATCCCTTACTTCCAGCGCTTTATGGCACGTTTTCCCAACGTGCGTGCGCTGGCTGAAGCGCCGCTGGACGAAGTGCTGCACCTGTGGACCGGCCTGGGCTACTACGCCCGTGCGCGCAATCTGCATAAGGCGGCGCAGGTTATTGTCGCACAGCACGGCGGTGAGTTCCCGACAACCTTTGAAGAAATCCACGCCCTGCCCGGTATTGGCCGTTCAACGGCAGGCGCAGTGCTGTCGCTGGCGCTCGGCCAACACTACCCAATCCTCGACGGCAACGTAAAACGCGTCCTGGCCCGCTGCTATGCCGTCGAAGGCTGGCCGGGCAAGAAAGAGGTAGAAAACCGACTGTGGGAAATCAGCGAAAACGTTACCCCGGCCAAGGGCGTTGGCCAGTTCAATCAGGCGATGATGGATCTGGGGGCGATGGTCTGCACCCGCTCCAAGCCGAAATGCGAACTGTGCCCACTCAGCCTCGGCTGCATCGCCTATGCCCACCACAGTTGGGCAAAATATCCGGGTAAAAAGCCCAAGCAGACCCTGCCGGAAAAAACCGCCTACTTTTTATTGCTGCAGCACGGCGAACGCGCCTGGCTGGAGCAGCGCCCCGCCGTCGGTCTGTGGGGCGGTCTGTTCTGCTTCCCGCAGTTCAGCGAACGTGAAGAGATGGAACTCTGGTTGCAACAGCGCGGTCTGAAAAACAATCGCCGGGAGCAACTGACCGCATTTCGTCATACTTTCAGTCATTTCCATCTTGATATCGTGCCAATATGGCTGGAAATGGACGCCAAAGGCAGCAGCATGGATGAGGGCGCCGGTCTCTGGTATAACTTAGCGCAGCCGCCATCGGTCGGGCTGGCCGCACCGGTTGACCGCCTGTTGCAACAGTTGGCAAAACAGTCCCCGCGCCAACAGGGTTTATAGCCTAAATAATTCGAGTTGCAGGAAGGCGGCAACTGAGCGAGTCCCGATGAGCTTACTGAGGTAAGTGATTCGGGTGAGAAAAGGCAGCCAACACACCTGCAGCTCAAAGTATGACGGGTTTATTGGCAATAGCGCCATTGATGAGGAATTAGCATGAGCAGAACCATTTTTTGTACCTTCCTGCAGCGTGACGCCGAAGGGCAGGACTTCCAGCTTTATCCAGGGGAAGTCGGCAAACGCATCTATAACGAGATCTCGAAAGAAGCCTGGGCAGAATGGATGAAAAAACAAACCATGCTGATCAACGAGAAAAAACTGAACATGATGAACGTTGACGACCGCAAATTGCTGGAAGCGGAAATGATCAAATTCCTGTTCGAAGGGCATGACGTCCATATCGAAGGCTATACGCCACCAAGCGAATAATGCTGTTGGGGCCAGGCGCTGGCCCTTCCAATACTTCTCGTATACGGCTTTAAGATGAAGAAAATTTTAGCTTTGCTAGTGATAGCGCCCCTGCTGATATCCTGTTCCGGCAAAAAAAGCACTGAAGTCAACGAAGCCTGGGTCAAAGACACCAACGGCTTCGAAATCCTGATGGGTCAGTTCGCCCACAACATCGAGAATATCTGGGGTCTGAACGAAGTTCTGATCGCCGGGCCGAAAGATTACGTTAAATACACCGACCAGTATCAAACCCGTAGCCACATCAACTTTGATTCTGGTGCCATCACTATTGAAACCATCGCCACCACCGATCCTGCCGCTCACCTGCGCCAGGCGATTATCAGCACCTTGCTGATGGGGGACGACCCGGGTTCTATCGATCTCTATTCCGACGTCAACGATATCCAGATCAGTAAAGAGCCGTTCCTGTACGGCCAGGTACTGGATAACAAAGGTGCGCCGATCCGTTGGGAATGGCGTGCGGCGCACTTCGCCGACTATCTGTTGCAGACCAAGCTGCAAAAACGCACCTCCGGCCTGCACGTGATTTACTCGGTCACTATTCAGCTGGTGCCAAACCACCTGGACAAACGTGCCCACAAATACCTGCCGATGGTTCGCAAGGCGTCGGAGAAATACGGCGTGGAAGAGTCGCTGATCCTGGCGATCATGCAGACCGAATCGAGCTTTAACCCGTATGCGGTGAGCGGTTCAGATGCGTTGGGCCTGATGCAGGTGGTGCAGCACACTGCCGGTAAGGATGTGTTCCAGATGCGTGGGAAATGGGGCAAACCAAGCCGCAGTTACCTGTTCGACCCGGAAAACAACATCGATACCGGTACGGCTTATCTGGCCATTTTGCAGAATAACTATTTGGGAGGGATTCAAAACCCGACCTCACGCCGCTACGCGGTTATCACTGCCTATAACGGTGGCGCCGGCAGCGTGCTACGCGTGTTCTCTAGCGACAGGACCCGTGCGGTGAGCATCATCAACGGCATGCAGCCGGGCGACGTCTATCAGACGCTGACCACCAAGCATCCGGCCGGCGAATCTCGCCGTTACCTGGTGAAGGTGAACAACGCCCAGAAGAGTTACCGCAGAAGATAATTTGCGGTGGCGTTATCAATGAAAAGGGCCGGTGCAAACCGGCCCTTATTTTCTATTGCTTGATCATATAGCCGAAAATGCGTTTCCAGCCGTGATCCTTTTTCTCGATATAAACGCCCTGCAACTCCGGCGAGAAGCCCGGCAGCCGGTTGATGCCCTCTTCCAGCGCCATGAAATAACGCTGTACCGCCCCGCCCCAGACTTCGCCCGGCACTACGCATAGCACGCCCGGTGGGTAAGGCAACGCGCCCTCTGCCGCAATGCGCCCTTCGGCCTGCCCGATCGGCACCAGTTCAACGTTGTCGCGGATAAACTCCACGTTGGCGTCCTGCGGGTTCATCATCACCTGCGGGAAATGACGCTGACGGAACATCTCTTTTTGCAGCTGCTTAACGTCGAAGCTGACGTATAAATCGTGCATCTCCTGGCACAGCTGGCGAAGGGTATAGCCGCGATAACGCTGCTCGTTCTTGCGATATACCGTTGGCAGCACCTGGCTCAGCGGCGCGTCCTCTTCCACGTAACGTTCGAACTGCACCAGCATATCCACCAGTTGTTGCATCTTGGCCGGGTTTTCCGCAGGCGTCAGCAGGAACAGGATCGAGTTAAGGTCACACTTCTCCGGCACGATACCGTTCTCGCGCAGGAAATTGGCCAGAATGGTGGCCGGCACGCCAAACTCGGTGTATTGGCCGGTGGCGGCATCAATACCCGGCGTGGTCAGCAGCAGTTTGCACGGATCGACCAAATACTGGTCCTGCGCATAACCTTCAAAACCGTGCCATTTCTCATCCGGCACAAAGTTGAAGAAACGGGCGTCGTTGGCGATCAAATCGGTGTCGTAATCCTGCCAGTTCTTGCCCGCGATCTGCAGGGGGACAAACGGCCTGAGCTGCGAACAGCGTTCCAACAGTTGCTTGCGCGTCTCGATGCCAAGCTTCACGCAGTCCATCCACATACGGCGACCGGCGGCCCCGGCATGCATCTTGGCGTTGACGTCCAGCGCCGCAAACAGCGGATAGAACGGGCTGGTAGAGGCGTGCAGCATGAAAGCGTTGTTCAGGTGCTTGTGGTTGCAGTGACGCTTCTGGCCCTTGATATGGTCGTCTTTCTTGTGGATCTGCGAGGTTTGCGAGAAGCCGGCCTGCTGTTTGTGTACCGACTGGGTAACAAAGATGCCCGGGTCAAGCTCGTCCAGCTCCAACAGCAGCGGTGAACACTCTTTCAGCATCGGGATAAACCCTTCGTAACCCACCCAGGCCGAGTCAAACAGGATGTAGTCGCACAGGTGGCCGATAGTGTCGATCACCTGACGCGCATTATAAATAGTGCCGTCGTAGGTGCCGAGCTGAATGATTGCCAGGCGGAAAGGACGCGCTGCCTCGGCTTTCTCCGGTGCTACCTGACGAATTTGTTCGCGCAGATAACGCTCGTCAAAGCAGCGGGAATCGATACCGCCGATAAAGCCAAACGGGTTGCGCGCGGTTTCCAGATACACCGGCGTCGCTCCGGCCTGGATCAACGCACCATGGTGGTTGGACTTATGGTTGTTACGGTCGAACAGCACCAGATCGCCACGGGTCAGCAGCGCGTTGGTTACCACCTTGTTGGCGGCCGAGGTGCCGTTGAGCACAAAATAGGTTTTATCGGCGTTGAACACCCGTGCCGCATGCTTTTGGGCGTCCTTGGCCGAGCCTTCGTGGATCAGCAAATCGCCCAATTTAACGTCGGCGTTGCACATGTCGGAACGAAAAAGCGTTTCACCGTAAAACTCGAAAAATTTGCGGCCTGCCGGATGCTTGCGGAAAAACTCCCCGCCCTGATGCCCCGGACAGGCAAAGGTCGAGTTCTCCATTTCCACATAGGTTTTCAAGGTCTTGAAAAACGGCGGCAGCAGCGCCTGCTCGTAAGCATCCGCCGCGGCTTCCAACTGCGCCATATAAAACGCCTTGCTGGCACCGTCCAGCGCGAAAACACCGCTGATAAACGGCAGGTAGTCCGGCGAGAGATGCTCATCTCCGGCCACCGCCACAAAGGTCGGGATCTCGAACCCGGTGGCTTTAAGCTGTGCCAGGATGCCGGCGTTGACGTCATCAACCGACACGACCAATGCCGCAACGTCGGTATAATCCGTCTGCTCGACGCGGACAATCTGGCGCAGCGTTTCAATGGCGGCGACCAGGCTGGCGCTGGTGGCTATCTTCAATTCTTTCATAGTGCTAACTCTCAAACGGTTAAGGATGAGGCTGTGCCACAAGGCACGGTGATGAGATAACAAAGGTTATCCCGGCAACTTGATGTCCGGGGTGGCAGCATAGAGCGCATGCGTGACCGGCTGACTCTCTTAAGATTATCAGGCCACTATCGGGAACTGGTATCGGCAGCGTCCGATAGACATCAGTAAAATCAGAGCCACAGCTCTATTTTTAATAATGCCTAACAGCGAGCATGAAGTTGCCTTACCGCATGCTGAGCTGGGCGTTTATGGAGGACGACGTTCGGGAAAGATCGCGGCGGAGTAGCGGCATCATCAGATGTCTGGTGCGCAGTAGCGCTTGAGTAGCCATACCAGTCATGCCTGCAACCCTCTGACTTAAATGAGCGGAAACGCCGTTAGGGGACGTAGAGTGCTAAAATTTGCGCAATGATTGCATGTTTTTTTATGAGGTTCAAGTAACTATTATGTCGATTAATTACATAATAATTTAAGCATAACACATTGTTATAAAACACATAATAATAACCAACAGAAAAACCAAACCGGTATAAATACACGGATTCTTTGCATATTTATCACTTCCCCTCCTCCTCCAGGCCCCACGAACCTTACCCGCCACTGCATGAAAATAGAGCAACCGATCGGCTTTGTGACAGAAAGCGATTGACGATATCCGGCCAATAGGGTTAAATGCGCCCCGTTGCCCGGATAGCTCAGTCGGTAGAGCAGGGGATTGAAAATCCCCGTGTCCTTGGTTCGATTCCGAGTCCGGGCACCATATTTAGAAGAACCCGCCTATGGCGGGTTTTTTGCTTTCTGAGACAGGACTCTTCATCGAACACGTTCGATTATTCGGCCAGAGGCCTCACCCTGCGGGCCAACGCTAAAGCGTTGTTCAATCCGGTGCAAGCACCGGTTGTCCGAGTCCGGGCACCATATTTAGAAGAACCCGCCTATGGCGGGTTTTTTGCTTCCCAACATAAATGCTAATATCCCCTTTTATTGATAAACAGAATCCAGCATGCCATCGTCTTATCGTCGCTGTCTCACCCTCGTTATCGCGCTGATTATCGGCGTTGGCTCCCCCATGCTGGTGCAGGCCAGGCCAGATCTGGAACGTAAAATCGGCACAACCCTGGTCGATTCAAAATCACCTGATTATCAATTCAGCGATCTGCACTTCACTTCGGCGGACGGTCAGCGCCGTTATCGTGTCCGCATAATAAAACCGCGCATTGCTCCGCCCTTGGGCGGCTATCCGGTTATCTACTTCCTGGACGGCAACGCAGTATTGATGGAGTTGAACGCCCAGTTGCTGGCTCAGCTTGCCGTACAAAAACAGCCGCCGGTTCTGGTGCTACTCAGCTATGACAACGATCTGCGCATCGACTCCAAAGGCCGCAGTTACGACTACACACCGGCTTCGCAACAAGGTTCAGGAAAGCAGCCCCATGGCGGTGCAGACGCTTTCCTTAAACTGATCGAAACCCAGATTAAGCCTGCCGTTGCCGCTCAGGTCACCGTTAACCCGCAGCAGCAAACGCTGTGGGGGCACTCTTATGGTGGCCTTTTCGTTCTGCATACTCTGTTAACCCAACCTGCTACTTTCCAGAATTACATCGCGGTGGAACCTTCGCTGTGGTGGGGGAAAGGCTTTATCCTGCAAGAAGCGCAACGTGTTATGGATAGGCATCCATCTTTGTCCGCCCATTTGCAGTTGTGGATCGGCGGTGCGGAGAAAATGCGTGAAGCCCCGCCAATTATCAGGCAGAGTCAGCTACCCGCAGATGCGGCTCATGGCCTGGCCACACAGCTGGCGACACTTGACGGACTTAAGGTTGACTATCGGGAATGGCCCGGCTTAGACCATGGGGCAATGTTAGGTGCGGCCATACCGCCGGCTTTGGAAGGCATAGCCAAAGGCGAGGCGGCGGATAAATAAGGGTTTAAAAGCGGGGTCCGGGAAAAGGCTGTACGCGGCGGCTCCCCTTTGGCAAGTTAACTTGCTCTACCGGTGGAGCCTGAATAGCTAATGTATTTCCTGGATGGGGCCCTGGTGAGGCACAATAGGAATAGATAGACTGAGCAGGACCAAAGGCTATTTATTACCGCGTATTACGTTATTTTCTGGCCCTGTCGCAGCTAATATAGCCCCTTGGGTACGTGACGGGAACGGGTGAAAACCACCCTTGTAATACATTATGAAAAGTGATAGTTAAACCGGTTGGAGAAACCTCCGTTTGATTGCGCTGCCTAATAATTATCACAGGGAATTATATTATAACGATGAATATCAATATTACCGACCAACCGAACCCGAAAGACGAAGAGTTTGTGATTGACAGTCTTTGGGCCCACAACGCCAAAATTGAACCCGTCGATATCCACCCCTTATTCCTGACCGTCACCGATGACGAGGGTAAAATCGTTGCCGGACTGGTTGCCAGAACCTGGTGGGGCGGGCTTGAAGTGCAATATCTTTGGGTCAGCGACCAATACCGTAAAAGCGGTTATGGCCGTCAACTGATGGTACAGGCCGAAGAAGAGGCCAAGAAACGCGGTTGCCACATGGCCTATGTCGATACTTTCGATTTTCAGGCCCGCGGCTTTTATGAAAAATTGGGCTATCAGGTTTACGGCAACTTAGGCGACTATGCCAAACAGCATACGCGTCACTACCTGGCGAAAAAGATTTAACCCAATTCCAGTCGGTGAGGTCAGAATGGATTCGCCCGATAAAAGTAATGAATTCTATTTGAAAGGCCTGATTGCCATGATGGAGCACTTAAGTGAGCCATGGGGCATCAAGGACCTGGCATCCCGTCATCTTTACATGAACAGGGCCGCCTACCTCTATACCAATACGCCATTAAATTTTGATATAGCCGGTAAGCGAGACGACGAGTTCCCCGCCGACTGGGCCGAATCTGCAGCCGATTTTGTTGAACATGACAAAATGACCGAGATCTCGCGGGATCGGGTTGCCGTGATAGAAACACATTATTGGTACGGGAAAGACAGCCTGACACCGTTTATCAGCGAAAAACTGCCTATCTACAACGACAAGAAAGAAGTCTTCGGGGTAATGTGGAACGCCAAACCGCTTAACACCTTATCCCCGCTTAACTATATCAACCATCAAAAACCCAGCGTACTAACCACAGAAACCAACAGCACCATTTTTACCCGGGCTGAGCTGGACGTTATATTTTTAATGCTGCAACGGCTGTCGGTGAAAGAAATCGCCAAAATATATAACATCAGCAATAAGACCATAGAAAATAGAATATATAACATTTATCAAAAATCTGATGTCCACACACAGCAGCAGTTTGAGGAATTTTGCAAATATGCTCAGCTGGACAGCTACATTCCCGATCGCCTGATAGCTAAAGGCATCCAGTTTATTTAAATAGCAAGGAATACCTCACCGTGATCAAAATCGAAGACTATCCGTTAACCCGGGTACCTCAGGATAAAAGAGTCTCGTTTTTAAGCGTAGCCATAGTGCATATGGGCATGCTGACCGCGCTCGATCAGTTTATGCTCGGGGCCGTACTCGGCCACTCCATGACGCTGCTCGATGCATTTACCGCTATTTTCATCGGCAGCCTGATCTTTGGCGTGGTGACCTATGGCCTGGGCCTGGCGGGCATGCGCGAAGGGATCTCCGGCAGCCTGTTGGCCCGTTGGTGCGGCTTTGGTCGACTCGGATCGGTGTTGATCGGGGTGGTAGTGGCCGTCAGCCTGCTGGGCTGGTTTGGCATTCAAAACGCCATCTTCGCCAAGTCGCTGGATTTCGCGTTGGGGAACAAGCTGGGCTTTGGTCTGGCGGCCGGTCTGTCCGGCACCCTGCTGACCATTCTGGTGGCGTTCGGCTTCAAAGCCTTGCGTATCGCCGCCAGGATTGCGGTACCGATGTTTATTATGCTGGTGGCCTATATCTCCATCATCACCCTCACCGGCCACAATCTGCCTGAAATTATCCAATTGGTGCCACCAGGCGAACCGCTGTCGATCAGCGCCGGTATCACTATCGTGGTCGGCGGTGCGATTGTCGCCAGCCTGATGACGCCGGATCTGACGCGCTACTCCAGGAACGGCAAGCATGTCTTTGGCGTCACTATTTTCACCATCATTGCCGGGGAATTCGTGGTTAACGGCCTGGCGATACTGATCGCCAAAACGCTGGGCACGGCGGATGTGGTCACCATCATGTCACAGGTCGCCGGCGGTGCGGGCCTGCTGGTCGTGGTGTTTTCTACCCTCAGGGTTAACGACCTCAACCTGTATTCCTCTTCGCTGGGCATCGTTAACGCCGTCGAAGGCATGACGGGCAAAAGACTGAAGTACACTGCCACCACCCTGGTGATCGGCGTGCTGGGCACCACATTGTCAGTACTGGGGATCCTCGACCGCTTCGTCGACTTCCTGACGGTGCTTGGCGTGGTGTTCCCGCCGATTATCGGCGTCATGCTGGTGGATTATTATCTGCTGCGCACTCACCGCAAAATTCTCGACGAGAGCCGTCGCGAAGGGAAATTGCCGGACCAGACGCCAACTATCGGCTGGGCGGCGATCATCGCCAGTATCGTCGGCAGCATCGTCGGCTTGGTGACCGAGTGGGGCGTGCCGACCATCAACTCTCTGCTGGCTGCCAGCCTGATCTATTGGGTATTTAAGTTGGCCATGAGCCGTTCTCAGAAACCTGCGCCTGCGCAAAGCTGATTGATATCCCTACTCTCCCGCGCTGGGGAGTGGGGGTAATCGGTACAGAAAGGGGGTTTGATTAAGTTGTCGCCACCTTTTTAGGCGCAACAAATTGATATCGGTCGGCTAAAAAGCCGACTGGCATCAATATGAAAGCGGGTTTTTTACTGCGAAGGTAAAACAGAAGACGTAGTGGGGATCCCTGGTGTCGGTAGCTAAAACATCCTTTAATACCCAGAGAATGGAAACGCCTCCCTCCCCGAGCTTTTTATTATAGAAGTTGTCAGACAATCGTTTATTAACCGTTTTGACCGTCAAGAAACACTTCAGTGTGGATGAACAGTAGCTCACAGAAACCACCGTGGTCAACACAAAAGTAGACACAAAACCCACTTTTGTGTCCACTTTCCCCAGTCTTAAACCTAACCAATTGATTTATATTTAATTACCTTTGTTTTACATTTTACTCATCATGATAAAAGCATCAGCTGGCATGATACGTGAGAGATCAAAGCTCATTTCCAATGATTAATCAGCCGGTTACCGCCCCTACCTCAGCGTCAGTTCTGGACAATGTCGGCGCGTGCGATATAGTAATGCCGGCCAGAATATTGTAAGGAATGCTTATGAAGACCACTAACGCGCAGCGCAAAATCAACATCATTAAGAATATTGAATATCTGATGCGCACCCGGGGCGAAACTAAAGCATCCTTCTCTAACCGCACTGGCCTGACGCGTACCACCATCTATAAAATTCTCGACGGCCGGGTTAACAACGTGCAGCAGGCCACCGTCAACCGGATTTCAGATTTCTTTGGCGTTTCCTGTGAAGAGATCGAAGATTATGATCTGGCCAAGCTGGAACTGCTCAATGAAACGCTCTCTACCGAAGGCAATAAAAACCCTTCCGCTGTGCCCGTTATTCCTCAGTCGCGTTTTTTAGCAGTTGCCGGTTGGAAAGTCGGCCAACTGGTGACGGAGTTCCCTTTGACTTATTTCTTCGGCGATGAGTCAAATATGGTAGCAATGAAAATAGAGACCGAAATAAAAGGTTCATTTATTCCAGGCGAGGTGATTATTATAAAACGCCCGCCGGTGCTGGTTTGCGATTCGCCTTTATTGTATCACTCGGGAAAAAATGGCTTCTTTGTGGTTAACGACAAAGAAGATTACTGCATGGAAAAAAATCATCAGGATACCGTGCAATTCCTGGGTTATATCTTTGGAGAACGGCTATAAATGGAACCGAATCAAAAGTTCAAGCTATTGGGCTTTACCCGGCATGGCACCCTCGCCGCCAATGTCATGATATTGGCCACCGGCAAAACCATCACCATGGGGCTCAATGAGCTGGCCGACAGCGAAATATCGGAAGATCTGAGCCGCCATGAGCTGCAGGCGCTGTACCGCAAAATCTACGGTAACAATCAGCAGCAAACCGCCTATGAACTCAGCGATCGCCATGAACGATCGTGGTACGCCTACCTGATCATTACCGTCGCACTCAGCGTGATTTATATCTTCTCAACCCTGTGTGGCGTCAAACCGATTCAAATTCCCGCATTGAACCTCATCACTCCCCCGGCGATTTTTATTTACCCCCTCACCTTTATCCTGGTGGATATTCTGAACGAGTTTTACGGGCTGCGACTGGCCAGGCGCACCATCATCATCTCGTTTATGGCAAACCTGATTTTCGTGCTGGGCGTCTGGGTCACCACCTTGGTACCCAGTATTCCGCAGTGGGAGTTCAGCAAGACCTATGACGGCATCGTCCACAGCATCATGGCGGTCCTGGTGGCGTCGTCCGCGGCCTATTTAATCTCCGAGAACGTCAACTCTTACCTGCTGTGCAAAATCAAAGAGCTGACCAACTCCCGCTACCTGTTTGTGCGCGTGATCACCAGCACCGTGGTCGCCTCGGCCATCGACAGCGTGGTGTTTTGCACGCTGGCGTTCTACAACGTTCTGAGCTGGGATATCATCAAGACCATGATCCTGTCACAATTCTTGATCAAGGTGGTCTACGCCCTGGTGGGTGTCGGGCCGATTTACGCCGCTCGCAGCCTGTTTAACCGCTATATCAATACCGATCATGCAAGGAGCAATGAATATGCATATCAAAAAACAAGATAAAATCACCCATCTTGGCGCAAACTCCGATTATCCGGACCAGTACGCTCCCGAATTGCTCGAGGCCCTGCCACGCTCACGCGGTCGGGATCTGATCGGTGTAGATGAACAAAACCTGCCGTTCAGCGGCTTTGATCTGTGGACCGCCTTCGAGCTTTCCTGGCTCAACGCCAAAGGCAAGCCGGTGGTGGGCATTGGTGAGTTCACCCTGCCCCATTCTTCCACCAACCTGATCGAGTCCAAGTCATTCAAACTTTATCTCAACAGCTTTAACCAGACGCGCTTCGACAGCGTGGAACAGGTGAGTGCCGCGATGCAAAAAGACCTGTCGCAAGCGGCAAACGGCCAGGTTGGGGTTAAGCTCTATCCGGGTCTGGACGGATATTCGCCGCAGATCGATAGCCTGCCGGGCATCAATATCGACGATCTGGATATTGCCGTCGATGATTTCGACTTTAAGCCGGAATATCTGCACGGTGCAGCAGACCAACATGGGGACATCGTGACCGAAACCCTGTCGTCCAATCTGCTGAAATCCAACTGTCTGGTCACCAACCAGCCGGACTGGGGCAGCGTGGTGATCCACTATCAGGGCCGGAAAATCGATCGCGAGCGCCTGCTGCGCTACCTGATCTCCTTCCGCCAGCATAACGAGTTCCACGAGCAGTGCGTTGAGCGCATTTTCAACGACATCAAGCAAAGCTGCCAACCGGAAAAGCTCAGCGTTTTTGCCCGCTATACCCGCCGCGGCGGCCTGGACATCAACCCGTTCCGCAGCGACTTCGAAACGGCGCCAACCCTCGGTCGTCTGATCCGACAATAAGCTTCCCCATCAATGCCCCCATGCGGGGCATTATTTTTCCCCTGTTCATCTCCTTGTTATTTTTCGCTATTACCGTCGTTAGCAACTATCTTCAAAGCAAACCTCAGGGAGTTTAACGACGCATGCCTGACTTTTTGCGCAGAGAAATACTGCGGGCTGCCGCCATCGGATCGGCTTTTTCACTGTTACCCGCGTCGATCCGCAAAGCCTTGGCGATCCCAGCCAATAACCGCACCGGCACCATCAACGATGTCGAACACGTGGTGATCCTGATGCAGGAAAACCGTTCCTTCGACCATTACTTCGGCACGCTGCCCGGCGTACGCGGCTTTAGCGATCGCATAACCATTCCTTTGCCCGACAACCGTCACGTCTGGCAACAGCAAGGGGAAGATCGACTGGTGCTGCCTTACCATCTGGACAGCAAACGTGGCAATGCCCAGCGGGTGAGCGGCACGCCGCACTCGTGGGTGGATGAGCAAGCTGCCTGGGACAGCGGCCGCATGAGCGCCTGGCCAACCTACAAAACGCCGACCTCGATGGGTTATTACCGTCGGCATGAGCTGCCCTTCCAGTTTGCCCTGGCCGAAACCTTCACCCTGTGCGACGCCTATCATTGCTCGATCCACGCCGGCACAAACACCAATCGCTTGTTCCACTGGACCGGCACTAACGGTCCGACGGCAGCCGAGGTCGCCGTAGTGGTCAACGAATGGGACAGCCCAGGCCCACCCGACGTAGGCTACCAATGGCAAACCTATCCCGAACGGCTGGAAGCCAGCGGCGTCAGTTGGAAGGTCTATCAGTTTTTACCGGATAACTTCACCGACAACCCTTTGGCGGGGTTCCGTCAGTACCGTGCGGCCAGCGTGAAAGTAGGCAATCCGGCGCAGCCGCCGAAGGACTTTACTGCCTTTGTCCCCTACCGCGACGAGCTGAACGCCGAAGCGCCGTTATACAAAGGCAATGGCAATACGCTGCCGGCGGCGGACGGCAACGATTTAGAGGCCATGTTGGCCGGTTTCCGCGCCGACGTGCAGCAAGGCAAATTGCCGCAGGTAAGCTGGATCATCGCTCCGGCGGCCTACTCGGAACACCCTGGGCCTTCCAGCCCGGTGCAGGGAGGTTGGTTCACCCAGGAGATCCTCAATGCGCTGACGGAGAATCCCGAGGTGTGGAGTAAAACCGTGCTGCTGGTCAATTACGACGAGAACGACGGCTTCTTCGATCATATGCCGTCGCCCTCCGCACCGTCACTGCGTGAAGATGGCACCTTCGCCGGTAAATCGACGGTGCCGTTCGACAGTGAAATCTTTCAGCATGTCGCCCCGCCAGGTTCACAGGAACAACCGCCGCCGGACGGCCGCATCTATGGCCCCGGCCCGCGTGTGCCTATGCTGGTGCTGTCGCCCTGGAGCCGCGGAGGCTGGGTTAATTCACAGGTATTCGACCACACTTCAGTGCTGCAATTTCTCGAGAAGCGCTTCCAGGTACACGAACCCAATATCAGCGCCTGGCGACGCGCGGTATGTGGCGATCTCACTTCGGCCTTCAACTTTGTCGATCCCAACGGGGAAACCTTGCCCAATCTGCCCGCCACCAGCCGCCATTCCGCCGACAGCCTGCGCCAGCGGCAGGAGCAATTGCCGCAGGTGCCTCTGCCGGCAGCAGACAAACAACAGTTGCCGCATCAGGCACGGCTGGCACGCCCTTCACGCGCCCTGCCTTATCAATTGCATGTTGAAGAAACTCTCTCCCCCAGCCAGCAATTACTGACGCTCAACCTGTACAACACCGGGGCACAGGGGGTGGTATTTCACGTTTACGACCGGTTGGATTTGAACCAGATCCCACGGCGCTATACCGTCGAGGCCGGCAAAGCGCTCAGCGATAACTGGTCCGTGACGAACCAGTATCACCTGTGGCTGCTGGGCCCGAACGGCTTTCATCGTGAACTGCGCGGCGCCATTGGGCAACCGCAGCCGCAAGTCCGCCTGACGCCGCAAGGCGACCACTTGTCATTAACCCTCACTAACCCCACCCGTCAGGCTATAACCGTGACTATCGCCCGCTGCCCTTATACGCAAAACGGCCCCTGGTCGATTGAGCTGCCGGCAGGAGAGCGCCACCAGCAGGCCTTTGACGCCAGGGCCAGCGGAGGTTGGTACGATATTTCACTGCAGGCTTCTGACGGTTGGCAACGCCGCATGGCCGGGCGGCTGGAAAGCGGCGAGCACAGCGTCAGCGATCCGCTAATGGGCAAAGCCTAAGATATCCGCACGGGGGTGTTCAAAAAGCGAAAGGATATGGATTATCATTAGCCTCTTTATTCAACACCCCATGCCCAAGGATCTCCATGCCTGCCGTTCTTATTGCCAAAGCCAGCCGTTGGCTGGCCGCCTGCGCCCTGCTGATGGTCAGCGCCGTACAGGCCGCACCGATCGTCGTCACCGATGTCGCGGGTCGAGAAGTCACCCTGCAGCAGCCCGCCCAACGGGTGATCCTGGCCGATGCCCGCGCGCTGCTGGCACTGAATATCCTGCATCCGCAGGAGCCGTTGAAAAATATCATCGCCTGGGATAACTCGCTGAAGGTGAAGGCACCGGATCTGGTGGAGGCCTACGCGAAAAAATTCCCGCAGGTGATGCAGATCCCCACCTTCGATAACCCTTACGTCAGCGATTTCAGCGTAGAAAGCGCCGTTGTCCGTAAGCCGGATCTGATCATTTTCGACATCGGCCTGCTGAGCAAGCTGAAGGACAGCGGCGTGCTGGCCCAGTTGGAAAAAATCGGCATCCCGGTACTGATTATCGACTTCCGTCAGCAGCCGCTGACCAACACCGTCGCCAGCATGCAGCTGTTGGGCAAGGTGTTTGACGAACAGCAAAATGCCGACGCCTTTATCCAGCTCTACCAGCAACGTCTGGATCTGGTACGCCAGCGGGTGGCTACGCTGAAGCCGGAACAGCGCCCCAGCGTGTTTATCGAACGCAGCGCCGGCATGAAAGGCGAGCAGTGCTGCAACACCTTCGGCAAGGGCAGCTTTGGCCAATTTATCGATACCGCCGGCGGCAACAACATCGGCAGCAAACTGTTCCCGGAAATGGGCGGTGAGGTGAACGTGGAACAGATGATCGCCAGCAACCCGGATTTCTATCTGATGACCGGCGCCGACTGGAGCCGCGGTCATAAAGGTACATTGGCGGTTCCCTTGGGCTATGCCACCGATACCGCCACCACAGAGAAAAAGCTGGCGGTACTGATGAACCGCACCGGCCTCAACGTGCTGAAGGCGGTAAAGGAAAAACGCGTGATGGCGATTTACCACCAGTTCTATGACACGCCGCTGAATTTTATTGCGGTCGAGGCTATCGCCAAATTCCTGCACCCGGACTTATTTAAAGATATTGATCCGCAAGCGGATATTGAAATGGTGCACCATAAATTCACCGCGCTGGATTACAGCGGCGTGTTTTGGGTCACCGCAAAATAATCCCCCGCTCGGGGCCCGCCGGCCGGGCTCCGACACCTTTCCCCGCCACTTGCTTACCGGTTGAATTATTCCGCAACAAAGCTATTTACTTGCCAATAATTATCATTAAGATTGTCATTTCTAAAAAAACACATCCGGGTTCGAAACTTTTAAGGCATTATTATGTCAATTCTTTTTCGTCTTTCGCTGTTGGCGGCTTCCGTTGCCATGGCGCTGCCAGTCCTTGCTGCTGATAATAAATCTCAAAATGATGCGCCAGCCGACACTATTACCGTCGTCGGCAACTGGCTGGATAACCCGGATACCAGTTCGGTGTTGCTCAACCACCCCGGCGCACGTTCCATCGTGACCGAACAACAAATGCATGAACAAGGCGATCAGACCATTGCCGATACCCTGCGCGGCGTGCCTGGCGTGCAGGTGCGCGACAGCAACGGTACCGGCGGCAGCGATATTTCGCTCAACGTCGGCGTACGTGGCCTGACTTCGCGCCTTTCACCTCGCTCCACCATTTTGATGGACGGCGTCCCCTTGGCGGTCGCGCCTTACGGCCAGCCACAGCTGTCGATGGCACCGCTGTCGATTGGCAGCCTGCAATCGGTTGACGTGGTGCGCGGCGGTGGCGCGGTGCGTTACGGGCCGCAAAACGTCGGCGGCGTGATTAACTTCGTCACCAAGGACATCCCGAAAACCTTCGGTGGCGCGGCCAGCGTCCAGACCCAGGGGGCCAGCCACGGCGGCCTGAAAACCCTGACCAGCACCTCGCTCGGCGGCACCGCCGACAACGGTTTCGGTGCAGAGCTGCTGTATTCCGGCCTGCACGGCCAGGGCTATCGCGACAACAACGACAATACCGACATCGACGATTTCATGCTGAAAACGCGCTATGCGTTTACCGAACGCGATGAGTTACTGGCCAATTTCCACTATTACGACGCAAAATCCGGTATGCCTGGCGGGCTGAGCAGCGCGCAGTATGCGCAAAATCCGTTCCAGTCGACCCGTCCGTGGGACCAGTTCGAAGGCCGCCGCAAGGATATGTCGTTCAAATATAAGCACCAGGAAGACGACAAGCAGTTCGAAGTGCTGACGTATTTCACCGACAGCTATCGCGGCAGCAGCATCGAATCGGAAGGCACCGGTAAAAACGCCGGGATGAAGCGTATGGTGTCTTACCCACGCCACTACTCCACCTGGGCGATTGAACCCAGCTACTCGCAGGTCTTCCGTTTCTGGGACATGGCGCACGAGATCACCCTCGGCTACCGCTACCTGAACGAAACCATGGATGAAAAAGCGTCCCGTTCAGCCTGGTACAACCCGGCAGATATCGGTTCTACGCCGGAAACGCCGGATTACTATCAGCACACCTCCGGCGGCACCGCAGCCCACGCACTCTACATTGACGACACCATTAACGTCGGCAACTGGACGGTTACGCCGGGCCTCCGCTATGAAAGCATCCGCACCCATGTGGACGATTCGTTCAACAACATCAGCCGCGAGAAGAGCTACAGCGAACCGCTGCCGTCACTGAACGTCATGTACCACATGTCAGACGCCTGGAAGCTGTTCGCCAACGCCAACACCTCGTTCGGCAGCATGCAGTACTTCCAGCTGACCAAGGGTGGCAACGGCAACCAACCCGCGCCGGGCCTGACGGCGGAAAAAGCCCATACCTATGAATTCGGTACCCGTTATGACGACACCATCGTCAAAGCCGAGGCCACGCTGTTCTATATCGATTTCGATAACCAGCTGCAGTACATCAGCAACGACGTCGGCTGGACCAACATGGGCGCCACCAAGCACAAGGGTATCGAGCTGGCGCTCAGCTACGATCTCAGCGAACTGAACCGCGCGCTGGATGGCGTAAGCGTCTATACCAGCTACACCTATACCAAAGCCAGCACCGACAAGGGCGACTTCGCCGGTAAGGATTTGCCGTTCTATTCACGCCAGGTGTATACCGTCGGCACCCGCTACGCCACCGGCAGTTGGGTGTGGAATCTGGACAGCTATGCCCAGTCCAAGCAGCACTCGCCGGGCACCGGGCCGGATTACGTCACGCAGGAAAGCGCCGACGGCCAGTTTGGCAACATCGCCGGGTATATGGTGTGGAATATGCGTGGTGAGTATAACTTCGGGCCGCAGCTGTCGAATCTGACGCTGGGTGCCGGGGTGAAAAACCTGTTCGATCAGCGCTACTTCACCCGCTCCAACGACAACAACTTCGGCAAATACGTCGGTGAACCACGCACCTTCTTCGTGCAGGGTTCCGTGGCATTCTAAGCATCAGCGCCCTCTTCGGGGGCGCTGATCTCAGCGACAGTGCAGACGAAACAGGCGCGCCAGGTGTGCGCCCATCGGCGTCAGCGTGGTGTCCTTACGCTGAATCAGATAAAACGTCGCCTTTGGCAAGCTTTCTTCCAGCGCCAGCGGCACCAGATGCTTACCCAGTATTGGGTCAGAGATCACATCTACCGATAAAATACTGACGAAATCACTTTGCGCCACCAGGCTGGTGCAGGCCATAAATGTCTCACAGGTCACGCTGATTGACGGCGCCATTCCCAAATCCCCGAACAGATCGTGCAGCAGGCGATAGTAGCTGCCTTTGGGCGTCGGCATGGTCCAGTCGCAGTGCTGCAGCTGTTTCAGGGACGTCGCTCCTTCCATCGGATGCCCCTTGCGCACCACCACCTTGTACTCTTTTTCCATCAGCCGTTCGTACTGTAATTCATTGTCCAGGCTGCTGGGGTAATAAGTATTGACGGTAAAATCCAGCTCGCCCTGGCGCAGCTCCGGGATCATCGACACCAGCTGTCCTTCGACAATCCGTACTTTGACCTTCGGGTATTCACGATGAAACTGAGTGATAACCTGCGGCATGACGGTGCGCGCAATGCTGCCGCCTACGCCGATATTCACCGAACCACCCGCCAACCCCAGCCGTTGCTGAATATCCTCCTGCGCCACCCGAAGCTCTTCGAGGATCAGGCTGGCATGCTGGAAAAAGTTATCGCCGCAGTCGGTCAGCACCACACCCTGGCTGCGGCGAATAAACAGCTTGGCCCCCAGCACCTGCTCCAGCTCCTGAATCGACTTGGTTAACGCAGGCTGGGAAAGGCGTGAAGTGCGGCTGGCGGCGCGGATGCTGCCCTGGCGACTGACTTCTACAAACGCACGTAATTGGTGCAATTTTATTGAGGCTGGCATAGGCAAATGGCGATAACCGTTGTTTATCAATAGCAAGATATTGGCATCTTATTTAGCCTGATTCCATTGTGTACATTCGAAAAAAACAGAATATATAACCAAATTCTTATTTCGCTTAATTAAGCGCATTTTCTGCGCCGATAAGCGCTATTCACGGCAGTTAGTCACTAAATACGTCTTTTTTTTCATTAAATAGCTTCACCGTCTGATTTGGTTCAGCGCACCACTGCTGCCCGGCATTTACCTGGGCGCGATAACTTATGAGATATCAAAATGAATAATCCGCTTTCGATGTTGGTGACCGATCTGTACCCGCAGCTGCAGGCCTGGCGGCGTGACTTTCACCGCTACGCCGAGTCCGGCTGGTTTGAATTCCGCACCGCTACCCTGGTGGCGGAAGAGCTGGATCGGCTGGGCTACCGCCTGCAACTGGGTCGTGAAGTGATTAACGCCGACGCCCGCATGGGGTTACCGTCGGCCGAGGCTCTGCAGGCTCAGGAGCAGCGCGCCCGCGAACAGGGTGCGCTGGAAAAATGGCTGCCACATTTTTCCGGCGGCTTCGCCGGTATTGTCGCCACGTTGGATACCGGCCGTCCCGGGCCGGTGATCGCCTATCGCGTTGACATGGACGCGCTCGATCTCAACGAAAAGCTGCAGCCGGATCACCTGCCGTTTCGCGAAGGTTTTGCCTCCTGCAACAGCGGCATGATGCATGCATGCGGTCACGATGGCCACACCACCATCGGCCTGGGACTGGCACACGTTTTCAAAAGCCTGGAGCCTCAGCTCAACGGCACCATCAAACTGATTTTCCAACCGGCGGAGGAAGGCACCCGCGGCGCAAAATCCATGGTGGAAGCCGGCGTAGTGGACGACGTTGATTTCTTCACTGCGGTGCATATCGGCACCGGCGTGCCGGCCGGCGAACTGGTGTGCGGCAGCGACAGCTTTATGGCGACCAGCAAACTCGACGTCACCTACCGTGGCGTGGCCGCCCATGCGGGGGCCAAACCGGAAGATGGCCGCAATGCGCTGCTGGCGGCGGCACAGGCCACGCTGGGGCTGTACGCCATTCCACGCCACAGCGAAGGCAGCTCGCGCATCAACGTCGGTGTGCTGCAGGCAGGGACCGGTCGTAATGTGATCGCCGACCACGCATTTATGAAAGTAGAAACCCGCGGCGCCACCAATGCCATCAACGAATTTGTCTACCAGCAGGCGCTGAACGTGATTGAGGGCGCGGCAAAAATGCACGGCGTTGAGTGCGATATCGCACTGATGGGCGCGGCGCAGAGCAGCAAACCGACCCAGCCGTGGGTGGACTACATTCACCGACAGGCGCAGGGCATTGCCGAACTGAGTTCGGTGGTCGACCGCCGCGAGCAGGCCGCCGGTTCAGAAGACGCAACCTACATGATGGAACGGGTGAAATCGCACGGCGGGCAGGCCTCGTACGTAATCTTCGGCACCGAGTTGAGCGCCGGGCACCACAATGAGAAGTTTGATTTTAACGAACAGGTCATGGCGGTGGCAGTGAAAACGCTGGCGTCGCTGGCGCTTAACCTGCCTACTTTTGGGAGCCAAGCATGAGCCATCCACAGCTGCTGAAATTTATCCATCACTACATTGACCAACACCAGCCGCGTTTTAGCGCACTGAGCGACAGTATCTGGGATCACCCGGAAACACGCTTTACCGAAACCTATTCTGCCAATTTGCTGGCCGATGCGCTGGAGCAAGAAGGTTTTACGCTTGAACGCGGCGTCGGCGGCATTGAAACCGCATTTATCGCCAGCTATGGCAGCGGCCAGCCGGTGATCGCCCTGCTGGGCGAGTACGACGCCCTTGCCGGATTAAGCCAACGGTCAGGCTGCGCCACGCCGCAACCGCTGGTCGAAAACGGGAACGGTCACGGCTGTGGTCACAACCTGTTGGGCACCGCCGCATTGGCGGGAGCCTTCGCGGTCAAAGCCTGGATGCAGCAACAGCACCTGACCGGCACCGTGCGTTTCTACGGCTGCCCTGGCGAAGAGGGCGGTTCCGGCAAAACCTTTATGGTACGCGAAGGGCTGTTCGATGACGCCGACGCCGCCCTCACCTGGCACCCCGAAGGCTTCAGCGGCATGTTCAATACCAGCACCCTGGCCAATATTCAGGCGGCGTTTCAGTTCAAGGGGGTCGCCGCGCACGCCGCCAACTCACCCCACCTTGGCCGCAGCGCGCTGGATGCCGTGACATTGATGAACACCGGTGCCAACTTCCTGCGTGAGCACATCGTGCAGGAAGCGCGATTGCACTATGCGGTTACCAATACCGGCGGCAGCTCGCCCAATGTGGTGCAAGCCGACGCCGAAGTGCTGTATCTGATCCGCGCGCCGCAGCTCGATCAAGCGCAGGATATTTACCAGCGAGTGATCAACATTGCCAAGGGTGCGGCGCTAATGACCGATACCCAAATGACGGTACGTTTCGACAAGGCCTGTTCCAACTATGTGCCAAACCGCAGCATGGAACAGGTGATGTATCGCCACGTCTGTGGCTTCGGTCTGCCGGAGTACAGCGAGGAGGAGCGCAGCTTCGCCACCGAGATCCGCCAAACGCTGAACAAGGACGACCTGCGTAATGCCAAGTTGAATATCGCCCGGACTGGCGGGGCGGCTGGGCGTGAATGGGTGCAAAACCTGGGCGACAAGGTACTGATGGATGAAGTCGCGCCTTATGTGGCCTCAGAAGATCTGCTGTACGGCTCCACCGACGTCGGCGACGTCAGTTGGGTGACGCCGACCGCTCAGTGCTTCAGCCCGTGCTTTGCGCTCGGTACCCCGCTGCACACCTGGCAACTGGTGGCGCAGGGCCGCACCTCTATTGCGCACAAGGGCATGTGCCTGGCGGGCAAGGTGATGGCGGCCACCGCCATCGACCTGTTGAGCGACAGCGCTCTGCTGGCGGAGTGCCGCCGCGAGTTCGAACGCCAACGAACAGAACAGCCGTACAGTTGCCCAATCCCGTCGGGGGTTAAACCTTCGCCGTTAAAATAATGACAGAACGACACAGGCCCACCCACGGGCCTGTGAAAATAATTATAAATAAATCAAATAATAAAAAATAAACACAACAGGACAAACACAGAGGGTAAGACAATGAGTGAGGCCACAACGTCAGTCAATAAAAGCCCCGGTCGCATTTTTTACTGGGTAGAACGCATCGGGAATAAAATCCCCAATCCTTTTTTACTGTTCGTCTATTTAATCGTTATTTTAATGCTGGCCACAGCGCTGTTCTCCTGGCTGGACGTAGCGGTGAAGAACCCGGCCACCGGCGAGCTGATCAAGGTGAATAACCTGATGAGCGTAGCGGGCATGCAGTGGATTTTCCCGAACATCATTCATAACTTCAGCAGCTTTGCGCCGCTGGGAGCCATTCTGGCACTGGTCATCGGCGCTGGGCTGGCAGAGAAAGTCGGGCTGTTGCAGGCGCTGATGTATAAAATGGCCTCACGCGTTAGCGCACGCTATGCCAGTTACATGGTGCTGTTTATCGCCTTCTTCAGCCACATTTCATCGGACGCCGCGCTGGTGGTGATGCCGCCGCTCGGCGCACTGATGTTCCTTGCCGTGGGCCGCCATCCCATTGCCGGGCTATTGGCCGCTATCGCCGGGGTCGCTTCCGGCTTTACCGCCAACCTGCTGATCGTCACCACCGACGTGCTGCTGTCCGGTATCAGTACCGAGGCCACCAAAGCGGTAGACGCCGCCGTTCACGTCAGCGTGATCGACAACTGGTACTTTATGGCCACCTCGGTGATCGTGCTGACCATCGCCGGCGCACTGCTGACCGATAAGTTTATTGAGCCCAGATTGCCGGAATGGCGCGGCAGCGCGGAAGATAAAATTGAAGCGCTAACCCCGCTGCAAAACCGTGGGCTGATGATGAGCGGCATCGCCGCACTGGTGTTTATCGCGATTATCGCCGCGCTGGTGGTACCGGAAGCTGCTCCGCTGCGCGATCCCAAAACCGGCTCGGTGATCCCCTCGCCGTTCATTAAAGGCATAGTACCGATCATCATCCTGTTCTTTTTCACCGTCGGCATTACCTATGGCGTGGTCACCAAACAGATCCGACGGCCAGACGATATTCCCCACCACCTGATAGAGCCGATGAAGAGCATGGCCGGCTTTACCGTGATGGTGTTTCCGCTGTCGCAGTTCGTGGCGTTCTTTAACTGGAGCAACATGGGCAAGTTTATGGCCATCGGCCTGACCGACATGCTGGAAGCCGCCGGCATGAGCGGCGCACCGGCGTTCCTCGGCCTGATGTTCCTCTCTGCCTTCCTGTGCATGTTTATCGCCAGTGGTTCGGCCATCTGGTCGATTCTGGCACCGATTTTTGTGCCGATGTTTATGCTGCTCGGCTTCCACCCGGCATTCGCGCAGATGATCTTCCGCATTGCCGACTCCTCGGTGCTGCCGCTGGCACCGATGTCGCCGTTCCTGCCGCTGTTCCTCGGTTTCCTGCAGCGTTACCGCAAAGACGCCCAGCTCGGCACCTATTACGTGCTGATCCTGCCGTATCCGCTGGTGTTCTTTGCCGTGTGGATTTTACTGTTGCTGGCGTGGTACGCACTCGGCCTGCCGATCGGGCCGGGGGTCTATCCGAAGATGGGGTAAGCGTGGTCGGCCTCCCTTCGGGGGGGCCTGGCACATTCAACTATCAGAGATAATAGCCAATGCCGACATTAATACTCTATAAAAATAAATGATTTATTAAAATTTTTTATTTTACACAGCCTAAAAAATCTAACATTCTAAAAATAATAGCCACTAAAGAGAACTGGCGCCCTCCAGAAAAACAAAAAAACAGCCCTATAAACTTGTTTAATAGAAAAACAAAACTCTCCTTTAGTTAAAAAACACTAATTAAATTACCAATTTAATTAATAGCAATGATAAAATTCAAAAAAACAACTATAAAAAAACGATTTAACGTATTTAAAAGCAAGCACCATAATTTCTCAATGCCATTTTCATCAGTGTGCCGAGAGACATCTCTAATCGAATGATGTCCATTTTTCACCCTATTTTCTTATTCATTGGGTTAAGCACGGTAATACCTATGGTCAGAACGATTTTGCAAAGTCGTTTTATTTTTTATCTCTTCTATCTTAGCAAACACTCAAATCCCAATGACTAATGGAACGCCAGCGCCTGCCCCAGTTTTGCAAGAAAAAACAAATGGAAATGTTCAGCATTTCTCATTGCGTCTATTCATTTATCAATCCTTCGGTGGTTCATTAGAGGATGATTTCTTATTAGCATTATACTCATCTATCTTTGCAAAAACCCATGAACCAACACCAGTTGCAACGCCAACAATACCACTAACCACCAAAGAATCTTGAAGATATTGTTGGGTAAAGTGCAGTTGACCAAATTTGAAAAAATGAATAACACCCTTTGCTAATAAAATGAACACAAGAAAACACACAAAACAATAAATAATGCTAATAAGTAATTTTTTCATTTTAAACTTATGTAATGCCACATAAAAAAATAATATGATCACAACCGAGATCACTGCCCACGACCTTTCAGACCCTTTTATGACACTAGTTTAAGTCGTCACCGACAACATTAACATAGTTAAAATCACCTTATTTTCAAATGGTTAACTTAAATCACTTCAACACCAAATATGCCGCCACCCCAAAAAAATCCAGTTTCATAATTAATTAGTTGTACCAGTAACTTGCGATCCGCTTCACGTCAATAGTAAAATCGGCCACCCAGCAAGCCGATTTTATAATCGCACTTTTTATCTTCATCTACCTAAAACGTTGGAACAGGGGTTGCAACTGCTCAAGCCAGCAACTATTACCCCCAAAAGTTATCGGGGGGAGAAATAGAATTAACATCATTCATCATACTTATAGTTTATCTTGAAATCACCTTCAGATGAAATACTGAAATATATATTTGTTATATTTTTATTATGTTGTTTAACAAGATTATCTCTTAAACAAATAGCTGCTTTTGTAGCGGAAACAGAAATAGGTAAGCTTGGTATGTTCAACGCAGGATAACGCTGGCCCCGGTATACACGCCAACCTTGACTACTGCTCATTTGGTCGAACAGTTCAATATCAACCCCAGCGACATCCCAAGGCTCAGTACCGACAAATGCCAGCACCTCGTTAGCTATAAAGCTGTAGGCTTCTTCTATAGTCATCGTCTATCTCACTGTATAAATGTGTATGTTTTAGGCACACCATCTATGATGGCCGTCACCCTAAATGCATCGGGACGAACTCCTCCACCGTCCGGATATCCTACATCGAGTGTCCGCATTTCTTCGCGTGTGACAGCACCAGCACTCAGGGGGCTAAGCACTGCAATACCGATGTTCATCGGTAGCAAAACAGTCTTGCAAAGTCGTTTCATTTTTTCTTTTTTATCTCTTCTATCTTAGCAAACACCCAAACCCCAATGCCTAATGAAACGCCAGCACCTGCTCCAGCTTTGCAAGCAAAAATAAACGTATCTAACCGATACTCAAAAACTCCATTACGAACGAAGAAAATTATTGGCGCGATAAAACTAGCTAAAATAGCTATGCCTATTATCAATAATGCACACGAAAAAAAAATAAATATAAAAACATTGAGAAACCTACACGTTTATTTTTCATTTTTCATCCTCAGCTTTCATCCCAGCTTCAATTCCTGCCCCTACAACTGTCCCAGCCACACCGCCACCCACAACCCCAGATGCTTCAGCAGTAATGGGGGATATACCTTTAGATATAATTTTTCGGTTATTTTTTCACCACTTTTACTTTGTCGAAGATCGGGCTTAACGTCTGATTGGCGTGCTCCACGTCGCGGCTCAGGTCGTTGACGTCCTGTGTTTGTTTGTCCTGATCGCGGATGATGATGGTGCCGTCGCTTACCGCCGCTGGTCTGACAGAATTTCATTTCAGCAGATCATGCATCTACCTGCTTACTGCTCAGATAGTTATTCTCGACAACCGCAAGAAGGTGGCCCTGTGGCTGAAGGATTTTCCGGGCCCGCTGAACGATATCGGCGATGCGCCGGTGTTCAAGCGCCGTGACGGATGGTGCTGGTAACGGCTGATAAAAGGATCCCGGCTCGGTAGTCGGGATTATTTCAAGTCCATAGCTCTCCACCATCAGGTGTTAGCCAAACGACCCCAACAGGTGCCTTAACTAAAAACCACATTCCATATTCATCTAAATCATCATCTTCATATGGGTAAGCAGGCCAGGCCTCTTCCAACATTTTTATTTGTTGCTCAACAGGAGCAGTCAAAAGCACGCCATTCGTAGCTAGTTTAATTTTTTTATTATTCAATAAGTTACCCAAAACAACAAAAAATATTTTTTTCCTGAAAGAGTAGTTATCAGGCAACTCAGAACATTCAACACTGATATGTTGCCATATAGCCCCCAAAGACAATCCATAAGAACTTTCGGCAACAGATTTATATATCTCATTGATATTTTTAATCATTTAAATTTAATCTCCACCCTTCTTCCACCATTTATAGATGGAGTCATTAAATCTATGGTCCATTTAGCACCAGTTTGTTGTGCTGACGTTGAAAAGTCTCTCAATGTCAAAGTGCTACCAGCAGAAGGTCCTTCTGTGACTTTTAACGAATACACCGTACCTTTACCAGGAACCACCTTAGCTGATTGCATATTCTCTGACCTCGAAAGTTGCTTAAAGTAAGTCATAACATCAGCGTCAGTAGCTCCTTTAAATACAGGAGCACCTAAACTTAACGGTGGAGCTGCAACCATTATTTTCCCATTAATATTTAACTGGAAATCCTTCGGATGTACTGCCGGATTATTAAACTGAGGGGCAAGGCCATCAAATTTTTTTTCACTGCTTGCTGCTGTAATATCGCCCCAGATGGTTTTCCACTTAAATCAGAAATATTTTTCGCATTTTGCCCGATTCTTTCTAATGCTTCTTTTTCAGCTGATAATTTTCCAGCATTCATAGCTGTCGACTCAGCCTTACCCGCAACCTTAGCTGCAAACTTCTCCGTCAGTACCACTCCGCCCTTGGCCAGCCCAGCACCACCGGCAGCCAAAGATGCAATATCAGTCAGTAGTTTACCACCCTCGCCCCCTGCATTGAATGAGCCGCTGGCTCCCGCCTTTTGATACTCAGTAGTCAGCTTATCTATTCTGTCGATATAAGATTGTTTTACTGCGCCGCTAACATTACTTAATACACCATCACCGTCGAATAAGGCAGAGATTGAGCTCCATGTGTCCACTGGGCTTAAGCCCATTTTCACAATGCCTTCTACCGTTTCGTACAGTGAAGCAGGCACGCCCGCGACAATTCCCGCAGCAAAGCTGCCATCCTGGCCCGCATCTATTGCAGTCCATTTCGCCTGAGTACCCGCTTCGCATACCGCGAAAGGGTTTCAGGCTTAAAAATACTAACCCCGGCTAAAGCCGGGGGAATTAGATCAACTTATACTTTGCATTTGTTTATAAAAAAACTCGCCAAAATCATTTGCTAATGGCTTAAATGCGAGCTGATGATCATTCACTCCAGGAGACCATAGCTTAACAGGAGCTTCTGAGCCTGATTGAGCGCAATCCAAGACCACATAATCCCCATCTCCCGTAGCACTGACAATTATATAATTATCTGGTAAATTAGAGTTATTTCGTTCTTGGATCGTTATCCAAACAGCATCAGGAACACTTGAGTTAAAAAAATCAGATTTAATTAGCCCATAAAACTCTTGACCCGCGATATCCCCACATCCTAAATTCTCTAAAAAGAATCGATATGTTATAGGAAAGCTTAAGCCAAGTACCTTCTCAGCAGATTTAATGAGCGCATCATCTTTAGGCCCATCAAAGTCTGTCTCGTCAATCTTACCATTAATAATATCAATGGCATTTTTCATATCGTTCAAGCTCATATCATCTACCTTTTAAAAGCCTGAGCACGTTCTTTCCAGTAATTAGAACGCCATTTGTCAAACTCAGTCCGATTAATGCCAGAAGGAATACTGTTATCATTGATATGGATAACCCCATGATTCTCTTTATGGAAAGCTTGAGTTACCTCCGCTATAGGGCCATCTTGACGTTGCAACATATGATGTAAATTCACAGAGTTTCCATTTGCATCAAGTGGTGCCAACCCTTTTTCCATCCTTTGAATATTGCTTCGCCCCCTGGCATCTACAGCATTAGGATCAAACAAATCATTCCGCTGATAGACCTTGTTACCATTAAATTGTATTGGTTCAGCAGACCAATACTTCCTTTCTTGGCCGAAGTACTTGGCGCTGCTTACTTCATCACTGGCCTTATTGAGTAACTTCGATGCGTCAGCAACATCACCTTTTGCCAGCGCTTTTTGTGCCGATGTTTATGCTGCTCGGCTTCCACCCGGCATTCGCGCAGATGATCTTCCGCATTGCCGACTCCTCGGTGCTGCCGCTGGCACCGATGTCGCCATTCCTGCCGCTGTTCCTCGGTTTCCTGCAGCGTTACCGCAAAGACGCCCAGCTCGGCACCTATTACGTGCTGATCCTGCCGTATCCGCTGGTGTTCTTTGCCGTGTGGATTTTACTGTTGCTGACGCGGTACGCACTCGGCCTGCCGATCGGGCCGGGGGTCTATCCGAAGATGGGGTAAAGATTACCGGCCTCTTGATATCGGGAGGCCGGAAGCATGCAACTATCAGAAACGATAGCCAATGCCGATATTGAAACCGTTGATAGAGCGATTTTTACCACCGGCATCCAGTTTGGAGCCTTCATAACCGATATCTACCGCCAAATTTTCCATTGGGTTAACCTGGAAACCAACGCCGTACATAAAGGAGGTTTTCTTCTGGTTACCGCTCTCTTCACCCATATATTCGTAAGTGTTGTATGCGTAATTACTCCAGGATGACTTGTAATCCACCTTGTTATAATTCAAACCCAGCAGCCCGTAAACGCTGACAAATTGATTAAAACGGTATGCCGGACCAACGGACAGTGAGTAATATTTAACTTCGGCATGATTATTGACCTTGTCGCGATAGACATTGTAAGACTCATCCTTGTCACCGCTCATATAGGTAAATGAGCTGATAACGCTGATTGGC
Organism: Serratia sp. GW822-FHT06E05; assembly: GCF_058799445.1. Classification (NCBI taxonomy): domain Bacteria; kingdom Pseudomonadati; phylum Pseudomonadota; class Gammaproteobacteria; order Enterobacterales; family Yersiniaceae; genus Serratia; species Serratia sp. GW822-FHT06E05. Next base: position 119,434 of record NZ_JBXALM010000003.1, read on the forward strand.
GAATCCCACTCGTAACGGTACTTAACGTTCACGCCATTGATATTCTTGAAGTCCTGTACCTTGCTCTGTGCATAACCGGCAGTGATGGTACTTTGCCCGGCATGGGCAGCCATGCCGAAGCCCAGAGTGGAAAGAACCAAAGTGGAGATGATTAACTTTTTCATGCAATCTTCCTTAATCGTAAGTGGAACAACATTGGTAAAAAAAATAACTATCCATGTCGTATTGGCGGCATAAATCATTAATTTTTCATTATCAACAAAAATTGGTTGATAAAATTAGATTATAGCAAACCCTGTTTATTATTAATTAGTTGAACGTGCAATTTGCTAACCGCCTTTTAGAAAGAACAATCACGCTGTCTTTAGTCGCTGGGAACTGTCTATTCGCTTTCAAACTATTCCCTACTCTACTTTATGGCAATAAAGGGGGGATTCACCCGGAGCCCTGACCACATAAGACGGAAAATCGGTGATTTCTGTCGTCTGATAGGGCTGGACTTCTTGCGTTGCTGGAAGCCGATCCCGAAATCCTTTGGCTACAATCACCTCACTCGAAGGACTGACCGGCATTGAGACTTTCAGGCTTTTCGGATCGATATAAACCCGCTGACCATTCTCTTCCATAATCACTTTCTGCCGATAGCTCAGAGTAATTGTTGCCGTTGATGAGCCATGAGGAATGAACATCACGCGGACATCGGCGTGGCTTAGATTTTCCGCTCTACTTATGATATGCCCACGAATTTTTGTGGTCATAGGCAATAGATTTTTACCATTCCCGGCAAGTTCGGCCTCGCAGTTAACAATACTGCCAGGCGGATAGGCGGCATCGAGTGTCCGCATTTCTTCACGTGTGACAGCACTAGAGTCCAAGGAGCCAAGCAATATAAAACCGCCAATCACCAATGGTAGGGCTGTCTTGTAAAATCTTTTCATAGCCTCTCCTCCTGACACCCGGCAATATATTTATCCAAAAAACGCTCCATAATAACTCTATGGAATTACCCTCTACTATATTAAGTTAAAATGAAGCATAAAACTCAACTTAAAAAATGAAAGATAATACCAACAACATATATTACCCTAATGCTCCACAAGGCCAAACCCCGTAAGCCAGCTCTTTTGGCAAAAAAAATCTCACTAAAGATTGCTGAGCTCTTTATTCTTCCCGGCTTAATCTCACCCTTGTAATAATAGCAATACATGAGAAAAGCCCATGCCCCAGCTATCAGAATAAATTGATATGTGTGTCTCGCCTCTATATCAAAACGCAGTAAAAAAGATGCAGGAATGACCAATAGAAGAACAATCCTCGCAGTCATAGCTGTAAAGTTTTCTTTACCAACAAAGAAAATGCCATCAAAGAACACTGACATTGATGAAGGAGCCCAATAAGAGAGCCCCGTTTTTTTACAAAAAACAATAAAAGAGACAAAAAAAATGGCAATAATTAATATTTGAAAGTAAATTAACATCATTATCTATCTCACTTTTTTTCAAAATCATAGTGATAGAACTCAGTCCCGGAGGAACCATTTATATCAACATTACCAACTCCAGTTTCTTTTGATATTCCGGTCCAGCCGATAGCTGGTCCTACACCCAAGCTTAACCCTACACCATCTTTGCCATACGAAATCCCCACACCGGCAATCCCAAAACCAAAGTCTAATGAGTTATTTCTTTCCATATCAAGCGTATTAGCAAAGTATGGCCCCAGCTGTATACCTATTTGGCCAGCTACTCGCCCGCCCAGAGCAAGTGTCTCCCCCTGATTAAGCGATATTTGCGTTGTGTCGACTGTCCCGTCTACATAAAGGCCATAGCCGGCACCAACCGCAGCCTCAACTTTACCGTAAGGTTTAACTTTATATGTAACACCAACTGAAGGACCAAGATGTGAGTCTTTGACTGCCTGATCAATAGCCTCTGGTCCGGCCCCTTGCTGTGCCATCCAAAATGCCAGCGATGCATCCTGCTGGACGGCTGGTGGTATAGGGAAGTTAAACTGGTCATTATTCTCAGAAGTATTCTTACCGGATTGTCCACCAACGACCGCACCCGCCGTATCGCCACTTGCCAAGCCGCCGGCCAAACCACCTGCGAGCGTAGCCAACGCGGAAACAGTCTGGCGCTGTTCTTCGCTCATTTTGCTGAAGTCACTGGTGCCGAACATCGCCTCGGCAATCGCTTTAGTGCCTAATGCAGCTGTCGCAGCGCCCGCAGCTCCCGCCGCGGCCGATTGGCCTTGCAGTTCAGCCAGTGCGCCAGCCACCACGGCATGTGCGATAATTCGGCTTTCCTCATTCGGTGCCAGGCGATGTATCTGTTCCGCCAGATACGGCGCAGCCCCACCGGCAATCGCGGCTTTTAGATCGCCACCGGCCAACCCTTGCACTGCGGCAACCGCCGCCTGCATACCCTGTTGAACCTTACCGCCCGTACCATAGCCCGACTCGCTGAACGCCTGGTTATACGCCGTCTGGTAAATCTGTTCGTTGATATCCTTATCGGTGATGACCTTGCCAGGTTTCTCTTTCGCCAGCTTATCCGCTGCTGCCTGGCGATCGGCATCGGTAACGTTATTCATTTTCTCGTTGGCGGCTTTGGTTGCGGCGATCGCCCCCTCGGTCCGCGCTATGTCCATCGCCTGATTGCCGATCTCGCCGATCAGCTGCGCCTGCTGTAGCCGTTTTTGCTCTTTCTCTTTGTCGAAGATCGGGCTTAACGTCTGGTTGGCGTGCTCCACGTCGCGGCTCAGGTCGTTGACGTCCTGCGTTTGTTTGTCCTGATCGCGGATGATGATGGTGCCGTCGCTTACCGCAGCAAAGGTGGTTGAGCTGTCGTGTCCGCTGTTGTTGGCGCCCACCAGCAGGCCGTTGGCCATGTTGCCGGCGAACTGGCTGCCAATGCTGCCGCCGGAGCTGATGCCTACGCTCTGGTGCTCCACGTCGAAATCGGCCTGATTGTGAATGTCCTTAAAGCCCAGCGTGCCGGTATCGAGCGTGTTTTTGTCGGCGGTGGCGGTGCTGCCGATCACCGCGCCGTTAAGCTGGGTATGTTCGCCCACCGTCAGGTCAAAGCCGCCCTTGCCGGCGAAAATGCCCGTCTGCTCCTGCACGCTGTCGTAATTGCTGTGCATCTTGTCTTTGCTCAGGCTGATGCTGCCCGAACCGGTCATCGAACCGAAGGTGAAGCTGCCGCCAGCGCTGGCATTCTGCTGTTTGGAATCGTAACGATCGCTGTCCTGCTGGCTTTCCAGCAGCAGATTGCGGCCAACGTCGGCCTTGACCGATTCGCCGGTGACCTGTGCGCCGATCAGGTTGGTATCGCGCCCGCTGGTAATGTTGACCTGATTACCGGCGTTAACCGTGGTTTCGGTGTGGCTGGTGCCGTTGCCCTTCTCGTTACCCTTGCCCTTGTTGACGCTGGCGGAAACGCTCAGCCCAATACCGCCGGAGCCAACACCGATACCCACGCCCAGCGTGCCGCCCTGGCTCTCGTTTTTACCGTCCAGATACTGGGTGTTTTTGGCGGAAAGCAGGTTCACGTCGCGGTTGGCATTCAGGGTGACGTCCTTGCCCGCCTGCAACTGGCTGCCCTGCACCAGGATGTCGCCGTCCTGGCCCTTCACGCCGTTGCCGCTGGCGGTAATGCTCAGGTTGTTGCCCGCCGTCAGGCTGCTGCCCTGCGCGGTGCTCTGCCCGCTGTTTTGAGTAGAGGTGGAAGACTGGGTACCGTAGGAAATGCTGATCCCCACCATGTTGTTATTGGCCGGATCGGCGCCCTGCGCCTGCGCCAAACGCGCCGCCTGCACCGCCTGTACGCCGCTCAGCGCCGCCTTGGTACCCTGCAATGCCGCCAGGCGACTGTCGTCGGTGGATTTCGCCTGCTGCGAGGTTTCTACCGCAGTGTTCAGCGCACTGCCGACCGTGCCGGACAGTGCCAGTGTCAGACCGGATTTCTTCTGTTCAACCTTGTGAGTCTGGCTGTTCTGATCCTGCGCCTGCGTCACCGACACATTCTTGCCGCTCAGCGCCATGTCCTTGCCGGCCACCAGCTCGGACCCGGTCACCGCCAGGTTATTACCGGCCCCCAGGGTGACGTTGCCGTTTACGCTGCCGACGGTGCTGCCCTGATTGGTCAGCCCCTGCGCGGTATCCGTGGTTTTCAGGCTTTCGGTGCCGTAGCTGATGCCGATACCCCCGCTGCTCATCAGGCCGGATTTTTTCTCCTGCTTGAGGTGCAGTTCGCTGTTGCTTTCGGTCGCGCCGGTGATGCTAAGATCGTTCCCTGCCAGTAGTTTCACGTCCTGAGTCCCGGCCACGCTGCTGCCCTGAACGCGTAAATCATTGCCCGCCAACACATTAATGCTGTCACCGCTCAGGGTAGTGCCCTGTACGGTCTGGCGATCCAGAGTGTCGCGGGTGGTGGTCGTGGTTTTCGACATCAGGCCGTTACCGCCGGTCACCTTGTGTCGCTCGTCCAGATCGAGAGTGTTCTCGCCGCTGAGAATATTGATGTCATGGCCGGCATTGAGGTTCAGCGCATCGCCGGCCGAAACCGTTGCCGCATGGGCAGTAATATCGTTCCCGGCATTGAGGGTCACGGCCCCTTTGCCCACCACTTCGCTGCCGACCTGCTGGCTGTTGCCCTGTTTCAGGCTGTTGTCGCCATTCCAGATCAGGTTGTCGCGGCTGGCGGTAGTCACCGTATTCAGGGTGAGATCGCGGCCGGCACTCAGCAGGGTTTGGCCATTCTCACCGCTGTTAACCACCTGCGCCGCATCCAACTTGATGTCGCGACCGGCCTGCAGCATCAGCTTGCCGTCGGCTCCCTGCACGTACATGCCTGCCACGCTGTCGATGTTGGTGCGTTCGAAGCTGTTGGCACCGTTAACGCTCTGCGCCGTACGGGTAGTGCTGATGGCGTTGATATCACGCCCGGCGCTGGCCAGCAGCGAGTTGTTGCCCTGGATCACCCCGCCGATATTGTTAATGTCGGTACGGGCAGTCAGGCCAACGTCGGCCCCCTGAATCTGGCCCGCCACGTTGGTGATGTTGGCGGCGCTCAGTTTCACCACTTCACGCCCGGCGATATGGCCGCTGTTGAACAGGCCTTCGCCCAGATTGAGATTGACGTTACGCCCGGCAATCAGCGCACCGGAGCCGTCCAGATCGCCCGGTTGCATGCGGGCATACACTTGCGGTACCAGGACGTTTTGCTGGCTGCCGTCCGGCAAGGTGACTTTGGCGCTCACCAGCCAAACGATATCTTGGGTCAACAACCCCATCTGCTCAGCCGTCAGCGCCACGCCCACCTTCAGGTTATATTGCTGGCTGAATGCCAGCCCCTGATCCATCAGCGCCTTAAACTGCTCTTCGTCGTTGTTGAAACCGTCCAGATAGCGCTGGCCGGTCAGGTTGATCACCTGTTCGCGGATCAGCCGCTGCTCGTAGTAACCGTCACCCAGGCGCTTCAACACGTTATCCGGATTATTGGTCACTTTACCCATCATGTAATCCGAGCCCAACCAGGATTTCTGGTTGGTGAAGCGCGGATCGGTCTCAACCAGATACTGGCCGTCCGGCGCCGGATTGGTCTTGAACAGGCTGTTGTCCGGCAAACGGGTGTCTGGCCCGACAATGCGCACCACGCTGTCCGCCGCGTCACCCTGCTGGTTATTGACCTTGTTGGCGACCTCGAACTGCTGGCCCGGCTGCAACGCTACGGCCTGGATCACCGGCAGAGCGCCGCTGCCAATGGTCTGCAGGCCGGCGGAAATATCACTGCCGCTGACCACCGCATTGACCCCACCGGCAGCGCCGATAGTGGTATTGGTGCCCTGCTGCGTCAGCGGGGCAATGGCGATTGGGTTACCTGCCACCTGCCCGTGGTCAATCAGCTGGCTCGGCTTCAGCGAAATGGTCTGAATGGTGGTCGGTGGCGTATAGGCCGTGGCATTGTGCCCCTGCTTATCTTTACCCTTTTTCTTGATGCGGTAGTAACTGGTCACTTCGCCGACGTCGGTGGTCAGGCGCTGGCCCGGCACCGCCACGTTATCCACGCTGCCGGCATTAATCGCCAGCGTGCCGCCCGCGATCACCTGGCTCTTGTCGTTCAGCAGATGCCCGGCGTTGATCGCCATATCGCCACCCGCGATGATTTTGGCCGGATCGCTTTCCTTGATCTGGGTTTCCTGCACCGTGCGGTTGTAGTCGTATTGCGTAAATCTGTCGTTGTTATGCCCAGTTTTCCCTGGGGTATTCAGGTTCAACAGCGAGTCTGATGAATTGCGGTCAACGAAAACGCCCGGTTCTCCGGCCGTCCAGCGTACCGGGTCGCCCGATTGCTGATACTCGGTGATTTTTCCGTTGGAAACGGTGACCAGTTCGGTAGTAAAGCGGTCGTTGACGTTGTTGATCTGTCCGGCCGAAATAGCCATGTTGCCCGCAGATTCAAGGGTCGAACTGTGATTGTTGAGGGTGCCGGCCTGGCCGGTGGCCAGGTGGTTGGCGTCAAGCTGGCCGCCAATCGCCATGTCCCCGCCGCTGTAGATCAACCCATGATCGTAGTTATTCAGCGTTTGGGTGCCGATATCCACCCGTTCGCGCCCGGCCAGCGTGGCAGCGGTGCCGTTTTCCGCCAGGTTGTTAAAGGTGACGGTTTGCACGCCAATAGCATCGCCATAAATACGACCGGTGCCAATGTTGGTCAGCGTATTGGCCTGGATCAACGTATGTTTGCCGTCAATCAGACCATAGTTGGTCAAGGTACCGTTGACCGTCAGCCAATCCTGCCCGGCGTTTATCTCGCCGCTGGCGGCATTGAACAGATTATTGGCGCGCAGATCGAGCTTGGCACCTGCCAGCAGTTTGCCGCTGTTGGTCACATCGCCCCGCGTGGTGAAGTTGAAATTACCGTTGGCAATCATCTCACCGCTGTTATTGATGCCCTGTGCGCTGACCAGGTTCATATCGCCCAGCGACAGCAATTGCCCGTCGCCGCCGACCGCTGCTGCGTTGATGTCCAGCAGCTTGCCCGCTTTAACGATACCGCCGGTGTTCAGCAGGTTAAGCGCCGCGCCCTGCAACCGCAGGTTTTCGCTGGCGGCCAGTTGGCCTGCGCTGTTATCCAACTGACCGCCGTTGGTGATAGTCAGCTGTTGGTTAGCCAGAATGCTGCCGCCACGGTTGCTCAACGAGCCGGTGTTCAACGCCACGGCTTGGCCTTCCAGCCCTTTATTTTCCGCCTTGGTGTCGTCGTTGATGAACTGCAGGGCATTGAGCGTCACGGTGGCGCCGCTGCGGATCAGCCCCAGGGCGTTGTCGATAACCCCCTGAGCGCCGTCCAGCAACAGGTTGCCGACCGCCTGAATTTGTCCGTTGCGGTTATCCAGACCGGCGCTGGCGAGTTGAACCGCCTGTTCGCCAACAATCCGCCCGCCGTTACTGTTGTCCAATTTCAGCGCCGCCAGGGCAAAGTCACCTTTGGCCCCCAGCGTTCCGCCCTGATTATTGACGTCGCCACTGCTGAGCTGCAGTTTACCCAGGCTGTGCAGGGTACCGTTCTGGTTATCCAGCAGCTGGCCGTGGGTATCGACATGCATATCCGCGCCCGACTGCACCAATCCACCCTGGTTATTCAGGCCACCTGCGCCGGTGGTATTCAACACCAATGCCTGCTGTGCCACCAGTTTGCCGCCACCGTTCAGCAGCGCTTCGGCATCGAGCTGCAAGCCCTTGCCGGCAATCACCACGCCCTGGCCGTTATCGAACACGCCGGTAGTGAGGTTCATCGCACCCTGGCTGGTGATGCCGCCCTTGTCGCCGCTGTTGGCGTTGGTCAGCCGCTCAACGGTCAGATCTAACCCCTCACCACTCTGGATCAGGCCACCGTCGTTGTTATTGAGGCTATTGCCGTGCAGCTCCAGCGCCGTCTGTGCCGCCAACTGGCCGCCCTGATTCTCCAGCAGGCCGAAGTTAATCTTCGCTGCATCGGCGCTGACCAGCGTGCCCTGATTGTTCACCAAATGGGCGCTGTCCAGCTGCAGTTTTTTGCCTGCGCCAATCACCCCAAGATTGCTGTTATCCAGCAATTCTTTGGCATCCAGCGTCATATCCTGACCGGACTTGATCGCCCCACCCTGGTTATTGATCACCCTGGCGGTGGCCGACAGCTGCTTCTCTGAAGCCAGCGTGCCGCGGCGATTATCCAGTTGCTCGCCATACAGCTGCAGGTCACCCGAACTGGCGATAAAACCGGCCTGGTTATCCACGGCACCGCTGGCGATCGTCAGTTTGCCCAGGCTGCTGATACCGCCATTCTTGCCGCTATCACGATTGCTCAACGCCTGACCGTGGGTATCGATGCGCGCATCGCCGCCCGCCTGCAACAGTCCACCGTCGTTGGTCAGTGCCAGGCTGTCGATATTCAGCTTCTGCTTGCCGACCAGAGTGCCCTGGCTGTTATCAAGCTGGGCGGTGAACAGATCGGTCGTCCCGGCGCCCACCAGCATGCCCTGGCTGTTGTCCAGCGCGCCGCTGTGGATCGTCAACGTCCCCTGGCTGAGGATGCCGCCAGTTTCACCGCTCAGGCGGTTGCTCAACGCCGCGCCCTGGGTGTCGATATTCATATTGCCGGCGGATTGCAGCAGGCCACCGTCATTGTTCAACACACCGCTGCTCAGGCCCAGATCTCCGCTGGCGGCGATAACGCCCTGTTGGTTGTTCAGTGCCCCTTTGCCCAGCGCCAGCGAAAGCGCGCCGCCCACGACCTGCCCGGCCTGATTCTCCAGCCCGGCACCGGTCAGTTGCAGAGCCTGGTTGGCCTCAATACGGCCGCCGCGGTTATCCAGCGCCTGTCGCGCCGTGACCTCAGCATTGCCCGTCGCGGCGGAAACCAACCCCTTGCGGTTATCCAGCTTGTCCGCCCGCAGCTGAGTATGGCCGCTGGCCGCCAGTTGTCCCTGTCGGTTATCGATAGCGCCGCTGACCTGTGCCTTCAGGCTGCCGTCCTGCGCAGCAATCACTTTGCCGCTTTGGTTGTTCAACCGCGCGGCGTTAAGCGCGACGTTGCCGTTTGCCGCCAGTTGGCCGCCCTGGTTATCAATCCCCTCGCGGGTAGTGAGGCGCATCTCACCCTTGCCGCTCTGCACCAGTTGGCCGCTGCGGTTAGACAGGCTACCGGCATCCAACGCGATCTGCTGTGCCGAAGTGGTGCCGCCGTCCAATACGTAGTCGCCGCCCTGCATGCTGAGCTGGCCGTTGGACAGCAGCTTGCCACCATCGCCCTGCAAGCGACCGGTATTCACCGCCAGCGCACCTTTACCGGCATGGACGATTTGCCCGCCCTGGTTGTCGATCAGACCCGCTTCCAACGTCAAGTCATTGCCGTTGCTGGCAATACGGCCACCGGCATTATCCAGTTTGCCCTGTGGGTTCAACCGGAGGTTGTCTTCGCCAAGCTGGGTGATCTCCCCCTTGCGGTTGGATAAGTCATGTGCGTTAAGCGCCAGTTTATTCGCCGCCAGCTTGCCACCGTCATTATTGAACCGCTTGCCGCTGCTGGCGGTGAGCTGTTGCGCGGCTTCAACCTGCGCATTGGCCGTGGACAAATCGCCGGCCCCGGCTTCCAATGTGACCTGAGTAGCCGCGGTACGGCTGCCGCTGATGTCCACGCCCTGCCCATTGGCACGCAGGTTGCCTGCCGCCAGATTTTGGCCCTGCGCAGTCAGTTTGCCGCTGGTGGTTAGCGCCAGCTCGCCGCTGCCGCCAAGCCGACCATCCTGTTGCACACCGGCCGCCAGCGTACTGCCTTTGCCGCTGTTCAGGCTGGCTGCCTGGATACGCACATTATTGCGGGCCGCAATAGAACCGCTGTTTTGTACCTCACCGTCGCTGCTGACATCGGCATGGCCCGCCGCGAACAGCGAACCGCTGTTGCTGACGCCGCCCTTCGAGGCCAGTTGCGTATCAGCGCCGCTGCTGATTTTGCCGCTGTTTTCAATACGGCCATCGGCAGTGACTATCACGCTGCCGGCCTGCGCACCGATGTTACCGGCGTTACGTACCCCAACGCCGGTTTCGGTACCGATCATGCGGATCTTACCGGCGTACATACCGCCCAGCTTAGCCACATCCACCGCAAGTTGTGGACGGGTGGCCGGCTCGTCGCTTTGTTTGTCGATCTGTTGATGCGCGGCATCCACCTTGTTGCGCCCGGTGGTGACTTTGAGATCGTTCGCCCACAGTCCGGCATTGATCTTCGTCGAACGTGCAATGATTTCGGTGTAATCCTGGCGCGAACTGTCCATACCGGCGCCTTCAACCACCACTTCACCGCGTTCGACGTTAAAGCCGGTCAGGTTACCGTTGTTCATCTGCGCCTGCCCGGTGGTCAGGGTGGCGCGGTTGGCGTTGATAAAACCGCAACCGTTACAGGTAATGCCTGACGGGTTGGCGATCACCACCTGAGCACGCTGCCCGGCAACCTCGATATAACCATTCAAACGGCTGGGATCGCGGGAGTTGACCTCGTTGAGGATCACCTTGGCTTCGCCTTTCGCTAGCCACGGGTTACCGTCGACCCAGCCGCCCTGCTGGGTTTGAGTCATTTTGTGGGAGTTGTTGAGGATCGCACCCTGTTTGTCGACATCAAACTGGCTGTAGGTATTGCGAGAAACCCCACCGGCGCTTGGCGTCTGGATATTGACCTGTGGCGTACCGTTAGCGCTGTTGACGATGGTCGGCTGCTGGCCGCCCGGCGCATTGCCGTCAGCAATAATCGCCGCCTGCACCGGTTGGATAGCCCCCAGCGCCATCAGCAGGCTAAAGCTGACGGCGTTCATCTTGCCTGTGCACTGGCTCAGGGTATGCCCCAAACCAGACGAACGGGCTGACCCGGCACGGCCGGAGCGGGCGATATCCGCCACCACCATCAGCATGCCACGCGCTTTGTTGAAAACGATACGATACAGGTTCTTGTTCATGGCAATGTCCTTATTGGATTTCTGACGGCTCGACGGCTAACGGGTGGCTCGCCCACCATTGCTGCGCCTGTTGATGGCTAACCTGCGCGCCTTTAAAGTTCACCACGCGCTTTCCGCGCTGCTCTCCGCGGTGATACAGCGCCCGCATGCACAGGTGCGGGAAGATTTCCCGAGCGATCAGATTGCGCATTTCTCGCGTGTGCCCAAAGGGCGCTATCCAGTCGCAGAACCACAGACGATCGCCACTGTTCCAGTCACTTTCCAGCATATTCACCGCAGGTTGCGTCAAATACCGCGCCTCGGCCTCTTGATTCATCCAGGCCCAACTGAGGAAAAACACCGGCTGATTCTGGTGCGACGCCAGCACATATTGCTGTCGCTTGATGATCGGCAGCAGCAGGGTCGGCAGGGTGTGCAACGGGGCGTCGCGGTGCATCGGTGAATGCATCCACAGCCATACCGCCGCACCAAAGGCTTCCGCCTCACTGTCTTCACCGCCGAGGATCAACGGCGCCCTGATATCGTATTCGCCTATGCGCATGGTCGTGCCCTCAGTAGTTCCAGCTCAGGTTAAAGCCCAGGGTGACCGGGCTGGTGCTGAACCCCTCGGGTTTGGAGAACGGCACGCCGGCGAACAGATCGTAACCGACCTTGAAGGCGTAGCCGCGCAGCCCCACCACGCCACCGGCCAGGTGCTGCCCAGCCAGATAGTCGGAACCGTAACCGCCCACTTCGCCGTAGTCGACGCCGAGGTACAACTCTTGCCCCTGCAACGGTGTGCGCCAGGCCAGATCGTTACGGACGAACCAGCCATGATTGGCGTTCAGGGTGCGTTCGCCATCAAAGCCGCGCACCGTCCAACGGTTGCCGATAGCGAACTGATCCTGCGGCGTCAGCGGCGTATCGCTGATCTGACGCTGGTATTGCACGTTGTAGCGGAAATTCTGGCTGAACAGACTGAATGGCACGTCGAGCTGGGCGTTAAGCTGCACAATTTTGCTGAGCGCCGTGGCCTCGCCAAAGGTCTCTTCCGGCGCAGGCAATGCGCCGAACCAACGGGTACCGCGCTGATAGCTGACACCCGCGTCCAGCGTAGCTTGTTGAATGTAGTGGTGGTGCTGCAGCCCCAGGCGCCAGCCCGAGGTGCGTCGGCGCTGCACTTCCACTTCGGTATCGTTGATGTAGTTACTGGACTCGCGCGCCAGCACGTCATACGTCAGCGTAGTTTTCTGGCTGCCGTTGCGGTGCAGCACCCGGCTGAGTTGGAAATCCAGATTCTTGCTTTTGCCGCTGTAGCGGTAATCCTGATTCTGACCGGCAATGGTCTGGTGGTAGTCATAGCTGTTGGCGGTAACCCCGGCCATCCAGTAACCGAACGGGACCGAATAGTGCCCGGTGATGTTCTTCGATCCCTTGCCGCCCTGGTTTTGCAGATCGGTAGAGCCGGAGATATAGAACAGATCGCTGAGCGAAAACGGGTTATCCAGCGACAGCGTTAAACCACCCTGATAGCGCCCGGTACTCTTGGTGCCGGAATCATCCAGCGAGGCGCCAATACGCCACATGCGTTCCTGCTTCCAGCTCAGGGCGATGTCACTTTCGCCGGGCTGTTCGCCGGGGATGATTTCCATATTGGCCTGCACCGTCGGCAGGCGCTGCAGGTTCTCCAGCCCCTGTTCGATATCGCGCAGGTCCAGCAGGTTGCCCGCATGGGCCGGGAAGCTGCTGTAAGGCTGAATGTAATGGCCGCTGTCAGGCGTCAGTTTCACCTGCCGCACGTAACCCGGCACCACCACCAGCCGCAGCTTGCCGCTTTTCAGATCCTGCGTCGGCGCCAGCACGCGCGTAGTGATGTAGCCGTGATCCACCAGCCGGTTTTGCAGGGTACTCATCAACAGGTTAATGCCCTGCCCGCCCAGGCAGCGCCCCTGCGCCTGATTAGCGATGCGCTGTAACGGCAGCCAATGAGGGAGTTTGTCCTGGCCGCTCAATTCGACCTGATAGATAGGGAAGCAGGGTTTTTCCTGCGGGAAAGCAATGCGTCCAAAACTGGATGAAGGTGGCGACAAGCGCACATCCGGCGTCGGAGGGGTCAGCTGTTGCTCCAGCGCCTTTTGCCGCTGCTGCTGTATGATCAGCTGTTCGCTGTTTGATGTTGCCGCCAGCAACGGTTGGCTGAATATAAATAGCGGCAAGACAACGGAGCCAAATGGAATACAGCCCTTGCGCACAGCAAGGCCGAGCGAAGAGTAAGCGGAGTGGCGCATTACTTTTTCCCTGTCGAAAGACAAATAAAAGATAAGAATTGTAAATAAACGCAAACATTATGCGCACGAATAGCTTACGATCAACTTAATTTTGCTCGGTAATGGGCGCTGGGTAACAAAATGCTTAATAAGAAGGATCTGCAATGCTAATGCCAGCGCTGTTAAGCCAAGTCAAAAATAACAACTAACAAACTGTTTTTAATCACTATATTTATATCTCCATTTTAATCGACATTCATATTCATGAATAATTGCATCTAAACAATGCAATTATTCATCACCGAGTCATTAACGCTAAACAGGTCATGACCTTTAAGAAATTTCCTATTTCAAATACGATTAACCACTTTATTAGCTCCCACCAGAAATCAAATTCGCGATTAATTGCCATGCTGTTTTTTAATTATATTTGTCAATGCGTTACTTATTCACAATCGATATAACTTATTCCGCCATAAAGTCATAGCCACCTCGCAGTCTGCTGCCTTTCGCCTGGTGCGACAGATTCTTTCGTTGCAATGCTAAACCGGTTCTTCTATTTTAGCTCGCCATCTGACACGGGTGAAAACAGAGGTTGAACATGGTTAATCGCGTATGGGTTCTGGGTGATGCAGTCGTCGACCTGGTGCCTGAAAACTCAAACAGTTACCTTAAGTGTCCCGGTGGTGCGCCTGCCAATGTGGCGGTCGGCATTGCCCGCCTGGGCGGCGACAGCGCCTTTATCGGCCGGGTTGGCCAAGACAGTTTCGGCACCTTCTTGCAACAGGTACTGAGCGAAGAACAGGTGGATATTGGCCATATGTTCCAGGACCCCGCTCACCACACCTCCACCGTGGTGGTGGACCTTGATTTGTCGGGCGAGCGCTCCTTCACTTTCATGGTCAATCCCAGTGCCGACCTGTTCCTGCAGCCTGAAGATCTGCCTGAATTCAACGCCGATGAATGGCTGCACGTCTGCTCTATTGCCTTGTCGCAGGAGCCCAGCCGCAGCACCACGTTTGCCGCCATGGAGAACATCAAGGCGGCCGGCGGCTGGGTCAGCTTTGACCCGAACATTCGTGAAGAGGTCTGGCGTCAACCGGATGCGCTGCGCACCTGTTTGCAAAAGGCCCTGCTGCTGGCAGACGTGGTGAAAATCTCGCTGGAAGAGCTGAGTTTTATCAGCAATATCGGTGAGTTGGAGAGTGCCATTGACTGGATGATGCAACTCTACCCGCTGCGTTTATTGCTGGTGACGCTGGGCGGCAACGGCGTATGCGTACACGACGGCAAGCAGATCCGGCATTTCCGTGCCCCCACAATCACCCCTGTCGACACCACCGGTGCAGGCGACGCTTTTGTTGCCGGCCTGCTGGCGGCGCTGGCACAGATCGGCGCTTTGCCGCAGGAGGAACAATGGCCGGCGGTGATCGCTCAGGCTCAGGCCTGCGGCGCATTGGCGACTACCGCCAAAGGTGCGATGACCGCGCTGCCGCATGCCGACGAGCTCAGGGCCTTCCTTCGCCGCTGAGCCGCCCACAGTAAAACTGGCCCCGACAGACCCGAGATTAAGCAAACAATATCGGGGCCACATTCGCCCTTGCCAGTTCAGGCACAATTTGCGGAGTCGATCACAATAGCTGAATCGGGTTAGCAAACTTGATTGCCAGCCGCACAGCAACTCACTATCTTTCATCCTGAAAAACCGGTTTAGCAATTTAGCAAAAAATAATAACAACCTTCCCGGATGATAGAAAATCATGAAAAAACTTAGCTATCTGGCCATCACTACAGGGCTTCTCATCTCTACCTCTGCCGCAGCGGCAGGCGCCAACGACAGCATCGAAGCGCGTCTCAATGCGTTGGAACAGCGGCTGCAGCAGGCCGAACAACGGGCGAGCCAGGCAGAAACGCGCGCCACGGCGGCGGAGCGCAAGGCTCAGCAGTTGGAGCAGCGTACCGCCAACACCGAGCGGCAAACCGTACAAGTGGCGCAGCGTACCGCGACGCTGGAAACCCACGCAGCACCGGCCAGCAACCTGAAGCTCACCGGCTTAACCGATCTCAAGCTGTACGGCGACGTCGAATTCAACCTGGACGGCGCCAGCCGCAGCGGCCAGTTGACGTCGCTGAAAGGCAGCGACAACAAGGACTGGAAGCCCGGTAACAAAGAAAAGTGGGATATCAACGGTCGCATACTGGTCGGCGTGGACGGTTATCGCCGCAACCCGGATGGCAACTTTTCTGGTTTCAGCGTGCAACCGCTGGCAGACATGACCGGCAAAATGAACCTCGACGATGCCGCCTTCTTCTTCGGTAACGAAAAGAACTGGCAAACCAAGATTGGTCGCTTTGAAGCCTACGACATGTTCCCGCTCAATCAGGACACCTTCATCCAGTATTCCGGCAATACCGCCAACGATTTGTATGCTGATGGCTTCGGTTATATCTACATGATGAAAGAAGGCCGCGGTCGTAGCAGCAGCGGCGGTAACCTGATGCTGAGCAAGTACGCCGGCGACTTCTACTTCGAGCTGAATACGCTGGTCGAAGACGGTACTTCGCTGTTTCAGGACGACGCCTATCACGGCAACAGCCTGGATAACAAAAAGAATGTCGCCTACCTGCGGCCGGTGATCGCCTGGAAAAAAGATCGGCTCAGCGCGGCGGTGGCGATGGAAAGCAACGTGGTCAACAACGCCTATGGCTACCATGACGGTCAGGGACAATTCGTCGACCAATCCAAGCGCAACGGCTATGGCATGACCCTCAGTTGGAACAACACTGCCACTCATCCGGACAACGGCGTGGTCGCCAACCTGAGCACTGCCTATCTTGACGCCTCCGGCGAGCAGGACTTTACCGCCGGGGTCAACGTGCTGTGGCGCCGCTTTGAAGTGGGTTATATCTATGCTCACAACAACATCAAAGAGTTTAACACTGCCGGAATGACGGCCGATATCAGCAACCCGCTCAGCGAACCGGGCAAGTATGACATCCACACAATCCATACTTCGTATCAGATACCTAACATCATGAATATGAAGAATTTCAATTTGTACCTCGGCGCCTACGTTTCGATGCTGGAGGCCAATGCCGAGAACAAGATAGCCAACGCCAATAACGATCAGCGCTATGGCGTACGTGCCAGATTCAAGTACTTCTTCTGACGCGGATGAACTGATTTCCGCCGCGAAAAACCGCGGCGGCATTTTTATTTATGAAGGGAGTGACATGGACATAACCGCAACCGCCAACGCGCTATTGCCGCTGCTCGGCGGTAAAGAAAATATCGCCAGTGCCGCCCACTGCGCCACGCGCCTTCGTCTGGTGCTGGTGGATGACAGCAAGGTAGACAAAGTGGCGATCGGCAAGCTGGACGGGGTGAAAGGCTGCTTTAGCAACGCCGGGCAGATCCAGGTGATTTTCGGTACCGGGCTGGTCAACAAGGTGCACGCGGAATTTATCAAAGCGGCCGGCGTCAGCGAATCCAGCAAATCGGAAGCTGCCGACATAGCCGCTAAAAAACTTAATCCGCTGCAACGCATCGCCCGCCTGCTGTCGAATATCTTCGTGCCGATCATTCCGGCCATCGTCGCCTCCGGCCTGCTGATGGGCCTGCTCGGCATGGTGAAAACCTACGGCTGGGCCGATGCCAACAGCGCCCTGTTCGTGATGCTGGACATGTTCAGTTCGGCGGCGTTCATCATTTTACCGATCCTGATCGGTTTCACCGCGGCGCGCGAGTTCGGCGGTAACCCCTATCTGGGAGCCACGCTCGGCGGCATTCTGACGCATCCGGCGCTGACCAACGCCTGGGG
The DNA here is from genome assembly GCF_058799445.1 of Serratia sp. GW822-FHT06E05. NCBI lineage: Bacteria > Pseudomonadati > Pseudomonadota > Gammaproteobacteria > Enterobacterales > Yersiniaceae > Serratia > Serratia sp. GW822-FHT06E05. Next base: position 136,493 of record NZ_JBXALM010000003.1, read on the forward strand.
CGTGGCAGGTGGTTTCCATACCATGGATTTCTTCGGGCTGGAGATCGCCATGATCGGCTATCAGGGCACGGTATTCCCGGTGCTGCTGACGGTGTGGTTTATGAGCGTACTGGAAAAACAGCTGCGTAAGGTGATCCCCAACGCGCTGGATTTGATCCTGACGCCGTTCCTGACGGTGGTGATCTCCGGTTTCGTCGCCATGCTGTTTATCGGCCCCGCCGGGCGCGCACTGGGTGACGGCATCTCCTTTGTCCTCAGCACGTTGATTACCCACGCCGGTTGGTTTGCCGGCTTGCTGTTCGGCGGCCTCTATTCCGCTATCGTGATCACCGGCATTCACCACAGCTTCCACGCCGTCGAGGCTGGACTGCTCGGTAACCCGAATATCGGCGTTAACTTCCTGCTGCCGATCTGGTCAATGGCCAACATCGCCCAGGGTGGCGCCTGTCTGGCGGTGTATTTCAAAACCCGTGACGCAAAAATCAAAGCCATTGCGGTACCTTCGGCCTTTTCCGCCATGCTTGGCATTACCGAAGCGGCGCTTTTCGGCATCAACCTGCGCTTTGTGAAGCCGTTTTTGGCGGCTCTGGCGGGCGGTGCGCTCGGTGGAGCCTGGGTGGTGGCCAATCATGTCGGCATGAACGCCGTCGGGCTCACGGCGATTCCGGGAATGGCAATCGTGCAGGCCAGTTCGCTGGTGAGTTATATCATTGGTCTGGTGATCGCCTTTGGCAGCGCCTTTACCCTCTCGTTGTTGCTGAAATACAAAACGGACAGTGAATGATGGAAGAACTAAACCTGATGAAACAGGCCGTTCAGGCGATCATGAGCGGCATGCCCAAGGCGCTGCGCGATCCGCACCGACCGGCGTGGCACCTGGCCCCCAGCGTCGGGCTGCTCAACGATCCCAATGGCTTTATTCAGCATAACGGGGTTTACCACCTGTTCTATCAGTGGAACCCGCTGGGCTGCGATCACCGCAACAAATGCTGGGGTCACTGGCAGTCGACGGATCTGGTCCACTGGCAGCACCAGCCGGTGGCGCTGGTGCCGGGAGCCTGCTACGACAGCCATGGCTGTTATTCCGGCTCGGCGATAGTGGCAGACGGCAAAATCATGCTGGCCTACACCGGCAACGTAAAATATCCCGACGGCTCGCGCACCGCCTATCAATGCCTGGCGCAGGAAAATGCTCACGGCGGTTATGACAAGCTCGGGCCTGTATTGCCGCTGCCGCCGGGTTATAGCGGCCACGTGCGCGATCCGAAGGTCTGGCGCCATCAGGACAACTGGTACATGGTGCTCGGCGCCCGTGACCTGCAGGATCGCGGTAAGGTTTTACTGCTGCGCTCCGCCGAGCTGCGAAACTGGCAGTTGCTGGGTGAAATCGCCGGCTCACAGCTTAACGGCATCGGTGACTTCGGCTATATGTGGGAATGCCCGGATCTGTTTACGCTGGACGATGCCGAGGTGCTTATCTGCTGCCCGCAAGGCCTGGCGGCGGAGGCCGAACGCTATCTCAATGTTTACCAGGCGGGATATTTCACCGGCAGGCTGGACTATCGACAGGCCACTTTCGACCATCAGGATTTCCACGAATTGGATGCCGGGTTTGAATTCTACGCGCCGCAGACCACCCTGACCGAAGACGGTCGCCGGCTACTGGTTGGCTGGATGGGCGTGCCGGAGCAAGACGAGGATTGCCACCCGACCCTGCAGTATGGCTGGATCCATATTCTGACCTGCCCACGGGAGCTGTCGTTGCATAACGGCAGACTCTGCCAACGTCCGGCACGTGAACTGCAACAGCTGAGGGGCGAAAACCGCCAATGGCAGGGCACCGCCGACGACGCGCCCTGCTGGCCTGTCGACAGCGCGGAACTGCTGCTGGCGCCAAACGGCGCGTTCAACGCCGACTTTGGCGGGGCGATGGCCCTGAATTGGGATGGCACCGTGCTGCGGCTGACGCGCAACAACCTGCGCAGCGGGCAGCCGGAGCACCGTTACTGGCGCGGTGAGCTGACTCAGCTGCAGATACTGTTCGACCGTTCGAGCGTGGAGATTTTTATCAATCACGGCGAAGCGACCATGAGTTCGCGCTACTTCCCCGGCCCACAACCCTTGCTGCACCTGAACGGTAAAGCGCAGCTGGCGCTCGAGCACTGGTCGCTGACGCCATGCATGCTAGAATGACGCATCCTTCGATGAATTCAGATGCCGTCAGTGAAAAAAAATAAACGCATAACCATCAGTGATATTGCCGCACTGGCCGGCGTGTCGAAATCGACCGCCAGCCTGGTGCTTAATGGCCGCAGCAAGGAGTATCGGGTGTCCGACGATACCCGCGATCGCATCCTGGCGCTGGCCGGCGAGCACCATTACCAGCCCAGCTTCCATGCCCGTTCGCTGCGTTCCTCCCGCAGCCATACCCTGGGGCTGGTGGTGCCGGAAATGACCAACTACGGTTTTGCGGTGATTTCACGCGAGCTGGAAACCCTGTGCCGCGAGGCCGGTTTGCAGTTGCTGATCGCCTGTACCGACGAAAACCCGGCGCAGGAAATGATGGCAGTGAACAGCCTGGTGCAGCGTCAGGTCGACGGCCTGATTGTCGCCTCCAGCCAGCTCAACGATGCGGAATACCAAAAGATTAACGCCAGCTTGCCGGTAGTGCAGATGGACCGCTTGATTACCGGCTCCGAACTGCCGCTGGTGATCACCGACTCGCTGACCTCGACCGCTACGCTGGTGGAGAACGTCGCGCGCCAGCATCCTGACGAGTTCTATTTCCTTGGCGGGCAACCGCGCATCTCGCCAACCCGCGATCGATTGGCCGGTTTTCAGCTCGGCCTGGAGCGCGCCGGCGTGGCGTGTAAACCGGAATGGATCATCAACGGCAATTATCACCCCAGCTCCGGCTACGAGATGTTCGCCCAGTTGTGCGCACAGTTGGGCCGTCCGCCAAAAGCGTTATTTACCGCCGCCTGTGGTCTGCTGGAAGGGGTGTTGCGCTACCTGAATCAGCACCAGTTGATGGAGAGCGACCTGCATTTGTGCAGTTTCGACGATCACTACCTGTTCGATGGCCTGACGCTGAAAATCGACACCGTGGCCCAAGACTGTCGTGCCCTGGCGCAACACAGTTTCGACATGGTCAGCGCGCTGATTGACGAGCGGCCCCTGGAACAGAACGCGCTTTACCTGCCGGGCAATATCCACTGGCGCCACGCCGGTTCGAAGGCGCTGCTCGGCCAGCCCTGACTCGAGTTTTTTCTTTTCCCGCTTAAGGAGCTCAGCATGAGCCGTGAGATTAACAAAGATACCCAGCTGTGCATGTCGCTGGCCGGTCGCCCAGGCAACTTCGGTACTCGCTTTCATAACTATCTGTATCAGGAACTGGATCTGAACTTTATCTACAAGGCGTTCACTACCCAGGATATCCAGGCGGCAGTGGGCGGAGTACGGGCTTTGGGCATCCGTGGTTGCGCGGTTTCCATGCCGTTCAAAGAGAGCTGCATCCCTTTCCTCGATGAGCTGGACGCTTCCGCAACGGCGATTGAATCGGTCAATACCATCGTCAATGACGCCGGTTTTTTGCGGGCCTATAACACGGATTATATCGCCATCGCCAAATTGCTGGCCCAGTACCAAATCCCGACAGAAACCTCCTTTGCCCTGCGCGGCAGCGGCGGTATGGCAAAAGCGGTGACCGCGGCACTGCGTGACGCCGGTTTTAAAAATGGCCATATCATCGCCCGTAACCCGCAGGCCGGACAGGCTCTGGCCAGTGCATACGGTTATCAGTGGCAGGCGCAAGTCGATGAGCTAAAAGTGGATATGGTGATCAACGTAACGCCAATCGGCATGGCCGGCGGTGCAGAAGCGGAGCAATTGGCTTTCGCGCCCGCGACTGTCGATGCGGCGAAAATCGTCTTCGACGTGGTGGCACTGCCTGCGGAAACCCCGCTGGTCCGTTACGGACGTGAGCACGGCAAACAGGTGATTACCGGGGCAGAAGTGATTGCGTTGCAGGCGCTGGAACAGTTTGTCCTCTACACCGGCGTACGTCCTACCGATGAGCAAATCGCCCGTGCTGCAGCGCACGCTCGCGGTTAAAAACGCTAAACAACGCCAGGGCCGCGGTTCGTTTGAGTGGCCTTGATGGCCTAGCGATGAGCCAGCAGACGCAAAATATTTCTCGCACCGTGAAGTACTCGCTCGATCCTGACATTACGTTGTATCGCTGTGAAAACGATTAGGTATTTGCCGTAGGCGCTGATCCTGACGTCCCGACCAAGCTCAGGTCGCTTTTGGTAGGTTTCCAGCGACTCGCCGATTCGCTGGCATTGGTTATACAGTTCAGAAATAAAACTCAGCGCCCGGGCCGGGTTATCCTGTGCAATATGATCGCCAATACTTTCAATGTCATATATCGCTGCCGGCGATATTGTTAGCCTCATCAGTCACTTCCGTTATCCACCATCCGTTGGTATTTAGCCCGCAAGCGCGCAAACGCCTCATCCGCCGGGACTCCCTCACCACTTTCAACTCCCTGTACAATGGCCACTTGCAACTCTTCAATTTTCATCGCGCGCTCATGTTCTTCAAGCAGACGCAGCCCTGCCCGTATCACTTCGCTGACGTTGCCGTAACGTCCGCTGTCAATTTGCTCATGAACGAACTTTTCAAAATGAGGGCTTAAAGCAATGCTAGTTGGCATGGCCGACTCCGGAAAGTAGTGTTAATTACTATCTATTAGTATTTTCATTTGTCGGCAATGCGTCAAGCCCCTGTACGAAATTCAGTCAATAAAAAAGGGCGCCTGAGCGCCCTTCTAATCCTGGGTGATGCCAGCCCGCTACTTGGCGGTGCCTTCCATCCCCACCAGCCCCACTTTCAGGTAGCCGGCTTTACGCAGCGTATCCATTACGCTCATCAGCGTTTCGTAGTCCACACTCTTATCCGCCTGGAAGAAGATGGTGGTCTCTTTGTTCGCCTGCGTCCGTTGATCCAGCACCGACGTCAGTTGATCTGCACTGACCGCCTGCTCACCAACGTAGAGCTGTTTGTCCGCTTTCACCGACAGGAACACCGGTTTTTCCGGACGCGGCTGAGGTTTGGCGGAGGACGCCGGGAGATCGACACGGATATCTACCGTTGCCAGCGGCGCGGCCACCATAAAGATGATCAACAGCACCAGCATGACGTCGATAAACGGCGTCACGTTGATTTCATGCAGTTCGCCGCTGTCGTCCAGATCTTCATTTAAGCGCATCGCCATAACTCACCCCACCCGCAGTTGGTGTGAATGCTGTGAACGTTTGGCTTCCGCCGTGGCGGCCAGATCCAAATCACGGCCCAGCAGCAGCAGAACCTGTGCCGCTACGTCGCCAACCTGAGCGCGGTGACCACTGATCACACGGGCAAAGATGTTATAAATCACCACCGCAGGAATAGCGGCGACCAGGCCCAGCGCGGTAGCCAGCAGCGCTTCTGCGATGCCGGGCGCAACCACGGCCAGGTTGGTGGTTTGTGAGTGTGCGATGCCGATAAAGCTGTTCATGATGCCCCAAACGGTACCGAACAGACCGACAAACGGCGAAATGGCACCGATGGTCGCCAGGAAGCCATTGCCGCGTCCCATGTTACGGCTGTAGCCCGCTACGCGACGCTCCAGACGGAAACCGGTACGTTCCTTGATGCCGTTGTTGTCGTTGGACGCCGCCGACAGCTCCAGTTCGTTTTGCGCATCGTTCAGCAACACGGAGCTGATGCTTTCTTCCGAGAAGCTCTGCGCCAGTTCGGACGCTTCGTCCAGCGAGCGTACGTTGGCCAACGCCAGCTGTTCGCGGCGCAGACGGCGCTTGGCGCGGAACAGTTCGCTGCCCTTGGAGAACAGGATGGTCCAGGTGACGATAGACGCCAGCACCAGGCCGATCATCACGATTTTCACCACGATGTCCGCATGCTGGTACATACCCCAGACGGACAGGTCCATACCGCGGGTTTCCGGCGGCTGGATGGTCGGTTGCGGGTTGACCGGAGTGAGGGTTTCAGGCGCTGCCGCGGCAGGCGCGCTGGCTGCCGGAGCCACGCTTTCGGTAACGGCCGGATTAGTCGCCGGTGCCGCATGAGCACTGCCGGCCAGACCTGCCATCAATACCATTGAAGCTAACAGACCACGGCCGAACGCCTGGCCCCATTGCGCCCGGCCCTGACCGAACGATCCTTGATTTAAATTCTTGCCAGCCGTTTTCACGCTGTGCCTCCACCCGTTACCGATCAAAATTGAGGAATAATTCAGCGTGCGATCATATCAAACCAATCAGGGATTGATAGTAGTTCTCATTATTATTTACCAAATAATCGGGAAAATTACTCCTGCGGCGCACTTATGGCTCCCTGGCGAACCCATTCGCCGCCTGTTCGGGCCTATATGCACCCTTTATAGGGCTATTTCGTCACTTTTACCGCACAGGGATGCAACATAGACAGGGGATTTGTCGCATTTTACTGTTACATCCCGGACTCACCGATAAACTCGCTTGGTTATCGTCGTCAGGCAGAAGGATGGCATGCGAGAGCACGATTGAGCAGAAGATTATAGCCGTTTCTACATTTGGATGTTAAAACGTCTGGATGGCTATAAAGCGTCATGCTAACGTAAGGGCTATTGCAAATGGCCCGTGAAGATCAAGCAAAGGTGAGCCCGCTCCTATGACGTCTAAAAACATCGAAACTACCCTGATTGGCGCCGGGCGCAGCAAGCGCTATACCCAGGGCTCCGTCAACCCCGTCACCCAACGCGCTTCTTCATTGGTATTTGACTCCGTGGCGGCCAAAAAAGAGGCTACCGCCAAACGTGCTCATGGCGAGCTGTTTTACGGCCGACGCGGCACCCTGACCCACTTCGCGTTGCAGGATGCGATGGTCGAGCTGGAGGGCGGCGCAGGCTGCGTGCTCTATCCTTGCGGCGCGGCGGCGGTCTCCAACGCCATTCTGTCCTTTGTCGGCGCGGGCGACCATCTGCTGATGACCGGCTCCGTCTATGAGCCGACGCAGGACTTTTGTACCCATATTCTGAGCCGCATGAATGTGGAAACCACCTATTTCGACCCGCTGATCGGCGCCGATATCGCCGGACTGATTCAACCCAATACCCGTGTGGTGTTCCTTGAATCACCCGGCTCGATCACTATGGAGATCCAGGATATCCCGGCGATGGTGCAGGCGATTCGCGCCGTGGCACCTGAAGTGGTGATCATGATCGATAACACCTGGGCGGCCGGCATCTTGTTCAAGGCGCTGGATTTTGATATCGACATTTCGATTCAGGCTGGCACCAAATATATTATCGGCCATTCCGATTACATGCTCGGCACCGCCGTGGCTAACGAGCGCTGTTGGGACCAACTGCGTGAATACTCTTATTTGATGGGCCAGATGGTAGACGCCGATACCGCTTATATGGCCAGCCGCGGTTTGCGCACCCTGGGCGTACGCCTGAAGCAGCACCAGCAGAGCAGCATCGAAGTCGCCCAGTGGCTGGCCCAGCGACCAGAAGTGGCGGTGGTCAATCACCCGGCGCTGCCTGGTTGCAAGGGCCACGAGTTTTACCTGCGCGATTTCAACGGCTGCAACGGCCTGTTTTCTTTCGTGCTGAAACAGCGCCTGAGCGACGTGCAGTTAGCCGAGTTTCTGGATAACTTCAGCCACTTCAGCATGGCCTATTCCTGGGGCGGCTTTGAATCCTTGATCCTGGCTAACCAACCGGAAGAACTGGAAGCCATTCGCCCAGCGGGTGGCATAGACTTCTCCGGTACTCTGGTACGCCTGCATATCGGCCTGGAAAATGTGCAGGATCTGATCGCCGATCTCGCCGCCGGGTTCGACCGAATTGCCAATACGCGCTAACAGAACGCCTGCTTGCATCGGCAACTTTATTCGCCTTGTTTAATGTGTGCTTAAGCTATTAGCGTTACACTAGGCGGGTAACTGTCAGATACGGCCAACACTGTGCCCTGGATACCCTGAAGCCAGGCGCAACCGGTATGCAACAGGATAAATAATGGATGTATTACGAGAGATTGTTCATGCGCTTTGGCAGCAGGACTTCATTGCCCTTGCCGATCCCAGCGTAATTTGGGTGGTTTATGCGGTGCTTTTCACCACTCTATTTTTAGAAAACGGACTACTGCCAGCTTCCTTCTTACCCGGCGACAGCCTGCTGCTGTTATCCGGCGCGCTGATCGCCAAGGGCGTGATGGCCTTTGTGCCGACGCTGATCATTTTGACCGTCGCCGCCAGCCTGGGCTGCTGGCTGAGCTACCTGCAGGGCCGTTGGTTGGGCCATACCAATCTGGTCAAAGGCTGGTTGCTGCAACTGCCCGCTCAGTATCACCAACGTGCACACAACCTGTTTAACCGCCATGGCCTAACGGCGCTGGTCATCGGCCGTTTTCTGGGTTTTGTTCGCACCCTGCTGCCCACCATGGCCGGGATTTCTGGCCTGAACAGCACCCGTTTTCAGTTCTTTAACTGGCTAAGCGCGGTGATTTGGGTAGGTGCAGTGGTCGGCCTCGGCTACGCCTTCAGCCAGATCCCTTTGGTTAAACGCTATGAGAGCCAGGTGATGACCGGGCTGATGATCCTGCCGTTGGTGCTGCTGCTGGTTGGCCTGGTGGGCGGCATGCTGGTTATCTGGCGTAAAAAACGCGCCGCCTCTTCCTGATACCCGGACGGGCGGCCATCGTCGCCCTTAAAGCGCTTTTTCAACCAACGCCAGTCTGGGAGGCAGCTTGCTCACCAGCGTATCCACCGCCAATCGAACCTTCAAAGGCAAATGCGGCGTTTGCGGCCAAACCGCGTGAACGTCGAATGACATGCCGGGCCGATTGCGCATCAGCCTGACCAATTCCCCTTTCAACAACGCTTCGCGCACTAGCCAGCAAGGTAACCAGGCGATGCCAAACCCCGCTACCGTGGCATCCGCAATCGCCTGCAGGTCATCCATCTGTAACCCTTTCTTCGGTATCACCTTCTGCTCTTTTCCGCAGGCATCCAGAAGCGTCCAGTTAAGAACCACGCCGGCGCGCATGTAGGTCACCGCATCATGTTGTGCCAGCTGCTCGAGGGTTTTGGGTTCGCCGCTGCGCAACAGATATTCCGGAGCCGCGCACAATGTCATACGGTGGTCGCCAACGCGCCGTGCCACCAACCCACTGCTACTGACCAGCGTACCGTTGCGGATCGCCAGGTCAAAACCGTCCTCAATCAAATCCACCACGCGGTCGTTGAATGACAGCTCCAGCTCCAGCCCAGGATGCTCACGCGCCATACTGGTCAACAGCGGCGCAATGCACATGCGGCCAAACAGCACCGGCATCGACACCCTCAGCCTGCCGTTAACCTGCTGCTTCCCCGACTCCAGCAGCATTTCTGCGGTACGTATCTCTTCCAGTGCCCGCAGACAACGTTCGTAAAACAGCGCACCGTCGTCGGTCAGGCTCAGGCTGCGGGTCGTGCGATGAAACAAGCGAACGGCCAACCGTTGCTCCAGGCGGGCGATGGTTTTCCCCACCGCCGAACGCGAAAGGTGTAGCCGGCTGGCCGCCAGCGCAAAACTGCCTGCCTCCACCGCGGTGACAAATACCGAAATGCCGTTCAATCGATCGCTCATGATTTGTAGCCCTGAAAGAAACAATCAAAGGAAATCTTATCGCCACTGGCGAACTTCTATCAACGATATTATCAGCAGGTCTGTTTATCGCTGACTTTGGAGTCAATCATGGCCGAAACAATGCAACGCTGGACAATGGACGCCCTGGGGCGCCAACACCTGCAACTGAACGAAAGCGTCATACCGCAACCGGGACCGCACCAGATCAGAGTGAAAGTGAATGCGGTATCGCTCAATTACCGCGACAAACTGGTCATTGAAACCGGCATGGGGCTAGAACTGCCGCAGCCCTTCACGCCAGCCTCCGACATGGCCGGTGAAGTCGACGCCATTGGGCCCGACGTCACCCGCTTTCAGCCCGGCGAACGGGTGATTTCCACCTTTAGCCCCGGCTGGATCGATGGCCGGCAAAAACCCTATGGTAATGCGCGCATCCCACCCTACCGCACTCTGGGCGGCTTTTATCAGGGCATGCTGGCGGAATACGTGGTGCTGCACGAAGACTGGTTGGCGGCTGCGCCCACCTCGCTGGACGATGCGCAGGCCAGTACCCTGCCCTGTGCCGGACTGACCGCCTGGTTCGCGCTGGTGGAACAGGGCCAGCTGCACGCCGGAGAGTCGGTGCTGGTACAGGGCACGGGTGGCGTGGCGCTGTTCGGGCTGCAAATCGCCAAAATGCTGGGTGCCGAGGTCTATGTTACCTCCGGCAGCGACGAAAAACTGGCGCGAGCCAAAGCCTTGGGTGCCGATCATGGCATTAACCGTCTGACTGCGGACTGGGTAGAAAAGGTGTACCAGTTGACCCAGGATCGCGGCATCGACCACGTGATTGACACCGTGGGTGGCCCTAATCTCGGTAATTCGGTGCGCGCCGTTGCGGTGCACGGGCGTATCTCGGTGATCGGGGCGCTGGAGGGCTTTGAAGTTTCGGCTCCCGCAGGGCCGCTGCTGATGAAATCGCCGGTCATTCAGGGTATTGGTGTCGGCCACCGCCGCGCACTGGAAGATCTGGTGCGTGCGGTGGACGTTAATGCCCTACAGCCGGTGATCGACCAGCGCTACCGCTTTGATCAATTGCCGCAGGCGCTCGATCACCTCGATCGCGGAGCATTCGGTAAAATTGTGCTGACGCGCTGAATCACTGCCCGGCAGCGAGATTAACCTTCCATCATTAAAGGAGGGTTTTCGCGCAGTCGGGCAACTTCGTCACTCGGCGTCACGCCAAAGAAACGTTTGAACTCGCGGCTGAACTGCGAAGCGCTTTCGTAGCCGACACGGATCGCCGCGGTACTGGCTTTCAAACCGTCGTGTACCATCAGCAAACGCGCCTTGTGCAAGCGATAGGATTTCACATATTGCAGCGGCGAGGTGTTGGTCACCGCCTTGAAGTTATGGTGAAACGCCGAGATGCTCATATTCACCTCCCCCGCCAACTGCTCAACGTTGAGATTGTCCGCATATTGGTTCTCAATACGCCGCAGCGCCTTGGCAATTTGGCTGAAGTGGGTATGGCGGTTAACCAATTCCTGCAATGAGGCGCCACAGGCTCCGCGCAGTACGTGGTAGAGAATTTCACGTACAATCTGCGGCCCCAGAACGCGTGCATCCAGCGGTTTGGCCATCACATCCAGCAGGCGTTCGGTGGCGCACAACAATTCTTCCGACAGCTCGGCCAGGTTCACCCCGCTGCTTTCTCTGCGCGGCTTCACCAGGTAGTCGTCATCGCCGATGTCGATCAACAGGTCCTGCAGCATTTGGCTGTCGATATTCACCGACAGCCCCACCAGCGGCAATTCCGGGCTGGCGAAGGTTTCACACTCAAACGGCAGCGGCACCGTCATCAACAGATAATTGCGCGGGTCATACTGGAAAACCCGATTACCGCAGTAGCCGACCTTGTGCCCCTGGAAAATGATCACTACACCCGGCTCATACATCACCGGCTGGCGCGGGCAATGACGATCGACATAAAGAATTTTCACCAGCGGCACCGGCGAGGGCGTGTAACCGTTGCTCTCGGCAAAGCAGGCCGCCTGGCGCGCCATGCGGCCGCGCAGTTCATCGATTTCGCTCACGGAAACACCCTCTTACATTAAGAATAATTCGGCATAAATAATAGTTTAAAACTCTATTTTTCTACAACGCTTTGTAGGAATAGGCAAGACTCGGGCAGGAATGTGCATTGTGCTGCTGAGCCAAGTTACTGACAATACACCTCAGATATTTTGCGCCAGCGGCGCTTGCCACATGCAGAAGAGAAATTACCCATGCAAAACTTTATTCTTCATACCCCAACCAAAATCCTGTTCGGCCAAGACCAAATCGCCGGCCTGGCACAGCAGATCCCTGCCGACGCACGCATTCTGATCACCTACGGTGGCGGCAGCGTGAAGAAAAATGGCGTGCTGGATCAGGTTTATGCCGCACTGGCGGGCCGCAACGTGCAGGAGTTTTCCGGCATTGAGCCTAACCCAACCTACGAAACGCTGATGAAAGCGGTAGAAGTGGTGCGCGCAGAGAATATCGATTTCCTGCTGGCGGTCGGCGGCGGCTCCGTGGTTGATGGCACCAAGTTTATTGCCGCAGCGGCCCACTATCAGGCGGATGCCGATCCATGGCACATCCTGAAAACCGTGGGCAGTGAAATCAAAGGCGCGGTGCCAATGGGCTGCGTACTGACACTGCCGGCCACCGGCTCTGAGTCCAACAGCGGCGCAGTGATCACCCGCAAAAGCAGCGGCGACAAACAGCACTTCTTCTCGCCACACGTGCAACCGCTGTTCGCGGTGCTGGATCCGGTAGTGACCTACTCTCTGCCGCCGCGCCAAATCGCCAATGGCGTAGTCGATGCCTTTGTCCACACCATTGAGCAGTATTTGACCTATCCGGTCGACGCCAAGGTGCAAGATCGCTTTGCCGAAGGCCTGCTGCTGACGCTGCTGGAAGATGGCCCGCGCGCGCTGTCCGAGCCGGAAAACTATGCGGTGCGCGCCAACGTGATGTGGAGCGCAACCATGGCCTTGAACGGTCTGATCGGCGCCGGTGTGCCGCAGGATTGGGCAACCCACATGCTGGGCCACGAATTGACCGCCATGCACGGTTTGGATCATGCCCAGACGCTGGCGATTGTTCTGCCTGCGCTGCTGATCGAGAAAAAAGCGCAGAAACGCGAAAAACTGCTGCAGTACGCCGACCGCGTTTGGGGCCTGCGCGATGGCAGTGAAGACAGCCGTATCGACGGTGCCATCGCCGCCACTCGTGCCTTCTTCGAACAAATGGGCGTACCGACCCGCATGGCGGATTACCAGCTCGACGGCAGCTCTATCCCGGCGTTGCTTGATAAACTGCATCAGCACGGCATGACAGCACTTGGCGAGCATCAAGACATCACCCTCGAAGTCAGCCAACGCATTTATAACGCGGCGCGTTAATCGCAAACCGCCTATTTCCTGCTAGGCTTTAGTTTCAACTTCTCTCCTGCGCCCGACGCTTCATCGGGCGCAGTTCAATGCGCTATTCGCGCTGCCGATCTTCATCTGATTAACCCATGGGAGAAAACATGACCTGTAGCCGCCCTATCCCGACAGCGCTGGAATTTGGTTAGCAAACTCAGCACTCCCCCAATTTGCCAACTAGAATTTATTAATAGCCGTTTCCGGTGCATGCAGCACTGGGCAATCCGTTGACAAGGAGATACGCATGACAACGCAACAACCCATCATCAAACTCCACGATGGTAATCTGATGCCGCAGTTGGGTCTCGGCGTTTGGCAGGCGAGTATTTCAGAAACCACCCAGGCGGTGCTTAAAGCACTGGAGGTGGGCTATCGCTCGATCGATACCGCTGCAATCTACAAGAATGAGGAAGGGGTTGGCGCAGCACTGCAATCCACCTCAATACCACGCGATGAGCTGTTTATCACCACCAAACTGTGGAACGACGATCAGGGCGACCCGCAAGGCGCGCTGGAAACCAGCCTGGAAAAACTCAAGTTGGATTACGTCGATCTGTATCTGATCCACTGGCCAAAGCCGCAGCAGGACCAATATGTCGACGCCTGGCGCGGGCTGATCAAACTGCGCGAGCAGGGGTTGGTCAAAAGCATCGGGGTATGCAATTTCCACACCCCGCACCTGCAGCGCCTGCTGGACGAAACCAATGTCGCACCGGTGATTAACCAAATTGAGCTGCACCCGTTGCTGCAACAGCGTCAGCTACGCGCCTGGAACGCAACCCACCATATTGCGACCGAATCCTGGAGCCCACTGGCACAGGGTGGCGAAGGGGTATTCGACCAACCGGTGATCAAAAACCTGGCGGAAAAATACGAGAAAACCCCGGCGCAAATCGTGGTGCGCTGGCACCTGGACAGCGGGCTGATCGTGATCCCGAAATCGGTCACGCCAGCGCGCATTCGTGAAAACTTCGAAGTCTTCGACTTCAAACTGGATAAAGACGAACTGGGCGAAATTGCCAAACTGGATATCGGCAACCGCCTGGGGCCGGATCCGGACTCACTGTAATCTCCCTGCGCCCGGCTTCGGTCGGGCGCAGCATCATCCAAAATACGCTTATCGGCGATAGGCCTCCGCCAGATTTACCGACGCTCTCCGCTCCGCCTCCCTAAGCCAGGCAACCGCTTCTGCTCCGGTGATCTCTGCACGCCCGAGTGCCGCCTGCTGAATACGCGCCAGCGTCTGAGCGGCACGTTGCCGGATGGCGGCCATATCCTGTCCCACCAGTTCGCCATGCCGCTTGCGGATCTGGCCGTTGATGATCACCGTATCTACATCGGCGGCATGGGACTGCAACACACTGCTCGCCCTTGGGAAAGAAGAAGGCACCATCGCCCGCTGATGTTTAAGCATAATCACATCGGCCTGTTTTCCCGGCGTCAGCGAACCAATACTTGTCTCCATTCCCAACGCAGCCGCGCTGCCGTGGGTCGCCCAACGCAACGCATCCCCCACCGAGAGAGAAAGTTCAGAAACCACTTCACCACGGATATGGTGCTGATGGTTATCCAGGCAGCGCTGGGTTTGCAGCCCCAGCCGCATCTGCGAAAACAGATCCCCAGACCCCACGCAGACAATGTCAGTGCTGATCGCCGGGGCTATCCCGTGATCCAGGCAGGCTCTGATGGGAGGAAAGCCCATGCCCATTTGCATTTCAGTTTCGGGGGCAATGCTGACTTTAGCGCCTGTTTTAGCCAACAGCCGCCATTCGGGATCGGTCAGACCGGAACAGTGAATATGCAGGTGACCGGGCTGCAGCAATTGATGATCGTCCAGCTCCTGTAACCCTTTCAATAACCGGCTATTCGGCAGTGCGCCGGTATGAGAAGCAATCAGGATATCCTGCTGCTGCGCCATGCGGATCTCCGCCGCTGTCTGCGTAAAGGGCACGGTGCCGAAATCGCTGAGCAAGGTCCCCATGCGCAACAAACCCTGATCGTCGCTAAAATAACGCTCGCGCAATTCAGCGGCAAAATTGACGCGTTCTTGATGGCTGGAAAAACCGGCGGGCTGAAAATCATAAACCTGAAATCCATAGGAATACACGCCACGGATACCGGATTGTTGCAGTGATTCGATCGCCGCGACGGCATGATCCGGGCTATTCACACAGTCACAGCAGTCGAGGATGGTTGTGACCCCGCTGTCTATGGCCTCGAGCGCCCCCACCAGGGTGGCAGCGGACAAATCCTCGGCGGTCACCAAGGCCCCCAGCCCATAAAACGTATTTGCCAGAAATTCCGGCAACGACATATCGCCGGAGATCCCCCGAAACAACGACATCCATGTGTGGCGATGACTGTCGATCATACCCGGCAACACGATCGCACCACGCGCATCGATCACTTCGGCATCCAGATGACTAAACGCCTTTGCGTTTTCCGCCAGCGCTGCGATCCGGCCATTTTCAATCAGCAGCGCCCCCTGGGGCAGTTCCCCATACTCTGCATCCATGGTGATAATATGACCGCCAGTGATGACCTTACGATCGACCTGCATGCTCATGTTTTACCTCCTGATTACCCACTGGAAAACAGGCGTGCACAATGTCGGTGGTTTAATCACGGCAGACAGGCCGAACGACATAAATACGGCTACGCACATTCTTATGAATCTGCTCATCATTAGGAGCGCTGTTGCTACGACGGGATGTTGCCTAGCCAATAAATGACCGGATTTCCATCACCACTTTGTCCGGCGATTCCAGGGTGGGGAAATGACTCGCCCCCGCAATTTTTACCGGATTGAACCAGCGGTGGCGTTGGGCGAACTCGCGCTGTAACTGGTCATACTCTGCGCTATGCGGTTGTGAATAGAGGTGCATTACCGGACGCTCAGGGGTGAGCTGTTCCAGGCGTTGCAGGGGAGAGCCAAATTGCCCATAGGCCAACTCGATTTCCCGACAAGAACGGATCCACATCTCCTGATCGAATCCGGCCATTTCCTGTTGGACATGGTTGATCACATCCTGGTTATCCGTATGGGCTACCCATTCCGCAAACAGGGCATCTCGCGCCTGTTGCCAGCTTTCCGGCCGCTGGCTCTGCTGTAAATTCTGCAGCAGATCGGTAAAAGCTCCGGTCATCAACCAGTCCACCACGATGGTTTTCGGTACCCGCAACGGGCCCAGTTGCTGGCTTAAAGCGATGTTGGCCCAGCCGCCATGGGATGTAGAGAGCGGAATCAAGCGCTCAACATCCAGCCGGTCAAGAAACAGAACCAGATCGGCCGTGAGATCATCCATACCAAAATCGCCGTCATAACTGCGTGCGGCATTGTGCCCGCGCCAATCAATATTCAGTACGCGATAGTGTTGCGCCAGCAGCGGTATTAGGTGTTTAAAAAGCCGGTGATCCTGGCACCAACCGGAAAGCAACAGCAGGGTGGTGTCCCCGCTGCCGCTGTCTTGATAGTCGAATGTATTGCTGCCCAGCGTTATCGTTTTCATGCTCATGCTTGTTCCCTCATCATGCAGAAAGTGGGATGCAGGGGGGAATGGCGATCCGGCCAGATTTGGCCGTTTCCCACAAGAACTGTAGTAGATGCTTATGCTCTGCCAGCCGGCGAGGAAAATTGTGTGGCGGTTCAAGCGGGAAATCGCTCATCTCCCCCCTCCTGTTTATGATGGTACGGTAAGGCAATAATTTGACTATATGGCGTTTTTATAGGCGGTGAGTAATGAATAGTCACAACACGGGTATGCCGAAATGGAATAGCAAGAGGGGATTTTGAGAAGGGTATGATTGACAGACAGATCAGAAAAAGAGGGTAAGTACCCACCCAGGCTAAAGTGTTGCCTATCAGCCTGGGACATACTGAGACTTACCCCTTTAGCGAGTTACAACCGTTCGCCGTTGGTGGCGATCACCCGCTGGTACCAGCCAAAGCTCTGCTTCTTCTTACGTGCCAGATTGTTGTCGTGATCGACATACACAAAGCCGTACTGTTTCTGATAGCCGTTGAGCCAGGAGAGCAGATCGATAAACGACCACGGATAATAACCACGAACATCCGCGCCCTGCTCGATCGCCGCGCCGATCGCCTGGATATGATCGCGTAAATAATCAATACGTGGTTGATCGCGCACCTCACCTTCGACGATCGGATCCTTGGCTCCCAGCCCGTTCTCGGTAATGTAGATTGGGATATTGCCGTAGCGTTTGACGATGCGACCAATGGCATCGGTCAACCCCTGCGGATAGACCTCCCAGTCCCAGTCAGTGTAGACGCCGTTCGGATTGCGAACCTGTTTAAACAACCCCTTGAAGCCCAGCTCGCGCCCGCTGCCCTTCTGCCCGCTGGTGTTGATGGTATAACCGTCCACGTCATCGTTGTGCGCGACCATTTCACGCTTGTAGTAATTCAGGCCGATAAAATCGACGATATTCTCTTTCAGCAATGCCTCATCGCCCGGTGCGAAATGCGGCACGCCAAAGGCCTGCTGCGCCATCGCCAGCAGCTCTGACGGGTATTCGCCCTTCAGCACCGGATCGTACAGCCAGTGGGTGAAGATCCCTTCGGCTATTTCGCAGGCGCGGCGATCCTGCGGTGAATCGCTGATCGGATCGTTCGGTTGCAGCACGTTGACGAAGCCGATCTGGCCGTTGATCTTCATTTCACGGAAGCTTTTTACCGCTCGGGCGTTGGCCAGGAACACATGGTGACACGCCTGAATGCCCTTTTTCGGATCGGTCAGTTTGGGTGGGTGCGCCCCGGTGAAATAGCCCATGCCGATAAACACAATGGTTTCATTGAACGTGGACCAGAGTTCGACCCGGTCGCCAAACCGCGAGTAACACAGACGCGCATATTCATCAAAAGCATCGATGATCTCTCGTGATTCCCAACCACCAAATGCGTCCTGCAACGCCTGCGGCAGATCCCAGTGGTACAGGGTGATCATCGGTTTGATATTGTGCTTGAGCAGTTCGTCGATCAGATCGCTGTAGAATTGGATCCCGGCCTCATTCACTTCTCCCCGGCCTTGTGGCAGCAGCCGTGGCCAGGAGATCGAGAATCGGTAGGTCTGCATACCCAGCTCGGCCATCAGCGCCACATCTTCACGGAAGCGATGATAGTGATCGACCGCCACGTCGCCGTTAGTGCCCTGATAGGTGGTGCCTGGCAGGTGAGAGAACAGGTCCCAGTTGGACAGGCCTTTGCCGTCGGCATCATAGCCGCCCTCGACCTGATAAGACGCGGTCGCGGCACCCCAGAGAAAGTCTTTCGGAAATACGCTCATTGGTTTTTCACCCCGTTTTGCTCCAGTAATCGGTAAATTCTCACCAGTTCCTCCACCAGATCGCGCGCCAGCATGGCATTCATGATGTGGTCCTGCGCGTGCACCATAATCAGGTTGACCGGCAACTTGCCCTCCCCCTCGTCAAAACCGATCAGCTCGGTCTGGGTGGCGTGGGCGCGCTTCGCCGCCAGTTGCGATTCCGCCAGCAGAATATCCACCTGGTCCCATTGGTACTTACGCGCCGCATACAGCGCCTGCATGGCGCAGCTGCGCGCCTCTCCGGCGTTGATGATCAGCTCCATTACCGCCGTTTCCATGTCCATCATTCGGTGACTCCTTGTGTCTGTTCAATCTGCTCCGCTTCGTTCACTTCCTGATCCAGCAGCTGTTGCTCATAGACTTTGAAGAATGGGTAGTAGATCAACGCCGAAACCGCCACCAGCAGCAGCACCAACAGCGCGGCGCGGAAATCCCAACCGGTAGCCCAGGCGGCACCAATCGGCGCCGGAGCGGTCCAGGGCACCACCGAGATCACCCGCCCGATCAGATCCAGCTTCACCGCCGCGTAGGCGATGATCGAATTGACGATCGGCGCGGTAATAAACGGAATAAAGAAGGTAGGGTTCATCACGATCGGCGTGCCGAAGATCACCGGTTCGTTGATGTTGAAACAACTCGGCACCAGGCTCAGCTTGCCGATCGAACGCAGGTGCGCCGAACGGCTGCGCAGATAAAGCAGTACCAGCCCAAAGGTGGCGCCGGATCCGCCGATGACGATAAAGAAGGTCCAGAAGGCCTCCATAAAGATGTGCGGCATCGGTTGGTTGGCGGCCAGCGCGTCTTGGTTAATCCCCAGGTTGGTGAGCCAGAAGGCCTGCAGCATACCGGAAACGATCACCGCGCCGTGGATACCCGCAAACCACAGCAAATGGCCGATCAGCACCGCCAGCAAGATCGCCGGCAGCGAATCCGCAGCGGAGATCAAAGGCTGGAACAGCGCCATGATCGCCTGCGGCAACAGCAGGTTGAACTGGTGCTGCACCAGCAGGCTCAGCGGATACAGGGTGATCACCACCGCCAGGATCGGGATCAGCAGATCGAACGACTGCTTGATCTTGGCCGGCACCTGCTCCGGCAGTGAGATGCCGATATTGTGCGCCTTGAGGAAGCGGATCAGTTCGGTGGTGTATATCGCCACCAAAATGGCGGTGAAGATCCCCACGCCGCCCAGTGCGGCGGTCGGCAGCATTTTTTCGCTTTGCGGCGCGGCCACCAGCAAGAACGACATCAATGCCAGCATCGCCGCCATAAAGGGATCGAGCTTATAACTCTGCGCCAGGTTGTAGGCAATGGCAGCGGTGATATAGATGGACATAATGCCCATCGTCATATTAAACGGGGTGAGAATAGCGACCTGATGTTTTTCCGCCGCCCCCAGCCACCATTGGGCAATGCCCCAACTGCTGTCGGCGGAAAAGGGCGGATAGGCAAACACCAGCAAGAATGAACCGACGATCATAAAGGGCATCGCGGAAATAAAACCGTCGCGGATCGCCATAATATGTCGCTGAGTCGATAATCTCCCGGCAATCGGGCTGATGCGGTTTTCGATAAAATTGAATGCGGCCTGGCTGATACTCATGGTCCAACCCTCGGGAGGTGCTGAGTCAATGGTCACAGGATGGGAAAACCGGCGGAAACGGCCTGATGCCGGCGGCCCGGTGGGATCAGTGTTGTGCGATCATCTGTAAGGCTTCGGCGAGAATTTTATCGCCGCGCATCATGCCGTAATCCATGCTGTTTATTACCGCTATCGGCTTATTTTCCCTGTCGGCAATCTTTTTAAAATCGGCGAACTTATATTTCACCTGCGGCCCAAGCAGGCAACATTGGTAATTCGCCAACGTGGATTCAAATTCCTCCAGGCCGACGGCGATAATATCAACCTCAATCCCCTGCTGTTCGGCAGACTTTTTCATTTTATTCACCACCATGCTGGTCGACATTCCTGCGGCGCAGCATAAGAATATTTTTTTCATCCGTTCTCCTGGAGGCATAGGTACAAATGATTCAGTTGAAGAATGAGTATGGTTTCAAAAACGAGAAAACCGCAACCGGTTTCAGTAACCGGTTGCAGAGTTTGAATGGGTTCTGTGAAGGAGATCCGAATTTTAATTTTCGGGCTTAAAACGCGGAATAACGGAGCAACATCGTCTGGCTAAACCGCTGCCCTTTAGCCAGGCGGCGCAGCCCGCCCAGGTCAGCCATGTTATGCCCGTTAGCCGCGTGGGACATGGGTTCCAGACAGAAAAAGTCGAATTGATAACCCGGATCGAACGCCGGATCCGAGACGAACAGGAAATAAACCGGACAGGCCGGCTGAGTGTTCATTCGTAACCGAGCTCCCTGCTCCGGCCACTGGATCTCCGCCTCGCCGTTCCAGCCGCTAAAGCCGTTGTTCACCCAATGACGCGGCAATGGCCCCGGCTGGTTGAAATCCATTTCTTCGCTCAGCGCCGCCTGCTCGCCCGCCAGCCAGTCTTCGGCTTCCCGCCAATAGGCCGCAGCGGATGCCTGTACCCGGGTATGCGCGGTTAACGGAAAGTACGGATGCCAACCCAGCCCATAGGGCATCGGCCTTTCTCCGGTGTGCTCTACCGCCAGTTCGATGCTGAGTTGGTGCTGATGCAGGGTAAAGTATTGTTCTACCTGATAACGATAAGGGCCATTCTCATGCTGATAGCGCAAGTGAAGGACTTCGTCGCCTTGCTCTACACATTGCCATTCCTGCAGCCAGCCGTCACCATGCAGATGATGCCGATCCCAGTCGGTATTGGCGCTGAGCCGGTAGTCTTGCTGCTCGAAGCTGAAGCGGTTTTGATTGACCCGATTGCCGAAGGGGACCAGAGGAAAACATCCCGATTGCAGCGCTGGCGTAGCGTCACTCACTACCGCAGGCCGCAGCAGAGGGAGCTCTCCCTCCGGTGTGTAAGCGGTAAATTTCAGCACGCTGCCACCCAACGAGGAAACCACCAGCGAGACGCAGCCGTTATCCAAACTAAACAGTGCCATAGTGCCCCCTGGCGTTAATCGGCGAAGTTAATCACCACCTTGCCACACTGCCCGGAAGCCATCAGCGCATAAGCATCGGCAGCCTGTTCAAGGGCAAAGCGGTGGGTAATCGCGTGATGCGGATGCATTTTCCAGTCGTGCAGGTCGGTACAACATTTTTCCATATGGTGCAGGCTGGTGACCCATGAGCCGATAATTCGTCGTTGGTGATGCATCAGGTCTGCACTGACCTCAAATTCCACCTTGCCGGTTTCACCGATGTAGACAACCCTTCCCCAGTCCGAGGAGGCCTGCAGCGCCAGCAGCCGTCCTTTAGCGTTACCGGAACAGTCGAGGGTGACGTTGGCGCCGCCCGCGGTCAATTCGCGAATGCGCTCTGTCACCCCCTCGCCGGTCAGAAAACCGTGATCCATCAGCCCCAACCGCTTCGCGGTCGCCAGACGTTCCGGTATGACATCTACGCCAATCACCGTTTTCGCCCCCCGCCCCTTCGCCAGCATCATCGCCATCATGCCGACCGGGCCCAGCCCTACGACCAACACGTGATCGCTGCCGGACACCTCGCCACGCACAATGCCTTCATAGGCCGTGCCGACGCCGCAGGAAATAAAAGCGCCGTCTTCGTAGCTGAGCGAATCCGGCAGGTGGATCAGATCCTTTTCCTCCGCCAACAGATAGTCGGCGTGGCCGCCATCCCGTTGCCAGCCATAGGCTGCCTTGCCAACGCCGGTACAGGAAATCGGATAGCCCCGGCGACAGTTGCTGCAAAAGCCGCAGCCGGAAATGTGGTACACCAGCACGCGGTCACTCTCGCGAAAGTGCCGGCAACCGGCCCCCAACGCGACAATCTGCCCACAAGGTTCGTGACCGTTAATAAATCCCCGGTACAAGGGCTGATCCGGTGCGGCAGCCGTGCCACGGTGCTGATGATAAATATAATGAATATCGCTGCCGCAAATACCGGACGACTTCATTTTAATTAATACCTGGCCAATACTCGGTTGCGGAATATCCACCTCGCGCAGCTCTGCCGTGGAATTTCCGGGTAAATAAGCCGCCAACATTTTTCCCATAATATTTTCCTTCCAGATTTAATGCGTTATTTTTAGTGGCATATGAGGCTATTGCTTATTGTTCTTCTGCATCACGATAATATTGGCCAGCACCGCCAGTACGATAATCCCCCCTCTGACCACCTGTTGGAAAAAGGAGTTAATTCCCAGTAAGACCAGACCGTTGCCAATCAGGGTGATCACCAGCACGCCGAGCAGAGTGCCGAGCATCGAACCGCGCCCGCCGGACAAGGCTGTCCCCCCGACCACCACGGCGGCAATCACGTCAAACTCCAGGCCACTGGCCGCACCGGCATTGCCGGAGCCCAGGCGCGCCGCCAACAGAATACCGGTGACGGCCGCCAACAGGCCGGCCAGGGTAAACAGCAGGACACGAATGCGTTTGACGTTAATGCCGCACAGCTGGGCGGCGCTGGCGTTGCCGCCAATGGCGTACACCGAGCGGCCAAAGGCGGTTTTCTTGCTGATAAACTGAAAAACCACGAACAGGATCAGCATAATCACCGCCGAAACCGGCAGGCCCAGTACCTGCCCACCGAGCCAGTCCAGCACGTCATTTTCGTCGATCGGCACCGGCAAGGCGTTGGTCATAAACAATCCCATCCCGCGCAGGGCGCTCCAAAGCCCCAATGTGGCGACAAAGCTGGGCACGTTAAACCAGCCTCGCAACACCCCGGCGACCGAGCCTAACGCCGCCCCCAGACACAAGGCCAGGATCAACGCGAACGGCAGCGGGATCGCATACTGCATCAAATAAGCCAGGATCACCGAGATAAACGCCACCATCGGGCCTACGCTAACGTCGATTTCCCCGGAAATAATAATCAGCGTCATGGCCCAGGCGGCAATGCCGATGGTGGCGGCATCGCGTAAGATATTCATTTGGTTATTCAGCGAAATAAACCCGGTGGCATAAATAGAAAATACCAGGTAAAGCACGACAATAATTGCCAGCAGGCCCAGTTCATTGGCGTGCTTCGATAATTTTCGGGTTCGGGTTATTTTTACTTCCGGTACCAATGTGGACATTGTATTACCTCCGGTGCCTTCGAATGCGGGCAGAATTATTGGATCATCAGCACTTCAGACATCAGCTGTTCAACATCCACGGGCGAGATAAACTCCTTCACTATCGTGCCTTGCTGCAACAACAAGATCCGGTCGCAGACCTGGGGTAATTCCTCCACTTCGCTCGATACGAAAATGATGCTTTTTCCCTCTGCCGCCAGCTCACGCGCAATACGGTAAATTTGGTTTTTCGCTTCGACATCCACGCCGCGCGTCGGCTCATCCAGCAACAGGATCCGGCTTCTGGCGTAAACCCAACGGCCGATCACCACCTTCTGCTGGTTACCGCCGGAAAGCGTCATGATCGGCGTGCCGGTTTCTGCGGTTTTCACCCGCATCCGGCTGACGATCGCCGAGGTTGCCTGTTTGATCTTCGGCCAATTCAGCACGCCAAAGCGGCTGACGGAGCGGCTGTCTGTCATCACGGTATTTTCATCCACGCCCAGCAACGGCATGATGCCCTCCGCCTTTCGGTTTTCCGGCGTGTAGGCCATACCGCGCTGGAGCATCTGGGCGTAATTCGGGCAGATCAGCGTTTCACCGTCGAGGATCAGCTCGCCTTCGGTGAACGGCGTCAGACCAACGATGGCCTTGAGCAATTCACTGCGGCCTGCGCCCAACAACCCGGCAATGCCCAGTACTTCGCCACGCCGCAGCTCAAAACTGACCTGATGCAATTTGGGCGGCAGCGATAATTGTTTAACTTCAAAAACCTTGTCACCGCCCTTCGGGGCCGTGACGGTTTGCGTATGGTGGTCCTGATGGCCCAGCATCAGGTCGACAATTTGCTGGGTGGAGGTGTTGTCCAGCGCCACGTCACCCGCCACGCGGCCGTCGCGCATAATGGTGCAGGACGATGCCAGCCGGCGGATCTCGTTCATTCGGTGGCTGACATACACCACTGCAATCCCGGCGGCGGAAAGGCGCATCACTGCCGCCGCGACCAGATCGGCCTCGGCGTTGGCCAACGAACTGGTTGGCTCGTCGAGGATCACCACTTTGGGATCCCCCTGACAGGCCCGGGCGATCTCCACCAGTTGCTGCTGCGCCGGGCTGAGATCGCGAACCCATTGTTGAGGATCGATGTCCACCCCGAGCAGCGCCAACGCGTGCCGGGCTTGCGCTAGCATGCCTGGTGCGTCAATTACGCCAGCGCGCTGCGGCCAGGCCCCCAAACACAGGTTTTCCGCCACGCTCATGTCCTGTACCAGGCTTAGCTCCTGATAGACGGCCCGCACGCCAAGCTCACCGGCCCGGCGTGTCAACAGCGCATCTGGCCCCTCCAGCAGTCGATCGCCGATAAACACCTGCCCGGCGTCCGGCCGCTCACTGCCGGTCAACATGCGGATCAAGGTGGACTTGCCCGCGCCGTTTTTCCCCAGCAGAGCGCGCACCTCGCCACGCCGCAGCGTGAAATTCACATCTTGCAGCGCCACCACTCCCGGGTAACGTTTATGCCCCGATTGAATGCGGGCCACGACCGGTTGCTGCGCCAATTCGTTTAAGGCTCTGTCACTCATGCAAGCCACCGACATTAAGAGCCTATCCCAGTAGGCGTCATTGTTGCAGGCAGTTTGGACAAGGACAGCGCGGAAGAACCGGAGCGTACACAGAGTACGTGAGGATTCTGAGCACTGCCCAGGGCCAAACTGACAAATAAAATAGCCTAATGGAATAAGCTCTAAGGTAAGCCGTCTTTGTGAGTCACTAGCCAATCAGTAGCGCTCTGCGACGAGGCGTAGAGATCGATCGGCACCTGCACCACCTTTTGGCCGACCGGTCGCTGGTTGATGGCGTTCATCGCCTGAGTAAAGACCAACGCCCCCATTTTCTTGCCCGAGATATCCACCACCGCCTGCAGTACCTGACGGTTCACCAGTTCCTGTGCGATTTCAGTGGTCATGTCCGAGCCGAATACCACCGTTTGGCCGACCTTGTTCTGGTTGCGCACGGCTTTAACCGCCCCGAGCGTAGCGCCGCCGGATTCGCCGAAAATGGCATCGACTTTCCCGGAGGAAATCAGCAGTTTCTCGCCGACCGATATCGCCTTGTCCAGCACGGTGCCTTCCTGATTAGCGACGATTTTCATGCCCGGTACTTTCGCTTTTAACGCCTCTTCAAATCCTTTACGCCGTTGCACGCAAACTTCGAAGGCTTCGCAATTAATAACGGCGATTGCAGGCTCGGTTATTTTCTTTTCAATGAAGTAATCGGCGGCGGTATTACCCAGTTTTTTGCCAAACTCGTAGGGATCGCCGACCAAATAGGCATAAACATATTTATCTACGCCTTTCTCATTAATGCAGGTGTTGTAACAAATCACCGGAATACTGGCTTCGTTGGCACGCTTGATGGCCCGCACGCTGCCATTCACCGAAACGGCAGAAAGCACGATGGCATTCACGTCGCGCGCAATCATGGTATCGATAAACGAACTTTCTTTAGAAACATCCCCCTGCGCATTGGTTTCTATGATTTCAATTTTCCCTTTGTCCTTGGCGGCGCCATCTTGCACGCCCCAGCGGACCCCTGCGTAATACCCCTGGGTATCGAGATAAATAGCGCCGATGGCGGTTTTGTCATTTTTAGCCTGTGCGCCTGCACTGAAAATAATCAGGCCCCCGGTAATGGCTAACAGCACGTGTTTTATTTTTTTTAGCAACATCGTTATTCTCCAGTTAATGTTCATTAACCTCTTGCTGCCTATTTTTATTATCCCGCCTGAAGGCTTTACCGCTGTTCGCCCTCAGGCGGAGCACAGACTCATTACACTAAATGATCAAACTGATTACTTACCGCCACAGGATCACGCATTAAACTAAACAGGGTTAAGTAAACTTTTTCTCCCTGGCGCGATCCGTGCCTACTGCACTGAGCTGTTCCTCCAGTGCTTCCAGAGTAATGCCTTTGGTTTCCGGCACTCTGGCGTAAATGAACCCCGCACCGGCCAGGCAAATGACGCCATACAACAGGAAACTACCCGCGGCGCCCAATGCGGCATTCAGCAACGGGAAGCTATAGGTCAGGACAAAACAGGCCACCCACAGCGCAAAGGTGCCGGCGGCCATGGCCGCTCCGCGAATGCGATTGGGGAAGATTTCAGACAGCAGTACCCAGGTAACGGGGGCAAGCGTGACGGCATAGATAGCGATGGCGACCAACACCAGTAACAACACCGGCAGCCCCAGCAAACCATAGGCGTAAGCCGCCGCCATCAGCAGGTAGATCACCGTTAATCCACAGGCGCCTATCAGCATCAGCCGGCGTCGGCCAATGCGATCCACCAGCGGTAAAGCCAGCAAGGTGAAGATCAGGTTGATCAACCCGGTGGCGACGATCGACTTCAACGTATCGTTAATATCGAACCCTGCCGACGCGAAGATCTCCTGCGCATAGTTAAAGATCACGTTGATACCGCACCACTGCTGAAATATCGCCAGCACAATGCCTATCACCAACACCGGCCGTACATCGCTGCGCAGCAGCGCACTGAGCGGCACCTTGCCGCTGTCCTTATCCAGCGTATGACGGATCTCCTTTAGCGTTTGCTGCGCATAGCTTTCATTGCCGATGCGTCGCAAGACCTTCTGCGCCTGCTCGTGGCGGCCGACCTTCGCCAGCCAGCGCGGCGACTCCGGCACTGCCAGCATCAGCAGCAGGAAGGCCAGCGCCGGTACCAGTTCGGCGCCAAACATATAACGCCAGCCAACCTGTCCGTTCCAGCTGGCCAACAACTCCGCCTGACCGGCATTGGCCGCCACCGGATCGGCGATCAGCAGGTTGATCAACTGCGCTGCCAATACCCCGATCACAATGGTCAATTGGTTCACCGCAACGAAGCGACCCCGCTGTGCCGCCGGGCTGATTTCGGCGATATACACCGGCGACAGCGCCGAAGCCAGGCCAATGCCAACCCCGCCGACAATGCGGTAAATGATAAAGGCGTCAAAACTGGTGGCCACGGCGGTGCCCCAGGCCGAGATCACGAAGGTCAAGGCGGCAATCGCCAGCGGCAGCTTGCGGCCAAAACGATCCGACAGCAGGCCCGAGATCACCGCGCCGAAAATACAGCCCACCAGCGCCGAACTCATCGCCCAGCCTGACTGGGCGGGATCGGTGATGCCAAAATAGGCCTCGTAGAAAGGCTTGGCCCCGCCTATGACCACCCAGTCGTAGCCGAATAACAGGCCACCGCAAGCGGCGACCAGGCAGATAGTCCAGACATAGGGCATGTTCAGTTTATTCGTCACATTGGTCCCCTTTTGGGCATCAGTTGGCTAAAGTCTCGGCCAGCACGGTGAATAAACGCGCTTTGTCATGCGCAGGATTTATCGCCAGCAGCTCGCTTAACGTTTGCTGCGCTGCGGCTAACTGCCCTAACCCCAGTTGCGCCAAAGCCGTCACCAGCAGGCAGTGCTGTTGATGCGCCTGTTGCAGGTCATTGTCCAACGCCATCAAATCCGGCAGCGAAACGGCAAAGAAATCGGCGCCAGGCAACATCTCAGACTGCTGGCTTGCCCACTGCTGCATTTGGGTGAACTGCTGTTCGGCCTGTGCCGACTGCCCCAGTTGCTTGAGCGCCATGCCGCGATAGAACAAATAATCCACCGGTTGGTCGTTGTAGTAGCGGCTTTCAGCCAGTTCGCCGTGCCCCGCGCAGGCCTGTTGCCAGCAGGTGGCCGCTGCCTCGAGTTGGCCTTGCCGGGCAGCACAGATACCCAGCCAATAGTAGATATCGTTGTCGCTTTGCCCGGCCAGGCGCCCTTCCCCCAGATTTTGCGGATAGTGCAACGCCGACTGCAGCAAATGTTGCGCCTGCTGCGGCGCTCCCTGTTGCAGCGCCTGGAATGCCAACCGCTGCAGATTGATCAGATACTGGCCGGTGACTTTGCCTTCACCACCTTCCCACGGGTGAAACTCACGCTGCTGCAGGATCCGTTGCGCGTCACTCAACCGATCGCACTGGTTGTAAAGGCTCAGCAATTCGGCGGTAAGGTCGTCACGCCGGGCCACTACCGGCAAATGTTGCTCTAACATCGCCAGCCGCTGAGCAGGTGCAGTACCGAGGCGTTTGTTCAGTTGATCCAGTTCAAACAGCAGCCGAGCGTCATCAGGTTGCAGAGCAAAGGCCTGCTGCAGATGCGCCAGCGCCACGTCATGCTGCTGGAGTTTATTGAAGGCGTAGATCCCCAGATTGCGCCAGGCGTCGGCAAACGTCGGCTCCCGCTCCACGCATTGCTGCCACAGCGCTACCGCCTGCGAGTAGTTGCGCTTGCTGTAATGGAAACAAGCCAACAGATACTGTGCAAAAACGCACTCCTGCAGTTGGCTTAGCATCTGCACTTCATTCAGGGTATTGGGGAAGCGCACCTGGTGGCCGAAGCCGTCGCGCGCCTGCGCCAACAGCTGCCGATATTCCCGGTCACTTACCGCGCCTTTGCGCAGGCTGGCCAACATATAGCGCGGCAAGGTTTCCTGGCTGTCCAACAGCGTCAGTAACTCAATCGCCTGCTCTTTGGCTCCCCATTCACAGAGTTGGCCGGCAATGTTTAGCGCATTGATCCCACGGCAACCGGTCACCGACCGCAGCCGTTGTAAATCGGCCTCGGCGTGAGTTTGCGCATAGCGCAGGTAATACAGGCTGTAATGCAGCGGACGGGCGACAAGCTGGTCATCGATATAGTCCAGGCTCTGTGCCCCTTTCCCCAGGCGTTGCAACAGCAGCGCTTTTAGGGCGATCAGCGGATAATGGCTGGCGTTAACGCTCAGGCTGCTTTCACAAAACGCCAGCGCCTGCTGATACTCCCCGCGCCGCGTCGCGACCCGCGCCAGACCATAGAAACCGCCCGGTTTACCGTTACCGCTCCAGATGGCGCGGTAGAAATCCTCGTAGGCCGCGTCGTCGTTACCCAATTGTTCCTGAGCGCAGGCACGAATCAGGCTGGCTAACCCGCACTGTGGGTTGCGGTTAAGGTTATGGGCTCGTGCCAGCGCGTCATCCGCGTAGGCAATCGCACGTTGGAAATTGGCGCGGTTATATTCCAACGTGGCCAGAGCCAAATTGCAGCGATAATCAAGAGGATCCAGCGTCAGACCCCGCTGGTAGTAATCGAACGCCGAACGGCTGGCATGGTGGTATTGCTCCAGATGCTGGCCGATAAACCAGGCTTCATCGGCACTGACGATCTGTTCTGCCGCCAGTGGCGCTTTGGCGGGCTGCGGCAACTCGGTGCTTTCGCTCGCCTGATGCTGGCGATAACTGAGTACGCTGCGGCCCTGCGCGTCCTGCAATTCAATCGTCAGGCGACCGGAGAAATCGCCGGTCATGGTCTCCAGCAGGGCCGCACCGGGGGTGAGATCAACGCGGCGGTCGAGCAGCAGCTGCTGATCGCTATCGCTGCGGATCACCAACCGGTGCTGCGCCAGCGGCGCGACCGCATACAATCCCCACACCAGTTGTCGCCCGTCGCTTTCCAGTTTTAGTGCAGCACGGGTGTTGGCGTTCTGCACCATGCCCAGGGTGTTGTAGGGCAGGAAATTCTGCACAAAGCATTTTTCTTCGTAGGCGTCGAGCCAGGTGAAATCCGGTTGGTTATCGGTGTAAACCCCGGTCATCAGCTCAATGTAAGGGCCGTTATTGTCGGTCAGATTGCGATCCCAGGCCTGGCCAAATTCGCCGTGGCCCCAGCTCCACTGTTTCTTGCCGGGCGACACATGGCGATCGGCGATGTGCAACAATCCGCCCTGCTCATCGTGGCTGTAAGCGCCTACAAAGTCATAGTCCGACTTATGCGCCATGTAAGACGTCGGTACCGGGATATTCTTGTAGCGCGAAATATCCACACCGGCCGAATAATCCACCTTGTAGTAGGTGCCGGTGGCAATAGGGAACGAAGAGACATCGCGCTTGCCATGGTCAAAAACGGCGGTCACATCCGGCGGGAATACGCTCTGGTGATCGTCTCCACCTTTCACCGCCGGGTTGGCCCACCACAGGAAATGGCGCGGCGTCGGGTTAGGGTTAAAGATCTTGGCGCTGATTTCAATCAGCGCGCGGTCAGGATACAGCGTGAAACCGGCCATCACCTGCAGCCCGCGCATCGGCTCCACCTCCCCCAGCCAGACGGTCTGCGCCCCGTTATCGTGCTGCTGGATCTGGCAGTCCACCGGCATATAGGTGGTCGGACGGTGGTGTTGCGGCCAGTTGAACTCGATCCCCCCTGAGATCCACGGCCCCAATAACCCCACCAGCGCCGGTTTCACTACCTCGTTGTGATAGACAAAATCGCGCTGCTGCACTTTGTCGTAAGCCCGATGAATACGCCCGCCCAGTTCCGGCAACAGCATCACGCGCAGGTAGTCGTTTTCCAGATATACCGCCTGATAGCGACGCAGGGATTTTTCACCGCTCAGGGTGTCAATAACGCCATAGGGATAAACCGCACCGGACGATCCCTGATAGACGCGGTTTTCCAGGAACATCGGGTGCGAATCCTGCTCGCCCGTGCCGTAAGTGGGTAATTCAACCTGCTCTTGCCAAACCTTGACTGTCCCGTGCATGTTTTCCTCGCTAAAAATACTGAAGGTTGCTTTTCAGGCAGTCTAAATGACAGAATCGGCTACTTTACGCGCTACCATCACGCAATACAGTAAACGGGGTTTAATGAATGGCATTGCAAGGGTTGAATAACCAACGGGTGCGCAATTTTAATAAACGGGTGCTGTGCGCGTTGCTGTATCGGGAAAAGGTGGCCAGTAAATCGACGCTGGCGCGGCTTTCACAGCTGTCTATTCCTGCCGTCGGCAAAATTCTCGATGAGCTGCAGAAAGAACGCCGGGTTGAGCACGACCAGCAGAATTTGCACCGCCGCGGTCTGGGCGGCGGCAGTTACCGCATCGCTGCCTCTGAGCAACGGATCCTGTGCCTGAACGTGTCGCCCTATCTGATTGAAAGCATCGTGGTGGATGGCCTGATCACGCCGTGCAGCGCCTTCACGCCGCAACCGATCGTTGCCACCACGCCACAGGCGATGCTGCAGGAAATGGTGCAGATCTATCACCTGCACAGCCGACAACAGGGGATGCCGCTGAAAATAGCGCTGTCGATCCACGGCCAGGTAAACCCGCTCACCGGGGTGTCGCAGCGCATGCCACAGGCCCCCTGGGAAGGCCCGGTGGAGATAAAATACCTGCTGGAAGAGCGCCTGAAGACCGAGGTCCTGCTGGATAACGACTGCGTGATGCTGGGGTTGGCAGAAAAGTGGCAAAATAACGCTAACGCGCAGGACTTCTGCGTGATTAACGTCGATTACGGCATCGGCTCGTCGTTCGTGATCAACCAGCAGATTTACCGGGGCAGCCTGTTCGGCAGCGGCCAGATTGGCCACACCATCGTCGATCCCGATGGTGGCCTGTGCTCCTGCGGCCGTTACGGCTGTCTGGAAACCATTGCATCACTGTCGGCACTGAAGAAAAAAGCGCGCATTCAGCTAAAAGTCACCCCCAGAGCGCAACACGAAGGCGAAAGGCTTAAAACCCCCACCACCGCCGAGCTGATCGCCCGTTATCATCAAGGGGACCCCGCGTTGCAGGTGTTGGTGCAACGCGCCGCCCAAGCGATTGGCCTGAGCCTGTATAACTTCCTTAACATATTAAATATTAACCGTATTTATCTTTATGGCCGCAGCTGTGGCTTTGGTCAGGCCTGGCTGGAGACCATCATCAGCCAGACCGGGTTCAACCCCTTCGATCGTCACGATCAGATCCAGACTCAGGCCACGCATATCGGCTTTGGCCAACTCACGCGCGCGCAGCAGGTGATGGGAATTGGCTATCTGTATGTCGAACAGGCACTGACGGAGATGCTATGATGCCGACTTTTATCCCAGCAAAAACAATACGGAGCACCATGAAACCCACCCTACGACACTGGTCGCGCGCAGGCGTGATATGCCTGATGCTGATCCTGGCCGGTTGTTCCAGCAAAAAACCGCGTACCAGTTATGATGCTCATGCCTTTGACGACGCGATTGAGGATGCTGCGGATAAATACGATGTCGATCAAAAACTGATCGCTGCGATGATCAAGGTCGAGTCCGGTTTTAACCCGGCGGCAATCAGCCGCTCCAATGCTATCGGGTTGATGCAGTTGAAAGCCGACACCGCCGGCTGTGACGCCTATCGCTACAAAGGGAAACGTGGCTGTCCGGACGACGACGATCTGCTGGATCCGGATACCAATATCGACCTCGGCGCAGCCTATCTGGCCGTGTTGCAAAAACAGCAGCTTAAAGGCATCGACGATCCTGTCACGCTGCGTTATGCCACCATCATCGCCTACGTCAACGGCACCGGTGCGCTGCTGCGGACCTTCTCCAGCAACCGCCAGCAAGCCATTTCGATGATTAACAATCTGTCACCGGAAGCCTTTAACTGGCACGTGCGCAAGTATCATCCCGCCCCGCAGGCGCCGCGCCACTTGATGAAGGTAGAAGCGGCCTACGAGCAGCTCTGATTTTCAAAAGCAAAAAAGGAGAACCCGAGGGTTCTCCTTTTCGTTTAAGCCAGTGCCGAGCCGTTATGGCTTGCCGTTACGAATCGGCTTGCGCGGCGACTTATTGGACGGCGTACGCTGACGGGTGATGTCGGTGTGCTTGGTCAGCGCCGGGCGGGTATGACGCTGCAAGCGCTTGGCTTCGCGCTGTTCGTCAATGCTCGGTGCCGGCACCAGACACTCGCGACGGCTGCCGATCAGGTGCTTCATGCCCATTTCTTCCAGAGCGGTACGGATCATCGCCCAGTTGGCCGGATCGTGGTAACGCAACAGCGCCTTGTGCAGGCGACGCTGACGATCGCCTTTCGGTATCACCACATCTTCACTCTTATAACCCACTCTGCTCAACGGGTTCTTGCCGCTGTAATACATGGTGGTGGAGTTCGCCATCGGTGACGGATAGAAGTTCTGCACCTGATCGAGACGGAAACGGTTTTTCTTCAGCCACAGCGCCAGATTCACCATATCCTCATCGCGGGTGCCCGGATGCGAGGAGATGAAATACGGGATCAGATACTGCTCTTTGCCCGCCAGCTTGGAGTAATGGTCAAACAGCTGTTTAAACCGGTCGTAGCTGCCCATGCCCGGCTTCATCATTTTCGACAGCGGGCCTTCTTCGGTGTGTTCCGGCGCAATCTTCAGGTAGCCGCCAACGTGGTGGGTAGCCAGCTCTTTGATATAGCGCGGATCTTCCACCGCCAGATCGTAACGCACGCCAGAGGCGATCAGGATCTTCTTGATGCCTTCCAACGAACGCGCACGGCGATACAGCTTGATGGTCGGTTCGTGGTTGGTGTCCATGTAGGTGCAGATTTCCGGGTACACGCACGAGGCGCGGCGGCAGGTCTGCTCAGCGCGCGGGTTGGTACAGCGCAGCATGTACATGTTGGCGGTCGGGCCGCCCAAATCGGAGATCACACCGGTAAAGCCCGGTACTTTGTCACGAATTTCTTCGATCTCGCGAATAATGGAGTCTTCCGAACGGCTCTGGATGATGCGCCCTTCGTGCTCGGTGATCGAACAGAATGAACAGCCGCCATAGCAACCGCGCATGATGTTGACCGAGAAGCGGATCATGTCATAGGCAGGAATGGTTTCCTTGCCGTAGGACGGGTGCGGAATACGCTGGTACGGCAGGGCAAACACGCTGTCCATTTCCGGCGTGGTCAGCGGGATCGCCGGTGGGTTGATCCACACGTAACGGTCGCCGTGCGACTGCATCAGCGCACGGGCACAGCCAGGGTTGGTTTCATGGTGCAGAATGCGCGAAGTGTGCGCATACAGGACCTTGTCGGCCTTCACCTTTTCAAATGACGGCAGCAACACGTAGGTTTTTTCCCACGGCTTGGGCTTGGCGGCGCGCACGGTGACCGGTTTGGCCTCCGGCTCCGGTTTACCGCCGTCAGCACACGGCAGATCGTCGCCGTAAGGGTTCGGGATAGGCTCAATGCGGCCCGGCTTGTCCAAACGGGTAGAATCCACCCCGGTCCAGCCCGGCAACGCACCCTTGCGCATCACCGCGGTGTTGCGGATGTCGTGGATCTCGCTGATTTTCTCGCCCGCAGCCAGGCGGTGCGCCACTTCCACCAGCGGACGCTCGCCGTTGCCGTAAATCAGCATGTCAGCTTTGGAGTCCACCAACACCGAACGGCGTACGGTATCAGACCAGTAATCGTAGTGAGCGATACGACGCAGGCTGGCTTCGATGCCGCCCAGCACGATCGGCACGTCTTTATAGGCTTCTTTGCAACGTTGACTGTAAACCAGCGTCGCGCGATCCGGACGTTTGCCGCCCACGTTGCCGGCGGTATAGGCATCATCGTGACGCAGTTTTCGATCGGCGGTATAACGGTTGATCATCGAGTCCATGTTGCCGGCGGTGATGCCGAAGAACAGGTTCGGTTTGCCCAACCGCATGAAATCTTCTTTATTGCTCCAGTCCGGCTGCGCAATGATGCCGACGCGGAAGCCCTGCGCTTCCAACATGCGGCCGATGATCGCCATACCAAAACTCGGGTGGTCGACATAGGCGTCACCACTGATAATGATCACATCGCAGCTATCCCAGCCCAGTTGATCCATCTCTTCGCGCGACATCGGTAAAAATGGCGCGGTGCCATAACATTCGGCCCAATAAGGCTTATAGGAAAACAATTCACGATCGGGTTGGATCAGGCTGGTAGTGCTCATTCTGGTGCTCTTTCACAGGTTAATTAATCGCCGGGCGGCGATTATACGCACTAGTGACAAAAAGAGCATGGTTATTTCACGCCTTCGCCACAGCATCTCGGGCTTCCCTCTCGACTCCACGCGCCTGCGCGGTCATCATAGCGCATTCTGTTCGGCCCACCGGCCGACAGCGGAGGAGATCAATGAGTGAGTTTTTAGCAGTAAAACCGATTCTGGCCCTGGGCAGCGCGATCGTTGAGGTGACGCTGACGCAGGAGCAAAAAATAGGTGGCTGCGCGTTTAATGTTGCGCGGGCGCTGAAGCGCCTGCAGGTCCCGGTGCTCAACGGTATGCCGGTCGGCAATGGGGTATGGGGCGCGGCGATTGAAGCCGAGATGGAAAGTTTAGGCCTGCAGGTACTGCTGCGCCATGGCCAAATGGACAACGGCCGCCGTCTGACACAGATGCAACCCAACGGCGAGTCGCTGTCGGTGATCGAGCCCGGCTGCGAAACCCAGTGGAATAAAGCCCAGTTGGGCACGCTGCCCCTGAGCGAAGACACGCTGATTTACATCAGCGGCGAGCAGTTGGCCGGAGAAAGCGGCGAGGCGGTACGTGAGTGGTTAACACGTTTGCCGTTTGACCAGTGGCGGCTGATTGATCCCGGCCCGGGCATCGCTCAATTGGATGAAGATTTCTTTGCCATGCTCAGCGACAGCCACACCCTGCTGACGCTGAACCGAAATGAAGTGGTCACGCTCTGCGGCGCGGGCGATGCGCTCACCCTGGCCCAAGAGTTTGCCACCGCGCACAATATCACGCTGATATGTCGGTTGGATTGCGATGGCGTCTGGATTTGCCGTGGCGACACCCCGCCGCTCCAGATAGCGGCCTATCCGGTGAACGTCGTCGACACTCTGGGGGCGGGCGACGCCCACTGTGCCGGCCTGCTGGCCGGGCTCTCCGCCGGTTGGCCATTGCCCCAAGCGGTCGATCTGGCTAACCGCGTGGCCGCCTGCGTGGTAGCAACCCAAGGTGCAAGCGACGGGCCAGACTGGCAACAGCTACAACAGCGTTTCCCCGACGTTTGATGCCAAATGGGCGCGGTTTGCGCGCCCCTCTTCTTTTTCTAATGCGCTCGCTCTACCGGCCCGACATATTCTTCCGGCCGGTGCTGATAGTTGAAGGTCAGCGCAAAAATGATCCCCAGCACCAACGTATACAGCGCGAAGATCAACCAGATGCTCTGCCAATCTTTTACGCCGTCGTGGGTGAAGAAATCCACCACTTCGCCGCTGGCTATCGCCCCCAGATAAGCGCCGATACCGTTGACCATGGTCATGAATAACCCCTGCGCACTGGCGCGGATGCGGCTATCGGCCTCTTTCTCAACGAAGATAGCCCCGGAGATATTAAAGAAATCAAAGGCACAGCCGTAAACGATCATCGACAGCAGCAACAGCACAAAGCCGAAACCAACCGGGGTCCCATAGGCCAGGAACAGGAAGCGCAGCGTCCAGGCCGCCATGCTGATCAGCATTACCTGTTTGATGCCGTATCGACGCAGGAAGAACGGAATGGTGAGGATAAAGAACACCTCGGAGATTTGTGACAACGACAACAGCACCGCCGGGTATCGGACGCTTATGCTGTCCTGATACAGCGGGTTGCTCGCGAAATCATGCAGGAAGGGATTACCGAAGGTGTTGGTGATCTGGAGTGCCGCGCCCAACAGCATGGCAAACAGGAAAAACAGCGCCATACGCCGCTGGCGAAACAGCACCAACGCGTCCAGCCCCAGCACGCTGAACCAGCTTTTCGATTTTTCGACTTTGCTGGTCGGGCAATTCGGCAGCGTCAGAGAATAGCAGGCCAGCAACAGTGACACGGCAGAAGCCAGATACAGCTGCATATTGCTCAGCTCAATTCGGCTAAAGCCGATTAGCCACATCGCCACAATAAAGCCCAGGGTGCCGTATACCCGCACCGGGGGGAAATCTTTCACCGTGTCGTAACCGTGCTTTTCCAGGCAGAAATAGGCAATGGCGTTGGAAAGCGAAATGGTCGGCATATACACCATGGCGTTGAACAGCATGACCCAGAACATCACCATCGGCTGCTCAACCTGGGCGGCGCAATACAGCGCAAGCGCACCGAACAGATGACACAGCGCGTACAGGTAATTGGCCCTGATCCAGCGGTCGGCAAGAATGCCCGCCAGCCCCGGCATAATCAGCGCCGCGACGCCTTTGGCGCTGTACACCATGCCCACCTGCAACCCGCTGAAATGCAGGGTATTAATCATGTAAGATCCCAGCGTAACCAGCCAGGCACCCCAAATAAAAAACTGCAGAAAAACCATTATCTTCAGTCGCGTTTTTATTGCCATCACCATCACCTTATTATTTTGATTAAAACGATGATTCACGCGGCCAGGCCCCTGCACCTCGCCGCGGGGGAATTTGCAGCGTTACAGCGTTTTGAAGAACTCACGGATCAGGCGCATAAAGTCTTCTGCCGCCAGGGCCGCGCAGCTCAGCGTTTGCTCGTGGGACAGTGGCGTATCGGACAGCCCTTCGGCGTAGTTGGTCATCGCCGAAACCACCAGTACTTTCAGCCCGCAATGGCGCGCAGAGAGCACTTCCGGCACGATGGACATGCCGACCACGTCGCACCCCAGCGTTTGCATCATGCGAATTTCAGCCGGGGTTTCGAAGTTGGGCCCGGTGTAAGCGGCAAACACCCCTTCCGCCAGCGGAATACCCACGCGCTGGGCCACCTGCGTCAGTTGAGCACGCAAATCGCGATCGTAGGCATTGGCCAGGCTGAAAAAGCGCGGACCAAAACGCTCATCGTTATCGCCAACCAACGGCGACTCGGGCATAAAGTTGATGTGATCGGTGAGGGCCACCAGGCTGCCCGGCGGCACCGACTGGCGCAACGAACCGGCGGCGTTGGTCGCCAGCAGGAATTCGCAGCCCAACAGTTTGAAGGTACGTACGGCAGTGGTCATCACCTGCATACCGCGCCCTTCATAGTAATGACCGCGCCCTTTCATGCACACGACAGGAACACCTTCCAGCCAGCCGGCAACCAACTGGCCGGCATGCCCCACCACGCTGCTGACCGGGAAACCCGGCAGTTCGGCGTAGTCGATGGTCAGGGTGTCGGTCATCACCTCCGCCAATGCCCCCAAGCCGGAGCCCAGAATCAAAGCCGCTCGCGGTTGGAAGCCCGGCAGGCGGGCGCGGATAGTTTCAGCACAGGAAAAAGCATCTTCTTGATTAAACATAGTATTCTCTTCTGTGGAAGGGTGAAATAATCCCCATAGTAGAGAGCGATGCGCACCGGCGACCAATACATTATTGGCGGCTGATTTATTCCATTCATCTATAAATTGCTCGCATCAGGAGGCCATCATCAACCTAAAGCAGCCACAACAACTGCCGGATCCCAGCCGGATTAACTTCCGCCTGCTGCACTATTTTCGCGTGGTGGCGGAAGAGATGAACTTCACCCAAGCCGCACTGCGGCTGAACATCTCCCAACCCCCGCTCAGCAAACACATCAAAGAGCTGGAGAGCCAACTGGGCGTAGAGCTGTTCAAACGCACCACCCGCTCGATGGCGCTGACGCTGGCGGGCCGAACCTTGTTTCACAACGTCGAGATGCTATTGGATCAGGCGGGTAATGCACTCAATCAGGTGCAGCAATTGGGGCGTGGCGAAGCGGGCCATATGGTGATTGGCATGGTCGGCACATCGGTGTGGGGTGGGCTGATACCGGCGCTGAAGCGCTTTACCGAAAAAACGGCCAACGTCACCTGGGCGTTGAACGAACTGACACCCGGCCAGCAAATAACGGCGCTGCAAAAACGTCATATTGATATCGGCGTGTGGCGAGAAGCCAGGGAACAGATATTACCGGGGCTGGCATGCCAACTGCTGGCACGGGAGAACATTGCGCTGGTGCTACCGCTCGATCACCCGCTGGCACAGGCGGAAAGCCTGCCGCTGGCGGCGCTGCGGCATGAAAAATTCATCGTGCTGCCGCCTCATGAGGCCAGTCTGGGGCTATA
Source organism: Serratia sp. GW822-FHT06E05 (assembly GCF_058799445.1). NCBI lineage: Bacteria > Pseudomonadati > Pseudomonadota > Gammaproteobacteria > Enterobacterales > Yersiniaceae > Serratia > Serratia sp. GW822-FHT06E05. Next base: position 175,940 of record NZ_JBXALM010000003.1, read on the forward strand.
TCTGCACAACCTGTGTTTGCAGCAGGGGTTCAAACCGGATATCGCCTATCAGGTCAACGAACCGCAAACCCTGATGGCGCTGGTGGCCGAAGGCTATGGCATCACGCTGTTGCCGGACAGCTACGGCCGCATTCCGTGGCCCGGCGTGCGTTTTTGCCCGCTGCAGCAGGCACCGTCAGCGGATTTGTACGCCATTTACCATGCCGACAGTGCGACGCCGGTGGTGCAGGCCTTTCTGACGATGTTGGGTACGGCAGCTTAGCTGCCGTACCCAGCGAATTTACAGCGCAGGCTGCACCATAAACTGGCCTGCGCTGCCGCGATCTGCCATTTCCAGCGTCTGGCTGTAGTAGAGGAACGGGAAATGTTCTGAGGTGGACTGATTGAAGTAAACCAACAGCTCAACGTCCCCGTCGATCCACACCGTGTCTTTCCAACCGCGATCTTCTGCCATTGGCTGCGCACCGTTAACGCGCTTGACCAGGAACTGTACGCCCTGAATGTGGAACGCCTGCGGGGTATCCGCATGGATATTCCAGCGCTCCCAGCTCCCCTGCTGAGTTTGCACATCGATGCGATTCATGTCCCAGATCGCCCCGTTGATCCCGGCCTGGCTGTCGCCCAAACGGAACTCGCGGGTGCGGCTGACGCTGCCGTCCAACAGTTGATCGGCCAACAAGCGCATCGGCAGGTTATCGGTCACCAACGGCAACAGCCCGGTCGGTTTCAGCGTCAGCACTTGGGTAGAGACCAAGATGCTCGAAGGTTCAAACAAGCCGCGCAGGCGATCCATAATGCCTGCCGCTTCGCCGGCGGTGATCGTCACCTCATCGCCTTTTGACATGTCGATCAACACTTCACGACGTTCGCCCGGTGCCAGCGAAAGCTGCTGTACCGCGACCGGCGCAGGCAAAAAGCCCTGATCGCTGGCGATCACGTTGAGCGGTCGCCCGTCACTCAGTTGCAGCATGTAGCGACGTGAGTTGGAAGCATTAAGCAGGCGCAAGCGCACCCAGCCGCGGGAGACTTCGATATAAGGATTTTGTACGCCGTTAACCAACAGCGTATCGCCGACAAAGCCCCCCTGCGACGGCGGATCGTATTCCGGCGTGCCGAAGTTATCGAGGCGCTTGTCCTGAATGATTAGCGGGAAGTCATCTACGCCATAGTGATTCGGCAAAGGCAGCGATTTGCTGACCTCGTCTTCGACCAGCCACAGCCCGGTCAAGCCATTGTAAACATGCGGCGCCATGCGGTTAGGGGTGCTGGCATGATACCAGCAGGTGGCCGCATTCTGGCGGATCGGCAGCACCGGCGACCAGTCAACGTTGGGAGACATCATGCGCGGCGCGCCCCCCATCAACGTACCCGGCACTTGCAGGCCGCTGATGGTCATCGCCACCGGCTCCGGCAGGCGGTTGCTGTAAATCAGCTTTACGTCATCACCGTTGTAAACCCGCACCGTCGGCCCAAGGTACATGCCGTTGATGCCCCACACCGACGCCTTGCGGTTATCCATAAATGCCCAGTGGGCACGCTGTAAGGTTAAAAACAGCGGTTGCCCACGGCGGGATTCCAGCAACGGGGGAACAGGTAACGGGGTCTGCGTTCCGCTCGCCTCAGCCCTCAGCGGCACGGCTCCCGCGCACAGCGCCAAGCCCGATGCCTGAATAAACTGACGTCGACTGAGTGACATATTTTCTCCATGAAAAGCAATGACTAAACCGTGTGCAAAGACCGGGCCCCTGTTAATCAGATTAGCAGGAGCCCCGGCGTTAACGGCATTTGGCGCCGTTTAAAAGTTCATTCTTTGAAGCCGGTAGGAATATTATTTTCCGGCGGCATTGCGCTGGGCGACTTCCGCATCCAGCTCGGCGATTTTCGCCAGCATCAGCTCATGGCAATGGGCCGCCAGCTCACGCACATTTTCTCTACCGTAGCCGCTGATATCGACCGGCTCCAACATTTCGACGATCGCATGACCATTATTCCAACGGTTAAGATTAATTTTACCGCTGGTGGTGGAAACGCAGATGGGCACAATCGGCACCCCGGCGGCGATTGCCGCATGGAATGCGCCGGTTTTAAACGGCATCAGCCCGCGCCCGCGGCTGCGGGTGCCTTCAGGAAACATCCAGATCGAAATGTCGCGTTTTTTAAACTGTTCGGCGACCTGTGCAATGGTGCCGTGCGCTTTGGCGCGGTTATCACGGTCAATCAGCAGGTTACCGGTCAGCCAATACAGTGGACCAAAGAACGGTACCCACAGCAGGCTCTTTTTACCCACGGTCACGGTACGCGGCTGCACCGCTTTGGCGGCGGTCACCATATCGTAGTTATTCTGGTGGTTGGCGATATAAATGCAGTTGCCATTTTTGGCCGCATCGGCCGGTACGCGGACTTCCACCTTCAAACCGAATAACCCGGAAAGGCGGCCAAACAGATGACCGAAGGTCGCCACATGGCGAGGATCGCGCGGGCTGAACAAACAGTAAATAGAACCGAAGATGCACACCAAAATACAATACAGAGTGGCAAGAATGGCACGCAAAATTAATAACATAACAACCTCATTAGCACACTGCCGACACAGCCTGAAACGCTGCGCAGGTCCCTTTTTCACTTCATACTTGAAGCTGCATCTGTGTTGGCTGCGTCCGCGCACCCCAGTCACTTAGTTTACTAAGCTCCCAGGGATTTACGGCCTTGCCGCCTTGATGCAACTCCAATTATTTTGGGTAAACTCATTCTTTGATTGCAGGGGCTGAAAACCTGCCCTGCATTTTTTTGCTATTTTCCCGCCAGCCGGCGATACGCACAATAATTTTATGCAGAGAAATGTTAACTATTTGAAAATAATTGCCGGTTGAGTGAAAAAAAGCGGGCGCAATATGCTGCGCCCGCTTGTTATTCCCTCAGGGTTACTCTTCGCTGTCGCCCGTCGGCGCTCGTGCAGGCGCGTCGATCTCTACGCGATCGATACGCTGCAGGCCACGTGGCAGTGAGGTGCCTTTACGGCCCCGCTCCGCACGGAACTTCTGCAAATCTTCCGGACGCAGCGTCAGCTTGCGTTTACCCACATGCAGCGTCACAGAGGTCTGCGGCGGCAACACGAACAGCCATGTCAGCTTGTCTTCACCGGAGGCGGCCTGCGCCGACGGGATAGAGACAATCTTGTTACCTTTGCCCTTCGACAACTGAGGCAGATCGGCAACCGGGAACAGCAGCATGCGACCGGCTGCGGTGATCGACAGCAGCATATCGTCGTCGCCGTGGATCTCCATCGGCGCCAGCGCTTTAGCGTTGTCCGGCAGAGTAATCATCGCCTTGCCGGCACGGTTGCGTGCCACCAAATCGTTGAAGGTGCAAACGAAGCCGTAGCCGGCGTCGGAAGCCATCAGCAGTTTTTGGTCGTCCGCCGCCATCAGCACCTGCTCAATGGTGGCGCCCGGCGGTGGCGTCAGCTTACCGGTCAGCGGCTCGCCCTGCCCGCGTGCCGAAGGCAGCGTCAACGGATCAAGCGCGTAGCTGCGTCCGGTGGAGTCGATAAACACCACCGGCTGGTTGGTTTTGCCGCGCGCCGCGCTGCGGAAGCTGTCGCCCGCCTTGTAGCTCAGGCCGCTTGGGTCGATATCGTGGCCCTTGGCGCTGCGCACCCAGCCCATTTCAGACAGCACAATGGTCACCGGCTCAGAAGGCACGAAGTCGTGCTCACTCATTGCCTTGGCTTCCGAACGCTCGGTAATCGGCGAGCGGCGATCGTCGCCGTAGGCCAATGCATCGGCCTGGATCTCTTTCTTGATCAGAGTGTTCAGCTTGCGCTCGGAGGCCAGCAGCGCCTGCAGTTGATCGCGCTCTTTGGCCAGTTCGTCCTGCTCACCCCGGATCTTGAACTCTTCCAGCTTCGCCAAATGGCGAAGTTTCAGTTCGAGGATGGCTTCGGCCTGAGTGTCTGAAATACCAAAACGCGCCATCAGCACCGGCTTGGGTTCGTCCTCAGTACGGATGATGTTGATCACTTCATCGATATTGAGGAACGCCACCAGCAAACCTTCGAGGATGTGCAGGCGTTTCAGCACTTTTTCCAGACGGTAATTCAGGCGACGGCGTACCGTATCGCGACGGAACGCCAGCCACTCGGTCAGGATTTCTACCAGCCCCTTGACCTGCGGGCGGTTGTCCAGACCGATCATGTTCATGTTGATGCGGTAGCTGCGTTCCAGATCGGTGGTCGCAAACAGGTGGTTCATCACCTGTTCCAAATCGATACGGTTGGAACGTGGCACGATCACCAGCCGCGTTGGGTTCTCGTGATCGGATTCATCACGCAGATCTTCAACCATCGGCAGCTTTTTGGCGCGCATCTGGCTGGCAATCTGCTCCAGCACCTTGGCGCCGGAAACCTGGTGCGGCAAGGCGGTAATCACCGCGCTGCCGTCTTCTTTCTTCCAAACGGCGCGCATACGCACTGAACCGCGGCCATTTTGATAGATTTTGCGAATTTCGTCGCGCGGCGTGATGATCTCGGCTTCGGTCGGGAAGTCCGGCCCCTGCACGAACTCGAGCAGGTCTTCAAGCGAAGCGCCCGGCCGCTCGAGCAGCTCCACCGCAGCGGCAGCCACTTCACGCACGTTGTGCGGAGGGATATCGGTCGCCATGCCCACGGCAATGCCGGTGGTGCCGTTCAGCAGAATGTTGGGCAGACGTGCCGGCAACATCTTCGGTTCTTGCATAGTGCCGTCAAAGTTCGGCACCCAGTCAACGGTGCCCTGACCCAGCTCGGCCAGCAACACTTCCGCATATTTGGACAGGCGCGATTCGGTATAACGCATCGCGGCGAAGGATTTCGGATCGTCCGGCGCACCCCAGTTCCCCTGGCCGTCTACCAGCGGATAACGATAAGAGAATGGCTGCGCCATCAATACCATAGCTTCATAACAGGCGCTGTCGCCGTGCGGATGGTATTTACCCAGCACATCACCGACGGTACGGGCGGATTTTTTGAATTTGGCGCTGTTGCTCAGCCCCAGTTCCGACATGGCGTAGATGATGCGGCGTTGTACCGGCTTCAAACCGTCACCGATGTACGGCAACGCCCGATCCATGATGACGTACATGGAATAGTTCAGATAGGCGTTTTCAGTGAATGTGTGCAGCGGTAAACGCTCTACACCGTCATGAGTCAGATCACTCATTACTCAATTATCCTCAGACCGTGGCTTGGCAATCCCTGGACGACAAAGGGTTGATTCTGCCTGCGATAGTAACCCATCAGCAGGGTAGCTGTCACAGATGGCGCAGCAATCATCCGGCGAAGCCGGTGTATCAGGCAGTTTTGTGCAAAATAGCGCTATGCGGTGGCGCATTTATTGACTCACAGTCAACACTGTTGTGCGCTGGATCGCATTTTTACTTGTATTGCTAACGATTACACTGCTTCTCAGCGAAATGTTTCCCGCCCCCGGCGCGGAGAACATCACACATTCTAATTCTGACAGGAGCCGTGAATAATGAGCAATATCCTGATTATCAATGCTAAAAAGCAGTTTGGCCATTCCAACGGCGAACTCAATCAAACCCTGAGCGACGTGGCGGAAAGCTTCCTGCGCGATGTACCGCACCAGGTGCAGGTCACCGTCGTCGACGACGGTTACGACATCGAAGCCGAGGTGCAAAAATACCTGTGGGCCGACGTGGTGATTTATCAAATGCCGGGCTGGTGGATGGGCGAGCCGTGGATCCTGAAAAAATACATCGATGAAGTGTTCACCGCCGGGCACGGTAGCCTGTACGCCAGCGACGGTCGTACCCGCTCTGACGCCGGCAAGAAGTACGGCTCCGGCGGCCTGATCCAGGGCAAGAAATACATGCTGAGCCTGACCTGGAACGCCCCGCTGGAAGCCTTTACCGACCCGGATCAGTTCTTCCATGGCGTCGGCGTCGACGGCGTGTATCTGCATTTCCATAAGGCCAATCAGTTCCTGGGAATGGAAGCGCTGCCGACCTTTATCTGTAATGATGTGATTAAACAACCGGATATCGACAGCGACATCGCACGTTATCGCGCGCATCTGACCGAAATTTTTGCTTAACTGATAGGTTATTCCCGAGATAATTCAAGTTGCATCAAGGCGGCAACCAAACGCATCCGCGGGAGCGTACAAGTGGTACGTGACCGGGGTAAGTACGGACAGCCAACAAAGAGGCGGCTTGAAGTATGATGGGAATACACGTCAACCAATGAGGTAATGATGATCACCGTAATTGCAGAAATCAAAACCAAGCCGGGCCACCGTGAAACGGTTCTGAAGGCGATTGAGAAACTGGTTCCGCTGGTACTGGCAGAGGATGGCTGTAGCGAATACACGCCGATGATCGACAGCCACACCCAGGCGCCATGGCAGAAGCTGTCGCCGGATTCGGTGTTTATGCTGGAGAAATGGGCCAGTCAGGCGCATCTGGAAAAGCATCTGGATATCGCTCACATGCACCGTCATCGTGACACCATCAAAGACAGCGTGCTGGGCGTGACCATTCACGTGCTGGGCAACGCCCTGTAAGACCGGTTGGGAACAGCCAGCCGTTTTCTACAGCGTCTGCGCATCAATATGCGCACTGACGTAGTCCAGAAAACAGGTAATACGCGCCGCCAACTGGGTATTGCGGTAATACACCGCATTAATCGGTTGGCGCACATCCAGCGTTTCCTGTTCCAGCAAGGGTATAAGTCGCCCCGCACGCTGATCGTCTCGCGTCATGAAATCCGCCAATTGCACTATCCCTTCCCCCCGTAACGCCAACTGACGCAGGGTTTCACCGCTGGAAGCCGAGATTGTCGGGGTAATGGCAAAATGCTGCGCTTGCTGATAGCGCAACGGCCACAGGTTGAGCGACTCCGGCTGGGTGAACCCGAGCAGGCAGTGCTCGCGCAGCGCTTCCACGCTGCCCGGTGTACCATTGCGCGCGAGATATTCCGGGCTGGCAAGAATACGCAAGCGGCTGGAGCCCAACAGACGTGCATGAATGGTCGAGTCCCGCAGCGCGCCAATGCGAATGGCAATGTCGGTGCGCTTTTCCAGCAGATCGATGATCAGGTTATCGGTATTCAGTTCCAGTTCAATCTGCGGATAGCTTTGCCGGAAGCCGGCCACCAGCGGCACGATCACGTGTTCCATAAACGGAGCGGCAGCGTTGACCCGCAGTTTCCCGGCAGGAATCAACCTGCGCAACGCCATTTGCTCTTCGGCATTTTCCACCGAATGGATAATCTCACGCGCGTGGCTGAGAAAATTCTGGCCTTCTTCGGTCAGCTCCAGTCGACGCGTGGTGCGGCGCATCAGGGTCGTATCGAGTTTTTTTTCCAACCGGCTGAGTGCGCGGCTGATGCCGGAGGTGGTCTGGCCGAGCTGTTCGGCTGCGGCAGTGATGGAGCCGCTGTCAACGACGGTGGTAAAGGCAAGTAACTCTTCGAGGGTGATTTTCATGCATGCCGCCCAGAGTGGTCGGGTGCCGCACGCAGCGCCCCTGCGGAAAGAAGGCCCGGCAGAGAAGCCGGGCCTGACAGTCAGACAGAAAGCTCGGCCATATCGCCTTTGTCCTGCAGCCAGTTACGGCGGTCTTCTGAACGCTTCTTGGCCAGCAGCATGTCCATCATCGCCAGCGTCTGATCCACATCGTCGTCACTCACCGTCAATTGCACCAGACGGCGGGTATTCGGATCGAGCGTGGTTTCACGCAGCTGCAATGGGTTCATCTCGCCCAGCCCTTTAAAGCGCTGAACGTTAGGCTTGCCTTTTTTGCGCTTCAACTGCTCCAGCACGCCGGCTTTCTCTTCTTCGTCCAGCGCGTAGTACACCTCTTTGCCCAGATCGATACGGTACAGAGGCGGCATCGCCACATACACGTGGCCGCCCTTCACCAGCGAACGGAAGTGACGCACGAACAGCGCGCACAGCAGCGTGGCGATGTGCAAACCGTCGGAGTCCGCATCCGCCAGGATACAGATTTTACCGTAACGCAGTTGGCTAAGATCTTCGCTGTCCGGGTCAATGCCGATCGCCACGGAAATGTCGTGCACTTCCTGCGAGGCCAGCACTTCGTCCGAAGACACTTCCCAGGTGTTGAGAATTTTGCCTTTCAACGGCATGATCGCCTGATATTCGCGATCGCGCGCCTGCTTGGCTGAACCGCCCGCCGAGTCCCCTTCTACCAGGAACAGTTCGGTCATGTTCAGATCCTGCGACGTACAGTCGGCCAGTTTGCCCGGCAATGCCGGCCCGCTGGTCAGCTTCTTGCGCACCACTTTTTTGGCGGCACGCAAACGCCGCTGGGCACTGGAAATCGCCAACTCGGCCAGTTGTTCCGCCGCCTGAACGTTCTGGTTCAGCCACAGGCTGAAGGCGTCTTTCACCACGCCGGAAACGAAGGCCGCGCACTGGCGCGACGACAAACGTTCTTTGGTCTGGCCGGCGAACTGCGGATCCTGCATCTTGACCGACAGCACATAGGCGCAGCGGTCCCAGATATCTTCGGCGGACAGCTTAACGCCGCGCGGCAGAATATTGCGGAATTCGCAGAACTCACGCATCGCGTCCAGCAGGCCCTGACGCAGGCCGTTGACGTGGGTACCGCCCTGCATGGTCGGGATCAGGTTGACGTAGCTTTCGGTCAGCAGCTCACCGCCTTCCGGCAGCCACAGCAACGCCCAGTCCACCGCCTCGGTATCGCCGGAGAAGTTACCGACAAAGGCCGCTTCCGGCAGGGTGATCAAGCCGTTGACCGCTTCCATCAGGTAATCGGTCAGGCCGTCCTGATAGCACCAACGTTGCTCGGTGTTGTTCAGCTTGTCGATGAAGTAAATTTCAACGCCGGGGCACAGCACCGCTTTGGCCTTCAGCAGGTGGCTGAGGCGCGATACCGAGAAACGCGGGCTGTCGAAGAACTGCTCGTCAGGCCAGAAGTGGATGCTGGTGCCGGTATTGCGCTTGCCGCAGCTGCCGGTCACCGCCAATTCCTGCACCTTGTCGCCGTTTTCGAAGGCAATGCTGTAGACGTTACCGTCACGCTTGACGTTGACTTCCACCCGTTTCGACAGGGCGTTAACCACCGAGATCCCCACGCCGTGCAGACCGCCGGAGAACTGGTAGTTTTTATTGGAGAATTTACCGCCGGCGTGCAGACGACACATGATCAACTCAACCGCAGGCACGCCTTCTTCAGGGTGGATATCCACCGGCATGCCGCGGCCGTCGTCGATCACTTCCAGTGACTGATCGGCGTGCAAAATCACGTCGATGCGCTTGGCGTGACCGGCCAAAGCTTCATCGACACTGTTATCTATCACCTCTTGGCCGAGGTGATTGGGGCGCGTCGTGTCGGTATACATGCCGGGACGACGGCGCACTGGTTCTAGACCGCTGAGTACTTCAATGGCATCAGCGTTATAGCTGGATTGAGTCATCGTTGATTATTTTTTCGTGGTTAAAGGAAGGTGCCGGAACCGTCTGCTCAGACAGCGTTGAGCCCTAAAAAATCCACAATCTGGGGGAAGTAGTGCTCGAAACCGATGAAAGCGTGGTTTCCACCCGACTCCACCGTCTGACGGCACGCAGTGTAATAGGCCACCGCTTGCCCATAATCGAGAATTTCATCGCCCGTTTGTTGCAGCAACCAGATTAAATCCGGTGACTCCAAGGGATCGATCTGCATCGTTTTCAGATCGTAAACGTGTCGTGACTCTAACACATATTGCTGGCCGGTGTAGGGGTTCTCGTTTTCGCCAAGGTAGTCAATCAGCAGCTCAAACGGCTTCACGGCAGGGTTAACCACTACCGCTGGCAGTGAAAAACACTGCGAAAGCCAGGTCGCGTAGTAGCCACCCAGCGAGGAACCGACCAGGCCCATCGTCTGCCCGGCACGCTCCATCACCAGATTCTCGATCATTTCGGCGGCTTCAGCCGGAAAAACCGGCAGCTGTGGCACCAACATTTCGATATGCGGATGATGCTCGGCCAGCCACGCCTTGAAGGACGTCGCTTTGGCCGAGTACGGCGAACTGTTAAAACCGTGCAGATAGAGCAGCGTAGAAGGCATCAGTACCCATCCGAATCCATGTCGGGGCGGAAGTCGTCGTTTTCCAATCGGAAAACCTGCGTCTCGATACGGCCGTCCGGCAGCAAGTCAAGATAGCGCCAGCCGGGCGAAACATCGTCGATGGTAAAATTGGTGCAGTGCGGTTTGAACTGCACGCAGGTAGAGGGCGACGCCAGCAGACGACGCCCCTGCCACTCCAGATCCAGCTCCTGGTGAATATGCCCGCACAGCAGCGTGTTCACTTTCGGGTAGCGCAGCAGCACCGCACCCAGCATGTGTGGGTTGCGCAGGCTGTGCTGATCGAGCCAGGTGCAGCCGGAAGGCAGCGGATGATGGTGCAGCAGCATCAGGGTATAGCGCTCGGGATAGGCCTGCAGGCAGCGCTCCATCCACTCAAGCTGGTACTCGCTCAGTTCGCCGTGCGGCACGCCGAAAACCTGACTGTCCAGCAGCAACACCTGCCAGTGGTCGCCCACCAGCACCTGCTTTGACGGGGCGATACCGGCGGCGGCCAATGCGTCGACCATCGCCGGCTGAAAGTCATGGTTACCCGGCAACCAGACGCAAGGCGCCGGCAGACGGGCAATACCTTCGGCAAAATGCCGGTAGGCAGCCAATGAATGATCCTGGGCCAAATCACCGGTGGCGACGACCAAATCAAAATCACGCTGCTGCGCCAAAATGGCGTCCAACACCGCGTGATAGCTGCGATAGGTATTGATGCCGAGCAAAGTCTCATTTTCGCCGGCAAAAAGGTGGGTATCTGTTATTTGCAGAATCCTGACCCTGGCCCCACTTGCCACGGTCGGTTTAAACAGGCTTTCCAAATGGTGTCCTTTGTTATCTCAGTCTGTCTAACAAACCGGAACCGCCATCGCTCCATGCGCCAAACAGTAGCGCAACCAATCAGCAAGAAACTGGTTAATTTGATGCTTTTCGTCGCGTTGATGCAACTTTTTGTTGGGATAATCATAACGCGCTTTAAAGCGATAGATCTGCTGACTTGAACACACTTCCGCAACCATCGCGTCATGATACAGGCGCACCGTCATGGCAGGCAGGCTCCAGTAGCAGACCGCCGGGACGGTCTGCTCAATCTGCACCAGCGAGGTATAACGTGTGGATTCAACAATAGTCAGACGATAACTGGCGCCACTCACCTGATAAGTCACCGTTTCGCCCACTTCATCGTTGCGCGGCAACAAGCGGCGCAATTGCGCGAAGTTGGTTTCGCACAATCTCATCATTTCGGGGAAATCAGGGGTATAGCGCTGTTTCATTAGTTGGCCCACTCTTTTCTCAACGATTCATGGTGCAACGCCAGCCACTGCAATGCAATCACTGATGCCGCGTTATCAATCGCGCCCTCTTCAACCCAGCGGTAAGCCTGTTCGCGGCTGACCACATGGACACGGATATCTTCATGCTCTTCTTCCAGTCCATGGATACCTTCCGCCGTGGTGGCGTCCACCTCGCCGACCATGATCGACAAGCGCTCGCTGGTGCCGCCTGGGCTCGCCAGATAACTCAGCACCGGCTTGCAGCGTCCGACCGTCACGCCGGCTTCTTCCTGCGCTTCGCGGCGGCACACGTCTTCAACGCTTTCGCCGGTTTCGATCATACCCGCCACCATTTCCAGTAGCCAGGGCGAGCTACTGGTATCGACCGCAGCGATGCGCAGTTGTTCAATCAGCACCACCTCGTCACGCACCGGGTCATAAGGCAGCAGCACCGCCGCGTGCCCACGCTCGAAAATTTCGCGCTTAATCTCCGGGCTCATATCGCCGTTGAATAAACGGTGACGAAAGCGATATAAATTGAGTGAAAAAAAACCACGGTAAAGTGTCTCACGTGCAATAATTTCTACATCATTTTTATCGAGAGTAACGGGCGATGGCTGCGAGTGGCTCATAAGCGAATTCTCCTGCGTGAGTATGCCGATAAAATAAACAGTTTTGATGACAGAAACGGCGGGATAATCTTCCGCGGCTTTATGATAGATTGTGAGCCATGATATCAGGTGTGACGTACGCAGCCAGTTGAACTAAGGTAAACAGGCTGCCTGAAAGGTAAAAGTTACGCAAGATGGCACATTCCGCCACCTTATGCGTACAACAGACTCTGTTAGAATCGGCAACTATTTCGTCTATCGTCAGCGCTAACTACATAGCAATATTGCTGCACAACAAGGAATGCAAATGAAGAAACTGCTCCCCCTTCTTATCGGACTGAGCCTGGGCGGCTTCAGTGCAATGAGCCAGGCAGAGAACCTGCTGCAGGTCTACAAACAGGCCAGGGAAAGTAACCCGGATCTGCGCAAAACCGCCGCTGACCGTGACGCCGCATTCGAAAAAATCAATGAAGCGCGCAGCCCCTTACTGCCACAGTTGGGGTTAAGTGCGGGTTATACCCACACCAATGGCTACCGTGACAGTCGCGATCAGAACAGCGATGCCACCAGTGGTTCACTGGCGTTGACCCAAACCATCTTCGACATGTCGAAATGGCGCGCGCTGACGCTGCAGGAAAAAACTGCCGGCATCTCCGACGTGACGTTTCAGACTTCGTCGCAACAGCTGATCCTCGATACCGCCACCGCCTATTTCAACGTGCTGAGCGCCATCGATTCACTGTCCTATACCCAAGCGCAGAAACAGGCGGTATATCGCACCCTGGATCAAACCACTCAGCGCTTTAACGTTGGTCTGGTAGCAATCACCGACGTGCAGAACGCCCGTTCCAACTACGATACGGTGCTGGCGGCGGAAGTCACTGCCCGTAACACGCTGGATAACGCCTTGGAAAAACTGCGCCAGGTCACCGGCACCTTCTACCCGGAACTGGCTTCGCTGAATACCGACCGTTTCAGCACCCAGCGTCCGGAAGCAGTGAATAATCTGCTGAAAGAGGCCGAAAGCCGCAACCTGAGCCTGTTATCCGCTCGCCTGAGCCAGGATCTGGCCCGCGAGCAGATCCGCTCTGCGCAAACCGGCTATATGCCAACGATTGACTTCAATGCGTCAACGGCAGTCAGTAACACCAAAAACAACGGCTCGCGTAATTCAACGCCAGACGCCGATATTGGTCAGAACAAAGTGGGCCTGAGCTTTAATATGCCGCTTTACAGCGGTGGCCAGACCAACTCGCAGGTGCAACAAGCACAGTACAACTTCGTCGGCGCCAGTGAGCAACTGGAAAGTGCACACCGTAACGTGGTGCAGACTGTTCGTTCCTCATTCAATAACGTGAACGCCTCGATCAGTAGCATCAACGCCTACAAACAGGCAGTGGTGTCGGCTCAGAGTTCACTGGATGCAATGGAAGCAGGTTATCAGGTCGGTACCCGCACCATCGTCGACGTGCTGGATGCCACCACCACGCTGTATAACGCCAAGCAACAGCTCTCCAGCGCGCGTTATACCTATCTGATCAACCAGTTGAACATCAAGTTCGCACTCGGTACCTTGAACGAGAACGACCTGATGCTGTTGAACGGTGCATTGGGCAAACCAATCTCTACCTCGCAAGACGTGGTAGCGCCACCGACCACGGCGCAAGACGCTTATGCCGACGGTTATCAGGATAATGCGCCTGCACAGCAAAGCGCAGCGCCGGCACCGGTTGCCGCTACCCGGACCTCTGCGCCGGTGAGCACAACCACTCCGCCTGTACGCAACAGCGGTAATCCATTCCGCAACTGATTCGCGCACAGCATTGAAAACGGGGTATGGCATCTGCCAGCCCCGTTTTTTTTGTCTCGGCTTATAGATTTGGATCCTCAGCCCCAATAGCAGGAATTCACTTCTGTGTGTTTGGGCAGAAGAACTGGCTGAAAATCGAGAAAAGGCTCAAATAACCTGCATAAGTGCTTTCATGTATCCCATCGCATAGGCCATACCCGAGTGCCATGGCGCCTCACAGCTCATCTGCGGCGAATGATCGGGGATCAATACACCGTTAAATTTGCACTCTTTTAGCACTCGCAACACCTTCGGCATGTCTATATCACCTTCATCGATAAAGGTTTCATGGTAGTACGGCACTTTGCCTTTCACATTGCGAAAGTGGATATAAGCAATGGCATCCTGCTGTGCGTACTGCTCCACCGCCTGGTAAACATCCCCCTCTGACATTTCGGCGATAGTGCCAAGGCAGAATTCCAGCGCATTCGCGTGGCTGGGTTGCAAATCCAGCAATTTTTGATACAAATGCGGTTGATTGACCAACCGCGGCTGACCGCGTACAAACTCGAGCGGTGGATCATCCGGATGCGCTGCCAGCCTGACGCCAGCCTCTTCCGCCACCGGGACAATCTGCGCCAGGAACCACTCAAGACGCTGCCAAAGCTGCTCTTTCGTCGCCACCTCTCTCAACCCTGTAGCATCTTCATCCACCACCATATTCCACGCCATGCTGGCCGGTAGCGGGCTTTCTGTTTGCTCATTGGCTCCGTTTAGCCCAACGGTTTTTGCTCCGCCACGCGCTTTATTTTCCTCTATTCGACCGGCGACCCCGGCCAGGCTGAAGTTATAGCCAAAAACGGGAATACCGGCGGCACCCACATTGCGAATAATTTGTTTAACCGTTTCTATCTGCTGAGTTTTTTTGGGGCCATCAAACAGAATGTCGTCCCAATGACAGGGATCGAAGTTTTCGATGGCAAAAAATGTCAGGCCGAATTTCTCCATCCGGGCGCGAATATCGAGCAGCTCTTCCGTGCTCCAGATCTCCGCCTGTGCCGTTCCCCACCCTTGAGTATCGCCCACGGGCTGATTCGAACGAGAAAAACGATCGTTTCGATGAAAGTAATCCACCATGTGCACCACGACATGCGTCGCACCGCACTGGCGAGCAAAGGCAAAGTGCTCATCATCCAGCATATGCTTGTACAGACCGAAACCCAGTTTCATCACCTTATCTCCTGAAGAAAAAAATTTTATTTATCACCGATTACGGATTCGTACCCTGCCCCTCAGGCAGAAGCTATCAACCTGTATGACAGGTTATGGGAAATAAAAATAACAGAAAAGCGGCAAATCACTGCGATGTGATCTTCATCGTCAATATGGCAACGACAAACCGTCGAAAAGAAGAGGGGGTGATATCATCACGGCTATCGCTTTATCTCGTTTGGATGGGATCCGATGGAGAACACTTCACGCTGGCAACGCCTGATCGAAGGCGAACTGCCGCCGGCCCAGCGCCCTGCTCCGGCAATTTATGCTTCCTGGCTACGTTGTCGCAGCCTGATGCAGCCTGCGGTGTGGAAAGCCCCCCACTGCGCGCTGGGCGCGACTTTTACGTCAATCTGCCAGCGTAAGAACGATCTGCTGACGCTCGGCCAGGCAGCGTTGGAGGACGCCTGCGAATACATGGAACAGCGCCGCTGCCTGTTGGCTATCCTCGACGAAAGCGGCTGCATGCTGTGGCTGTGCGGCGATGTCCTGACTCGCGAACGTCTGCAGCTGTTGGGGTTTACCCCCGGCGCCTATTGGGCGGAAGGTGATATCGGCACCAATGCACCGTCGCTGGCAGCATCGGAGGGGCATCCGATACAGGTACGCGGCAGCGAGCACGTGCGTCAGGCGCTGCACGACTGGTCATTCTGCGCCACCCCAGTCTATGACAACAGCGGCCGTCAACGCGGGTCAATTGCGCTGGGCTGTCTGCTGGCCGACTGCGCCGCCGGCGATCTGTCCCTGACGCTGGCGCTGGCACGCGAAATCGGTAATTCGCTGAATGCCGATGGCCTCCTTGCCGAGTCCAACCGCCACCTGAACCAGCTTTACGGCCTGCTCGACGGCGTGGATGACGGCGTTATGGCCTGGGACCATCGCGGCTATCTGCAGTACATCAACCAGCGTGCCGCCACCCTGTTGAAACTGGATGAGCAGCAAAGCCAGGGCAAACCGCTGACACAGCTGCTGACGCTGCCCGCGTTGCTCAACCGAGCTATCGCCCAGCGTCAGGCGCTGCAGCACGTTGAAGTCACCTTTGAGAGCCAGCGGCAGTTTATCGCAACGCTATTGACCCTGAAGCCGATCTTCGACGGCGAGCGCTGCAGCTTTATCGCCCTGCTGCACCCGCTGGAAAGGCTGCGCCAGTATGTCAGCAGCCAATTGGGGCGCGTCAGCCACAGCTTTGAACAGATGCCGTCCGCCTCGCTGGAGATGCGTCGCTTGATCCGCTATGGCCAACAGGCGGCGAAGGGGCAGCATCCCATTTTGCTGTGTGGCGAAGAAGGCGTCGGCAAGGAACAACTCAGTCAGGCGATCCACAATGCCAGCGATCGCGCCGCCGGGCCCTATATCGCCCTCAACTGTCAGCTATTGCCGGAGGCCCAGGGGCTGCGCGAGCTGCTGGGCAGCGACGCCAACGAAGAGGAAGCGGGCCAGCTCAGCAAGTTTGAACTGGCCAACGGCGGGACGCTGTACCTGGAGCAGATTGAGTATTTGCCGATGGAAATGCAGTCGGCACTGTTACAGGTGCTGAAAACCGGCGTGGTAATGCGGCTCAACTCTAACCGAGTGATCCCCGTCGACGTGCGGGTGATCGCCAGCAGCGCCGCCGATCTGCCATTGCTGGTGCAGCAAAATCGCTTTCGCCGTCAGCTGTTTTACAGCCTGCAGGCGTTCGAGATCCAGATCCCGGCGTTACGCCAGCGCCTGAGCGATATTCCACTGTTGGTGAAGCATCATCTGCGTACGCTGGAACAGCATTTCCAGTGCCGCTTCCGGGTAGACGACGAGGTGATGACCCAACTTGGGCTCTATCTGTGGCCCGGCAACGATCTGGAGCTGAAAGGCGTGGTGGAGCGCACGGCGATGATGTGCCACGGCCACCACCTGCAGCTGGCCGATCTGCCCGAGCACCTGCTCGGTCAACAGCCCTTACTGGAAAGCGATCCGCAGCCGGGTATGCCGCTGTTAACATTGGCGGAAATGGAGCGCCAGGCGATCATTCGCGCGGCCAACGTCAGCCGCGGGCAATTGAATGAAATGGCGCAGCTGCTGGGGATTGGCCGCACTACGCTGTGGCGGAAAATCAAACAGTATCAGATTGATATCCGCCAGTTTAAGCTGCGCGCCTGAGGCGGCCGTCAGTGGCTGAGCTGCAATACCCCGCGTGCCGCATCCAGCATCGCCTTTTGGCCGTTGCGGGTTTTGCTCATGCAGTCGTGCATGCCAATCACCATCGGGATCCCCATCGCCTTAGCGAGGATCGCGCTGTGCGACAGCGCATTGCCACCGCTCAGGCAGATGCCCAGCACCAGTCGGCGATCTAACATCACCACGTCAGACGGCATCAGTTCGTCCATCACCAGAATCGACGGTGTGGTCAGCGTGATTAACGGCAACGGCTGCTGCTGCAGATGGCTCAAGGTGCGGCGCAGCATGTCGCGCACATCCAGCTCACGCGCCCGCATATATTCGTCGTCCAGTGCGCGATACTCCTCGGCTATCGCTTCCATCTCCTGCTGCCAGGCCTGCTCGGCGCTGCATTGCTGACGGGCAATGCGGGTATAGGCCGCCTGTTGCAGGTCCGGATCGTCCAGCAACATGCTGTGTGCGCCGAAAATCGCCGCCTGTGGCTTGCCAATCAACGAGCCGGTGCGCTCCGCCAGGCGGTTCAAATCGCTTAGCGTATGTTGCAGCGCTTCACGCAGCCGCTGCTGTTCGTTGAGTACGTCATCGGCGCCAATCTGGCGTTCGGTGATCGCCGGGCAGAAGCTGTACGCCTGCCAAACCGGGCCGCTGGTGACGCTTTCCGCCACCGGTATACCGTGCAGCGAAGGTAAACTTTGCTCAGAGACGGTTTCACCAAAGTGCTGCTCCGCCAATGCGCTAAAGGCCGCCAGCGCCTGGTCGGCCTGCGCACCGTCGGCAATCAGCCGGATGGTGTCGCCATAACGCACCTGCAACAATGCCAGCTGGTTAAGGCTGCGAGGATTGGCGCACTGCCCCTGCTTTTCCAGCACCAGTTCGGCATCGAACGGCGCCAGCGCTTCCGCCAGCCGGGCCGCCGGGCGGGCGTGCAGCCCATGTGGGTTCTGCACCGTCCAACTGACGCTTTTCCCCTGAGTGAGCGGTAATTCAACCTTTTTGACCACGGGCGCAGTACCCTCGCCCAGTTGCGCCTGCTTGGCCTGCAGCGCGCCCTGCGCCTCGGCCAGCACCTGCTCCAACCCGGCGCCGGCATTTGCGGCAACCACGGCGGCCAGCGTCCCTTCAACCAACGGCGCCGAACACAGCCTGACTTTGGCGGCCAGCGCCGGATCCAGCAGATCGATGGCAGTTTCCGCGCTCAATAGCGCGCTGCCCAGGTCCATCAGCACCACAATGCCCGCGCCCTCGGCCACCGACTCTATCGCCTCCATCACCTTGATCGCATCGGTGCCTATCGGGTGCTCCGCATCATCGACACCCGCTGCCAGCGCCAGCTTGCAGCCGTCGCCACGCATCATCTGCAATGCCAGTTCCTCAACGCCGCGAGCCAACTGTGCGCTGTGTGAAACAACAACGATATTGATCATCTCGCCTCCTGCTATTGGCCGGCGACCTCTGCCAGCGTTTTCATCATCAGCATCACCGAAGTTGCGCCCGGGTCCTGATGACCGATGCTGCGCTCACCCAGATAGCTGGCTCGCCCTTTGCGCGCCTGCATGGTGATAGTGCTTTCGACCGCCTGCTCTGCCCGCTCACTGGCGCGCTGCAGGGCTTCCGCGACGCCAAGCTGCTGCTCAACCGACTGACCAAGGCTGTCCACCACCGCCCACCAGGCATCGCACATGGTTTTATCACCCGGTTCCGCCTTGCCGCGCATCACTACGCCATCAACGCCTTCCTGCATCAGTTGATGCAGCTCTGCCAGATCCAGACTCTGTTTGGCATTCGCCGCCTGCGCCGCACGAATGAAGAAGGTGCCAAACAGCGGACCGCTGGCGCCGCCCACGCTGGACAGCAGCGTCATGCCGGTGTTTTTCAGGATAAAACCAATGTCTTTGTCCGCCACCGAAGGCAGTTTCTCCACCACCTTGTTGAAGCCGCGGTTCATATTAAGCCCGTGGTCGGCGTCGCCGATCTCGGTATCCAGCCGGGTCAAGAAATCGCGCTGCTGAGTAAACACTTCGCCGCAACGCATCAGCCAATCGACCACTTGTTGTTTGGTTAACGCCATAATTCCTCCTCAGCAACCCCAACGCAGCGCAGGCGTTTTCACCGGCGCATCCCACAGCGACAACAACTCGTCATCCACCTTCAGCAGCGTGATTGAAACCCCTTGCATGTCCAGCGACGTGCAGTAAGAACCGATCAGGCTGCGTTCGACGATCAAGCCTGCTTCGGCGCAACGTTCCGCCAGACGGTGATAGACGCCATACAGCTCGGACAGAGGTGTCGCACCCAGGTTATTCACCAATGCAATCACGCGATCGCCGCGCGTCAGCGGCTGCTTGGTTTGCGCTTCATCACGCCATTCCCCCTGCTGACGATCCCAAACGCGGAGGGTGCGCTGGTAATGGCCATGGTCTATCAGGGTATGGAACATGTCGTCCACCGCCGCATTGAGGGTGGTAAACGGACGCCGTGCAATGCCCGGCTCGCCGTGAATGCCGACGCCAAACTCCATCTCGTTTTCCGCCAGAACGAACGAGGGCTTGCCGGCGGCCGGTACGGTACAGGCTCCCAATGCGATGCCGATCGAATGCCCGTGATTGTTGATGCTGTGGCCCAGCGTCACCAGGCTATCCAGATCGTCGCCGCGCGCCGCTGCCGCACCGAGCAATTTTTCCATCAGCACGGTATTGGCCACCCCGCGACGTCCGGCGGTGAACAGGCTGTCTTTGACCGCCACGTCATCGTCCACCAGCACCGTCGCCACCTGGACGCCGCTGTCATGCAGCAGCTCGGTGGCAGTTTCAAAGTTCAGCACGTCGCCGGTATAGTTTTTTATTAGCAACAACACCCCGGCACCACCGTCGATCGCCTGGCCGCACTCGTACATTTTGTCCGGCGTTGGCGAGGTGAAAATTTCGCCCGGGCAGGCGCCGTCGAGCATGCCTTCGCCGACAAAACCGCAGTGCATCGGCTCATGGCCGCTGCCGCCGCCGGACAGGATCGCCACTTTGCCCGCGACCGGCGCGTCGGCGCGAGTGACGAACACCGGCTCCTGATGCACCAACAGCTCCGGGTGCGCCTCTGCCAGCCCCAGCAGTTGCTCTTCCAGTACCGATTCCACCTTATTAATCAGTTTCTTCACGGTTATTTCCTCGTTTGGCCCACGGGACGCAGCCTGCTGCGCCCCTGCGGCATCAGCTTGAGTGTCGTTGCAGCCAGGCATTGCCCAGCCGATCTGCCGTCAGAATGGCCGCCTGAACGCTGTCCGGCGTGACCTTGAACGGCATATTGTGGATAGTTTCGCCGGCAGCGCAGCTGGCTTCGGCAACCGCCATGATTTTCTCTGCCGCATCGCCGCTAACCCCCATTTGCGCCAGCGTGATCGGCAAACCGAGCTGCTGACAGAAATCCAGCACCGTTTCGATCTGCTCCATGCTGCTGTTTTGCAGCACCAGCTGCGACAGCGTGCCAAAAGCCACTTTCTCGCCGTGGTACAGATGATGGCACTCTTCGAGCACGGTAAAGCCGTTGTGGATGGCATGCGCTCCCGCCAATCCGCTGCTTTCAAAGCCGATGCCGCTCAGGTAGGTATTGGCCTCGATAATGCGCTCGACCGCCTCCGTCACCACTCCGGCCTCGACCGCCAGCTTGGCTTTGACGCCCTCCGCCAACAGCGTCTCATAACACAAGCGCGCCAAACTGAGGGCTGTCAGCGTCGATTTGCCGCCCGCCATACTGGTGGCCTGCGCATCGAAACACGCCTGCGCCTCAAAATAAGTCGACAGCGCATCGCCCATGCCCGCCACCAGCAGCCGCACCGGGGCCTTGGCGATAATTGCACTGTCCATCACCACCATGTCGGGATTGCGTGGGTAAATCAGGTATTCGGCAAATTCGCCCTGTTCGGTATAAATCACCGATAACGCGCTGGTCGGCGCATCGGTGGAAGCGATGGTCGGGATCAGCACCACCGGCAGATGCTGGTAATATGCAATCGCTTTGGCGGTATCCAGCGTTTTGCCGCCGCCGATGCCAATCACTCCGCGACAACCGTGAGCCTTGAGTTCCCGGCCGAGCCGGTCGATTTCCTTATGGCAGCATTCGCCGTTGAACACGCAGGCATGGTGCTTCACCCCGTGCTGTTGCAGGCTGCCCATCAGGGTATCGCCCGCCAGCTTCATCACGAAGTCGTCGGCAATCACGAAATAATGGTCGGCAAGGTTTTTGGCGTATTCGCCCACGGCGGCCAATGCGTTGGCGCCCTGAATGTACTTGCCTGGAGACTGGATGATTCTCAACATAACCGGATCCTTGTAGGGAAATTGGCGATGGTAACGTTCAGATATCAGGTGATGCTGCGTCGGTCTTGTGCCGCCGCGTTGTTATGGACTGACTATAGGGCTTGCCGCTTGCTTTGCGATCTCGGGATTTTTCGTTTCATTATGGAACATTACTTTCCCCTTCACGTTCCATAATGAAACCCTGACGCCGCTTTTTTAGTCAGTAAAGCGAGCTGGCGCACAGCCCAACGTATAACTGCGTAAAGAGTGGATTCTGTGGGCGTTTCAGCTTTAATTTTGACCATCTTTCCCCTATTCTTACGGCCACTACTGGGAAAGGGCGAAAACAGCCCGACTGATGGGATTACTAACGATGAAACGGACAAAAAACATCAACCAAGAGACGTTCCGCAAATCCTGGCGCAACTACCGTGTTGCCCCCGTGGCTTTGGCGATCAGCGCAGTCTTTATGCTGGCCGGCTGCGAGAAGAGCGATGAAACTGTCTCCATGTATCAGAATGCCGACGACTGTTCGCGCAACAACCCTTCCATGAGCGAGCAGTGCACCACCGCCTATAACAACGCCCTGAAAGAAGCCGAGAAAACGGCGCCGAAATACGCAACCCGCGAAGACTGCGTCGCCGAGTTCGGCGAAGCTCAATGTACTCAGGCACCTGCTCCGGCCCAGGCCGGCATGGCCGCAGAGTCGCAGAGCAGCGGCAGCTTCTGGATGCCGCTGATGGCCGGTTACATGATGGGCCGCATGATGGGCGGCTCCGGTTTTGCTCAGCAGCCGCTGTTCACCTCCAAAAATGCAGCCAGCCCGGCAAACGGCAAGTTTGTTGACGCCAGTGGCAAGAGCTACGGCCCAGCCACAGCCGGCGGCCGCACCATGACGGTGCCGAAAACCGCGATGGCGCCAAAACCGGCAGTGACCAATACCGTCACCCGCGGTGGCTTCGGTGAATCCGTGGCCAAGCAAACCAGCATGCAGCGCAGCAGCGCAACGTCCAATTCCGGCTCACGCAGCATGGGCGGTTAATGCATGAAACGCGTTGCGATTACCGAGCGTCCGGACTGGCGCGAAAAAGCCACCGAATTTGGCTTCCGCTTCCACACCATGTACGGCGAACCCTACTGGTGTGAGGATGCCTATTACCAATTCACGCTGGCGCAGATTGAAGAAATTGAAAACGCTACCGCTGAATTGCACCAGATGTGCCTGCAGGTGGTAGAGAAAGTGGTCAGCAGCGACGCGCTGATGACCAAGTTCCGCATCCCGAAACACACCTGGGAATTTGTGCGCAGCTCATGGCGCACCAACCAGCCTTCGTTGTATTCGCGTCTTGATCTGGCCTACGACGGCGTTAACCCGCCCAAGCTGCTGGAGAACAACGCCGATACGCCAACTTCGCTGTATGAAGCAGCCTTTTTCCAATGGCTGTGGCTGGAAGATCAGATCAATGCGGGCAACCTTAGCCCGGAATCCGATCAGTACAACAGCCTGCAGGAAAAGCTGATCGAGCGTTTCGCCGATCTGAAAGCGCACCACGGTTTTGGCCTGCTGCATATGGCCTGTTGCCAGGACAGCGAAGAAGATCGCGGGACAGTGCAGTATCTGCAAGATTGCGCGCTGGAAGCCGGCGTGCCGACCGAATTCCTGTTTATGGAAGAGATTGGCCTGGGTGAAAAAGGCCAGTTTACCGACCTGCAGAACCAGGTTATCGGTAACCTGTTCAAGCTTTATCCGTGGGAGTTCATGCTGCGCGAGATGTTTTCTACCAAGCTGGAAGACGCCGGCGTACGCTGGCTGGAGCCAGCATGGAAAAGCATCATTTCCAACAAGGCACTGCTGCCGATGCTGTGGGAAATGTTCCCGGATCATCCAAATCTGTTGGCGGCCTACTTTGCAGAAGACGAGCACCCGCAGCTTGACCACTACGTCACCAAGCCGCTGTTCTCACGCGAAGGCGCCAATATCCAGATTGTGCAGAACGGCCAGCAAGTCGCGAGCGTCGATGGCCCTTACGGCGAAGAAGGCATGATCGTGCAGCAGTTCCACCCGCTGCCCCAGTTCGAAGGCAGCTATACGCTGATCGGCAGTTGGCTGGTGGACGATCAACCCTGCGGGATCGGCCTGCGCGAAGATCGTGAACTGATCACCCAGGATCTATCGCGTTTCTATCCGCATATCATTCTCGGCTAACGGCTCAGTTCTTGGGTAAAAAGCGCGATCTTATCGCGCTTTTTTTATGCCTTCCATCTGGTGATTAATCGATTAACCTTCTATACTCGAAGCGTCTGTTCTCCTCGGGCGGAGCAACCAGATATGAAACTGACGTCCATGATCCCACCGCAGGTCAACCTGGCGGACGGATGCTTTACCGCACCTGATGTTCAACGCAAATCCACGACGCTGGGCAGCCTGGCGGGGATCTTTGCCGATGCCGTGGCCTGGCAAAGCTTACCGGCGGAGCTTGCCGTCTATCAGGTTGAAATGTTGCCTTCCGTGCAGCAGGAAGGCGAGCTGTTTGTCGGCACCACTCATCTGCAACCTGGCCGGGTGGGCGACGAATTCTTTATGACCCGTGGGCATTTTCACCAGCGGCCAGAACAGGCCGAGTTCTATTTTGGCCTACGGGGCCAAGGTTTGCTGTTGCTGCAACACCAGGACGGCGCTTGTACGCTGGAACAGGTTTCCCCCGGTAGCGTTCACCATATCCCCTCCTTTACCGCCCACCGTTTGATCAATACCGGTAATGACGTGCTTTCTGCGCTGGCGGTGTGGCCAACGGTCGCCGGCCACAACTACGATGCGTTGCAGCCTCAGGGTTTCAAGCTGCGGGTCTTTGCCGATGGCGATGACTGGAAGGCGGAGGCGCAATATGAGTGACTCAATGCTGCGATTTGGGCTTGATGTCCGTATTAGCGACTGTCCGATGGGATTTGGCTATGGCAATGACGTGATTGGCCCCTTGCCGGAGATACGCACGCTGGAGCAAATCCGCCGTTCCCTGCGCGATCCTGACAGCCAGGGACCTGAGCAGGTTTATGCCATCGCGATGGACGTCGCAAAACAGCAACATTTGGCCGAATTGAAGAAACGCATGCTGTTGTTCGGCATTGTCACCTATGCTCAAGGGCAATTGGGCCAGGAGCCGATACGTAGCCAGGGACACGTACACCGTATCAGCGCGCACAGCGGTTGGTCACCACCGGAGCTGTATGAAATCTGGCAGGGAAAGGCGATCATTTACATGCAGGAACGGGTGGAATATGAACCGGGCCGCTGCTTCGCCGTCCACGCCGGACCCGGCGAGAAAGTACTGGTGCCGCCGGGTTGGGCCCACGCCACGATTTCTGCCGATCCTCACCAGCCGCTGACCTTCGCGGCCTGGTGCGATCGTGAATATGGCTTTGAATACGATGCCGTGCGTGAATACAAAGGACTGGCGTGGTACCCGCTATTGCAGGGCGACAATATAATCTGGCAACAGAACCCGCGTTATCAATCCGGCCGGCTGCACGCCATCGGCCCACGCCAATACCATGAGTTCGGTCTGAGTGATGCCCCGCTCTACTCGCAGTTTGAAACCGATCCGGCGCGCTTCCAGTTCATTTCCAAACCGGGCAGCGTAGCGGAAAAATGGCAACGGTTTGAGCCCTAAAGATTACTGTCTAATTCAATAATAGGAAATTTCTACCCTATGAGTTTCAAGCTGCAGCCTAGGCGCCTGGCTGCAGCTTGAAAGGCGACGGGTATCAGGAGAACAAGCCGCAGGCCACCCCCGCCGCTGCCAGGGCCAACAGCCCCAACATCGCTTTCACCGGTGACAATCCCCGCTTGGCCATCAGATACCAGGTCATCAGCACCACGATCAGCGGCATCAGGTTAGGGAAAATGCCGTCCAGCATTTGCTGCAGGTGAATATTCACCCCGTCTTTGGTGATGAACTCCAGGCCGGTGCCCAGTTTGACGTAGCTCGCGGCTACGCCGCCCATAACGAACACTCCCAGCAGGGAAAGCGCTTCTCGCAGGCGTGAGGACTTGCTGCTGACCAGCATTTCCACCGAGCCGGAGCCCATATGGTAGCCCTTCATAAACAGCCAGTAAGACCCGGGAATGACGATCAGGCTGAACGCCATAATGTAGAATAACGGGCCAATCACGCTGCCGCCGGCAGCCAGCGCCATACCGATGCTCAACAAAATGGGCAGCAACATGCCCGGCACCATGGAGTCGCCGATACCGGCCACCGGCCCCATCAGGCCGACCTTGAGCGTATTGATGGTTTCACCGTCGATCGGCTCACCGTTGGCACGCTTTTCCTCCAGCCCTATCACCATGCCGTTAACAATCGCGCCCAGCTGCGGCTCGGTGTTATAGAACGAAGTATGGCGGCGAATGGCCTCAATGCGCTGTTGTTTTTCCGGATACAGTTTTTTCAGCGCCGGCATCATGCTCAGGCAGAAACCGTAAGATTCCAGACGTTCAAAGCTCATCGACGACAGGTTGTACATCATCCAACTGCGCCAGCAACGACGCAGGTCCTGCTTATTCAATTTTGGTGTTGGCGTATCCATCAGAATTCATCCTCATCGTCAGCCTGAGGCGCGGCCTGTGCGGCAGCCGCCTGCGGCTCTGGCTTATAGTTGTAGTGAATCAATGCCAGCAGCGCGCCGACAATCACCAGCGCCACCATATTCAGCTTGAGGAAAACAATGCAGATGAACCCCACCAGGAAGTAAATCAGCATGCTGTAGCTTTTAATAATCTGCTTAAGAAGAATGGCGATACCGACCGCAGGCAGAATGCCGCCGACCACGTTCATGGTAGTCAGCACCAGCGTCGGCAAGCTGTCCATAAAGGCGTTGATATAGCGCGCCCCGAAAAAGACGGCGATAAACGTCGGTACAAAGCGCAGCAGGAAGTTGGTGACCTGCGGCCAGATGGCGCTGTTGAGGTAAATGCCCTGTTCGTCCCCGCGCTCCACCGCCAGATCCGCGCGGTGGTTCCAGTAGGAATTGAGTACCATCATGGCATTGAACAACACGGTGCCCATGATGCCGATAGTCGCTGCCAGGGCGACGGCCACCTCGGGTCCTTTACCGGAAAGAATGCCCAGCGCAATCGCCGGGAATGCTACAAAATTGAGGTCGGCCGGCATCGATCCGCCCGGTGTAACCATGGCGATATAAACCGCCTGTACCGCCACACCAATGATGATGCCGGTCTGTACATCGCCGAGGATAGCCCCCACCAGCATGCCGGAGACCAGTGGACGGCTGAGAATATACCAGCCTCCAGTCAGTCCCAGCAGCCAGGGGCTGCTCAGCGCGCCGAGATAGCAAAGTATCCCGATAAGCGTCGCTTCAAACCACATAGTTCACTCCCGCCGTTCAGGCTTATTTGAGTTTCTTTTTTGCATCCAGCCAGCTGAAATGGCTGGCATCCGGGACTAAACGGAATTCGATGGCATGGCCGTGTTCGGTCAGGAAATCAAAGGCTTCCGACTCTGTTACCGTCACGGATTGATTCGGGCCGATAGTCACCGTGTCTTTGCGGGCAGACATCGGGCCGACGTTGATTTTCTTGTTGCGATTGCTGAGGTCGATTCCTGCTTCCATCAGCCGTCGCAGCGTGACCGGCGATTTGCCAATCACGAAGTACTGCTTGTCGCTGGCAATCACCTTCGGCAATTTTTCTATCGCCTGCTGTACGGTGAACAGCCATACCTTGGTATCCTGCACTGCCCCTTTCATCACCGATGACAACAGCGGATCTGCCGCGACCTCATCATCAATCGCCACGATGCCGTCGCAGGGCAGCTCTTTCGCCCAGCGGGTCACCAGTTGACCGTGAATGACCCGGTCGTCGATACGTACGAATGAAATAGCCATACTCTCTCCTCAGAAATCGTCCATTTGCGCCGTCACCGCAGGACGGGCAAGCGCAATCGCCTCACCGCCCTGCGCCACCAGCTCTTGTGCCGCCAGTTGAACATCCTTTCCTTCCAGCAATTCGGCACTCATCAGCAACATCGGGAAATTCACGCCGGTCACTACCGCCATCGGCACTGGCGCATTGGGATCAAAGGCGTGACGACAGGCCACGTTGTACGGCGTACCGCACAGCATGTCGCACAGTATCAACACACCGTCAGCCCCTGCGCTCACCCGACGCAGTTCGTCGGCAAAGTCCCGCTTAAAAGCCTCGATGCCGGCGCCTTCACTCAGACCGACATGACTGGTCCCCGGCAACTCACCGTAAACCATGCGCGCGCTGCTCAGTAACGCCTCGGCCAGCGGCCCATGAGAAGTCACAATCACTCTCAACATAATGTTTATCCCCTTACCCAGGCTTTGATGGTGCCCAGGGTTTTACCCAGGCTGCGGCCATGTGGGCTGATGCGATACGCCCCGACCGCAGCCGGGACGATGAAGGTTTCCGCGTAATGCACCACAAAGGGAGCAAAATGGCCCCCAGGGCTTTCAACCACTGCCTCTTCCCCTTCCACCAGGTTCAGCACGTTCACTCGCCCTTCGGTATGGTGCAACACCGGTTCACTGAACCAGTGGCGGCGGGTTTCGATAAATTCGCGCTCGTGCAGGCCGGTTCGCTCTTCCTGCCAGCCTTGCCCTTCAGCAACCGGTTCAACGTGGTTGACCAGGTGCTCCGTTGCCCAACTGGTGTCGCATTGCCAGTTGATCACCTGCTCACCGTGCTGCAAATGCACCGGACGTGGCAGGCCATCTAATCCCACACGGCCCCAGTCCCACAGTTTGAAGGTGAAAATGTACGGCGTAGCGCTGATCTCCAGCACCATGGTGCCCGCACCTGAGCAGTGCACCGTCCCAGCTGGGATCAGGAAGTGATCGTGTTTACGCGCCGGGAAGCGGTTCACAAAACGGCAATCGTCGAACGCCTTTTCGCCCCTTTGGGCGGCCGCCAGATCGGCCATCATCGCCTGCGGATCGGTACCGTTTTTCATCCCCAGATACACTTCGGCGTCTTGCTCTGCCGCCAGAATGTAATAGCTTTCATCCTGGGTGTAATGCATGCCGAAATGCTGTTGGATGTATTCCGTCAGCGGGTGCACCTGGAAGCTGAGGTTTTGCCCGCCGACGGTATCCAGCAGGTCAAAACGGATCGGGAATTCGGCGCCGAAACGGGCGTGTACGCGCTCGCCCAGCAGGGGCCTCGGGTATAACAGCACCAAATCCTGTGAGGGGATCTCGACCCGAACGTCACCAAAACGCATTAGCAGGCTGTTTTCCTCGGGCACGCAGTCAAAACACCACGCGTAGTTGGCTGCCGTCGGGTCGAGATCGAACTGTTGTTTCATCCATTGACCGCCCCAAATACCGGGGTCAAAAAAGGGCACGACGCGGAATGGACGTTGGGTGACCTGCTGCAATCCAGCGTGGAATGCCTCGCCACTCACGGCCTTGGGCTTACCTGCCTGGTTGGTGTCCAACACCAGGTCAGCACGCTGCAACAACGGGGTTTTATGGCGATCGAACACCCGCCATTCCACAAAAAAGGCCCGCTTGTAACGACGCAACACGTCTTCGTCCACATTGGTGACGCCCCAGTTGCCCAGTTCACCACGGCGAAAACGCTGCTGGATTTCCCAGCGAGCCATGTCGGCATACACCAGCACATCGCCCTCGGCGATCAACGCCGCGCCCGGTCCATAAATCACTACCAGGCCACTGTCGACGCTCGCAATTTGATCGCGTAGCTGCTGCACGCGCTCATCATCAAAAAATTCAGGCAGTTGATGGCATGAAAGCACGCCAAAAACGCGGTCATCGGTTAAGTTGCGCTCAATCATCGCGTGAATATGCGATTCATCATATTTGGCCAATTCGGCGTTGATACTGTTGGCTGGCTTCAGCGGATGGATAAGATTCTCGCTCAGTTCTGCCAAATTCACCCCAGGGTAGCAATCCACCACCAACAGGGTTTTGCGTAACCCGAGGGTGGCAATCTTGCGGCTGACTGCCTCGACCACCGCCGGCCAACCTTGCCAGGCGCCATGATCAAAGCCCTGAACCGCCACTTCCGGGTGTTTGTCATAGCTTGTTGCGTTGCGCTGTTGCTCTGTCATATCCTTCTGCCTATGCACTGAATAGATAGAAAAAGATTAATCGATTAACCTTATAACAAACAGGCTGATTAACGAGATTAACCTCATATAATGGATAATAACCTACTAAAAAGCTTATAAATCGCGATCGTCGTCACACTCTATTTAACGAAATCACACAGAAAAAGGTTAATCGATATACCTTGATGTAAAAGCCAGTATCGACAGGAGATGAAATGAGCACCATAACCTTGGCGGATGTCGCCGCATACGCAAAAGTCTCCACCGCTACGGTTTCGATGGTATTGCGCAACCGTGGCCGCATATCGGATGAAACACGCAAGCGTGTGCTGAGCGCCATCGATCATCTGGGCTACGTTTACAATCAGACCGCGGCAAACCTGCGCAATCGCAGCAGCAATCAGGTCGGCCTGCTGCTACATGACATCACCAACCCTTTTTACGCCGAGATGACCGCCGGGCTGAGTCAGGAAATGGAACGCCATCAACTGATGCTGTTTCTGGCCAACAGTGAAGAATCGGCCGACAGGCAACAAAAATTTGTCGACTCGCTGCTGCAAAACAGCGCCAGCGGCATGGTGCTGTGTGCCGCTCGACAAACGCCGAGCCTGTTTTTTGAAACGCTGAAACGCCGCAAGATCCCGGCCATCATGGTGGTCAGGCCGGTGGCTGATGCGCACTTTGACTTTGTCGGCACAGATAACTTCCTTGGCACACAGTTGGCAACCCAGCATCTGTTGGATCTTGGCCATCGCAATATCGCTTTCATCGGAGGATCCATCAACTCCACCACCCGCGCGCAGCGGTTGGGGGGTTACACCAGCAAGCTGCTGGAACGGGGGATTGTGGTCAAGGGCGAATGGATCGTCGACAGCGAGGCCAGCCAAAGCTCCGGCGCCAAAGCTGCAGAGCAGTTGTTGATGGCCCATCCGGAAATCACGGCGGCGTTATGCTATCAGGACATTGTCGCGTTGGGCGTGATGCAGACATTACGCAAACTCGACCGCCAGATTGGCCGTGATTTCGCGCTGATAGGATTTGATGATATTACCGAAGCGTCGCTGGTGCAGCCGGGTTTGACCACCGTATCGGTGGCTTCCCGCGAGATCGGCCGCAAGGCGGGGGAACTGCTGTATAGCCGCATTCAAGGCAATGATGAGCCGCCAAAACGCATCATCCTGCCGCCTTCGCTGGTGATCCGTCAATCCTGCGGCTTTGCCGATCAATCTACGCCAGCCTGAGGCCGGCGTAGAGCCTTTAGCCAACCTGCACCGACAGCATACTCAGTGCGCTCATCTCGATGCCCTCCACCGGAAGGGTTATCGCCTCTTTGCCGTCCCAACTGCCCAGTACGTATAACAGTGGGAGATAGTGTTCCGGCGTCGGGTTAGACAGCGCCGCGCCTTCGTGCTGCATAAAATTGACCAGCGGATGGTTATCCCCCTGATAATTCAGGTTATCACGCACAAACCGGTCAAACGAAGTGGCCCACGGATAAGGGATGGCGTCCCCCTGCCATTTTACCATCCGCAGGTTATGCACCACGTTGCCGCTGGCGACAATCATCACCCCCTGGTCACGCAACACCGCCAGTTTACGGCCCAGTTCATAATGGTATTCCGCCGGTTTGGTGCCGTCGATGCTGAGCTGCACGATCGGAATATCCGCCTCGGGATACATTTTGATCAACACGCCCCAGGTGCCGTGGTCCAGGCCCCATTCGCTGTCGTCTGCCGTGACAGTAATCGGCGCCAACACGTGCTGGATCTGCTCCGCCAGCGCAGGGGATCCTGGCGCCGGATACCGGGTATCGAACAGCGCCTGCGGAAAACCGCCAAAGTCATGAATGGTTCTTGGTTTTTCCATCGCAGTCACCGCGGTGCCACGGGTGTACCAGTGAGCAGAAACGGCAATGATGGCCTTCGGGCGCGGCAGCGTTTCACCCAGATGACGCCAGGCCTGGGTATAGCGGTTTTCTTCCAGCGCGTTCATCGGGCTACCGTGGCCGAGAAAAAGTGCAGGCATACGAGAGCTGTTCATACAAGATCCTTGGTCAGTCGCAAACATGATGGGGACTAGACTACGCCGTTTGCCACGGCGACACAGCCGGATAACCGTGATGATGATCTTCAATAAATTTGAACGGTTAAAACGATAGAAACAATCAGCCAAATCCACTCGATTTATGCCTTTACTCTGTTAGTATCAGAAAATAAACGATAATTTCAGCATATAAGGAGACGACCATGTCCGTACCGCTGCTCCTGACCTTGCTGGCCGGCGGCGCCACCTTTGTCGGCGCCCTGTTCGGCATTATTGGCCAGAAGCCTTCCAACCGAATGCTGGCTTTTGCTCTTGGATTTGCCGCCGGGATTATGCTGCTGATATCGCTGATGGAAATGCTGCCCGCGGCGCTGCACACCGTCGGCATGTCGCCGATGATGGGTTACGGCATGTTCATGCTTGGGCTGCTGGGGTATTTCGCGCTGGACCGCATACTGCCGCACCAGCACCCGCAGGACCTGATGCAGCAACCGCTGAAACCGCACAACCTGAAGCGCACCGCGGTGCTGTTGACGCTGGGCATCAGCCTGCACAACTTTCCGGAAGGCATCGCTACCTTCGTCACCGCCAGCGCCGACCTGGAACTGGGCATGGGCATTGCGTTGGCCGTGGCTATCCACAATATACCTGAAGGTCTGGCGGTGGCTGGCCCGGTGTATGCCGCAACCGGCTCCAAGACCAAAGCCCTGCTGTGGTCCGGTATTTCCGGCATGGCGGAGATTCTCGGCGGCGTATTGGCGTTCCTGCTGCTTGGCCCGATGATTTCGCCGGTGGTAATGGCGTCGATTATGGCGGCGGTTGCCGGCATCATGGTGGCGCTGTCGGTTGATGAACTGATGCCGTTGGCGAAAGAAATCGATCCGCACAATAACCCGAGCTACGGCGTCCTGTGTGGAATGGCGGTGATGGGATTCAGCCTGACGCTGTTGCAAAGCGGCGGCATAGGTTAACGGTTTTCAGCCACAAAAAAAGCCGCATTACGCGGCTTTTTTCATCGTCAGAAGGTCAGATCATTATCAGCTGGCTTTCTTTTCGTGAGCCTGGCGGTAAGCCACCAGATCTTCGATGGTCAATACGGTCATATCATGCTGTTTGGCAAACACGATCACTTCCGGCGCATGCGCCATGCTGCCATCGTCGTTAGTCAGTTCACACAGCACACCGGCAGGTTTGAAACCGGCCATAGAGACCAGATCGATAGTCGCTTCAGTGTGACCACGACGGCTCAGCACGCCACCTGGCTGCGCGCGCAGCGGGAAAACGTGCCCAGGACGATTCAGATCGCTTGGCTTGGCGTTATCGGCCACGGCCGCACGGATAGTGGTCAGGCGATCGGAAGCAGACACGCCGGTGGTCACGCCCTGCGCCGCTTCGATAGTCACGGTGAAGGCCGTCTGGAACTGGCTGGAGTTGTTGGTCACCATCATCGGCAGTTCGAGCTGCTGACGACGCTCTTCGGTGAGACACAGACACACAATACCGCTGCCGTGGCGAATGGTCAGTGCCATCTGCTCAACGGTCATGGTTTCTGCGGCGAAGATCATATCACCTTCGTTTTCACGATTTTCATCATCAAGCACCATTACACCGCGGCCATTGCGCAATGCTTCAATAGCTCGCTCTACGCGTTCTACCGGCGTGCCGAAATCTGAAAGTAGGGTCTGATTCATGGTAAAAAACCTCATTAAAAAATTATGGATTACCAGAACCAGGGCGATCTTGAGGAGTAGCTAGCAATAGCTAAAAAAATAACGCAAGCGGGCGCAAGCCCGGCAGATACCGTTACTCTCTCCCATCCGGACTATAACCGTCGGCCCCGGAATTACACCGGATCTGCTGACCTCTAACCAAACTGCAAGAGACTGGCTGAGCGCTCGCGGGCTTTCACCGTAGAAGGTGATTTACCGCCGGTGGGGACTTGCACCCCGCCCTGAGAATAAGCTTCTCGACTATAACGCTAATGATTAATCAGGGCAATTGGCAAAAGCACAATTCGGCCAATCACAGGGAATGCGGTTATTAGTTTATCCGGCGGGCAACTCGCATTACACTAGACGACAGCTATTAAACTCTGAAAGGGATACGCCATGATTGACCCGAAAAAAATTGAACAGATCGCACGCCAGGTGCATGAATCCATGCCTAAAGGCGTACGTGAATTCGGGGAAGACGTTGAGAAGAAAATCCGTCAGGTGCTGCAGTCGCAGCTTACCCGTCTGGATTTGGTCAACCGCGAAGAGTTCGACGTACAGACACAGGTGCTACTGCGCACCCGTGAAAAGCTGGCGTTGCTGGAACAGCGCATGAACGAGTTGGAAAGCAAGCTGAACGCAGCACCAGCCGCCGCACAACAGCCAGACGCAGAATAGTTACCGCTAAGGGCGCGGCATCGCGCCCTTACTGCCGTTTTAGCGCAGCCTTCGGCCTGCGTGGCAACACCAGCCAAATCAACGCGAACATCCCCAGCGCATACAGGCTTTTCCAGCCGATAATGACCATCAGCAGCAAACACAGCCCCAGCCCTACCGCCGCCATTAACCGCGAACGTCCGTGCAAAATTCGACAGCCCGCCAGCATACACAGCAGGTAGATCAGCACAAAGATGCCATTGGCATACACCAACAGCATATCCAACGGCAGTTTCAGCGTATAAATCAGCAGGGTAAACAGCAGGCAACAGCCCACCACCGCGCTTAATGCATTGACCGGTGCCTGTCCGGCGGACAGTTTAGCCAACGCGCTGGCTGGCCGATCCTGCGCCTGCGACCACACCAGCCGGGCGAAGCTTTGGGTATAGATATTCACGCTGGCAAAGCAAGCCAGATAACCTATGACGCAGGCTACCCACAACGCATGTTGCCCAAACAGTTGCACCACGATACCCGGCAACGACGCGGCCGCCGCCTGATGTTCACTGTATGCATGAAAGTGCAACACCGCCACGGTACAACCCCAGTACACCGCCCCGGCGACCAGCAGGCCAAACAGCAGGGCACGCGGGAAATCGCGCTCAGGGTTGCGGAACTCGGTTGCCAGATGCGCAAAGGCTTCCAAACCGACAAAGCACCAGAACATCACCGCCAACGCGTGGAACAAATTAGGGGGAGATATTTCGTCGAGTGCTGGCCAGGGGATTTGAGCAGGAGAGATGCCGCCACGCCACCAAATTGCGGCGACCAGCGCCACCACCAGCATGGCGATCAGCGTTTGAATATTGGCGCTGGAACCGGCGCTGCGCGTACCCAGCAGCCAAATCACCATCAGCGTAGCTATTTGCACCAGCAGCAGGCCATTGGCGCTCCAGCCGAACGCGGCCTGCCAAAAACCGGCGGCAATCTGTAACGCCGCGGGCAGGCCCACCGGGATCACCGACAAAAACAGCCAGCCGGTCACTTTCGCCATACGCGGGCCAAAAGCCAGACCGACAAAATGCGCGGCGCCACCTGCGCTGGGGAAATGCCGGCCCAGAGCAGCAAAAGCGATGGCAATAGGGAACACCAGCGCAATCAATACCGGCCAGGCCCAAAGGCTATCGCCCTGCGCCACCTGGGCCGCCAGCGCAGGAACGGCGAACACCCCCGTTCCCAGCAATGAAGTGGACAATAGCCCAACGCCCTGCGCCAAACTCAATTCCTGCTTCAGTCCACTCACTGCCACCGCCGTTTTATCCGCCATACTTCAAGTTGCATCCGCGTCGGCTGCTTTTACTCACCCGATTACTGCCTTGATACCACTCGAATTATTTAGGCTAAAAAGAGTCTGTTAGCCACGCCCGTCTTTGATTGCCTTGATAATATTGGTGGTCGACAGGCCGTCTTCAAAGTTCAGTACCTTGACGTCGCCGCCGTTGGCCCAAACCTCGGCGCTGCCGGCAATATCTTCAGGTTTGTAGTCGCCGCCTTTCACCAGCAGATCCGGCAGGATATCGGCGATCAGGCGTTGCGGCGTGTCTTCTTCGAATGCCACAACCCAGTCCACCGCTTCCAACGCACCCAATACGATCATGCGGTTTTCCAGCGCGTTGACCGGACGGGTCTCGCCTTTCAGGCGCTTGGTAGAAGCGTCGCTGTTGACCGCCACAATCAGGCGGTCGCCCAGTTTGCGGGCATTCGCCAGGTAGGAAACGTGACCGGCATGCAGAATGTCGAAGATACCGTTGGTCATCACCACTTTTTCACCGCGCTGACGTGCTTGCGCCACGGCGGTTTTCAACTGGGCTTCGGTCATGACGCCAAAGCCGGTTTCGGCACGGCCACGCACCGCATTTTCCAGCTCGATCGGGGAAACGGTAGAAGTCCCCAGTTTGCCCACCACAACGCCGGCGGCGGCATTGGCCAGGAAACAGGACTCTTCCAAGGTGTTACCGGCGGCCAACGCGGCGGCCAGCACGCCAATCACGGTATCGCCGGCGCCGGTAACGTCAAACACTTCCTGCGCCTGGGTTGGCAGGTGCAGTGGCGGAACGCCCAATTGCAGCAACGTCATGCCGTGTTCGGAACGGGTGACCAGCAGCGCGGAAAGCTCAAAGTCCGCCACCAGCTTCATGCCGCGTTCGACCAGCTCGGCTTCGTCTTTGCAGTGCCCCACGACCGCTTCGAATTCAGACAGGTTTGGCGTCAGCAGCGTCGCGCCGCGATAACGCTCAAAATCGGAACCCTTTGGATCGATCAGCACCGGCACCTTGGCGGCCCGCGCCAGTTGGATCATGCTCTGTACCTGGCTCAGCGCGCCTTTGGCGTAGTCAGACAGCACCAGCGCACCAATTTGCGGCAGCGCCTGCTGGATGCGTTCCAGCATAGGTTGCGAATCGACGTTGGAGAACCCTTCTTCGAAGTCGAGACGGATCAGTTGCTGGTTGCGTGACAGCACGCGCAGCTTGGTGATGGTCGGATGCGTCGGTACCGAAACGAAATCACAGCGCACGTTCACTTCGTTCAGCTTGGCGCTCAGTGCACGCGCCGCGTCATCAATACCGGTCAAGCCCACCAGGCGTGAGTTGGCACCCAGCGAAGCGATGTTCATCGCCACGTTTGCTGCACCGCCGGGACGCTCTTCAATGGTTTCAACCTTGACCACCGGCACCGGCGCTTCCGGTGAAATACGGCTGGTCGGCCCATACCAATAGCGATCCAACATGACGTCACCCACCACCAATACCCCGGCGCGGCGAAAATCAGGCAGTGTAACTTTCATCCGATAACTCCAAAAAAGTACAAAATTTTAGTGGCGCAGATATTACCACAGACGTCTGTAATAGCTGCAAAACGTATTGCGCAACCGGCCTGCCTAACCCAGCCACTTCGCCCAACTGGTGCGAACCTGTTCACGCTCGGCGGCAAATTGCCCCTTGGCAACCTTGCCTGAATGCTCCTGCAACGCCAGGTGGTGAATTTCATCGCGCATGGTGACGTAGGCCTGAGTGAGCGCCTGCGCCTCTTCTTCCGGCATGATGCCGTAATTGGCCATCAACTCGAAAATGCGTACGTTATCAGACCAACGCGTCAGACGGGGCTCGGTGCTTGCATAGCTTAAGACCAGATACTGGGCAATAAATTCGATATCGGTGATACCGCCCTCGTCGGCTTTGATATCAAAGAGTTCACGCTGCTTGTTACCGAGGTGATTGCGCATTTTCTCGCGCATCTCGCGTACCTCCAGCCGCAGCGTTTCGCCGTCGCGTGGTTTGCACAAGATCTCACGGCGAATCGCGTCAAACTGCTGATGCAGCGCCGGATCGCCATGGACGATACGCGCCCGCACCAGTGCCTGGTGCTCCCAGGTCCAGGCCTCGTTCTGCTGATAATCGGCAAAGGCTTCAACCGTGCTGACCAACATGCCTGCTGCGCCCGAAGGGCGCAGGCGAGCGTCCACCTCGTACAAAATGCCGGAGGAGGTGCGGGTACTGAACAGGTGCATGACGCGCTGCGCCAAACGCAGATAAAACTGACGGCCGTCGATGCAGCGATCGCCGTCGGTCATCACGTCCGGAGGACAATCCAGAATAAACACCAGATCAAGATCGGAACTGTAGCCTAGCTCCCAACCGCCCAGTTTTCCGTAGCCAATCACGGCAAAACCGCGCCCTTCCCGTTCCTGCAAATGGGTCGGTTGACCATAGCGAGCAACCATGTCGTTCCACGCTTGCTGCACCACCGCGTCGATAATGGCCTCGGCCAGATAGGTGAGGTGATCGCTCACTTTCATCACCGGCAGCGCGCCGGAAATATCCCCAGCTGCGATGCGTAACTGCTGCGCCTGTTTGAATTGACGCAATGCCTCAAGTTTCTGCTCTTCGTCATCTTCCGGTACCCGCAACAGATACTGGCGCAGTTCGCTGCGGTAAGCGTCCGGGGCCACCGGCTGATACAGCGTCGCCGGATCCAGCAGTTCGTCCAGCAACAGCGGATAGCGCGACAGCTGGTTGGCGACCATCGGCGAAGCGGCGCACAGGCGAATCAGATGGCTGAGCGCCGCGTGGTATTCCACCAGCAGCTCAAGGTAGGTGGTGCGCGTTACGATGCTCAACAGCAGCTGGGTCAACCGCAGCAGCGCCGTCGGCGCATCCTGACGCGGACACACTTCCGCCAGCAGACGCGGCATCAATTGATCAAGCACATCGCGACCGCGCGGGCCGATAGTGCGTTTGTCGACATCGTGACGAAACTCGGCGATGGTACGCAACATCTGCCTGCGCGCTTCTTCATCCAGGTGTGGCGTCAACGGTGCCAGCTCGTGTTCTTCCAGTGCGTCCTGCCACAGGCTGTGGTAGTGCTGATAATCGGGATCTTCGCCCACATCGGGGCTATCGTCGCCAATCAGGTCGTTAAATACCGCTCTCACCGCCTGCATATGCTCGTCCAGCGCCGCGAGCAGCGTCGACCAGTCGTCGAACCCCATGCCCCAGGCCAAACGGGCCTGATCGAGCTCATCTTGTGGCAGCGTCTGCGTTTGTTGGTCGGCAATGGCCTGCAGCAGGTTTTCCAGCCGGCGCAGGAACAAGTAGCTGGCGCTCATCGCCTGTACCTGCTGCGGCTCCAGCAACCCCAGTTCCCCCACCGCCTGCAGCGTGGGCAGCAGCGATCGCCCCTGCAGCGCCGGCTCTCGCCCGCCGCGGATCAATTGGAATACCTGAGTGATAAATTCAATTTCGCGGATGCCGCCGGCACCCAGCTTGATGTTGTCTTTCAGCCCACGCCGCCGCACTTCGCGGGCAATCATGCCTTTCATATTGCGCAGCGACTGGATCACGCTGAAATCGATATAGCGACGGAAAACGAACGGCCGCAGGGTTTTGCGCAACTCTTCACTGTAGGCGTCTTCCGAACCGCCCATCAGCCGCGCTTTCACCATCGCGTAACGTTCCCAGTCGCGCCCCTGCTCCTGGTAGTAGTCCTCCAGGGCGGCGAAGCTCATGACCAGCGGACCACTGTCGCCGAAGGGCCGCAGCCGCATATCCACACGATAAACAAAGCCGTCGATAGTTTGCTGATCCAGCGCCTTGATCAGCCGCTGCCCCAGACGGGTAAAGAACTGCGCGTTATCCAACTCGCGCCGTCCTCCCTGGGTCTGACCGTTTTCCGGGTAGGCAAAAATCAGGTCGATATCGGACGAGAAGTTCAACTCGCCGCCGCCCAGTTTCCCCATGCCGAGGATCAGCAACGGCTGGGGTACGCCCTGGGCGTTGCACGGGGTGCCCCACTCACGGCAGCAGGTTTGATACAGCCAGTCGCGAGCGCTGACGATCAGCGTTTCCGCCAGCCCGCTCAGCTGCAACAGCGTCTCTTGCGTGCTGCACAGATTCTGCGCCTGCGCCCAGGCGATCCTCACCAGCGTCTCGCGGCGGAACAGACGTAACGCGCGCATCAGTTGCGCTTCGTCGCGCACATCTTCCAGCGTGTCTTGCAACCAGGCGGCGTAATGTTGCCACTCGTCCGCGACCGGTGGCTGTTTGCGCAACGTCTCCAACCATTGCGGCTGACTGAGCAACATGTCGCAGACAAAATCGCTCGACGCCAAAACCTGCTGTTCCTGGCTGCTGAGCACGCAGTCCGCGCCCTGAGTTTCCTGAAAACGCTGCACGATGCTCTGTGCCTGAACCTGTAACCTGCTCGAGAGTGGCAACATAGTGAAGGATCCGTTCTGCGGCCTGCGCCTCGCAGGCCAGCTTTATTAGCGGAGCGCGCCGTTTAACCAGAATGGCGCATGCGATAAGGCCTGCTTGCGGCTGGATTCGTACCAGCCTTGACGACGTTCGGCCAGCGCCTGCTGCAGTTCGCGCCAGCTTTCGATATAAGGACCGGTTTCGTCATCGGGATAAGCACCGGACAGCAGGATAAATGCCGACACCTGACGGGTCAGGCGCGGCAACTGTTCCTCGTATTCATCCTCGTTCAACGTGCGCGTGAAGGCCTCTTTCAACTCGGCCGCGCTGCGCCCCAGCATAATGTCACTGAAACGTTTGAATGAACCGTCGAGCTTGGTTTGCGCCTTGGCGTCGATAAAGGGTTTCCAGGCGCCGGTCACCAACCATGATGTGAGCGCTAACTTACACTGCAGGTATTCTGCGCTGTAACACAACACCTGCGGTTGAGTGCTCTTATCAATCAACAGCGGCTCCAGTGCGGTCAGGCGGGCGCGCAGATCGGCGCTGGCTTTGCGTGGTACCAGACCACCGAAGATCACCAGTGCCTGACGGATCAGCGCAATCGCCTCCATAACCGAGCGACGGGCCTGGGTATCACCGCGCAGCCACAGCTCTTCGTGATACTGCCAGTGGCTCAGGCCCAGTTCGAAGCTGGCAACCATACCCTGCTCTACGCTGGATTTGGCCGCAGGCTTCAATACCGCCAGCGGGCGGCGCTCACGCGGAGCATTGCCCTGCGCCAGATGATAGCCGCGCGCCGCTTTGCTCAGGTTGCCCTGACGCAGGCCACCGTGCATCGCCAATTCGTTGGCCAGCGCCAGCAGATCGTCGGTATTACCCGTTTTAAGCTCCAGCTCAATCTCGCACAGCGCTTCACTCAGCTCACCAGCGCTGACCTCGCCCTGGTCAAGCCCAACCTCAATCTCGCTCTTACCGTAAGTGACCACCCACTTCTCACGCACGAAGTCGGTGCGGAACAGGGGCTGCAACGCCTGCTGCAGCGCGTCGACATCACAGCCTTGCGGCCAGATATCCGCCGGGAACCGTTCCAACGCCAGCTCCGGCGTAGTGATAGCCACATTATATTCCGGGCGCTGATGCAAACCCGCCACCACCTTACCGGCGGTTTTGATGGTCATTTCATAACTGTCGTCGAAGCCGCGGATACGCAGCCCCATATCCTGACTGCGCAGGAAATTATCGGCGGTTTCGAAGTAGATATTGGTCAGTTTTTGCGGCGCGGAATGCTGATGAGGCCAGGCAGCCAACTGCTGCGGCAAAGCGGCAACCGCATCCGGGGTAGCAATAAATTTCAGTTCTATTTCAACGGTCATAAGTCTTTTACACCAATAAGTTACGCATTCGCGTCAGCCTTCACGGCGGCGGGCCTCGCCTGCCGCGCTCTGCCCGATGACGCACAGTTGCCGTTATCTTACCGCGATTCCCTGCACCTTAACCCTGCTAACTGCAGAAAAAACCTGTTACGTTATAAAACACTGCGCAACTCACAGAATCTGCCACAGTAAGATAGTTCTCATTCCGGTTTTTGCGTTGCGTCGTCAGACTGAACGCTCTACTATCGTTCCCATAAATTCACACAGAAACGATGAACTAATGCAGAAATTACGCCTAATTTGCCTTGCCGTGCTGAGCTTCAGCATCACTTGGGGCGCCCATGCCGAAGATAAACGCTATATCTCCGATGAATTGAATACTTACGTCCATAGCGGCCCGGGTAATCAGTACCGTATCGTCGGTACCCTGAACGCCGGTGAAGAAGTCACCCTGTTGAGCGTAAATGACAGCACCAACTATGGCCAGATCCGCGATGCGAAAGGCCGCACGACCTGGATCCCGCTCAATCAGCTGAGTCAGACGCCAAGCCTGCGCACCCAAGTGCCGGCGCTGGAGCAACAGGTAAAAACCCTGACCGACAAGCTGGCCAACATCGACAATAGCTGGAACCAGCGCACGGCAGAAATGCAGCAGAAAGTGGCCGGCAGCGACAGCACCATCAGCGGTCTGCAGCAGGAAAACCAGGATCTGAAAAATCAGCTGGTGGTCGCACAGAAAAAGGTTAACGCGGTTAATCTGCAGCTCGACGACAAACAGCGCACCATCATCCTGCAGTGGTTCATGTACGGCGGTGGCGTAGCCGGCGTAGGCCTGCTGCTTGGCTTGTTGCTGCCACACCTGATCCCGCGGCGCAAAAGCAACAACCGCTGGATGAACTGATTTCAGTCTCCTTCTGTTTGAGATCGGGCGCCTGCGGGGCGCCCTTTTTATTGGCTGCGGCACCGCCCGGCTAATTGAGGTAATCTGGTCAGCAGAGCCTTAAGATAAATTCAGGAGTTAACAGTGAAGACTTACCTGGTCGGCGGCGCCGTCCGCGACAGCCTGCTTGAGATACCGGTATTCGACCGCGACTGGGTGGTGGTGGGCGCCGCGCCGTCAGAGCTGATCGCGCTGGGATATCAACAGGTCGGTAAAGACTTCCCGGTGTTTCTAAATCCCAAGACCCATGAAGAATATGCGCTGGCGCGCACCGAGCGGAAATCCGGCCAGGGCTATACCGGTTTTACCTGTTACGCCGCGCCGGACGTGACGTTGGAACAAGATCTGCAGCGCCGGGATCTGACCATCAACGCCATCGCCCGCAGCGCCGACGGGGAGTTAATCGATCCTTTCAACGGCGTGGCCGACCTGCAAGCGCGGGTGTTACGCCATGTATCTGAAGCTTTTGGTGAAGATCCGTTGCGCGTGCTGCGCGTGGCGCGCTTTGCCGCCCGCTTCGCTCATCTGGGTTTTACCGTCGCCCCGGAAACCGCGGAGTTGATGCGTCAGATGGCGAACAGCGGCGAACTGGCGGCGCTGACCCCGGAACGGGTCTGGAAAGAAACCGAGAAGGCGCTGCAGAGCCAAAGCCCGCAGGTCTATTTCCAGGTGCTGCGCGACTGCGAGGCGCTCAGCGTACTGTTCCCGGAGATCGATGCTTTATTCGGCGTGCCGGCCCCCGCCAAATGGCACCCGGAGATCGATACCGGCATTCACACGCTGATGACGCTGGCTATCGCCGCCCAACTCAGCCCCGAGGTCGACGTACGCTTTTCGGCGCTGTGCCATGATTTGGGTAAAGGGCAGACACCAAAAGAGCTGTGGCCTCACCACCACGGCCATGGGCCTGCCGGTGTTGTGCTGGTCGATGCCTTGTGCCAGCGGTTGCGCGTCCCCAACCCGGTACGCGACCTGGCCAAACTGGTGGCCGAGTATCACGACCTGATCCACACCGTTAACAAACTGCGCCCGGAGACCCTGTTGAAACTGTTTGATGCGGTCGATGTCTGGCGCAAGCCTCAGCGGTTGGAGCAGATGATCCTTACCAGCGAAGCCGATGCTCGCGGCCGTACCGGATTTGAAAACAATCCCTACCCGCAGGGTGACTATCTGCGCCAGGCGTTTCAGGTGGCGAATGCCGTCTCGGTAAAAGAAGTGGTGGCCAGCGGCCTGCAAGGGCTGGCGATCCGTGATGAGCTCAAACGGCGTCGTCAACAGGCGTTGGCCGACTGGAAACAAACCCAGGATATCCTGAAAGACCAGGCATAAAAAAACCCCGCAGCGCGGGGTTTTTTATTGACGTGTCGCTTACATGAAGACCATGTAAACCACGGCGGCAACGATAAAACGATAGATGGCGAACGGCACAAACGAAATGCGTTTGATCAGCGACAGGA
Organism: Serratia sp. GW822-FHT06E05; assembly: GCF_058799445.1. Taxonomy (NCBI): domain Bacteria; kingdom Pseudomonadati; phylum Pseudomonadota; class Gammaproteobacteria; order Enterobacterales; family Yersiniaceae; genus Serratia; species Serratia sp. GW822-FHT06E05. Next base: position 219,479 of record NZ_JBXALM010000003.1, read on the forward strand.
AGGTTTTTATCGCGATCAGCGCTACGACGAAAGCGGTAGCAAAACCGACGGCGAACATCGGTAAATCGCCCATCGTCAGGAAGTGCAGGCTCTTGTACAAGTCCAGCCCGCTGGCACCGATCATCATCGGCACCGCCAGAATGAAGGAGAACTCGGAGGCCGCATAACGGTTAACGCCCACCAGCATACCGCCGGCAATGGTCGAACCTGAACGGGAAAAGCCCGGCCACAGCGCCAGACACTGGAAGCAACCAATCATAAACGCCTGGCGGTAGGTGATGTCATCCAGCCCTTCAGCGCTCGGTTTTTTCGGCTTCAGCCATTCTGCCGCCAGCAACAGGAAACCACCGACCACCAACGCATACATCACGTTTTTCGGTGCGAACAGCGATTTGATGAAATCATGGAACAACAGCCCCAGCACTACTGCGGGGATCATCGCCAGCAGGATATGGCCCAGTTTCAACCGGCCCGCCGTTTTGCCTTCGTGCTCAACCGGCTTACCGCCGAAATGAATGCCGATCAGCCCAAACAGACGGCGCCAGAACATCACCACCACCGCCAGAATCGACCCCAACTGAATGATTACTTCAAAGGTTTTGGCCTTATCGCCGGTAAAACCCAGCCACTCGCCAACGATGATCATGTGCCCGGTAGAAGATACCGGCAAAAATTCAGTTAACCCTTCAACCACCCCAAGAACAAACGCAATAAACAGTGAATGCATGTCCGCCATGTGCTTCGATCACCCCATAAATTTACGGCTATAAACATAAAAAAGCGGCAGTGCTCAATACATTGCCGCTAAAACAATTCTCAGGTTCAGACCAGACTAACGGTCTTTAGTTGCACCTGTATGACAGAACATCACACCGGACGGGTACCACGCTCAATAATCACCCCAACCCGGCTGGCATGTGCAACGGCCCCCGGTTTGCTGACCTTAATACGGACCCAGGGGGAATTGAAGCGCTGGAGCAATATTTCAGATATTTCCTCTGCCACACGCTCCACCAACGCAAAGCGATTTGGCTCCACGTGCTGGATGATGGCTTCACTGATATCGGCATAGCTCAGACAGTCGTTCACGTCGTCGCTGGTGGCCGCCTGGCGGTTGTCCCAACCCATTTCGATATCGAACACCAGCTTCTGGCGAATGTTTTGTTCCCAATCATAAACGCCAATGGTGGTGATTACGGTAAGTTCTTCTATAAATACGATATCCATCACGTCATTCTCTGTTTTTGGCCTTGCCGGATACCACTTCCAGCGGAATATGCGTATTATCCCTTTATGTTGCGAGTAAAACGACCCTTATTAAACGGAACCGCGTTATGAGTGCTACCGCGCTTGGCATGATTATCTTCGCGTATCTGTGTGGCTCAATTTCCAGTGCGATCCTGGTTTGTCGGATCGCCAGGCTGCCCGATCCGCGTGAACATGGCTCAGGGAATCCAGGGGCTACCAACGTCCTGCGCATCGGCGGTCGCCTGGCGGCGGCGGCGGTGCTGGTTTTCGATATTCTCAAAGGAATGCTGCCGGTGTGGCTGGCATACAAGCTTAATGTCCCACCGCTGTACCTGGGGCTGACGGCAATTGCCGCCTGCGTTGGGCACATCTATCCGGTGTTCTTCCATTTCCGTGGCGGCAAGGGCGTGGCAACGGCATTTGGTGCCATAGCACCGATAGGCTGGGATCTGACCGGTCTGATGACCGGTACCTGGTTGCTGACCGTGTTGCTCAGCGGTTACTCTTCGCTGGGCGCGATTGTCAGCGCGCTTATTGCCCCCTTCTACGTTTGGTGGTTCAAACCGCAGTTCACCTTCCCGGTAGCTATGCTGTCATGCCTGATCCTGATGCGGCACCACGACAACATTCAGCGCCTTTGGCGTGGCCAGGAAGGAAAAATTTGGGGCAAATTCCGCAAGAAAAAGCCTGAAGCGGTTGAGCAGGAAACCAAAAAAGAAGAGTAACTCATAACGCCAGGGCAGGTCAGCCTGCCCCGAATTAACCCGGTTTCTGTTCCCCACGGTGCCCGTTTTTTTGAGTTATCACTCTATCGTCGTGAATATATTGCGTTTTCCCGCCAGAGTAACGCCTCTGCAGTAATAATATCCCTCTTTCAAAATCGCATGAATTGCCAAATGGCCCCATCGCTAATGATTATCATTAGCGACAATTAAATATTGTCATTCCCTAAAGATGGATCATCAATAAAATGCCTATGAAGACTATTCGGCGCCTGATAATAAAACAGCCTAACCTTTTTATGCTGCTGGCAGGAATATGTACCAGTTCATTGGCTTATGCCGCAGGGGAAAACGAAAGTGTCATTACCGTTTACGGCGAGGGAAATACGGCAGAAGAAGCCATAGGATCCAATGGAACCTATGCCGCCAAACAAAGCGTTACGGCAACAAAAACCAGCACGCCATTAATCAAAACCCCCCAGTCTATTTCCGTTATTACGCAAGAAGAATTACAAATCAAACGCCCAGCCACCATTAAAAATGCGCTCAGCTATACGCCGGGTGTAATGACAGGCAACAGCGGCAGTTCGAGCATATTTGATAGCGTCATGATCCGGGGATTCAATAACGTCAGCCAGAATATCTATTTGGACGGTTTGAAATTACAAGGGGATATGTATGCCGACAGCAAAGTGGATCCGTATTTTTTACAGCGGGTAGAAGTTTTGCGCGGTCCGGCCTCGGTGCTGTATGGCAAAAGTAACCCTGGCGGCGTTATTTCCAGCGTCAGCAAGCGTCCACAAAAGCAGCCATTGCATGAATTACAACTGCAGGCCGGCAACCATCACGAATGGAAAACCCAATTCGATTTCAGCGACGCTCTTGATGATGAAGAAGCATTGGCTTACCGCTTAACCGGTAATTATTACGAAGCGCACAGCCAGCAAAAGGGCGAGCGTGAAAAACGCTATGCCATTGCGCCTTCTTTGCTTTGGCAGCCGTCGGATAAAACCTCGCTGTTGTTTCAGCTGTCTTTGCAAAACGAACCACGCACCGGTTATTACGGCTGGCTGCCGAGCGAAGGAACTTTGACTGCCGGCGAATTCGGCAAATTGTCTCCTTCGTTTAACGAGGGCGAGCCCAGCTATAACCGTTTCGAACGCCAGCAGCGCGCGGTGGGCTATCAGCTTGATCATGCCTTCAACGATACCTGGTCCTTCCATCAGGGCGTCCGCTATCAGCATACCAAGGTCAACTGGCGCAGCATCTATGGCAACGGCCTGTGCAACCCAATGACCTGCATGGGAGTAGCCCCCCAGCAATACGGCACCACCTTGTCCCGCACAACCATGGTCAGCGACGAGAGATTGAATGGGTTAACCACGGATACCCGGCTGGAAGGGAAATTGAACGCCGGCAGTTGGCGCCACACCCTGTTGATGGGGATCGACTATTCGCAGCTGCGCAACGATCTGCAAAACAAGATGGGCTCTGCCGCGCCGCTCAATCTGGTGAACCCGCAGTATGGCAACCATGATGTGCTTTATTTTGGCGACACCCATACGATTAACAAAAACCACCAGTTAGGCACTTATCTGCAGGATCAGGCCGAATGGCAGAACTGGGTATTCACGCTGGGTGGCCGCTTTGACCACAGCGTCGTAAAAACCCATGAAAGCAGTAATATGACGGGCGCGGAATCCTCATCCAGCATCACGGATAATGAATTCACCTGGCGTGGCGGCGTTAACTATGTTTTCAATAACGGCATCGCACCTTACGTGAGCTATAGCGAGTCATTTGAACCCAATAGCGGCAACAGTTTATCAGGCCAGGCTTTCAAACCTTCCCGAGGGAAGCAATATGAAGCAGGGATTAAATTCATCCCTGATAACGCACCGGTTTCTGCCTCTATCGCCGCATTCCAACTGACCAAAGACAATAATTTACGCCGTGATGCCATTAACCCTTATTACAATGTGCAGGAAGGCAAAATCCGCTCTCGCGGGATTGAAATTGAAGGTAAGGCCGCACTCACTTATAACCTTAATTTAATCGCAAGCTATACCTATACCCATGCAGAGTTCCGCGATAACTCCGGTAATAATGGTCATACTCCAGCCATGGTGCCTAAACATATGGCTAATTTGTGGACCGATTACACCTTTAATCAAGGCTGGCTAAATGGGCTGAGCCTCGGCGGTGGCGCACGTTATGTGTCAAGCACCCCAGGTGACGATGGGAATAATTTCAAAGTCCCGAGCTATACGGTTTTTGATACCGCCATAAAATATCAACTGGATGATATCCCCGGACTGGAAAACGCAGAAATTGCTTTAAACGTAAATAATCTTTTTGATAAGCACTATGTTTCCTCTTGCTTTACCAACAATACCTGTTCATGGGGTGCGGAACGGCAAATCCTCACCACATTAACCTTGCATTGGTAATAACAAATATTACAGCCCTATTCTTCCGAAATTATATTGAGCTACATGTCGTGCTTTAATTATGGCGTTTAATTTTCGCCACTCTATTTCTTGGCCAATCTTGGCCAAGAATCCTTATTGATATTCCTCAGGGGAGTTATTATGAGTAGTCATCAAACGGGGGCCGGTAAGCCTGGTCCTATCGGGCGACTGCTGCGGCCTATACGTGGGAGCCTTATTGTCGCCGGGGTACTGGCAGCTATCGGCACAATATTCACGCTGGTGCCGTTGGCGGGCATTGCCCATATTGCCGTCATTGTTTTGGGTCATCAGGAACAAACAGGAGCCGCTACTCCGTTGCTGGCGGCGGGTGGGATTGGCGACAGCGTCGTCGTCTGCCTGGTCAGCTTGTTTGTCGGCTTAATCATTGTCACCCTGGCCGAAGTGCTCGCACACCTGGCCGATAACCGCATTACCCATGGCCTGCGCATTACGGCGGCCCGGCGTCTGGCACAGGTGCCCTTGGGGTGGTTTAGCGACCGTGCCTCAGGCGAAGTGAAACAGGCGATGCAGGACGATATTGGCACTCTGCACGATCTCACCGCCCACTTTTTCACCACCCTGGGACGCACAATCGGCGCGATGCTGATCTCGGTTATCTACATGTTCGTCATGGACTGGCGGATGGCGATCGTCTCGATCATTCCTTTCTTCCTGTTCTTCTTCATTTTCGGCAAGGCTCAGAAAGCCGGAGCGCCCCATATGGGCGAGTTTGTTAAGGGGTTAGGCCGTATCAATAATGCCGTAGCCGAATTCGTTAACGGCATCCCGGTGATCAAGACCTTCAGCGGCGGCGGCAAAGCGCACAGCAGCTACCGTAAAGCGATCGCCTCCTTTACCCAGGTATTCACCCGTACCATGAGCCCGGTGATCAAGACCATCGCGCTGGCGAATGCCATCGTTGCTCCGGTGACCGTATTGGGGGTGGTGTTGGTTTTCGGTACCTTGTTTGTGGCATTGGGCTGGCTTGAACCGCTTAACGTCTTGCCGTTCGCCCTGGTCGCACCGGGTATTTCCGCCCCGCTGCTGCTAATGGGCTTTATTACCCACGGCCTGCGTAATGCCACAGGGGCAGCGGAACGCATACAATCGCTGCTGGACACGCCGATCCTCACGCAGCCGGAAGTGCAGCCAATGCTGAAAGACGCGGAGATCCGTTTCGAACAAACCGGTTATTCCTACAATAGTGACAGTCACGTGCTGGCAGACATCAACCTCAGCCTGAAACCCGGCAGCGTAACCGCCATCGTCGGCCCATCCGGTGCGGGCAAATCCACTCTGGCGCGCTTGCTGTTGCGCTTCTTCGATCCGACGCATGGGCGCATCACGCTTGGCGGCGTCGATCTGCGCGAAATGAGCTCGACCCAGCTTTATCAACACATTGGTTTCGTGTTGCAGGAAGTGAAGCTGATCCACGCCAGCCTGCGAGAAAATATTGCGTTGGGTCGCCCCAATGCCAGCATGCAAGAAATCGAAGCCGCCGCCAGGGCTGCCAATATTCACGATCATATCCTGAGCTTGCCACGGGGCTACGACTCGGTAGTCGGGGAGGATGCAAAACTCTCCGGGGGTGAACAGCAGCGCGTAAGCATTGCGCGCGCCGTACTGTTGAACCCACCGATTTTGGTACTGGATGAAGCCACCGCCGCCGCTGATGCGGAGAACGAATACCTGATTCAGGAAGCCCTTTCCAACTTTGCCAAAAATCGTACGTTACTGGTGATTGCCCATCGGTTAGACACCATCATGCACGCCGATCATATCGTTGTGCTTGAGGACGGCACAATCCGCGAACAAGGCAACCATGCCGAGTTGTTGGCCGGCCAAGGCCGCTATGCTCGCCTCTGGGCTGCGGGGGGTTACGAAAACATGACGAAACAGGCGGATCAACCATGTTAAAAACATTTATGCAGTTGCTCGGCAACGATGCTCCCATATTCCGTCGTTATATCGGCATGGCCGCGCTTTACGGTGTGTGTTGCGGCCTGACAGTCACCACCTTGGTGCCTATTGTCGGCTATCTACTGCAAGGTGAAGTCTACACGGCTGCCGGTTGGCTGATAGCGCTTTTCGCCGGCGTACTTTTGAGCTGGCTGTTGCGCAGGCGCGTCGATTTCGCCGGCATGAACGTAGGTTCATCGCTGTTACTGACCGCCCGTCAACGCATTGGCGACCATGTGGCTACCTTGCCTATCGGCTGGTTCACTCCTGATAATACGGCGCGACTCAGTCATGTGGTTTCTCAGGGGATGATGGATGTGGCGCAACTCCCGGCGCACCTTTTTACACCGATCGTCAGCGGTGTCGTCACGCCGCTGGTGCTGGTGATAGCGCTCTGCACCCTGCAGTGGCAAATGGGGCTGCTGGCGCTGGCGGCCCTCCCCCTGATTGCCGGTATTTTCCTGCTCTCAGCGCGGCTCGGTACCCAGGCTGACGAAGCCTTCCATCAGGCATCCGCCCACACCAGCCAACGTATGGTGGAGTTTGCTCAGGCACAGTCCGTACTGCGCGCCTTCAATGGCGAAGGCGGCGGGACCCGTTTCCTCGAACAGGCCATCGATCGGCAGTATCAGTCAGGCAAGCGGCTTATTTATATCTCCACGGCCTCTGTGGTGCTCAACTCCTGGGTAGTGCAACTGGTGTTTGCCACCCTCTTGGTCACCGGAGCCACGCTGCTGAGCCATTATCAGGGGAACCTGCCGGCTATCGGTAGCGCCGTGGGGACGGTGATCGCCCTGATGCTGGTTAGCCGCTTTATCGACCCGTTGCTGGACGTTGCCAGTTATGGCGAAGCCCTGCGAAACGCCCGCGGCCAGTTAAATGCCGTCAGCGAAATTTTAGCCATTACCCCCTTGCCCGAACCTCAACAGGCGCAACGGCCACATGACGGCTCGCTGGAGCTGCGCGATGTTTCGTTCAGCTATTCGCCAGAACAGGCTGCCGTACTGCGCGGGGTCAGCTTTAAGGTTGAACCCGGCACCATGACCGCACTGGTTGGCGCATCCGGCTCGGGTAAAACCAGCCTGGTTCGTTTGATTGCGCGTTTCTTTGACGTCACCGGCGGGGTAGTGATGATTGGCGGAGCCGACGTACGCCAGATCTCTAACGAACAATTGACGGATCAGATCAGCCAGATTTTCCAAAATACCTACCTGTTCCAAGGCAGCATTGGCGAAAACATCCGTCTGGGTAAGCCGACGGCCAGCGATGAGGAAGTATTGATGGCCATCGAACAGGCCGGTGCGGCGGAAATCATCGAACGGCTGCCCCAGGGGCTGGATACCCCGGTAGGGGAAGGCGGCGCACGGCTTTCCGGCGGCGAGCGCCAGCGTATTTCTATCGCCCGCGCGCTGATTAAAGACGCCCCTGTTCTGCTGGTTGATGAAGCGACTGCGGCACTGGATCCCGAGAATCAAGCGATCATTGCCGACACCCTGGCACGGCTGCGCGGCAAGAAGACGTTGATTGTCATTGCGCACCAGCTGTCGACGGTAGCGATGGCCGATCAAATTCTGGTACTGCAAGACGGCGAAATTGCTGAACGCGGCACCCATGCCCAGCTTGAAGCCCTGGGGGGACGCTACGCGCATTTCCTGACTCAGCGGCACAGAACCAAAGGTTGGCGTATTGCCTGACTGAAAACTGAAAAGGCTCCCACTGGGAGCCTTTTGTTTGGCTATGGCAATGTCCAGGCCAATTAGACGGCAGGCAGCTCAGCCAATGGCCAGCGCGGCCGTACCGAAACGCTCAGCTCCGGATTAGCGCCGCTTTTCAGCCGCACCATGCCTGCGTAAGCGATCATCGCGCCGTTATCGGTGCAGAACTCCGGTCGGGCGTAAAACACTTCACCGCCGCGCTTATGCATCATTTCTGCCAGCTTGGTTCGCAGCGTACGGTTGGCGCTGACGCCACCGGCCATCACCAGGCGCTTAAAGCCGGTTTGTTCCAGCGCGCGTTTGCATTTGATCGCCAGCGTATCCACCACTGCATCTTCAAACGCCCGGGCTATGTCAGCACGCGTCTGATCGTCATTGCCGTTGGAGCGAATGGTATTGGCGGCAAAGGTCTTCAGCCCGGAGAAGCTGAAATCCAGCCCTGGCCGGTCGGTCATCGGGCGTGGGAAGGTGAAACGCCCCGCCGTGCCCTGTTGCGCCATCTTCGACAGCATCGGCCCGCCAGGGTAGTCCAGCCCAAGCAGCTTGGCGGTTTTGTCGAAAGCTTCCCCGGCCGCATCGTCGACCGATTCGCCCAGCAGTTCATATTCGCCGATACCGGTCACGCTGATCAGCTGCGTATGCCCGCCAGACACCAGCAGCGCGACAAACGGGAACGCCGGCGGGTTATCTTCCAGCATCGGCGCCAGCAGGTGGCCTTCCATATGATGCACCGGCACCGCCGGCACATTCCAGGCAAACGCCAGTGCGCGGCCAATGGTGGCTCCGACCAGCAGCGCCCCCACCAGGCCCGGCCCGGCGGTGTAGGCAACGCCGTCGATATCCGCCGCGGTCAGGTTCGCTTCCTTCAATGCCGCCTGAATCAACGGCACGGTTTTGCGCACGTGATCGCGGGAGGCCAGCTCCGGCACCACGCCGCCGTAGTCGGCATGCAGCTTCACCTGGCTGTACAATTGGTTGGCTAATAAACCGGCCTGATCGTCATACACTGCAATTCCGGTTTCATCGCAGGAGGTTTCTATGCCCAGTACTCGCATTACATTTCCCATCATTCACGTGCGGCCGCCAGTTTAGCACAATCGAGCCTGTTTACCGCCAGCGTGGCGCACGCTTGTCACCATTATTGGGCTATGTTGATGATTACAGCCACAAATGCCGATTTGATTAAAAACGAGCATTTTTTTCTGATTAGTCTATAATCAGCGCCCGATGCAAAATTGCGCATGTTTTACCAGGGTGGCCGCAGGTTTCAATTTGCTGTGGTGCTTTACAAAGCAGCATCCGTTGAAGTAAAATTCCGCACCATTTTGAAATTGCTGGCGCTTGGCCAGCAGCAAACCGAATTTTATTGAGGTGAGAGGCACATGCCTGTAATTAAAGTACGTGAAAACGAGCCATTTGACGTTGCTCTGCGTCGTTTCAAACGCTCTTGCGAAAAAGCGGGCGTTCTGGCTGAAGTTCGTCGTCGTGAGTTCTATGAAAAACCGACTACCGAACGTAAGCGCGCTAAAGCTTCTGCTGTGAAACGTCACGCGAAGAAACTGGCTCGCGAAAACGCACGCCGCACTCGTCTGTATTAATTCTTCGGGGGCAACCCCGCCGCGTGAATTTCTGATTTTAAAAATCGCGCAGACCGAGTAGTTGCATACGAAGGCCGTGCTTTCCGAAAGGAATGCGCGGCTTGTTCTCGTTTATAGGCTAGTAAAGTAAGGGCTTATGGCTGGACGAATTCCGCGCGTATTTATCAATGACTTGCTGGCTCGCACCGACATCGTCGATCTGATCGATGCCCGGGTAAAGCTCAAGAAGCAGGGCAAGAACTATCACGCGTGCTGTCCGTTCCACCACGAAAAAACGCCTTCATTTACGGTTAATGGCGAAAAGCAGTTTTACCACTGCTTTGGTTGTGGTGCGCACGGTAACGCCGTCGACTTTCTGATGAATTACGACAGGCTCGAGTTTGTCGAAACCATCGAAGAGCTGGCCACCATGCACGGACTGGAAGTGCCTTACGAGGCGGGTTCCGGACCGACGCAAATCGAACGCCATCAGCGTCAAAGCCTGTATCAACTGATGGAACAGCTCAGCGCGTTCTATCAACAGTCACTGCATCAGTCCTCCGGCACGCCGGCGCGCAATTATCTGCAACAGCGCGGGCTGAGTGACGACGTTATCCGTCATTTCGCCATCGGTTTTGCACCTGCCGGTTGGGATAACGCATTAAAGCGTTTTGGTCGTGACGCCGAGTCACGCCTGGCATTGAACGATGCAGGCATGCTGGTGACTAACGATCAAGGACGCTCGTACGATCGTTTCCGTGAGCGCGTAATGTTCCCTATCCGCGACAAACGCGGGCGAGTGATCGCCTTTGGCGGACGCGTATTGGGTGACGGCATGCCGAAATACCTGAACTCACCGGAAACCGAAGTTTTCCACAAGGGTCGTCAGCTGTACGGCCTGTATGAAGCGCAACAGAGCCACCCTACCCCGCAGCGATTGCTGGTAGTGGAAGGCTATATGGACGTGGTGGCGCTGGCGCAATACGGCATCGATTATGCCGTCGCCTCGCTTGGCACCTCGACAACGGCCGAACATATTCAGCTGCTGTTCCGCGCCACCGACAACGTTGTCTGTTGCTATGACGGTGACAGAGCCGGTCGCGAAGCGGCATGGCGTGCACTGGAAACCGCGTTGCCCTATCTCAATGACGGGCGTCAACTGCGGTTTATGTTTTTGCCCGACGGCGAAGACCCGGACACATTGGTACGCAAAGAAGGCAAAGAGGCCTTCGAACAGCGAATGGAGCAGGCGCAGCCGCTTTCCACTTTCCTGTTCGAAACCCTGATGCCGCAGGTAGACCTGAGCAGCCCGGACGGCCGCGCCAAGCTGAGCACGCTGGCACTGCCGCTGATCACTCAGGTGCCGGGCGAAACGTTGCGCTTGTACCTGCGCCAACAGCTCGGCAGCAAGCTGGGTTTGCTGGACGACAGCCAGTTGGACAAGCTGATGCCCAAGCAAGCCGAAAATGCGAATACTTATCAGGCGCCCCAGCTAAAACGCACAACCATGCGTATACTGATAGGGTTACTGGTACAAAATCCGCAACTGGCTACACTTATCCCTTCGCTTGAGGGATTGGAGCAGACCAAACAGGCGGGTTTGCCGCTGTTTGTCGAGCTGGTGCAGACCTGTCTGGCTCAGCCAGGGCTGACAACCGGCCAGCTGTTGGAGCAGTATCGCGACAACAAATTGAGCCAACAGCTTGAAACCTTGGCAACATGGAACCATATGATCGTTGAGGATATGGTTGAACAGACTTTTTTGGATACTTTAGCCAGCCTGTACGACTCGGTACTGGAACAGCGGCTGGAGACATTGATCGCACAGGCCAGAACCCATGGCCTCAGCCCGGAAGAACGTGAAGAAGTCCGTTCTTTGAATCAGGTGCTGGCGAAGAAAAACTGAATACCAAACGGCTTAAGTGCCGATAAATGCGAGGGCAGAGCCCTGCAATATGCCGCCACAGTGGGCCGCGGCAACAACAAAAACGCCCCAAATGCTATTGTTGGCGGTTTCGCCGACCGACACCAACCCAAATACTCTGAAGTGTGGATACCGTCTTATGGAGCAAAACCCGCAGTCACAGCTAAAGCTACTTGTCACCCGTGGTAAGGAGCAAGGCTATCTGACCTATGCTGAGGTCAATGACCATCTGCCGGAAGATATCGTCGACTCCGACCAGATCGAAGACATCATCCAGATGATTAACGACATGGGCATCCAGGTTCTGGAAGAAGCACCGGACGCCGACGACCTATTGCTTGCTGAAAACTCAAACAGCACGGACGAAGATGCGGAAGAAGCTGCCGCTCAGGTATTGTCCAGCGTTGAGTCTGAAATCGGCCGTACCACCGACCCGGTGCGCATGTACATGCGCGAAATGGGGACCGTTGAACTGCTGACGCGCGAAGGCGAAATCGACATCGCCAAGCGTATTGAAGACGGCATCAACCAGGTGCAGTGCTCGGTTGCCGAGTACCCGGAAGCCATTACCTATTTGCTGGAACAATACGATCGCGTCGAAGCGGGCGAAGCTCGCCTGTCCGATCTGATCACCGGCTTCGTCGATCCTAATGCGGAAGAGGACATCGCCCCTACCGCTACCCACGTGGGTTCTGAGCTGTCTACCGAAGAGCAGAACGACGACGACGAAGAAGAAGATGAAGACGAAGAAGAAGACGACAACAGCATCGATCCTGAGCTGGCCCGTCAGAAATTCGCCGACCTGCGCGATCAGTACGAAGCGACTCGTGTCGTCATCAAAAAGAACGGCCGCAGCCACGCCAGCGCAGCAGAAGAAATTCTGAAGCTGTCTGAAGTGTTCAAGCAGTTCCGCTTGGTGCCAAAACAGTTCGACTTCCTGGTCAACAGCATGCGTACCATGATGGACCGCGTTCGTACTCAAGAACGTATCATCATGAAGCTGTGCGTTGAACAGTGCAAAATGCCGAAGAAAAACTTCGTCACTCTGTTCGCCGGCAACGAAACCAGCACCACCTGGTTCGAAGCGGCGCTGGCAATGGCCAAGCCATGGTCAGAGAAGCTGAAAGACGTCGCCGAAGACGTGCAACGCAGCCTGCAGAAACTGCGTCAGATCGAAGAAGAGACCGGCTTGACCATCGAGCAGGTGAAGGACATCAACCGCCGCATGTCTATCGGTGAAGCGAAAGCCCGCCGTGCGAAGAAAGAGATGGTTGAAGCGAACTTGCGTCTGGTTATTTCTATCGCCAAGAAATACACCAACCGCGGCCTGCAGTTCCTGGATCTGATCCAGGAAGGCAACATCGGTCTGATGAAAGCGGTAGACAAGTTTGAATACCGTCGTGGTTATAAGTTCTCGACCTACGCCACCTGGTGGATCCGTCAGGCTATCACCCGTTCTATCGCCGACCAGGCGCGTACCATCCGTATTCCGGTGCATATGATTGAGACCATCAACAAGCTCAACCGTATTTCGCGCCAGATGCTGCAAGAGATGGGCCGCGAACCGACGCCGGAAGAGCTGGCTGAACGCATGCTGATGCCGGAAGACAAAATCCGCAAAGTGCTGAAGATCGCCAAAGAGCCGATCTCCATGGAAACGCCGATCGGTGATGATGAAGATTCACATCTGGGCGATTTCATCGAGGATACCACCCTCGAGCTGCCGCTGGATTCTGCCACCTCGGAAAGCCTGCGCTCCGCAACGCACGACGTATTGGCGGGCCTCACCGCCCGTGAAGCGAAAGTGCTGCGTATGCGTTTCGGCATCGACATGAACACTGACCATACGCTGGAAGAAGTGGGCAAACAGTTCGACGTTACCCGTGAGCGTATTCGTCAGATCGAAGCCAAAGCACTGCGTAAACTGCGCCACCCAAGCCGTTCCGAAGTGCTGCGCAGCTTCCTGGACGACTAAGGTTCAGCTGTTAGCAAAAAAACCCCGGCTCGCCGGGGTTTTTTATTGCCTAAAACATGCTGTTGCCACTGGCGGTTTTCTCCGGCACCGGTTGGGTCACGTCCCAGTGCTCCACGATTTTGCCTTCGTTATCAAGCCGGAAAATATCGATAATCGCGGCCGTCTTGCCCTTTTCTCGTCCGCTAGTCTCTACGTGCAAAATCACATAGTTGCCGTCGACAAATGCCTGTTTGATTTCGCTGTGAGAATCGGGGTAACGCGCTTTGAGCAGCTCGACAAACTTGCGGAACCCTTCCACCCCATCCTGCGCATTGGGATTGTGCTGTTTGTACTCGTCACCCAGAAAGGGCCGTGCCGCGGCAAAATCCTTGTTATTTAGCCCTTGCTGATAAAACTCCAGCACGTTACTTTTGTTCTTCAGTTCCTGCGCGCTGTTGCCCGCATGGGCAACGCCGCTCGCCAACAGCAGAGCGACCAATCCGGCTTTAATCATCGCTTTCATCCTGCAACTCCCTCTCAGATTATTTCAATGCCAGAAACAGCTCGCGATAACTCTCTGTAAGCTGCTCCAGCGTGGCACGATTCAATCCGCTGGGGTTCGGCAATACCCAAACCTCAGTTTTGCCGATCGTCATCTCTTGACGGCCCCAGGCCGCATTTTTCACCCCAAAGGCGCTGCTGAATGCCTGCTTGCCCAAAACAGCCAATGCGCGCGGCTGATAGCGCAAGATTTTTTCTTTTAACGCCTCGCCGCCGCTGAGCAATTCGTCACGCGTCACTTCGCTGGCCGCGACCGTTGGCCGTGCCACCAGCGCGGTGATGCCGCAGCCGGTATCCTGCAGCTGTTGCCACTGTTCGGGCGCCAGTTGACGTTCGGTAAAGCCGGCCTGATGCACCACCTTCCAGAAGCGGTTGCTGCCGTTGGCAAAAGGGTAGCCTTGGTGGGCGGAGGAGAGGCCGGGGTTGATGCCGCAAAACACCACCCGCAGGTTTGGCGCCAAGAGTTCCATAGGGTTCGGGAGTCCATTAAAGGGGATTTACAGCGGTTATCGCAAAATCCGCCAGTAATTACAACAGGCTAGAACTGCGCATAAAAGCAACATACGGATGGTTAACTGTAGACCTGCGTCGAAGGATTGCCGTATAATCTCGCCGCTTGGCCCCTTAGCTCAGTTGGTTAGAGCACGCGACTCATAATCGCTTGGTCACTGGTTCAAGTCCAGTAGGGGCCACCAAATTCAGAAGGGCTTAGACAGGAAACTGACTAAGTCCTTTTTTGTTTTGTGGTTTCAGAAAAAAATAATCGGCGAAATAGGCTTCAGACTTGCGCCAGATAAATCGCCAGAGAGTAACGCTCGTTCCACGTCACTCTCTGGAGGTTAATTAACATTGAAATTCGCCATTTAAAAATGGGCGAACCATCTCCTTACTCAGGGGTATGCCGTACCTCTTTCCACACCTGCAAGGCGAGCAACAGCAGCGCCCCGGCCCCAAACACTAACAGTAACCAAAGCAGGCCTTTTTTCCACACGCTGATAACCTCACTGGCATCCATCGCATTCAAACGCTCGTTTCCCCCCAGAATGACCCTGGATTGAAACCCCACCAATGGCAGGTCGTTAACAGACACTGATTTTCGTAATGCAGCAGGGATCAGCTCATCTAACGAGATAGCCTGATGCTGAGCCGCTTTATTTCCCCACGCCAGCAGGAAAGGAGGCGTTCCTTGAGCATTGAACACTATCGTTTTTCTGTCTCGTTCCGCTACAACCTCTGGCATATGATCATTCCATTGTTGGTTGATCCCCTTCAAGCGGATGCCTTGCACCAACAAATCCTTCAGTGGGATCGCTTCAGCAGTGCGATCATTCACTGAGTAAACGACCCGCTTAACTAAAGGCTGCCAACGGTCATTCGCTTTACTACGGTATTCAATCTCAAGTGGTAATACAGTATTGCTTTGTGTAGGCCGCACGCTGATATTGTTAAGCGGTTGAGGATTTGACCAGGTATATTCAGCTTCGCTCGTCGAAATGGCTTTCGAGCTGAACGGCAAGGTGATCCTTTGTTGATCCGTTCGATGAGAAGCAGCAATCCCCTCCGCGGAAAGGATTTTCAGGCCCGGAGCCATTTGATCATCGTTGAACACCAATAATAAGTAACGAATTTGGGAATAATACCTGCCATTATCAAGATCAATAGTATTCAGCAACAGCCGATCGGTACTGGATACTAAATCCATCAAAGGCGCATCATCAACACCACTCATCCATTCATTTAAATCATGGCTGTACATAATACTCACACGTGACTGCCAATTTTCAGGCTGACGCTCCCAGGTCAGCTTTAACTGGGTAAGGGATGGACTGCTACCATCGTACTGAGGCACCTCCAACAAATAGGCGTTACCCATTTGTTGGTCGCTATCAATCGGCAATATAATTTCTACCCCCCCGGCCGATTTTAACGAAATTACCTCTTGCTCCAGCAGAGTCGTCTTTTTACTCTTCATCGGAAACAGCCTAAGAGAGTAAGTCTGACTGTCACTCTGAGTAATCGTATTCGCTGTCAGCGCAAACGCTACTGATTGCCCCTGGCTATTGAACACCCGAACGTCACGCATATCCGGCCACACCGTTTCGGTATAAACCGCCTCTGGCAGTTCAATTCGGAAAAACGGATCCCGACTTTCGGTCGTTAACGGCAAACCATATGCGAAATCTTGAGTTTTTTCGCTAATCGGGCTCTGTTGAGCCTGTGCCGTCCCGGCCAGGCAAAAAAAAACACAAAATAACCGGCTAGTTATTTTTATATTCATACATTCCCTCGCTCACTATCCATATTGAATCCCTTCTTGTTCTTCGTTTTTGGGGGAAGTGGAGAAAAATATCCCACGATCAAAACCAGTATCGCTACACCGATAAACGAAACCGCACGAGCCAATCCCCCGTGTTGCGCACTGTCCACAAAGATCAGTTTAAGGATAACAACACCTAACAAACCGGCCCCACTGAACCACACCTCACGCCGTTGATGGCGAGTTGACCACAGCATAGTAATCAACGCAGCTAGCATCCAGATTAACGAGAACGATGTCTGAACCAGGTGAGAAGCCCAGAGTGCATCCCCCCGCCAGGCAATTTTTGCGTAAAAAGCCAATATCCGAAGCAGGATGCCATTGCCCCACCAAAACAAAACGGCAACGATAAATAGCAACAGTGCAAGCCTCATTCTGGAACGGTATTCGGGGAATTCCGTACGGACAAACATCCCTTGGGTAACCATTGCCAAAAACGCGAAACCAGCTCCTTCCTCTAATGGATTTAACAAAGGTAAATACAGCCAATCGGCACTAACACCATCAGACATGTTGCCTATAAATAAGAACAAGAGGGTTAATATGATTAGTGGGGCAAGGGCAATACCGCCATAAAGTCGCCGGTGTGCTACAAACGGCCAATATTGTCTGCGAAGCGCGCTATGTGTGGCCAAAATGATCAGTGAGATAACGCTCACCTGCAGGCCAAAACGCCATTCATCCATTCCCCATGGCAAACGCGCAGTACGCCAAAATACCTCATAACCCAGAGCTAACAACACCATCCAGAACAGCGAAAGATGCAAACCTTGCTCCAGATAAGGTAACCGCAAGGAACTGGCATCTCGTTTCAACAACCAATACGCCAATGGCAAGGCCATCAGCCATACAAGGTTTAACCAACCGGATGCCAACAATGAATCCCAAGACCTCATTTGGAAAAACAACGTGGCCAACATTGCTGGCCACAGCAGCCAGACGTTGTAGCCCAATTCAAACCACGCCATTCTTTGCGCCGCGTAACGCCAAGCCGCCACAGATAACGTCACTAATACCAATGCCAGGAGAGCAGTTTGATCGGCTACCAGGAGCAAGCGTGCGACAAAACCCAAAAGACAGACTAACCAGAGACAGATCCCTCCGAACAGGAAAATCCAGCTGATACTCGATCCGACTTCTGCTGCCGACTCCCATTCACGCCAAATAAATGCCACTACGAGCCAGGTGAAGGCTAATACAGCGAATACCAGGGTGAAGGACAGTGTCGACACGCCGGCATGACAAGCTACTACAGCAGAAGCCAACGCCAGTACCAATAATCCGGAACCACTGAGGCTTACGCGGATTTGCTGCTGCATACGGCCGAGCCATAGAATTCCAACCCCTTCCAAAGCCCAGGCCATTGATGTCCATTGCGCTGACAACGCTAGTGGGATAGCCAGTGTGGTAAACACACACCCCAACGCTAACCAAGAAATCGCCAACACCTTTCCTATAGATAAATGGCGTTTCAATGCAACCCAAGCCAGAAGCAAATATAATAAACCAAAGCCAAGCGCAGAAAATGCCGGGCCAAACTCCCACTGGCGAGTGATCCAATACTGAATACCAAAACCTATCAGCGGTGTGCCAAACAACAGCACACTATCAATAACCATCTCGTCTTCGTCAGATAATTTTGAGCGTAGGGCTAAAGCAAGGCAAAGCACGCCAAAAATCATAATATTGGCAATTAGGAGAAGTTGACACACCAGATAATATTCATGAGAGTAATGATTAACACCCCGAACCCCGGCAATGCCAAATGTGAAAATAAAACCCAGAAGGTTAAGCGGCCGCCACGACTGCCAAATGCTGATGGCTAAAATACCCAGTGAGAGCAACAAATAATAAGAGAATAGCGCGACATAATTTGCACTACCGGTGGAAAGCAGCAGAGGTGAAAGATAGCCACCAAAACTGGCAAGTATCGCTAGGCTAGGTGCGCGTTGTAATACAGCTAAACCCACGCTAGCAGCGCAGATGACCAACATCAGCCCAAACGCCAACATATACGGCAAAAGCTGGTAAAGCCGAAATGCGCCAAACACGGTGATATAGAGGGTCCCAATGGCTCCCCCTTGCAAGATCAACGCATACAAGTTTCGTTTAAGACGTAGGCGCCAACCAAACCATAGTAGTATCCCGCTTGTCGCGGCTGCCCCTATCAGTCTGAACTCTATGGGTAACATGTCTCGTTCAACGGTGTATTTCAGCAAATAAGCCACCCCAAAGAACAGCAGCATGATCCCTAGTTTTGCTAGCGGATTACCCTGCATGAACCAAGTAAATAGCCCACCGAACAAACGGTCTTTTATCTCCTCATCGTTATCAACCTTAGGTTTTGACTCTATTGGCTTTGACTGAAGCCAAGCTGTGGTCTGAGCTTCAGGCTCATCAAGGATCTGAATTGGCTTTGACTGAAGCCAAGATGCGGTCTGAGCTTCAGGTTCAATACGTTCCTGACCAGTCGGAAGAGATATTTCTTGTACTGCAATACCAACATCAGCAATGGCACCTGGAGTCTTCGGATAAACATAATCCGTTTTCTCCGCCGACACAGGGTGATTCAAAGGTGCACCGTCCGGTCGTAAGTGCTCAGTTTTGGCGCTTGTGAAGCAATCTACCTGCTGTCGTAGTTTAGTTACGGTGAGTGTCAGTTGCTCTATGTCATATTGGTTACGCTTGCCTCGTCCCAGCGATATAACCACCGAAATAGGCAAGACTATCAGACACAATAACAACGCCAATCCCGCGATAAAAACCAATCCATCCATGGCACGGCCTTTAACTTATCTATTGTGACAACACTCTTACATCAAAAAATGACTCGCAACAACGGCTCGATAAAACTCTTGGCATGTAGATCAATATTTATTTTAATTAAGTATTATTTCATGCTCTGCTAGTACATATTTTTTGATCTATAAAACTTTATCAATTCGCTTCTCATTCAATACAACAACCAAGATGAGCAGAAATCACTATTCACATAAAGTAATGGATAAAAAAACAGAGACACTGGAATAAAACTCACCTTTCAATTCCGTTTCACTCAATAATATCCCCAGCTAATACCATGCTAAAAATAGAGATATGAACTTCATTGCCAATCGGAACCAAACAGCGGGCGGTGAGCTGGCGCCCAATACCGACATCGCCAATCTCAAAACCCAGCGCCGGCATGCGGCGTTGGGCTTTGGCGAAACGGAGCGCGTGGTGTTCTATCGCAAAACGCTGGCTTAATCAGCCGGTGCCGCTCTGCCGTTGATGCGCTAGCTGTTCGGCACGCAGCAGGATTTCCTGCAAATCGTCCTCGTCGATATCAAACAGTTCGCCCTGCATCAGCGCCTCGTGCAGATCGGCGCGGGTGATAGACACCGCGTCAATCGGCAGATTAGCCGGCTTCGCCTCGGTCGGCGCCAAAGGGTGCGGGTAGCGTCGCCCGGCCAGGTTATTGAAGACGATCGCCAGCAGCGCCAATAGCACGGAGTTCAGCAGCACCGGGTACAGCACAAAGCTATAGCCCAGTTGATGAATACCCGGGCCACCGAGAATAGCGGTCAGCGCCACCGCGCCACCGGGCGGGTGCAGGCAGCGCAGCTTAAACATCAAGCCAATCGCCAGTGCGGCCGCCACCCCGCAAGCCAGCCCCGGGTCGGCAATCAGCAAACTGGTGCTGACCCCCACTGCCGCCGCCGACATATTGCCGCCCACGATCGACCAGGGCTGTGCCAACGGGCTATTCGGCACGCCAAACAGCAATACGGCCGATGCGCCCATCGGGGCGATAAACCACAGGTTTACCTCGCCCAGAACAAAATGGCTGATCCAGCCGGCAATCATCAGCCCCAGCCCGGCACCGAAGCTGGAAAGCAAAATCTCTTTTTTGCCCACCGCCAATGGGTGCGGCCACAAACGTGCGCACCCTACTTTCACTCTTTCCAACAACGGCATTTTCATGTTACTTCGTGCTGCCAAATTCAACTTAATGGCAACAAATATATCACAACGCCAGGCGTCGCCGCTCGCCGCGCTTTTCACTACGAAAATAACTTTCGGCTAACAGATTGATCTTTAGTCACTCCTCGTCAATTATCAAAGTTCGCCTCCCTTTGCCTTGAGGAAAACCCAATGTCTCAGCCGATTGCCGAACTCTATACCGACGCCGAATTTTTCAGCCCTTATGCCATGTCGGCGTTTATCACCCTGACGGAAAAAGGCATTCCCTTCACCGTAAAGCCGGTCGATTTGTCGCAGGGGAAAAACCATGAGCCGGCCTACGCGGCCCTGTCATTGACGCGCCGGGTGCCAACGCTGGTGGTCGGTGAGTTTCAGCTTTCGGAGTCCTCGGCGATTGATGAGTACCTGGATGAGATCCATCCTGCCCATCCAGTATACCCACGCGATGTAAAACACCGTGCCAAAGCCCGCGAAGTTCAGGCATGGCTGCGCAGCGATCTGCTACAGCTACGCGCCGAGCGGCCGACCGAAGCAGTATTCATTAACGGCAAGTTTCCTCCGCTGTCCAACGCCGCGCAGGGTGCCGCCAACAAGTTGATTGCCGCCGTCGAAAAGCTGCTGAGTCACGGCCAGGATAATCTGTTCAGGGAATGGTGCATTGCCGACACCGATTTGGCTTTGATGCTGAATCGACTGGTGATACATGGCGATCCGGTACCGGAAAATATTCGCCACTACGCTCACAAACAGTGGCAACGTCCTTCCGTGCAGGCCTGGTTGGCGCTGCCAGAGAAAATGCGCGGGTGATAAAAAATCGGCGGCCACGACGCCGCCGTTCTCAACGGAGAAATAACATCACTTCTTGAGGGAAGGCAAATCACCATCCCGCGGGCAGATAGCCTAACAGCGACGCGATGGCATACACCGCACTGGCCAGATACAGCAACACGATGCTGATCTGCAACAGCGGGTGGGTGATCCAGTTACACTGCCAACGCGGTGTCTGGTCGCCATGCTTGCGCGCCCCACGCAGGATCAGCATTGGCATAATCGACAAAATCACCCCGCTGAAAACCCCGGCGAAATAGAGCGCGTTAACGAATGACACCAACCCGCTGTAGGCCAGCGCGAACGGCGGCAGCACCACCAGCATCAGCACGCCGAAACGGCGCAGTGGCTGTTCGTCGTTGCCCAGCCTGAACTGGTCGAAAATATTGGTCAGAAAGCTGCCGCCGAGGCCCCAGTAAGAAGTCAGCATCGCGCACAGGGCAAAAATATTGGCGGAGAAGAAGGCCCACTGCCCTAACGCCTGGCCCCATGAAATGGTCGCCACGTCAGAAATGTTATTCAGCCCGCTGAGCGCAATCACCGACATCGGCACCGCCGCCAGCAGCACAAAGGTCACGGCCATTCCGACCATAATCGCCTTGGGCAGTTGTTCCGGCTTGTCCGAAAAACCGCGCGCCATTTCCGGCACGATATACTGCGCAGAGAAACAGAACACCACCACGTTGAATACCGGCACCATAAAGCGCCAGTCACCGTCCAGCAGGTTGCGCATCTGGGTGGTGTCTTTGAGCAGCGTGGCCGCCACCAGCGCACTCAGCATGACCACCATGCCGATGCTGATAAACTTCTCCCCGCGGCCAATCGCCTTTAATCCCAGGTACAAGACCCCCGCGGCGGGCACGAAAAACAGCAGGCTGCCTATCGCCGGGGAAATGCCAAACAGGGACTGCAACAGTTTGCCGCTGCCGCTCATGTAGGCGGTCAACGCCCCAATGCTGTTAACGCAAACCGAAGCAAACATCAGCCAGGCACCGATACCGCCGACATAACGTTTCGCCAGTCCGCTCAATTGCAGATGGGCACGGGTACGCAGGGTAGATTCAGCAACGTACAGCATGGTGATAGTGGTCAGACTGCCCACCAGCACCAGCCAAAACAACAGCGGCAGAAAACCGGCCTTGCTGGAGGCGTAGGCGATGGACAGCACGCCGGCGCCAATGTTGGTGCCGACAATCATCGCCACCCCTTCGAGGAAACTCAGTGATTTGGCGGGTGCAGGCGTTCGCACCCCGGCGGCAAGCGCCGGAGAAATAGAGATGTTTTCAGAAGACATGCAGCATCCTTTGGCTCCCGGCGGCGCTGGCCACCGGGGTTGGTTAATTTCCCAGGGGTTAACAGCTCACATCGATACACAGGTATTTCAGCTCCAGATATTCTTCAATCCCGTAACGCGATCCTTCACGTCCGAGCCCTGACTGCTTCACGCCGCCAAAAGGTGCCACTTCATTGGAAATCAGACCGGTATTGATGCCGACCATGCCGTATTCCAACGCCTCCGGCACTCGCCATTGACGCGAGGCGTTCTGCGTGAACAGATAGGCGGCCAAACCGAACTCGGTATCGTTGGCCATGGCAATAGCTTCCGCCTCGTCATGGAAACGGAACAGCGGCGCCACCGGGCCAAAGGTTTCCTCTTTGGCGAAGCGCATTTTCTGCGTCACGCCGGTCACTACCGTAGGCTGGAAGAAGGTACGACCCAGCTCATGCGGCTGACCGCCGATAGCGATTTGCGCGCCCTTGATCAATGCATCGTCGATATGGCTCTGCACTTTTTCCACCGCATCCTGGTCAATCAACGGGCCCTGAGTGGTGCCCGCCTGACTGCCGTCACCGACCTTCAGTTGCTCGACCGCCGCCACCAGCTTATCCACCAGCCGGTCATAGATGCCGTCCTGCACGTAGATACGGTTGGCGCAGACGCAGGTCTGGCCGCTATTGCGGAATTTGGAGGCCATAATACCCGCCACGGCCGCGTCCAGATTGGCGTCGTCGAAAACGATCACCGGCGCATTGCCACCCAGCTCCAGCGACAGCTTTTTGATGGTTGGCGCGCACTGCGCCATCAGAATGCGGCCGACCTCGGTCGAACCGGTAAAGCTCAACTTGCGTACCACCGGGCTGTCACACAATACTTTGCCCACCTGAGCGGCATCGCCGGTCACGATCTGCAGCACCCCCGCCGGAATGCCGGCGTCCTGCGCCAGCTTGCCCAACGCCAGCGCGGTCAGCGGCGTTTGTTCGGCCGGTTTAACGATAATTGCGCAACCTGCTGCCAGCGCCGGCGCCACCTTGCGGGTGATCATCGCCGCCGGGAAGTTCCACGGAGTGATCGCCGCACAAACGCCAATGGGCTGTTTTACCACCACCAGACGTTGTGAAGCCTGCGGCGCTTGCAGTACCGCGCCGTCCACTCGCTTGGCCTCTTCGGCAAACCAGGTGATAAACGAGGCGGCATAAGCCACTTCACCACGCGCTTCCGCCAGCGATTTGCCCTGCTCCGCGGTCATCAACTGGGCCAGATCTTCCTGCGCCGCCAGCACCTTGTCGGCCCAGGTCAGCATCAGAGCGGAACGCTGTTTGGCGGTCAGTTGTTTCCAACCTTGCTGCGCAACCTGCGCAGCGTTAATCGCCTGTTGAGTTTCTTCGCCGCTGACTAACGGAATACTGGCCAGCTCAACGCCGGTCGCCGGATTGATGACCGCTTCACGTTTACCGCTCAGCGCATCGCACCACTCGCCGTTAATCAGGCACTGGCTGCGCAGCAGCTCGGGGTTATTCAATTTCATACCGGTCACTCCTTATTGAGCCAGCGCGCGGGAAAGAATGCCCAGCGCCTTGGTGAACTGGTCTTCAGGAATGGTCAGTGGGTACAGGAAGCGGATCACGTTGCCGTTAACACCGCAGCTCAGCAGCAGCAGGCCTTCTTCCAGCGCTTTCTGCTGCACCTGGCGGGTGATCTCGGCCGAGGGTTTGCCGGTCTTGGGATCGTTGAACTCCACCGCCACCATCGAACCCTGCGCACGAATATCCGCAATCGCCGGGCTGGTCTGGCGGGCCTGCTGCAGCACCTCCACCAGATGCTGGCCCAGGCGTTGAGAACGTTGGCATAGCTGCTCTTCTTCAATCACATCCAGCACCGCCAGCGCTGCCGCCACCGCCAGCGGGTTACCGGCATAGGTGCCACCCAGCCCGCCCGGTGCCGGGGCATCCATCACCTCTGCACGACCGGCTACGGCCGACAACGGCATGCCGCCCGCCAGGCTTTTCGCCATGGTGATCAGATCGGGTTTGACGCTGTAATGATCCATGGCAAACAGCTTGCCGGTACGGGCAAAACCGGTTTGCACTTCGTCGGCAATCAGCAAAATGCCGTGTTCGTCGCACAAGGTGCGCAACGCCTGCATAAACTCGGCCGGTGCGACGTTGAAACCACCTTCACCTTGCACCGGCTCCAGCACGATGGCCGCAACCTGCTTGGGATCGATATCCGCTTTAAAGATACGCTCCAGGCTGTTCATCGCATCTTCGGTGGTCACGCCATACAGCGCATTCGGATACTGGCCGTGGAACACCGATCCCGGGAATGGCCCGAAGCCCAGTTTGTAAGGCGCCACTTTGCCGGTCAGCGCCATGGTCATGTAGGTGCGGCCGTGGAAGCCGCCGCCGAAGGTGATCAGACCCGGACGGCCAGTGTGGGCGCGGGCAATTTTGACGGCGTTCTCTACCGCTTCCGCCCCCGTGGTGAAGAACGCGGTTTTACATGGTCCTTCGATCGGCGCACACTGGTTGATGCGTTCGGCCAGCGAAACGTAGCTTTCGTAAGGGACAATCTGGTAAGCGGTATGGGTGAAGGCCTTCAGTTGCTTCTCAATGGCAGCGATCACCTTCGGGTGGCGGTGTCCGGTATTCAATACGGCGATACCGGAGGCAAAATCGATAACTTCATTCCCTTCGACATCCCACAGCGTGGCGTTCTCGGCGCGTTCGGCGTAAAAGCCGCACATCACGCCGACCCCACGTGGGGTGGCATCCTGACGACGTTGATTCAATTCTGCGTTTTTCATGTTGTTCTCTCCAGTCGGTAGTCGGTGCCAGCTAAACGGTTTGTTCACATTCGTGAAACAATGACGTTTATTTACACAGGATGTGGCCCTATAATCGAGAGCCAGTTACGATTAATTGAGGGATCCAATTGCGCTCACTGAGTGGTGACCTGCTGTTGCAACGTCTTGGCGAACAGCCGGATGATAAGCTGCATAAGCGGCTTTATAATGCGATCCGCACCAGCATTTTGGACGGTAGCCTGCCGCCCTCCAGCCGCCTGCCCGCCTCACGGGATTTAGCCCAGGAGCTCAGCCTTTCTCGTAACACTGTATTAACCGTTTATGAACAACTCTTGGCGGAAGGATATGTCTTGGCACGCGCCGGAAGCGGCACATTCGTCGCCGAAACCGTCCCGGACAGCTGTTTATCCACCGTCAGCGCGCCAGCAGGCAGTGACGGGGAACAGCGGCGGATTGAACTGTCAGCGCGTGGTGCCACCCTGCTGCACCACGCCAGCGCCAGCCCCAAACAGTGGGGCGCCTTTATCCCCGGCGTGCCTGACGTCAATGCTTTCCCACACCAGTTATTCAGCAAGATCCAGGCGCGTATCAGCCGTCGTCCGGCCCCGCAGAAGTTGACCTACAGCAACCAGGGCGGCAGTCCGGAGCTGCAGCATGCGCTGGTGGACTATCTGCGCGTAGCGCGCTCGGTACGCTGTTCGCCAGAGCAAATTCTGATTACCGAAGGCATCCATCAGGCGATAGATCTGGTGACGCGCATGCTGTGTAATCCGGGCGATGACGCATGGATTGAAGAACCGGGCTATTGGGGGATCCGCAATATCCTGCGGATGAACGACGTGAATATCTGCCCGTTGGCGGTGGATGAAGCCGGTATGGTGCCACCGGAACAGCCTACCGAGGCGCCGCGGCTGATTTTCGTCACGCCGTCGCACCAGTACCCATTGGGATCGGTGATGAGCCTGGCGCGTCGGCAAAGGTTATTGGCCTTGGCGCGCAACGCCGGCAGTTGGATTGTTGAAGATGACTACGACAGCGAGTTTCGCTTTTCCGGTCAGCCGATCCCGGCGTTGCAGGGGTTGGAAGCCGACGCGCCGGTGATCTATATCGGCACCTTCAGCAAAACGCTGTATCCGGCGCTGCGACTGGGTTATGTGGTGTTGCCGAAACCGCTGATGGCGGCGCTGAAAACCGCACATGCAGAGCTGTATCGCGGCGGCCATTTGCTGATCCAGACCGCGCTGGCGCAGTTTATTCAGGAAGGCCACTACAGCGCACATATCCGCCGCATGCGCCTGCTGTATGCCCGGCGGCGCGCCTTCCTAACCGGTCTTATCGAGCAGCATCTGGGTAAGCAGGCCCTGAGTGAATTCAATAACAATGCCGGGCTGCACCTGATCCTCAACCTGCCGGACCAGGCGGACGATGTGGCGATTGCCGCCGCAGCCAATACGCGTGGCGTACTGGTACGGCCGCTGTCGCGTTACTACATGTTGCCCAACCATCGCCGCGGCCTGCTGATGGGCTTTGCCTGCGTACCGGAAGAGCAGATGGCCGCCGCTTTTACCCTGCTGTTGGAGTGCATCCCCCCTGAAAACAGAAGGCAGCCCTAAGGCACGAATGAGCTTCATAAGCTCTGAAGGTGCCATTCCCCCGCCTGCCACTGCAAACGATGGGTCAATTTCAGCGCCTGCAGGAAGTTTTCATCATGAGAAACCACCAGCATCGCGCCGGGGAAGCTGGCCAGCGAAGCCTCGATTGCCAGTGACGACGCCAGATCCAAATGGTTAGTCGGCTCATCCAGCAACAACAACTGCGCCGGTTCCCGACGCCACAGCATGCAGGCCAGCGCCGCCTTCAGTCGTTCGCCGCCGCTCAGCACCGCCATCGGCAACAGCACGCGCTCGGCGTTTAGCTGCAACTGCGCCAATTGACTGCGTACCGTACCCTCATTGAGCGGTGAATCCTGCAGCCCCAGATGTTCAACCACAGACAGCGAAAGATCGAGCTGTGAAAGGGTTTGATCGAGGTAAGCCGTCGACAGTGGGCAGTGACAACTCCCCGCTTTGGCCGCCAACTGCCCCAGGATCACCTTCAGCAACGTGGATTTTCCGCAGCCGTTTGGGCCGGTCAGCGCCACGCGCATCGGGCCATCAATGCGAAAATTCAGCGGCGGCATGGTGATAAAAGGCAGTTCCAACTGTTCGAGTACCAACACCTGCTTGCCCGCTACCACGGCGCTGCCCGGCAGGGTGAGCATCACCGGGCAGTCGTCTTCCACCCGCTGATAGGCATCGCGCACGGCGGCATCGAGAGCGTCCTTCTGGTCCTGATGCTGCTTGCGCAGCGTGCCGAGGCTTTCTTTGGCCGCCGCTTTGTAGGCCACACGCTCAAAAGACGCTATATTGAGCGTATCGACGGTTTTCAGCGTTTGCGCAGAGCGCCGTTGGCTGATGTCGTGTTCTTTCTGCTGCCGGGCCCGGGTGCGCCGACGTTCCTGGCGCGCGTGTTCCAGCCCGGCTCGTGCGGCCTGCTGATCCAAATCACGCTGGCGGCGATAGTCGTCGTAGTTGCCGCCGTAGCTGTGCAGTGCGCCCGGCGTCAGTTCGACAATGCGCTGCATACGCGCCAACAGCTGCCGATCGTGGCTGGCCACCAGCAAGCCCCCACGCCACTGTTCCACCTGTTGATACAGCCAGTCGCGGCCCCGGCCGTCGAGGTGGTTGGTCGGTTCGTCGAGCAACAAAAAATCCGCGTTGCTCAGTATCGCCCCACACAGCGCGGCACGCATTCGTTCACCGCCGCTCAAATCGCTCACGGGGCGTTGCGCATCGAACGCCGGTAGCCCGGCGGCGACAAAGGCAGCCTGCAGACGATCGCGCAGATCCCACTGACCTTCCAAAAGATCGAGATCGTCCGCCAGCGGTTGCCCCTGCTCAAGGCGGGCCAATGCGGCAAATATCTCACCGTAGCCCAGCAGTTGGGCCAGCGTAGTCTGTGGGGAGAGCTCCGGCTGTTGCGCGACGTAAGCCAGCGATGCATGGGATTCAACATGACCGCCACCGGGATGATCCAGTCCGGCGATCAAACGCAGCAAGCGCGTTTTGCCGACGCCATTGCGCCCAACCAGGCCGCAGCGTTGCTGATCGAAAGTCAAATCCAAGGGACCGAACAGCGTTTCGCCGTCAGCGAACTGGCAGATCAGGTGATGTAAAACAAAATGAGGGGATTGCGCAAAATGAGCCATAAGCACTCCTGAATGAAATCAAAAGATCCCCACAAGGCACCGGTGTGCGCAACGTGGGACAAGATATCAGCAGGCGTGTGTGTTCATTTTCGGTGATGGCTCCGTAGAGAGAGGAAATTTATGACGAACAAATGCTAACCCATTTGTTGTTCACCATGCAAACAGAGGCACAGATTCATGACATCTATCACATTCAGCGCAACGCAGATTCCCAACGACAGAGACAACGGCTAGATTTATCTCATCCGACCACTTGAGGTCGCACATAATAATAACTACAGATCATACTCAATAGCTTTCACGCGGCAGCGAGGCAGCAAGTTCGCGAGTCCCCAGGAGCTTACTCAGGTAGGTGACTGGGGTGAGCGAATGCAGCCAACAACGCTGCAGCTTGAAAGATGAAGGGGATGAATGATGGAGACTGCAATGAGCAATTACCCACACCTGCTGGCGCCGCTGGATCTCGGCTTCACCACCCTGAAAAATCGGGTGCTGATGGGATCGATGCACACCGGCCTGGAAGAACTGCCGAATGGCCCCGAGCGCATGGCCGCTTTCTATGCCGAGCGCGCCGCAGCCGGCGTGGCGTTGATCGTCACCGGCGGCATCGCCCCCAATGAAAAAGGTGTGGTCTATCGCGGCGGCTCAACCCTGAGCCACCCGGAGCAGGTCGACCATCACCGCATCGTCACCGACGCCGTCCACAAGGCCGGCGGTAAAATTGCGCTGCAGATCCTGCATGCCGGTCGCTACAGCTACCAGCCGCAGCCGGTAGCCCCTTCCGCGCTGCAGGCGCCGATCAATCCCTTTACCCCTACCGCACTGAGCGACGCGGACATTCTGCAAACTATCGCAGACTTCGCGCAGTGCGCGGCTTTAGCTCAACAGGCAGGTTATGACGGCGTCGAGGTGATGGGTTCCGAAGGCTATCTGATCAACCAGTTCCTGGTCGCACGCACCAACCAGCGTGATGATCAATGGGGCGGCAGCTTCAGCAACCGCATGCGTTTTGCCGTGGAGATCGTCCGGGCGGTACGCCAGGCGGTCGGCCACGAATTTATCCTGATTTATCGCCTTTCGATGCTCGATCTGGTTGAGGATGGCTCCAGTTGGCAGGAAATCGAACAGTTGGCGCTGGCCGTTGAGCAAGGCGGGGCCACTATTATCAACACCGGCATTGGCTGGCATGAGGCGCGTATCCCCACCATCGCCACCATGGTGCCGCGAGCAGGATTCAGTTGGGTGACCCGCAAGCTGATGGGTAAGGTGCGCATTCCGCTGATCACGACCAACCGCATCAACGACCCGGCGGTAGCGGAGCAAGTCTTGGCCGACGGCTGCGCCGACATGGTATCAATGGCGCGTCCGTTCCTGGCCGACGCCGCTTTTGTGCAGAAAGCCGCCGAAGGGCGTGCCGATGAAATCAATACCTGCATTGGTTGTAACCAGGCTTGCCTCGACCAGATTTTTGAAGGCAAACTCACCTCCTGCCTGGTGAACCCTCGCGCCTGTCGCGAAACCGAGATGCCGCTGGTGGCAACGGAGAAGCCGAAAAAGCTGGCGGTGATCGGAGCCGGGCCGGCCGGATTGGCCTTTGCCACCACCGCAGCCAGCCGCGGCCACCGGGTGACGCTGTTCGATGCCGCCGATCAGATTGGCGGCCAGTTCAATATCGCCAAGCAGATCCCCGGTAAAGAGGAGTTCCATGAAACGCTGCGTTATTTCCGTCGCCAATTGATGCTGCAAGAGGTCGATGTGAAGCTCGGCACCTGGGTGACGGCGGCCGATCTGGCGGAGTTCGACGAAGTGATCCTTGCCTGCGGTATTGTGCCGCGCACACCGGCAATCCCCGGCATCGACAACGCCAAAGTGTTGACCTATCTGGATGTGCTACGCGATAAAAAGCCGGTCGGCCAGCGCGTGGCGATTATCGGTGCCGGCGGCATCGGCTTCGATACCGCCGAATACCTCAGCCAACACGGGGTGTCGAGCAGTCTGGATCCGGCGGAATTTAACCGTGAATGGGGTATCGATGACCAGCTTAGCCAACGCGGCGGGCTGGCGGTGCAGGGGCCAGTGGTTGCCCGCCCTGCTCGGCAGATCTACCTGCTGCAACGCAAAACCAGCAAAGTGGGCGAAGGCCTGGGGAAAACCACCGGTTGGATCCACCGCACCAGCCTGGCGATGCGCGGTGTAAAAATGCTCAACAGCGTGAACTACCAACGCATTGATGATGAAGGCCTGCATATTTCACGCGCCGAACAGGAAAGCTGCCTACCGGTGGATACGGTGATTATCTGCGCCGGACAGGAACCCAGACGCGAACTGCAGCAACCGCTGCTGGAGATGGGAAAAACCGTGCATTTGATTGGGGGTGCGGACGTCGCCGCCGAGCTGGATGCCCGCCGCGCTATCGATCAGGGCACGCGGCTGGCAATGGCACTTTAATTCGCTAATCATGGAGGGGCGCATTCACCGCGCCCCTCGGTCAATCAGTAACGTGCGCCGGATTTCACCGCTCTGAGGATCACAAATTTCTTGTTGGATGCCACAACGGTGCAGTTGCCAAACAGGCGCTTCAGCTTATGGTGGTAATCCAGATGACGGTTGCCGACGATGCGCAACTCGCCACCGACCTGCAGGCAACGCTTGGCGTCGCAGAACATCTGCCAAGCGGTGTGATCGGTGATCGCATGCTGTTGGTGGAACGGTGGGTTGCACAGTACCGCCTGCACGCTTTCACGCTCAATCCCCGCCAGTGAGTTGTTCACCTCAAACTGACAACGATCCAGATCCTGCGGCAGGTTGTGCTCTACGTTCAACTCGCTGGAGGCCACCGCCATATAAGACTCATCGACAAACGTCACCTGAGCCTGCGGATTCTGCGCCAGTGCCGTCAGGCCAATCACGCCATTACCGCAGCCGAGATCGACAATATGCCCTTCCAGATCCTTCGGCAGATGCTCCAGGAACAGGCGCGCGCCGATGTCCAGATTGCTGCGCGAGAACACGTTGGCATGGTTGTGGATAAGCCAATCCGTGCCGTCCAGCGTCCAGTTGGTGGTTTCCGGGGCCACCGGCGGCACAATATCCGTCACTTCGCAGTGGATCAGACGCGCTTTCTTCCATGCCAGGCTGGTGCGCGTTGGGCCAAGCACCTTTTCAAACAGCTGCATGGTCGAGGTGTGAACGTCACGCGCCTTGGCTCCGGCGATAATGACCGTATCCGGCGCCACCACGTTGCGCAACGAGCGCAGTTGCTGTTCCAGCAGTGCCAGCGCTTTAGGAATGCGGATCAGCACCACTGCCGGTGAAGCAGGCAGTTCGGCCAGGCTGTCCAGCAGCGTCACCTGCTCCGGATCCAGTTCATTGAGCTTCAGGTTATGGCGCGTTGCCAACTGACTCATGTAGGAATCGCTGATGCTGTAAGGCTGATGAGCGTGCAGTGCGCAGGCCAACGTGCCGAAGTTGTCGTTGAAAATCAGCACCGGGCGATCGCCAATGTTTATATTTTCAAGCTGTTGCAGCAGATATTCGTCCGCCGCTTCCCACGCCTGCAATTGGGTGGATTCTTCCTGTTGGGGATAACGTTCCAGCTCAAGTTGCTGTGTTCCCAGATCGAGTTGGCTCATTGCCCCTCCTGACTGATAAAATTTGGGCTGTTTATCCCCTAAAAACGCCCGGCAGTAAAATGTTTTTTCGGATAAATTGCCCTTTGCGGGCTTTGCACGAAAAAACATCATACAATGACCCGCTCAATTGAGGCCAAAACGGGAAGATGATGTCCGAACTGACCTACCTGCAGGGCTACCCTGAACATCTGCAAAGCCAGGTGCAGCAGTTGATCGACCAACGACGCCTGGGGGATGTGCTGTTGCAGCGCTATCCGCAAGTGCATGACTGCACTACCGACAAGTCGCTTTATCAGTTTACCGTCGATCTGAAAAACCAGTATTTGCGCAACGCTCAACCGCTGAGCAAGGTGGCTTACGACGGTAAAATTCAGGTGATGAAACACGCGCTGGGCATGCACACCGCCATTTCCCGCGTGCAGGGTGGCAAACTGAAGGCCAAGGCGGAAATCCGCGTGGCGACGGTCTTCAAGATGGCGCCTGAGCCGTTTTTGCGCATGATCGTGGTACATGAGTTGGCGCATCTGAAAGAGAAAGACCACAACAAGGCCTTCTACAGCCTGTGCTGCCATATGGAACCCAATTACCATCAGTTGGAGTTCGACACCCGGCTGTATCTGACCCACCTCTCCGTGTTTGGCGATCTGTATGCATAGCGAGATTCGCCTTCTGTAAATGCCGTGATAATCTGATTCTTTTTACCCTGTGCGACGCGTGAAGCGCATAGGGTACAGCGCCTGGGAACCGGAGATATCTATGATTCGCTTTGCCGTTGTGGGCACCAACTGGATTACGGAACGCTTTATCGACGCCGCGCACGAAAGCGGCAAGCTGAAATTGACCGCCGTCTATTCGCGCAGGCTGGAAAAAGCGCAGGAATTTGGCGCCAACTACCACGTCAGCCTGTTTTTCGATTCCCTTGAAGCATTGGCCCAATCTGATGCCATCGATGCGGTTTACATCGCCAGCCCCAACGCCCTTCACTGCCAACAATCGCTGCTGTTCCTCAGCCATAAAAAGCATGTGATTTGCGAAAAGCCGCTGGTGTCCAACCTGCGTGAAGCCGAAAAGCTGGTGGCCTGCGCGCGTGAAAATCAGGTGGTGCTGTTCGAAGCTTTCAAAAGCGCTCATCTGCCGAATTTCCTGGCCCTGCAACAGGCGTTGCCGCAAATCGGCAGGTTGCGCAAAGCCTTCCTCAACTACTGCCAATACTCGTCACGCTACCCGCGCTATCTGGCCGGCGAGAATCCGAACACCTTCAATCCGCAGTTTTCCAACGGCTCAATCATGGACATTGGCTATTACTGCCTGGCCAGCGCCGTAGCCCTGTTCGGCGAACCGAAATCGGTGATTGCCAGCGCGGCGCTGCTGGATACCGGTGTGGATGCCCACGGTACCGCTTGCCTCAACTACGGCGATTTCGACGTCACCCTCTCCCACTCCAAAGTCAGCAACTCGGACATTCCCAGTGAGATCCAGGGCGAAGAAGGAACGCTGGTGATTGAGAAAATTTCTGAGTGTCAGGGCGTGGTGCTGACCCCACGCGGCGGCCATCGTCAGGATCTGACCCGTCCTCAGCACATCAATACCATGCTGTATGAGGCACAGGTGTTCGCCGATCTGGTGGAAAAACGACAGGTGGAACACCCGGGGCTGGAGAATTCACTGATTATCGCCCGCCTGCTGACCGAAATTCGCCGCCAGACCGGCGTGGTCTTCCCTGCCGACGGAGAGTGACATGAAACCCTTATTACTGATGCAAACCGGCGATGCCCCAGAGGTTATCCGCCGGGAAAAGGCCAACTTCGACGGCATGTTCTTGCAACAGGGGAACATTGATGCCGATCGCGTGCAGATCGTGCACCTTCCCGCAGGCGAGCAGCCGCTGCCGCCGCAAAATTACGCCGGCGTGGTGATCACCGGTTCACCTGCGATGGTGACCGAACGGCTGCCGTGGAGCGAGCAAGCCGCCGAGTGGCTGCGCCAGGCGATGCAGATCCAGCTGCCGATCTTCGGTGCCTGCTACGGGCACCAGCTGTTGGCCTATGCGCTTGGCGGTGAAGTCGGTTATCACCCGCAGGGTATGGAAGTCGGCACATTGGACGTCGAATTGCTGCCCGCCGCCGCCAACGACCGGCGAATGGCGATGTTACCGCCGCGCTTCAAGGCCAATCTGATCCACTCGCAGAGCGTGTTGACGCCCCCCGCCGGCGCAGTCGTGCTGGCCCGGTCGCAACAGGATGCCTATCAGATCCTCAGTTATGGCGATCGCGTGCTGACGACCCAGTTCCATCCGGAATTTAACGGCGCGGTGATGCACCAGTATCTGAGCTGGCTCGGTGAGCTGTATCCAGAGCAGCAGGCAGCGTATCAGCTTAAGCAACAGCAGGTTAGCGATACGCCGTTCAGTCGGCTGCTGCTGCAGGGATTTGTCGTCAGCCTCGGCGCGCAAAAAGCCCTGGCCGGGTAACTTAATAAACGTTGACCGCTGACATATTTTGCATTACTTTCTGCCGTGCAAAGGGGAGTAACTTCATTGCCGGTCAATCGTCATTACGATGCGTAAGCATCCGGTTACCGGGCAACATGATGTAACGGGCACGATCAGTGCACCTTCATCAACGTTGTAAGTGAGACCTTGCCGGAAGGCGAGGTTTGCTTGCAGCGTTCATAAGAGCGGCTAGCGTCTTCCGACGTTGGCCGTTTTTGTTTTTGAAGGATACCTCTGATGATGAATACCGTTGGCACACCTTGGTTATGGGGCAGCTTTGCCGCCATCATAGTTGTGATGCTCGCAATCGACTTACTGCTGCAAGGCCGCAAAGGCGCACACACCATGACGCTCAAGCAGGCCGCCAGTTGGTCGCTGGTGTGGGTCAGCCTCTCTTTGCTGTTCAACCTGGGCTTCTGGTACTACCTGAACCAAACCGCCGGGCGCGCCGTCGCCGACACCCAGGCGTTGGCCTTCCTCACCGGTTATCTGATCGAAAAAGCGTTGGCGGTCGATAACGTCTTCGTCTGGCTGATGCTGTTCAGCTACTTTGCCGTTCCGGCCAACCTGCAGCGTCGTGTGCTGATCTTTGGCGTACTGGGCGCGATCGTGCTGCGTACTATCATGATTTTCGCCGGCAGCTGGCTGGTGACCCAGTTCCAGTGGTTGCTGTACCTGTTCGGTGCGTTTCTGCTGTTTACCGGTATCAAGATGGCGCTGGCAAAAGAAGATGACTCGGCGATTGGTGACAAGCCGCTGGTGAAATGGCTGCGCAGCCACCTGCGTATGACCGACAACCTGGAAGGTGAACGTTTCTTCGTGCGCCGCAACGGCCTGCTGTTCGCTACGCCGCTGGTGCTGGTGCTGATCCTGGTCGAACTGAGTGACGTGATCTTTGCGGTCGATAGCATCCCGGCGATTTTCGCCGTGACCACGGATCCGTTTATCGTTCTGACCTCGAATCTGTTCGCCATCATGGGCCTGCGCGCCATGTACTTCTTGCTGGCTAACGTGGCAGAGCGCTTCTCGATGCTGAAATACGGCCTGTCGATTATCCTGATGTTTATCGGCGTCAAGATGTTGATTATCGACTTCTTCCATATCCCGATCGGCGTTTCGCTCGGCGTGGTGGCCGGTATCCTGACGTTAACGTTGGTGATCAACGCCTGGGTTAACCGTCGTAACGACCGTCTGGCCAATCATAAAGCACCATAATCTGTTAGCCGGGGCGGCTTGCCGCCCCGCGATTGTTTGGCAATTCCCCCCAAACGCCAAATGTTATTGCGATCACACAAATGTAATCAGTATGTTATAAAGAGTTGATCCGCGCTCAGAATTTCACCCTCTCCCCTTTCCAATACCCAGGCTTTACTGAATACTGATTCGGCAAACACACTTGGTTACAGATCCCTATAAAGTTGTCCGGTGGCGTTCCCACCGAGGTGACAAAGTCTGTACGCAACATCATCGGGAAAAAGCATTATGCAAAACTTACTACACAGGATCGTACAGGGCAGCCTGGTTAAACAAATCATGATCGGCCTGGTGGCCGGGATTATCGTGGCGTTGATCTCGCCGGCAACAGCTTCTGCGGTGGGCCTGCTTGGCGCCCTGTTCGTCGGGGCACTAAAAGCGGTAGCGCCGGTATTGGTGCTGGTGTTGGTCATGGCCTCAATCGCCAACCACAAGCACGGGCAAAAAACCAATATCCGCCCGATCCTGTTCCTCTACCTGCTGGGGACCTTCGCCGCGGCGCTGGTGGCGGTAGTGGTCAGCTTTATGTTCCCGTCCAACCTGGCGCTGGTGACCGGCAATGCGGATATCAACCCGCCGGGCGGCATTATTGAAGTGCTGAAAGGCCTGCTGATGAGCGTGGTCGCCAACCCGTTCCATGCGCTGATTAACGCCAACTATATCGGTATTCTGGCCTGGGCCGTGGGTCTGGGGCTGGCGCTGCGCCACGCCTCTGAAACCACCAAATCGCTGATTAACGATATGTCGCATGCGGTCACCCTGGTGGTACGCGCGGTGATCCGCTGCGCTCCACTCGGTATTTTCGGTCTGGTGGCCTCGACGCTGGCGGATACCGGTTTCGGTGCGCTTTGGGGCTATGCGCAACTGCTGGTGGTGCTGATCGGCTGTATGCTGTTGGTGGCGCTGGTGCTGAACCCGCTGATCGTTTACTGGAAAATCCGTCGCAACCCTTACCCGCTGGTGTTTGCCTGCCTGCGCGAAAGCGGCGTGACCGCCTTCTTCACCCGCAGCTCAGCCGCCAACATCCCGGTGAATATGGAGCTGTGCAAAAAGCTGAATCTGAACGAAGACACCTATTCGGTTTCCATCCCGCTGGGTGCCACCATCAACATGGCTGGCGCCGCCATCACCATTACCGTGCTGACGCTGGCGGCGGTGCATACTCTGGGGATCCCGGTTGATGTGCCCACGGCGTTGCTGCTCAGCGTCGTCGCGGCTATCTGTGCCTGCGGCGCTTCCGGCGTGGCAGGCGGTTCACTGCTGCTGATCCCATTAGCCTGCAACATGTTCGGCATTCCGAACGACGTGGCAATGCAGGTGGTGGCAGTCGGCTTTATCATCGGCGTACTGCAAGACTCCGCCGAAACCGCGCTGAACTCCTCGACCGACGTGCTGTTCACCGCAGCTGCCTGTCAGGCGGAAGATCAGCGTTTAGCGGATGAAGACCCGCTGAAAGTGCGTTAATCCCCAAAATGTTCCAGAAGGCGCTCGTGATCGGGCGCCTTTTTTACGACTGTCGCCTTACAATGTCACTCCGCTCTTAAAAATCGCCAACTCACGGAAATCATTGGTTTCGTTGCGTGCTGGCTGACCATTGGCAATCGCCACGATCAGATCGACAAACTGCTCCAGCAGACTTTCCATCGGGGTGCCGTGGATCAGCCGGCCGGCATCGAAGTCGATCCAGTGCGGCTTCTTCGCCGCCAGTTCGCTGTTGGTCGCCAGCTTCACCGTCGGTACGAAACCGCCATAGGGCGTACCGCGCCCGGTGCTGAACAACACCATATGGCAACCGGCACCGGCCAGCGCGCTGGTCGCTACCGCGTCATTGCCTGGCGCACTCAGCAGGTTTAAACCGGGTTGCCGCAGCCGTTCGCCATATTTGAGCACGTCCACCACCTGGCTGTGCCCGGCTTTCTGCGTGCAGCCGAGCGATTTCTCCTCCAGCGTGGTGATCCCACCGGCTTTGTTGCCCGGCGAAGGGTTTTCATAAATCGGCTGGTTATGGGCAATAAAATACTGTTTGAAATCGTTGACCATGCTGACGGTCTTATCGAACGTCGCACGATCGCGGCAGCGGCTCATCAGGATCCGTTCGGCGCCAAACATCTCCGGCACTTCAGTCAGTACCGTCGTGCCGCCGTTGGCAATCAGATAGTCGGAAAAACGCCCCAACAGCGGATTGGCGGTGATGCCGGACAGCCCGTCAGACCCGCCGCACTCCAGCCCGAATTTCAATTCACTCAGCTTGCCCGGTTGACGGCGATCATCGCGCATCACCTGGTACAGCGCATGTAGCTGTTCCAACCCAGCCTCTACCTCATCGTCCTGTTGCTGACAGACCATAAAGCGCACCCGCTGATCATCAACCGCACCCAGGGTACTGCGGAAAACATCCACCTGATTATTCTCGCACCCCAGGCCAATCACCAACACCGCGCCAGCATTGGGATGGCGCACCATGTTTTGCAGCATGGTGCGGGTGTTCTCATGATCTTGCCCCAGTTGGGAGCAGCCAAACGGATGACTGAACAGGTGCACGCCGTCGATCCCCTGCGCATCCTGGGTTTCCTTGAGGAAACGCTGCTGGATCTGTCGGGCAATGCCGTTGACACAGCCAACGGTCGGTATGATCCACAGCTCGTTGCGGATCCCTACTTCCCCACTGCTACGGCGATAAAGCTGCACTTCCCGATCCGCAGCCTGCGGCGGTAATACGGGAAATTGCGGCTGGTACTGATAGCTGTCCAGGTCAC
Organism: Serratia sp. GW822-FHT06E05; assembly: GCF_058799445.1. Classification (NCBI taxonomy): domain Bacteria; kingdom Pseudomonadati; phylum Pseudomonadota; class Gammaproteobacteria; order Enterobacterales; family Yersiniaceae; genus Serratia; species Serratia sp. GW822-FHT06E05. The sequence goes on from NZ_JBXALM010000003.1 coordinate 258,183, forward strand.
TCAGGTTAGTTTTGGCATTTTGCGAGTGAATATGTACACCGGAAGCAATCGTCTCCAGTGCATGACCGATCGGCAAGCCATATTTGATGATTGCCTCACCAGCGGTAATCGGCCGTAGCGCAAACTTATGCCCGCGCGCTACCGGCTGCGCAAGCCGAATTGCCGTGCCGTCCAGCATCAACGTTTCATCGGCCGCCAGATCGCGCAGTGCCACCGCGACATTATCCAGCGAATGAATTTTTACCATGCTTTGCATAAACCCACCTCGGGCAGCGGCTACGCCAGTTCAATGGCGAAATAGTTCTTGGCATTGTCGAAGCAGATGTTTTTCACCATCTCGCCCAGCAGCGCGATATCTGCCGGTACCTCGCCGTCTGCCACCCAACGCCCCATCATCTGGCAAAGGATGCGGCGGAAATATTCATGGCGGGTATAAGACAGGAAGCTACGACTGTCAGTCAGCATACCGACAAAGCGGCTCAACAAGCCGAGCTGCGCCAATTGCGTCATCTGACGTTGCATACCGTCTTTCTGATCGTTGAACCACCAGCCGGAACCGAACTGCATCTTGCCCGGCGTACCCTCTCCCTGGAAGTTACCGACCATGGTGGCGATCACTTCATTGTCACGCGGGTTGAGGCAGTACAGGATGGTCTTCGGCAGGCCCCCCTGACGCGCCTGGGCATCCAGCAGGCGTGAAAGTGGCTCCGCCAGCGGTCGGTCATTTATCGAATCAAAGCCGATATCAGGGCCGACGCTGGCCAGCATGCGGCTGTTATTATTGCGCAGCGCGCCGATGTGATATTGCTGTACCCATTCACGGCGTTGATATTCTGCCGCCAGGAACAGCAGCACCGCACTTTTGAATTGGGCACTCTGCTCTGGCGCAGGTAGCTTGCCGCTCAGGCGCGCCGTTAAAATCGCATCCAGTGCAGCTTCATCCGCCTCTCCATAAACCACCACGTCCAACGCATGGTCAGCCACCTTGCAGCCATGGGCGGCAAAATGATCCATGCGCTTTTTCAACGCGTCACACAGCGCGCTGAATCGACCGATATGAATATCGGCTGCAGCTTCCAGCTTTTGCAGATAGTCATTGAAGCCCGGCGCATCGATATTAAACGCCTTGTCCGGTCGCCAACTTGGCAACACCTTGATATCGAAACTGCTGTCGGCGGCAATGGCTTTATGGTGGCGCAGATCGTCGACAGGATCGTCAGTGGTGCCGACCATCTTCACATTCATCTGCTGCATGATGCCGCGCGCCCTGAAATCGTCCTGCGCCAACAGGGCATTGCCGCGCTGCCAGATATCGTCCGCCGTCATCGGGGAAAGCAGCGTGTCGGTGATACCGAACGGACGACGCAGCTCCAGGTGGGTCCAGTGATAAAGCGGGTTACCCAGGGTGTGCGGTACGGTGGCAGCCCAGGCATCGAATTTTTCACGATCGCCGGCATCGCCGGTACACAGCCGTTCTGCCACCCCGTTGGTGCGCATCGCCCGCCATTTGTAGTGGTCACCCTTAAGCCAGATTTCGTATAAATTTTTGAAACGGGTGTTCTCGGCGATCTGTTCCGGCGGCAGATGACAGTGATAGTCAAAGATCGGTTGCTCCGCCGCATAGTCATGATACAAACGCCGGGCGAATTCGCTGCCCAGCAAGAAATCTTCGTTTAAAAACGTCGCCATAGCTGGCTCCTCACCTTGCTTGCCGTTCGACACAGTGTTCAATGCGACAAAGTTATCACACCAATTTTATTGGGCGTCCAGCAAAATATCGCCTTCAGCCAGGCTGCCATGACCCAGAAAAGGCCGTTAACCGGCATTTTTGCGGTCAGATAGCGCCGAAACAGCCCAATCATGCGGCAAACAGTATTGCCGAATTGAAAAATGGCTTTTGTGATATCACTCAACTTTTAAATCTGTATGACAAGTTATTGTCTCGCCACCCAGTCGTGCTTGCGGCGGGCATACGCCGGTGATGAACAGGCCGGCGCAAATCAACGATAAAGGGATAACCCCTTAAAACGCTGACGCCGACAGGGCGCCGCCAATTCAAGACTGGGAGATATTTCGGATGCGTAAAATTAAAGGGTTACGCTGGTACATGATCGGGCTGGTAACCATCGGCACCGTGCTGGGTTACCTGACGCGTAACGCCATTGCCGTCGCCGCGCCCACGTTGGAAGACACCTTACACATCACCACGCAGCAGTATTCTTACATCGTCGCGGCCTATTCTGCCTGCTACACCCTGATGCAACCGGTGGCGGGATATGTGCTGGACGTCTTGGGCACCAAGGTCGGATACGCCATGTTCGCCATCCTGTGGGCGCTGTTTTGCATGGGCACGGCTCTGGCCAACAGTTGGGGCGGGCTGGCATTGGCGCGCGGGGCTGTGGGCATGGCGGAGGCGGCAATGATCCCCGCCGGGCTGAAGGCCAGCAGTGAGTGGTTCCCGGCCAAAGAACGTTCCATCGCCGTGGGTTACTTCAACGTCGGCTCGTCAATAGGCGGCATGCTGGCGCCACCGCTGGTGGTCTGGGCGATTGTCGCGCACAGTTGGGAAATGGCGTTCATCATTACCGGCGTGCTGAGCCTGATCTGGGCTGTCTGCTGGCTGATTTTCTATAAGCACCCGAAAGACCAGAAGAAGCTCAGCGACGAAGAGCGCGAGTACATTCTGGGTGGGCAGGAAGCACAGCACCAAACCGGCAATGCCAAGAAAATGTCCGCCTGGCAGATTGTTCGCAACCGCCAGTTCTGGGGCATCGCACTGCCGCGCTTTCTGGCAGAGCCGGCCTGGGGCACCTTCAATGCCTGGATCCCGTTATTCATGTTCAAAGCCTACGGCTTCAACCTGAAAGAGATCGCCATGTTCGCCTGGATGCCGATGCTGTTCGCCGATCTGGGCTGTATCGTCGGCGGTTACCTGCCACCGTTTTTCCAGAAACACTTTAAAGTGAACCTGATTGTTTCACGTAAGCTGGTGGTTACCCTGGGTGCCGTGCTGATGATTGGGCCTGGCATGATAGGCCTGTTTACCAGCCCCTATGCGGCTATCGCACTGCTGTGCGTCGGTGGCTTTGCCCATCAGGCGCTGTCTGGTGCACTGATTACCCTGTCTTCTGACGTCTTCGGTCGCAACGAGGTGGCCACCGCCAACGGCCTGACCGGCATGGCGGCCTGGACCGCCAGCACCCTGTTTGCCCTGGTAGTCGGCGCCCTGGCGGACACACTGGGCTTCAGCCCACTGTTTGCCGCACTGTCGGTATTCGATATTCTCGGCGCCATCGTTATCTGGACCGTCCTGCAAAATCGCCCCGCTACGCAATCCGAAGAGGCAGTATTGGCCCCCTCCCCGGCGCGCCATTAACCCCGCAGCCCGGCCATCGCGCCGGGCGCTCCCCGGAGTCCACTGGCAGCTCTGCCGGATAAGTGGTATAACAAATCCATGGCCATGCGCCCCTCCCTATCCAAAGAGCATTCACTATGGAATTCACTGAAACCAGACGCCTGTATCAGCAACTGGCCGCCGAGCTTAAACAGCGTATCGAAAGCGGCCGATACCCGGTGGGCGATAAGCTGCCGGCCGAGCGCTACATTGCCGAAGAGATGAACGTCAGCCGTACCGTGGTGCGCGAAGCGATCATCATGCTGGAAGTGGAAGGCTACGTCGACGTACGCAAAGGTTCCGGGATCCACGTGATGTCCAACCAGCAAAAGCATCTGGTGGTGCCGGGCGACAGCATTGAATTTGCCACTGCCGGGCCGTTCGAGCTGCTGCAGGCACGCCAACTGATTGAGAGCAACATCGCCGAATTCGCCGCGACCCAGGTTACCAAGCAGGACATCGTCCAACTGATGGAGATCCAGGAACAGGCGCGTAAAGAGGATCGCTTCCGCGACTCGCAGTGGGATCTGAAATTCCACGTGCAGGTGGCGCTGGCCACTCAGAACACCGCCATGGCTACCATCGTAGAAAAAATGTGGGTTCAACGGGTAAATAACCCTTATTGGATCAAGCTGCATGAGCATATCGACGATCGCTCCATCGCCAGCTGGTGCGACGACCACGATCAGATCCTCAAGGCATTGATACGTAAAGATCCTTACGCCGCCAAGTTGGCCATGTGGCAGCACCTGGAAAACACCAAACAGATGCTGTTCAACGCCACCAGCGACGATTTTGAATATAATGCCGACCGCTACCTGTTCGCCGATAACCCGGTGGTGCATCTGGATGGCGTAGCCGCCGAAAATAAATAGCCCAGGCGGTCAAAAATCGTCGGGTTATGTCAGGTATTGTAAAATCCGCTGAATCGATGCCTGAACGGCGATTTGCCGTGTAGTATTTCACCGCTGGCAACGTAGATTTCCCTGTTGCCAATCGTGCTATTTTGGTAAAGTTGAGCCACTTTTTTACCCTCTGCTACGGGGCGGGACGCGAATACATGCGCTGGTTGTTTGCCATGCTTATTGCTCTTTTTTGCTGGACCGGTTCGGTCTCCGGCCAAAAGCTATGCGCGGCACCTTCCAAAGCAACCCCTACATCGCTGAGCAGTTTACCCTCGCTCTCCGATCCGCTGCTTTCCCCTTACGACCAGGTTTATCGGTCACCGGCAGAGCTGCAGCGAAAAAAGCCGGGTAAATTGCCGTTGTTATTGCCGCGGTTGCATTCCTTCTCCGGCTCGCTGTCGACCTACGCCCAATTACCGCCGGTCTATACCCTGGCCGCAGAGCTGGGCCACCGCACCAAACTCCCGCGCCAGAACTCACCTGCGCTCAACCGGCTTGCCCAGGTCAACTGGACGCTGCACACCCCGCAGCAGCAAAACAGGCTAGGCGGCTGGAAAGAAAGTAATATGCTTTACCGTGGCACGCTGACTTACCACTCATGACCGGTGTCGCACCGACTAGAATCTACTAAAAAGCAACGCCGTTTCATCATTATCAGCAGCCAGCATCGCCCGCGCGCTTTCGGCCCACACTCGATCAGCCGCTGAAATAAAATAAACAATGACGTTTTAGGAACACCGGATGGACATCATTAAAGAACTGTTACATGCCTTATGGCAGCAGGATTTTGAGACGCTGGCGAACCCTTCGCTGGTCTGGACCCTCTACGTGCTGCTGTTTATGATCCTGTTTTTGGAAAACGGTCTGCTGCCGGCAGCCTTTCTGCCAGGGGATAGCCTGTTGATCCTGGTCGGCGTCCTGATCGCCAAAGGCACCATGAATTTCCCGCTCACCATCCTGATCCTGACCGTCGCCGCCAGCCTGGGGTGCTGGGTCAGCTACATACAGGGCAAGTGGCTCGGCAATACCCGAACGGTACAGGGCTGGCTGTCGCATCTGCCGGCTCACTATCATCAACGGGCTCACCAACTGTTCCACCGCCATGGGCTTTCGGCCTTGCTGGTCGGCCGTTTCCTGGCGTTTGTCCGCACTCTGCTGCCGACCATTGCCGGACTGTCTGGCCTGAGCAATGCCCGCTTCCAGTTCTTTAACTGGATGAGCGGCCTGCTGTGGGTCGTGATCCTCACCTCGCTGGGCTTTGCGCTGGGAAAAACTCCGGTATTTCGTAAGTATGAAGACCAGCTGATGTTCTGCCTGATGCTGTTGCCGCTGGTGCTGCTGGTCGTCGGGTTAGTCGGCTCGCTGATCGTCTTGTGGCGCAAGAAACGCGCCGACAGCCAGGACCAGGGGAAAGGGGCGTGATGATCAAGCGCCCGCGCTGGCAATATGTTTTGCTGATTGCGCTCGCTTTGCTGGCACTCGCCACGCTGTTGGTGCCCTGCATGGTGCGAACCGAAAGCGAGCTACGCATTCGCGCAGGGCAGCAAGGCCTTTCGCTGCCTGACGGTTTTTATGTCTATCAACGGCTGGATCAACGCGGTATTCGCATCAAAAGCATTACTCCGGAAGGCGACGGCCTGGTGATCCGCCTGGACTCGCCGGAACAGCAGTTGCTGGCGCGCGAGGCCTTGCAAACCATTCTGCCGCCGGGGTACATCATTGCCCTGAGCGAATCCCCAGTACCTACCCATTGGGTACGTGAATTTGCACGCTCTCCCCTTAATCTGGGATAATACCCTTTCATATGAAAGGGTTTCCTTTCATAACACCGCCCTGTTCAATTAAGCATCAATCACCACCGAACTGTGGCGGATTCTTTGGGGTCTTCACGATTTATGGCTATGCTCAAAGTTAGCGTCAGTCAGCCACGTAAGACTCCTGTCGCACTGCCCCTGTTGGCAGTCAGGAACAGTGGATGCGTTCTAGCGCCTCCCATTAACAAGGAATTGATAGCATGAAATTACGCCAATCGATGTTACTGGCTCTCCCATTCTTCGTCTTCCCGGCCCTGTCGTTTGCGGCTGAGGGCGGTTGTGCAGCCAAAGCACAAGAGATTCAAAAACAGATCGATTACGCCACCCAGCATGGCAACACTCACCGTGTTGCTGGGCTGAAAACGGCACTGAGCGAAGTGCAAACGCATTGCACCGAAGCCGGCCTGAAAGCCGATCGCCAGAAAAAAATCGATGAGAAACAAAGCAAGGTAGCCGAACGTCAGCAGGAGCTGAAAGAAGCTCAGCAGGCCGGCAATCTGGATAAAATTGCCAAGAAACAGAAAAAGCTGACTGAAGCTCAAGCCGAGCTTAAGCAAGCCCAAGCGGAATAATTTTTTTACACTAGCGGATTTATCGCTGAGAGCCGCACCATGCGGGATTTTTACCGTATTTGAAATGGATGCTTAGTGATATCAACTACTCATCCCCCCTTTGCTCCGGCGAAAAAATCCGCTATGTTAAAAGTCTGTCTCAGTTAACGTTAAGGAATTATCACATGGCACATGATTCAAATGCAGAAAACTTACGCGCTGAACTTAAATCCTTAGCCGATACGCTGGAAGAAGTGTTGAACTCTTCCACCGATAAGCCAAAAGCCGAGCTGGAAAAGCTGCGCTCCAAAGCTGAAGGCGCACTGAAGGATACCCGTGCTCGCCTGAGCGATGCCGGGGACAAACTGGCTTCTCAAACCAAACAGATCGCCGGCCAGGCGGACGAATATGTTCGTGATAATCCGTGGACCGGGATCGGTATCGGCGCCGCTGTCGGTGTGGTTCTGGGCGTTCTGTTAGCTCGCCGCTAATTATGGCTGAACAACAACCGCAAGTTCGTGCACAGGGCCCCGCCAAGGGGGTCCTGGATGTCGCCCAGCGCATCATTACTATTCTGGTCGGTATGGTGGAGACCCGTGTCCGTCTGGCAGTGGTCGAGTTGGAAGAGGAGAAAGCCAACCTCATTCAGTTGCTGATCATGGCCGGCATGACGCTGTTGTTCACCGCATTTGGCCTGATGAGCCTGTTGATCCTGATTTTCTGGGCCATCGATCCTATCTACCGCCTGATGGCGTTAGGGGCCACTACCGGGGTGCTGCTGTTCCTGGCCGTGTTCGGTGCTATTTGGACACTGGTCAAGGCTCGACGCTCCACGTTGCTGGGTGCCACGCGCAAACAATTGGAGATCGACCGTTCCGAGCTGGAGGACGAAAAATGAATCGTCGCCGCTATCTGGAATGGAGAAAAGAGAAGCTCATCCGCAAGATCCAGCAGCAAAGGCTGGATCTTGCGGAAAACAAAACCCTGTGGTTGGAAAAGACCGAGCGTATCGATCGCGGCTGGCAAACGGTTTTCGGCTTGCGTAAATACCTGGTGGTCGGCTCCAGCGTGATGGCCATCTACGGTATACGCCATCCGAGCAAGCTGATTCGCTGGTCTCGTCGCGCTTTTGGTGTCTTTGGCACTATCCGTTTGATCCAGAAAACCTTTTCCAACAAATAACCTTTCGCAGTTCCTTCAATTCTTCCGTTGTTAAGCCCGCCTTTTCGCAGAAAATTCCCTTTTCTGTCGGTGAAGGCTGGGCAACATTCTGATTCCCCTCTCTTTGTTAGCAGGCTAAAGATTCAGTTTTTTTGAAAAAATACGACAGTTTTACTTGCTAACAAAGCGTACGCTTCCCGATTAACATTCACTCCATCGACACGAGACGGGCCGCACGGGGCTAAATACCCGGCATACCGCCCACCGACATGAAAATGCCAAGACTGGCAAACAAAAATCACTTTGGAGTAAATGATGAAAAAATTAGAAGATACAGGTTTGCTGGTTGCGCGTATTTTGATGACAATCCTGTTTATCGTGGCAGGCTACGGCAAAATGGGCGATGCCTATGCCGGAACCCAACAGTACATGCAATCGATGGGCGTGCCTGGCTTCTTGTTGCCGCTGACTATCCTGCTGGAATTTGGCGGCGGTCTGGCAATCATGTTCGGTTTCCTGACTCGTACCGTAGCGCTGTTCACCGCCGGTTTTACTGTGCTGACCGCGTTATTGTTCCATACTAACTTTGCGGAAGGCGTAAACCAGCTGATGTTCATGAAGAACCTGGCCATCGCCGGCGGCTTCCTGGTACTGGCTGTTGCCGGCCCGGGCGGTTTCAGTATCGACCGTTTGCTGAACAAGAAGTGGTAAGTTTTTAATAGCGACACGGGGCCCGGTAAGCGGGCCCTTCTGCTTTTTCACTCGGACACGAAGGAGATTCCCATGGGACAACTCGTCGATGGCGTTTGGCAAGACATCTGGTATGACACCTCATCTACCGGAGGCCGTTTCAAACGCTCAACCTCTCAGTTCCGCAACTGGGTGACCGCCGACGGCCAGCCGGGCGAACACGGCGTTGCAGGTTTTAAAGCGGAGAAAGATCGTTATCACCTGTACGTTTCACTTGCCTGCCCTTGGGCGCACCGCACTCTGCTGATGCGTAAATTGAAAGGGCTGGAGCAGATCATTCCTGTTTCGGTGGTACATCCGCTGATGCTGGAAAACGGCTGGACCTTCGGCACCGATTTCCCTGAAGCGACCGGCGATGATCTCTATCACTCAGATTTCCTCTACCAGCTTTACCTGCGCGCCGACCCGCACTACACCGGTCGTGTGACTGTTCCGGTGCTGTGGGACAAGCAGCAGCAAACCATCGTCAGCAATGAATCCGCCGATATCATTCGCATGTTCAACAGCGCATTCGATGGCGTTGGCGCACGCGCCGGCGATTATTATCCTGCAGAACTACGCGGGAAAATTGATGAGCTGAACGGCTGGATTTACGACCTGGTGAACAACGGAGTGTATAAGGCCGGCTTTGCCACCAGCCAGGAGGCCTATGACGAAGCGGTACACGGGGTATTCGACGCCCTGGCACGGCTGGAGCAAATTCTGGGACAACAGCGTTATCTGACGGGCGATCGCCTGACTGAGGCTGACCTGCGCCTGTGGACCACGTTGATACGCTTCGATCCGGTGTATGTTACCCACTTTAAGTGCGACAAACACCGCATCAGCGATTACCTCAACCTGTACGGCTTCCTGCGTGATATCTACCAGATGCCAGGCATTGCCGAAACGGTCAGTTTGCCGCACATCCGCAATCACTATTATCGCAGCCACGCCACCATCAATCCGCACGGCATCATTTCGATTGGGCCGGCGCAGGATCTCGACGAACCACACGGTCGCGACACGCGTTTCGGTTAACGACAAGCTCCCCTTTGCCTGCGGCTAGGGGGAGCGCTTACTGACGCTCCAACTGGGTGAACAGCCTTGGGATCTCGCGCAGGAACCAGGCTTTCGCCTCGCCCATGCTGTCGCGCCGCCAGGCCATGATAATGTCAACTTCACGGCTGTATTCCGGCCCCACCACCCGCAAGCGCCCTTCTTCGATATCTTTCTCGACCATCGGGTAAGGCATGGTCGCCACGCCCAGACCGGCCAACAGAGCCAGACGTTTATCTTCAATGGTGCTCACCGTCAGGCGCTGCTGCTTATCCAGCAATTGTACGGTCAATACCGGACGTTCCCTGGCGGTATCGGCTACCGCAATACCACGGTATTTCACCCGCGTGGCCTCAGCCAACGGCTCCGGCTCGAGATGGATCGGATGGTCCGGCGCGGCCACATACATGCTCGTCACTTTGTACAGTTTGCGCGTGTTGATTTCTGACGAGGCGCGAAAATGCATGTCCGGGGCGATAACGATATCGGCGCGCCCTTGCTCCAGCCGCTCCCAGGCTCCAGCCAGCACCTCAGTGAAGATAGACACCTGGGTATTGGCTTTGAGCGCCAGCTTATCAACCAGCGGAAACAGCTTGCTTGGCGGCGACAAGGCCTCGCTGACGATAGTCAGATGGGTTTCCCAGCCGCGCGCCAGGGCCTCGGCGTCGGTGGTCAACTTATCCGCCGCCTCCAGCAGCACCCGTCCACGATCCAGCAGCATGCGGCCGACGTTGGTGAATTTGGTGCGGTGGCCGGAGCGGTCGAACAGCACCACGTCCAATTCTTCTTCCAATTTTTGCATGGTGTAGCTGAGCGCCGAAGGCACACGCCCCAACTCATCGGCTGCCGCAGCAAAGCTGCCACGTCGGTCGATCGCATCCATAACCCTTAACGCTTCAAGCGTTAACGCCCGATCTCTGGCCATCGAATCTCTCTGTCAGGAAATTTGAATATGCCGACCAGATTAACTGGCTAACAATCCGGCGTCCAGATGCTTACCATCTAGATAATGAATTTAGAGAGCCAATTGCCATGATTACATGCAGAACAGCAAAACAATGCGGGCAAGCTGACTTTGGTTGGCTGCAGGCTCGCTACACCTTTTCTTTTGGACATTACTTCGATCCCAAGCTGATGGGTTACGCCTCGCTACGGGTGCTCAATCAGGAAGTCCTGGCGCCGGGCGCAGCCTTGCAGCCGCGTACTTATCCGAGCGTGGACATTCTGAATTTGATCCTGCAGGGCCAGGCCGAATATCGCGACAGCGACGGTAACACGATGAGCGCCAAGGCCGGTGAGGCTTTGCTGCTGGCCACCCAGCCAGGGATGAGTTACAGCGAACAAAACGCCAGCAGCGATACGCCGTTAACCCGTCTGCAGCTGTGGTTGGATGCCTGTCCAGACACCAATAACGAACGAGTGCAGCGCCTGACGCTGCCAGCGAAGGGTGTGACGCTACTGGCATCGCCGGACGGCGCTCAGGGTAGCCTGCAACTGCGACAACAGGTGTGGATCCATCACCTGGATTTACAGGAAGGCGAGCAGCAGACGCTGGCATTGAATGGGCCCCGTGCCTATTTGCAGTCGATCCACGGTACCATTGAAGCCCAGGGCAACCATCAGGACAGCCAGAACCTGACGTGCGGTGACGGCGCATTTATCCATGATGAAAACCGCCTGACGATACGCGCCGCCACGCCGCTGCGTGCGCTGCTGATCGACTTGCCGGTGTGAGTCACATCCTGAAAGGAAAAAACCCCGCGTAACTTGCGTCACGCGGGGTTTTCTTTATAGAGGGAGCTGACCGGTAAGCCGGGTTCTGTCGTGGACAGTCATTCCTCTAGGCCAGCAATCGCTCACTGGCTCAAGCAGCCTACCCGGGTTCAGTACGGGCCGTACCATGTGAACCCCTATTTGGCCTTGCTCCGGGTGGAGTTTACCGTGCCACGAACTGTTGCCAGTCGCGCGGTGCGCTCTTACCGCACCCTTTCACCCTTACCTGATCCCGCTTGCGCGGGCCATCGGCGGTTTGCTCTCTGTTGCACTAGTCGTAGGCTTGCGCCTCCCAGGCGTTACCTGGCACCCTGCCCTATGGAGCCCGGACTTTCCTCCCCTCCACCTGTCTCCCCCGAAAGGGACGGCAGTGAAGCGGCGACTGTCTGGTCAACTCCGGCGCGGATAGTAGCGTTGCGCTCACGGCAGGTCAACCGCTTTACTGTTCTTGTTGCTCCAATGCGTGTTTATACAACGCATTTTTCTTCACGCCGTGGATCTCCGCCGCCAGCGCCGCCGCCTTTTTCAACGGCAATTCTTTTTGCAACAGCGCCAGCGTCCGCAACGCCTCCAGCGGCAGTGCATCTTCCTGTACTTTGTGGCCTTCAACGATCAACACCATCTCACCGCGACGACGCACTTCATCTTCCTGCACCCAGGCCAGCAATTCGCCGACCGGCGCACCGGTAATGGATTCCCAGGTCTTGGTCAGTTCGCGCGCCAGCACCACGTAACGGTGCGGCCCCCACACGGTCACCATGTCCTGCAAACTTTCCAGCAGACGGTGGGTTGATTCGTAGAAAATCAGCGTGCGCGGTTCCTCTGCCAGCGCCATCAGCGTATCCTTACGCCCCTTGGTTTTCGCCGGCAGAAACCCTTCGTAACAGAAGCGGTCTGAAGCCAGACCGGCAGCACACAGCGCGGTGGTTGCCGCACAGGCGCCGGGTAAGGGTACGACGCGGATACCGGCTTCACGGCAGCGGCGTACCAGGTGATAGCCGGGATCGTTAATCAAAGGCGTACCTGCGTCGGAAACCAGCGCAATGCTCTGGCCTTCCTGCAATTTCGCCAGCAGTTGATCGGCCTTTTGCTGTTCGTTATGGTCGTGCAGCGCAAACAACCGCGCGCTAATCGCAAAGTGTTGCAACAGCAACCCGGTGTGGCGCGTGTCCTCCGCCGCAATCAGATCAACGCTTTTCAGTACCTCTAACGCACGGTGGGTAATGTCCCCTAAATTGCCGATTGGGGTGGGCACCACATACAGCGTTGATGCAGAAATGACTGATTGTTGGTGTTGATTCATTGTTTCATCCGGATTGCCGATTTAATATTAAGCATCTTGAAAAAAACATCACTGGATACAGTATGCTTTCCTCAACATTCGTTCGTACCAAAGCAGGGCGTTCAAAGCCTGTCCGACTTACCGCAGTTATCGCGGCAGCCCTTTTCCTTGCAGGTTGCCCGAGTCAGGCCCCGCAGACGCCGCCCGCTAATATACAGGACGAAGCGAGCGCCAGTTCCGATTACTATCTGCAGCAGCTACAGCAAAGCAGCAATGATAACAAGGCTGACTGGCAATTACTTGCTATTCGCGCGTTACTGCGCGAAGGGAAACTGCCGCAGGCCAGTGAACAACTGAACCAGCTGCCGAAAAACCTCAGCAGCGTTCAACTGGTGGAGCGCCAGTTACTGAGCGCCGAGCTGCAGGTGGCGAACAAAAGCTACGTCGCTGCCCGCACCACCCTGAGCCATCTGGATACCGGCTCGTTGTCGGCCAACCAGCTGGTGCGCTTCTACCAGGCGCAGATCGCTGCTAATCAGGGTAAACCTTCCCTGCCGCTGATCCGCGCTTACATCGCACAAGAACCGCTGGTGACCGGCAAAGCGCACCAAACCAATCTGGACCAGACCTGGCTGGCCCTGCTGCAGCTGACACCGCAGGACATGAACAGTCTGGTGATCAACGCCAACGAGAATGTACTGCAGGGCTGGTTGGATCTGCTGCGCGTTTATCAGGACAACAAACAGGATCCCGATCTGCTGAAGGCCGGTATTAAAGATTGGCAGAATCGCTACCCGCAGAATCCGGCGGCGAAAACCCTGCCCACTCAGTTGAACCAGGTACTGAACTTTACCCAGGCTTCCACTTCAAAAATCGCACTGCTGCTGCCGTTGAACGGCCAGGCAAAAGTGTTCGCCGACGCGATCCAAAAAGGGTTTGAAGCGGCGAAAAACGGCGTGACACCTTCCGCTCCGGTGCAACAACAACAGCAGCAACAGCCTACCACTGAGCCGGTGCAGGCTCCTGCCTCGACGGATCCCAATGCCAACGGCGCAGTAAGCACCTCGGCGCCGTCAGCAGATGCTGCCCCGGTCACTGCCGCTCAGCCTTCTGCTCCGTCTACCGCGCCAATTACGCCGCCGCAGGCCGCTAACGCGCAAATTAAGGTGTATGATACCTCCAGTCAGCCACTGGCTGCGCTGCTGACGCAGGCCCAGCAGGATGGTGCCACCCTGGTGGTCGGCCCGCTGCTGAAAGAAAATGTCGATCAACTGGCCGGCAGCACCACCACCCTGAACGTCTTGGCGCTTAACCAGCCGGAAACGCCGAAGGACAATCCGAACATTTGTTACTTCGCGCTTTCACCGGAAGATGAAGCCCGCGATGCTGCCCGCCACATTTGGGAACAGCAGAAAAGGCAACCGCTGTTGCTGATCCCGCGCGGTGCTTTCGGCGATCGCGTTGCCAAAGCCTTTAATCAGGAGTGGCAAAAACTGGGCGGCCAAACGGTGCTGCAGCAAAATATCGGCTCCGCCGGTGAACTGCGCCAAATGGTGAACAGCGGCGGCATTCGCATGTCGGGTACGCCAATCTCCACCGCGCCGGCACCGCAGGCCGTTACCATTGCCGGGCTGACCATCCCTGCGCCACCGAGCGATACGCCAGCAGCCAGCGGCGGCAGCGTCGACTCGGTCTATATCGTCGCGACCCAGTCCCAGCTGACCTTGATCAAACCGATGATCGACATGGCCACCAACTCGCGCAGCAAGCCGGCGATGTACGCCAGTTCACGCAGCTACCAGGCCGGTGCCGGTCCGGACTTCCGTCTGGAAATGGAAGGCCTGCAGTTCAGCGATATCCCGTTGCTGGCCGGTGCCAACCCGCAGCTGTTGCAGCAGGCAAGCAGTCAGTTCCGCAACGACTACTCGCTGGTGCGTCTGTACGCCATGGGGATGGATGCCTGGACATTGTCCAACCACTTTGCTGAAATGCGCCAGTTGCCCGGCTTCCAGGTCTCCGGCACCACTGGCATGCTGACCGCCTCACCGGGTTGCGTCATCAACAGAAAACTGCCTTGGTTGCAATACCGCCAGGGCATGGTCGTTCCGGTCTCTTGAGTCAACGCGCCACAGGGGCGGGCTATGAATTACAGGCCCGCCACTATCTGGAACGCGCCGGGCTCACCTTCTTCGCCGCCAATGTTACGCTGCGCGGCGGTGAGCTCGACCTGATCATGCGCGATGGCCAAACCTGGGTGTTCGTTGAAGTACGCTACCGACGCAGCGATGCGTTTGGCGGTGCAGCCGCCAGCGTTACCTATCGCAAGCAACAGCGGTTGCTGCATGCCGCCGCCGTTTGGCTGGCGGGGCGCGGAGCCAGTTTTGACACATCGTCTTGCCGTTTTGATGTTTTGGCCATTACCGGTAGCCAGTTAGAATGGATACCCAACGCCTTCAATGCGGATTAAACGTGGTTTACCGGTGCAGACCGGCCCTTTGACTTAGTGGATTAATACAACGTGCTGGATAGAATTAAAGCCTGTTTTACCGAAAGCATCCAAACCCAGATTGCGGCGGCGGAAGCTTTGCCCGACGCCATCTCGCGTGCAGCAATGACGCTGGTTCAATCCTTACTTAACGGTAATAAAATTCTGTGCTGCGGTAACGGCACCTCGGCAGCCAATGCGCAGCATTTCGCCGCCAGCATGATCAACCGCTTTGAAACCGAGCGCCCAAGCCTGCCGGCCATTGCCCTGAATGCCGATAACGTGGTGCTGACCGCGATCACCAACGATCGCCTGCACGATGAAGTCTATGCCAAACAGGTTCGTGCGCTCGGACACGCCGGCGACGTACTGCTGGCAATTTCCACCCGCGGCAATAGCCGTGATATTGTGAAAGCGGTCGAAGCCGCCGTGACGCGTGACATGACGATTGTCGCACTTACCGGTTACGACGGTGGGGAACTGGCCGGCTTGCTCGGTCAGCAGGATGTCGAGATCCGCATCCCTTCCCACCGCAGTGCACGCATTCAGGAAATGCATATGCTGACTGTAAATTGCCTATGCGACCTGATAGACAATACGTTGTTTCCCCACCAGGACGATTAAGGAACTGAGATGAAGCTAAAAGCCACATTTGCAGTGCTGTCCAGCGCCCTGCTGTTACAAGGTTGTATTGCAGGCGTTGTCGTTGGCAGCGCCGCCGTCGCCACTAAAACGGCCACCGACCCACGCAGCGTGGGGACTCAGGTAGACGATGGGACGCTGGAAGCCCGGGTTGAAAATGCCCTGAGCAAAGATCAGCAGCTGAAAAAAGAGGCTCGGGTGGTCGCAACGGCCTACCAAGGTAAAGTCCTGCTGACTGGCCAATCGCCAAGCACCGATCTGGCGGCTCGCGCCAAGCAAATCGCCATGGGCGTTGAAGGCACCACCGAAGTGTATAACGAGATCCGTCAGGGAACGCCGGTTAGCCTGAGCACCGCCTCCTCCGATACCTGGATCACCACCAAGGTCCGTTCACAGCTGCTCACCAGCGATACGGTGAAGTCATCCAACGTGAAAGTAACCACTGAAAATGGCGAAGTGTTCTTGCTGGGCCTGGTCACCCAACAGGAAGGCCAGTCTGCGGCGCAGATCGCCAGCCAGGTGAGCGGCGTGAAACACGTCACCACCGCCTTCACCTTCGTTAAATGATCCTTCAGGCAAGGGGCCTTCCCCTTGCCGCTTTTCTGCACGCTCCCCGCTGTTGTACCCTGGTTTAATGAGTCGCGTTTAAAGTCATCTCTCACTTCATTACGGATAAAATTCAAATGGACAGAATTTTAATCGGTTTTCTCACTGCCGTTTCTTTATTCACCGCCGGAGTTTCCGCCGCCAATCCGCCACAGGAAGCGCCCCGCGCCGAGCACGCCCCAGCCCCGATGGCCGATCAAACCGTTGCTACCGAAGGCGCGATCACGGTCAACCAGGTAAAAATCAATTATCAGGCGCAAACCGGGGTGCTGGAATTGAGTAAAGACGACCCGGAAGATCCCGTGACCGGCATGTTCTATGTCGCGTATTTCAAAAAGAATGAGAATAAGAACGAGAACAGGCCGATTACCTTTATCTACAACGGCGGGCCGGGCTCCGCCTCGCTTTGGCTGCATATGGGGGCACTCGGGCCTAAACGGGTTATCGCTACTCAGCCAGAGAAAACACAGCTGGCGCCTTACCAACTAACCGATAACCAATACAGCCTGCTCAACGTCAGCGATCTGGTATTTATCGATGCCCCCGGAACGGGTTACAGCCGCTTTTCCAGCAGTGCCGCCAGCCAACCGGAGAGAGCGCAGCAAAAATCACAGAGTGCCAGCAACGTTTATGGCGTCAACGGCGATGCTCAGGCTTTTTCTCAGTTTATCGTTCAGTTTCTAACGCATTACCAACGCTGGAACTCACCTAAATATTTATTGGGTGAAAGCTACGGCACTACCCGCTCGGTGGTATTGGCCGAGACGCTAAAAAATCAGAATATCGATCTTAACGGCATTATTCTGATGTCGCAGTTTCTGAACTATGACAATAATGTCGACGATCCCAATCAAAACCCCGGCGTCGATCAGCCTTACTACCTGGCACTACCCACCTACGCGGCCAGCGCGTGGTACCACCAGCGGCTGCCGGGCAAACACCAGAGCCTGCAAACCTTGTTAGACCAGGCCGAGAAGTTTGCACTGGGGACTTATGCCCAGGCATTGCTGCAAGGTGCCAATCTGCCTGAAAAAGATCGCCAAACGCTCGCCGAGCAACTTTACCAATTTACCGGCATTTCGGCCGATTATTGGCTCAAGGCCAATCTGCGCCTGAGTGGGCCGGTTTTCGCCAAACAACTGTTGAGCGGCCAGGACGAGACCATTGGCAGAATCGATACCCGCTATCGTGGGCCATCGCTGGATAATATCGCCGAAACGTCCAATTACGATCCCAACATCAGTGCAATTACTTCCGCCTACGTCGCGCAATTCCACGATTATCTTGGCAAGACGCTGCATTTTAGCGCCGACCAAAACTATCGCGCATTTTCCGATGAGATCTATGACTGGAACATGTCCAGCAACAGCCGCGACAGATCGTTTAACGTGTTGCCGAGCCTGTCGCGGGTGATGAAAATGAACCCGGCAATGAGAGTGATGGTGATAGGAGGGGTTTACGATCTGGCCACGCCTTATTTCGTCGCCAAATATGAGATGAGCCATCTGCCCGTGTCGCCCAAACTACGCGACAATATCCGTTTCTATTGGTATGACACCGGGCATATGCCGTACGTGGATGAACCATCGCTCAAAAAGATGCATGCAGACCTGAGTGCGTTTATCAGTCAAAAACCCTGATACAAAATTCACTGCTAAAGAGACGGCTCCCCTGCCTAACGGTAGGGGAGCATCAGGTTAATCGAGCTTATTCTCTTTCAGGAAACCTTCCCCACCCAACTGGCGCATCTGGCGCATGATCCACTGCTGTCGCTGTATGACATAGCCGGAAGGCGCATTGGCCTTGAAGCGATGTGGATTGGGCAACACCGCCGCCAGCAGTGCAGCCTCCGATGCAGTCAGACGCTTGGCCGGTTTATTGAAGTAGCGCCGTGACGCTTCCTCTACGCCGAATACGCCGTCGCCGAACTCCACGATATTCAGGTATACCGTCAGGATCCGGCGCTTGGTCCACACCAGTTCGATGCCGGAGGTCAAACCGGCCTCTACCCCTTTGCGCAACCAACTGCGGCCGTCCCACAGGAACAGGTTCTTCGCGGTTTGCTGCGACAGCGTAGAAGCGCCACGAATGCGCGTGGGCCGACGTTCATTGTGGCTGAACGCCTTTTCTATCGCCGCCACGTCAAAACCCCAGTGATCCGGGAACTTCTGATCCTCCGCCGCCATCACCGCCAGCGCCATCTGCGGGGAAATATCGTCCATCGACACCCAGTCGGAGTGCGCCACATAGCCAAAATCGCCTCTCAGCCAGGCACCGATCTGCCGCTCGACCATCACCGCAGAAAAAGGCACCGGTAAAAAAGCAAATACCAGGATACCCAGCAGCCAGGCGCCAACCACTGCGATCAATCCGCGTTTCAGCCAAAACCATGGCCGGGATAGCATCGATTTGCCCACAGATTTTCTCATTCAGCCAAATCCAGCACCCGTGAAACCAGCTTATCAATCCCGCGGGCGGCCTCACCGATCGATTTCGCCAACATATAGGCCGGCGTGGTCACCACTTTGTTCTCAATATCCACCACGATATCGTCAACCGGGCAAATGACCGGCTCACCGCCCATGGCATCAATCACTTCACCGAGGTCAGGATCGTTGCCAATGGTCAGCCGCACTTGTTGATCCAGCAACTTTGGCAGCAGCGCCGGCGCGATGCACATAAAACCAATTGGTTTATTTGCCTTATGCATTTGTTGCGTTAGCTTCGCTAAATCTTTATCAATCCAGCATTCCGCCCCTTCGCTGGCAAAACTGCTGAGGTTCTTCGCAGCGCCAAACCCACCGGGGACAATCAGGGCGTCCAGTTGGTCGGCATCGGCCTGTGAAAGCGGCTGGATCTTGCCTCTGGCAATGCGTGCGGACTCCAGCAAAACATTGCGCGCCTCTGGCATTTCATCACCAGATAAGTGATTAATAACATGAAGTTGAGGTTTATCAGGCGCAAAGCACACCGCCTGTGCGCCTGCCCGGTCCAACGCCAGCAGCGTCAGGACGGCCTCATGGATCTCCGTACCGTCATAAACCCCGCAGCCACTCAGCACTACACCCACGTTTTTCATCACCCTTCCTCCTGTTGATACTGTCAACTGGTTAGTGCTCGGAGTAGTCAAACACTAATCTACATCACACATTTTAATGAATCTTCTAACAAGAGCGCTTACATTTGCTATGTTGTTGGCTGTATGATGTTTAGGAATTCTCTACAACCTGCTCGACCAGAACACTAAATCCAATACGCAGGTTCACAATTTCCCTGGTGTTGGCGCAATATTCGCGCACCCCGGCCTAGGTCGGGGTCATTTTTTTTCAGCTTCCGCTACCCACGCCCGCAGTACCTGCACGTCGTTACGCCATTCCTGCTTCAGCTCATCCACCCAGTCCTGCACGTTATCCCACCACGCCGGCAACGTCGGGGTTTGAATTTGCTGTGCCAGCTGTTGCAAATGACGCAGCCCCACCGAACCCGCTGCACCTTTAATTTTGTGCCCTTCTTCCGTGATGCCTTTCTGGTCACGCGCGGTCATATTGGAATCCAACACCGCCAGATAGCCCGGCATCATTTGCTCAAACATCTCCAGGCTCTGATGGATCAACTGCGGCCCCACCAGGTCCATGTACTGTTCCAGCATGGTGGTATCCAGTAAAGACTCATTAATCTGCATCGTCTTTTGCTCCATTTTCTTTGTGGTGTGAGAGGGTTGATGATCCCAGTAATGTTTAATCACCTTGGTCAGCGCCGGCACCGACAGCGGCTTGCTCAGCACGTCGTCCATCCCCGCGTCGAGATACTCTTTTTTGTCTTTCAGCACATTGGCAGTCAATGCAACCAGCGGCGGCAGCGCCTGCCCGGCATAGCGCTCTCGCAGCAACCGGGCGATATCCAGCCCGGTCATGTCCGGCAATTGGATATCCAGCAACACCAGATCGAACTCGTCAGGATCAAACATCGCAAGCGCATCCTTGCCGTTCATCGCTACTTCGACGCTGTTGCCCAGCTTCTCCAGCACCGAACGCGCCACAATCACGTTCAGCTCGATATCTTCGACCAGCAGAATATGCAGCGCCGGTAATGGCAGGGCCTCCTCCGCCTGCGTTTCACTTTCCGCTTCCTTCACCGCCGGCGCCTGGATGGTCAAAGTGAAGCAAGAACCGTGCCCTTGCACGCTGTTGACAGTGATATCGCCGCCCATGCTCTGCGCCAGGCGCTTGGAAACCGCCAGCCCAATGCCGGTGCCGGTCGCCGGACGGCCGCCGTGCTGGTCCTTGACCTGATAATACATGGCGAAGATTTTGTCCTGCTCATCCTTCGGAATCCCCATGCCGGAGTCTTCCACCTCAAACACCAACCGATCCTGCTCTTCGCGGCGTACGCGGACCACGATTTGCCCCTGCGGCGTGAACTTCACCGCATTGCCGATCAGGTTCCACAAGATCTGACGCAGGCGGGTACCATCGGTGATGATTTGCTGCGGCAGCGGTTGCTGCGGCTCCATCACAAACTGCAGGCCTTTCGGCTGAGCCAACAGGCCGGAGAGGTTTTCCAGGTCCGCCAGGAAGCCGGTGAAATCTACCGGTTGATTGTCGAGCTGCACTTTGCGCCGCTCAAGTTTGTCCATCTCGATAATGTCGTTGAAGATATTGCCCAGGGTAATGGCGCTGACATGGATGGTTTTGAGGTATTTCAGCTGTTCGTCGTTTAACTCGGTATCGAGCAGAATGCGGCTCAGCCCGACAATGCCGTTAAGCGGCGTACGAAGCTCGTGGCTGATCGTGGAGATGAAGGTGGTCTTGTCCCTGCTGGCGTTCTCCAGCGCGTCCTGATAGCGCTTACGCTCGGTTATATCGCGGCCGAAGCCCATCAGCCCATGCCGTTTGCCAACGCGATCGTAAAACGGCACTTTGCGCAGCTCAAAACAGGCCTTCCGCCCATCCGGATAGACCAGCCACTGTTCGTAGGTCAGCGAAACGTTGTGGCGGAACACTTTCTCATCGGTTTCTATCACCTTTTCGGCGATTTCCTGGCCGTAAACGTCATACGGCGTCAGGCCAATCAGCTGTTTTTCACTTTTGCCGGTCAGCAGCTCCATCGCCCGGTTACAGCCGGAGAATTCTTTGTCTTCGTTACGGTAATACACCAGATCCGGCGAGGCATCGAGGAAAGAACGCAACAGCGCCGACTGCTGGCCCAGTTCGATTTGCGCCAGTTCGCGCTGTTCCATTTCTTCCGTCAGCTTGTCCATCACCTGCTGGCGTTCTTCTTCCGCCTTGATACGATCGGCAATTTCCTGATTCAGCTGGCTGATGTTGTCCTTAAGCTGCTGGTTCAGCTCCAGATCGCGGTGGCGCATCTCTTCCAGCTTATCCACCAGCCGCGCCAGGCGCTGGCGTGATTCTTCAAGCTGTTCGACCACCACCGACAGAAAGTAGACTGCCCAGGGCGTAATCAACAGGCCGAAGAAGATTGAGCGCACCACGTCGATGCTTTCCACTTCGCCGCGCAGCAGCATGGTCACCGCCATCTGCACCACCATCGCCAGCACCACCAGCGCCGACGCCAGCAGCAGCGAAAAGCGTACCAGCCCCAGTTTTACCATTAAATCAACGTAGTACTGGGCTAACACCCGGATTTGCTTCATAGCCGCTCCCATCAGACAGAATCGTCTAAATCATACCGTAAAACACCGAGGAGATAAGGAAGCAAACGTCGAAGTGTGGGAAAGATTGCAAATCAAAACAGCGATCAAGGGCGATATTGCTGCTTATCATCCAATCGGCTGCCCTGCCCGCCATGGCGTTGTAAATAGCCGCCGACCGCCTGCATGCCGTTCCAGCGGTTTTCGCACCATAACGGTGCCAACAGCGTCGGCCGACGCGCGCTGGCGGAAATACGGTGATATACCACCTCCTTCGGCGTGTGGCGGATCATCTCTCCGGCGCTGGCGGCGTATGCCTCAAGCGACAGTTCAGGCAACCGACCCGCCTGCCAGGCCCGCGCCAGCGTGCTGCCGGTCACGATGTGCAGCGGATGCAGCTTGATGCCATCCACGCCGCTGTCCACCACCCGTTGTAACGTGGTCAGATGTTCGGCGGCGCTTTCCCCCGGCAGTCCAACAATCAGATGGCTACATACCTTCAGCCCGCGTTCGCGCGCCAGCCGGGCGGTGTGCTGATAACAGGAGAAATTGTGGCCGCGGTTAATGCGCTTTAGCGTTTTATCGTGCGCCGTCTGCAACCCGAGTTCCAGCCACACTTCGTAGCCTTTTTCGCGGTAACTCGCCAGCAGATCCAGGGCGGCTGGTGGCACGCAGTCCGGCCGGGTTCCAACACAAAGACCGACCATATCCGCCTGTCCCAGCGCCTGGCGGTACATCTCCGCCAGCAGATTCACTTCTGCATAAGTACTGGTATAGGCCTGGAAATAGGCCAGGTAGCGTTTTGCGCGATTCACCCTGCCGGCCTGTAGCGCCAACTGTTCGGCGATGCTTTGATGCTGCATCTGTTCATCGGCAAAAGAAGCGACATTGCAGAAGGTACAGCCACCACGCCCCAACGTGCCGTCGCGATTCGGGCAACTGAACCCGCCGTGCAGGGTGAGTTTATGGATCTTTTCGCCGTATCGCCGCTGAAGGTCGGCACCAAACATATTGACTAATTGCGGCAACTGCATAATCTTGGGGGTCTCTGTGCTCAAAGCCCGTGATGCTAATAAAAAACGGCTTTTCCCGCGATGACAGAGATCAACGCTTTCTCCGCAAGGCTTCACCAAGCATAACTATTCATTATAAATGCAAATAAAATCATCTTGGCCGAGATGAATTTTTCTTATTTCCACGCAACCGTTAACGCCAGTATGACAAAGCGATGAAAAATAGTTGTAAAAAACAAAAAAGAATAAGTTATTAGAATAAAACTCTGACATTCCCACCCGCACTAGCATGGTGCAGAGATTCAGGCGTTGCACTATAGTGAGACAGCTCACATTTCTTCGGGGGATGACACTCCTCCATGCAAGCTTAAAAAACGCCAAAAAACAATTAATATCAAATAATTAAATACAGTTATTTCATTAAAAAACCCCCTTAGGCCTATATTTGACCTGCGTATTCTTTCTCGCTAAGTTGGAAGTCCGCTGGAAGCTTTCTGGACGGGCAAACGTCTCGTCATATTTATGCAGTAATTTAAGACTCCCTCTTAAAACAAGTCATTTACCACTTGTGAGCACCATCACGAGAGGCCATTGACGGAGGGCGGAAAAGCAGATCGGCGATATTCAGCTTGCTGATTGGACTTCTGCCTGACGTTGAGAAGCCCGCTCGTGAGTCGGTTGTGAGAGTCACGCAGAGCCTGGGGAGGTTCACTGATATGTTGTACGATAAATCCCAAGAGCGGGACAACTGTGGTTTCGGCCTGATCGCCCACATAGAAGGCGAACCTAGCCATAAGGTCGTGCGTACCGCGATTCACGCACTGGCCCGCATGCAGCACCGTGGCGCAATCCTTGCTGACGGCAAGACTGGCGACGGTTGCGGCCTGTTATTACAAAAGCCCGACCGCTTTTTCCGCATGGTCGCGGAAGAGCGCAGCTGGCGCTTAGCCAAGAACTACGCCGTTGGCATGATGTTCCTCAGCCAGAACGAAGAGGAAGCCCGTGCCAGCCGCCGCATTGTAGAAGAAGAGCTGCAGAACGAAACGCTGTCGGTTGTTGGCTGGCGTGAAGTGCCGACCAACCCGGACGTTTTGGGTGAAATTGCCCTCTCCTCCCTGCCGCGTATTGAACAGATTTTCGTTAACGCCCCGGCCGGTTGGCGCCCACGCGATATGGAACGCCGCCTGTTTATCGCGCGCCGCCGTATCGAGAAGCGCGTCCAGGACGACAGCTTCTATGTATGCAGCTTCTCGAATCTGGTGACGATCTATAAAGGCCTGTGCATGCCTGCGGATCTGCCCCGTTTCTATCTTGATTTGGCGGACCTGCGTCTGGAATCGGCCATCTGCCTGTTCCACCAGCGTTTTTCCACCAACACCGTGCCACGCTGGCCGCTGGCGCAGCCGTTCCGCTACCTGGCGCACAACGGCGAAATCAACACCATCACCGGCAACCGCCAATGGGCGCGCGCACGTACTTATAAATTCCAGACGCCGCTGATCCCGGATCTGCAAACGGCAGCGCCTTTCGTTAACGAAACCGGTTCCGACTCCAGCTCGCTGGATAACATGCTGGAGCTGTTGCTGGCAGGTGGTATGGACCTGATCCGCGCCATGCGCCTGCTGGTTCCGCCAGCCTGGCAGAACAACCCGGATATGGATACCGATCTGCGCGCCTTCTTCGACTTCAACTCGATGCACA
Organism: Serratia sp. GW822-FHT06E05; assembly: GCF_058799445.1. Classification (NCBI taxonomy): domain Bacteria; kingdom Pseudomonadati; phylum Pseudomonadota; class Gammaproteobacteria; order Enterobacterales; family Yersiniaceae; genus Serratia; species Serratia sp. GW822-FHT06E05. The sequence goes on from NZ_JBXALM010000003.1 coordinate 282,951, forward strand.
TGGAGCCGTGGGACGGCCCTGCCGGTATCGTGATGTCCGACGGCCGCTACGCCGCCTGTAACCTGGACCGTAACGGTCTGCGTCCGGCACGCTACGTCATCACCAAAGATAAGCTGATTACCTGTGCCTCTGAAGTCGGCATCTGGGATTACCAGCCGGATGAAGTGGTAGAGAAAGGCCGCGTGGGCCCTGGCGAGCTGATGGTGATCGATACCCGCAGCGGCAAGATCCTGCACTCTGCCGAAACCGACGACGATCTGAAAAGCCGCCACCCGTATAAAGAGTGGATGGAAAAGAACGTCAAGCGGCTGGTGCCGTTCGAAGACCTGCCGGCCGATCAGGTCGGCAGTCGTGAGCTTGACGACTCGCAGCTCGAGACTTACCAGAAACAGTTCGGCTACAGCAGCGAAGAACTGGATCAGGTGATCCGCGTACTGGGCGAGATTGGCCAGGAAGCTACCGGCTCAATGGGTGACGATACCCCGTTTGCCGTGCTGTCCAGCCGCCCACGCATCATCTATGACTATTTCCGTCAGCAGTTCGCTCAGGTGACCAACCCGCCTATCGATCCGCTGCGCGAAGCGCACGTCATGTCGCTGGCCACCAGCATCGGCCGCGAAATGAACGTGTTTTGCGAGGCCGAAGGCCAGGCGCACCGTTTAAGCTTTAAATCGCCGATCCTGCTGTACTCCGATTTCAAACAGCTCACTACGCTGGAAGGCGAATACTATCGGGCCGACACGCTCGATCTGACCTTTGATCCGGCGGAGCAGGATCTGGAGCAGACCATCCGTTCGCTGTGCGACGAAGCGGAACGTAAAGTCCGCGACGGCGCCGTGCTGCTGGTGCTGTCAGACCGCGCCATCACCCCCCAACGTCTGCCGGTGCCTGCACCAATGGCCGTTGGTGCGATCCAGACCCGTCTGGTCGAGAAAAGCCTGCGCTGCGATGCCAACATCATTGTTGAAACCGCCAGTGCCCGTGACCCGCACCATTTCGCCGTGCTGTTAGGCTTTGGCGCGACGGCGGTCTACCCCTACCTGGCTTACGAAACGCTGGCCAAATTGGTAGATACCCAGGCAATCGACAAGAAATACCGTGAAGTGATGCTGAACTACCGTAACGGCATCAATAAAGGCTTGTACAAGATCATGTCCAAAATGGGCATCTCTACTATCGCCTCTTACCGCTGTGCTAAACTGTTCGAAGCCGTCGGCCTGCACCGCGATCTGTCCGATTTGTGTTTCCAGGGCGTGGTCAGCCGCATCGGCGGCGCCAGCTTCAGCGACATCCAACAGGATCTGCAGAACCTGTCCAAGCGTGCGTGGTTGAAACGTAAACCGCTGGAACAGGGCGGCCTGCTGAAGTTCGTCCACGACGGCGAGTACCATGCGTACAACCCTGACGTGGTGAGCACGTTGCAAACGGCAGTGCACAGCGGCAAATACAGCGACTATCAGGCTTACGCCAAGCTGGTGAACGAGCGCCCGGTGGCCATGCTGCGCGACCTGTTGGCCATCACGCCGAAGGGCACGCCAATTCCGGTTGATCAGGTTGAACCTGCTGAATCGCTGTTCAAACGTTTCGATACCGCAGCGATGTCCATCGGTGCCCTGAGCCCGGAAGCGCACGAGTCGTTGGCAATCGCCATGAACAGCCTCGGCGGTTTCTCCAACTCCGGCGAAGGCGGTGAAGATCCGGCCCGTTACGGCACCAACAAAGTGTCGCGCATCAAGCAGGTGGCATCCGGCCGTTTCGGCGTGACACCGGCTTACCTGGTGAATGCCGATGTGATCCAAATTAAAGTGGCGCAAGGAGCCAAGCCGGGTGAAGGCGGCCAGTTGCCGGGGGATAAGGTTACCCCTTATATCGCCAAGCTGCGTTATTCGGTACCGGGCGTGACGCTGATTTCGCCACCACCGCACCACGACATCTACTCGATTGAAGATCTGGCACAGCTGATTTTCGACCTGAAACAGGTCAACCCGAAGGCCATGATCTCGGTGAAGCTGGTTTCCGAACCGGGCGTGGGCACCATCGCCACCGGCGTGGCGAAAGCCTATGCCGATCTGATCACCATCGCCGGCTACGACGGCGGCACCGGCGCCAGCCCGCTGTCTTCAGTGAAATACGCCGGCTGTCCGTGGGAATTGGGCCTGGTGGAAACCCAGCAAGCGTTGGTGGCCAACGGCCTGCGCCATAAAATTCGCCTGCAGGTGGATGGTGGCCTGAAAACCGGTGTGGATATCGTGAAAGCGGCAATTCTGGGTGCGGAAAGCTTCGGCTTCGGCACCGGTCCAATGGTGGCGCTGGGTTGTAAGTACTTGCGTATCTGTCACCTGAACAACTGCGCTACCGGCGTGGCAACTCAGGATGAAAAACTGCGCCGCGATCATTACCACGGCCTGCCGGAACGCGTGACCAACTACTTCCAGTTTATCGCGCGCGAAACCCGCGAGATCATGGCGCAATTAGGGGTTAGCCAACTGGTGGATCTGATTGGTCGTACCGATTTCCTGACCGAACTGGACGGTATCTCCGCCAAGCAGAACAAGCTGGATCTGTCGCCGTTGCTGAAAACAGCCACGCCGCATCCGGGCAAGGCGCTGTATTGCACCGAAAGCAGCAACCCGCCGTTCGACCAAGGGTTGATGAACAAGGATCTGCTGGCGCAGGCGGAACCGCATATTGAAGCGAAAAGCAGCAAAGCCTTCTACTTCGATATCCGCAACACCGACCGTTCAGTGGGCGCTACCCTGTCCGGAGCCATCGCTACCGTGCACGGTGACCAGGGCATGGCGGCCGATCCGATCAAGGCCTACTTCTCCGGTACCGCCGGCCAGAGCTTCGGCGTATGGAATGCGGGCGGGGTAGAACTGACCCTGACCGGCGACGCCAACGACTACGTTGGCAAAGGCATGGCAGGCGGCCGTATCGCCGTGCGTCCACCTATTGGCTCCGCGTTCCGCAGTCATGAAGCCAGCATTATCGGCAACACCTGCCTGTACGGCGCTACCGGCGGCAAGCTGTTCGCTGCGGGTCGTGCGGGTGAACGCTTCGCCGTACGTAACTCCGGTGCAATCACCGTGGTAGAAGGCATCGGCGACAACGGTTGTGAATACATGACCGGCGGCATCGTCTGCGTGCTGGGCAAAACCGGCATCAACTTTGGTGCGGGCATGACCGGCGGCTTCGCCTACGTGCTGGATGAAGACGGCGAGTTCCGTAAACGTGTGAACCCAGAACTGGTGGAAGTGTTGGATGTCGACCAACTGGCAATTCATGAAGAGCACCTGCGCGGATTGATTACCGAGCACGTGCAGGCGACCGGTTCTTCGCGTGCGGAAGAGATCCTGGCCAACTGGCCGGAATGGGCACCGAAGTTTGCTCTGGTCAAGCCGAAGTCCAGTGATGTCAAAGCATTGTTGGGTCACCGTAGTCGTTCCGCAGCCGAGCTGCGGGTTCAGGCGCAGTAAGAGGTCATGAAATGAGTCAGAATGTTTATCAATTTATCGACCTGCAGCGCGTTGATCCGCCAAAGAAACCGCTGAAGATCCGTAAAATTGAGTTTGTAGAGATTTACGAGCCGTTTTCGGAAACTCAGGCGAAAGCGCAGGCGGACCGCTGCCTGTCTTGCGGTAACCCTTATTGCGAATGGAAATGCCCGGTTCACAACTACATCCCGAACTGGCTGAAGCTGGCGAATGAAGGCCGCATCATGGAGGCGGCGGATCTGGCGCACCAGACCAACAGCCTGCCGGAAGTCTGCGGCCGCGTTTGCCCACAGGATCGCCTGTGTGAAGGCTCTTGTACTCTCAACGATGAGTTCGGTGCGGTGACCATCGGTAACATCGAGCGCTATATCAGCGACAAAGCGATCGAAATGGGCTGGAAGCCGGACATGTCCCATGTGCTGCCTACCGGCAAACGGGTGGCGGTGATCGGTGCCGGTCCTGCCGGTCTGGCCTGTGCCGATGTGCTGACCCGCAACGGCGTGAAAGCGGTAGTTTACGATCGTCATCCCGAGATCGGTGGCCTGCTGACCTTCGGTATTCCGGCCTTCAAGCTGGAAAAAGAAGTGATGGTGAAGCGTCGTGGCATCTTCAGCGAGATGGGCATTGAATTCCAACTCAACACTGAAGTGGGCAAAGACATCGCCATGGAAACGCTGCTGAGTGAGTTTGACGCGGTGTTCCTCGGCGTCGGTACTTATCAGTCGATGCGTGGTGGTCTGGAGAATGAAGACACGCCGGGCGTCTACGACGCATTGCCGTTCCTGATCGCCAACACCAAACAGCTGATGGGTTATCAAGCCGAGCAGCATGAACCGTATGTCAGCATGGAAGGCAAACGCGTGGTGGTACTGGGCGGCGGTGATACCGCGATGGACTGCGTACGCACCTCTATCCGTCAGGGCGCCACCGAGGTTATCTGCGCCTACCGTCGTGATGAAGCCAACATGCCAGGCTCCAAGCGCGAAGTGAAAAACGCGCGTGAGGAAGGGGTTGATTTCAAATTCAACCTGCAGCCGCTGAGCATCGAACTGAACAGCGCCGGCCGCGTCGCCGGTGTGAAAATGGTTCGTACCCAGTTGGGCGCGCCAGACGCCAATGGTCGTCAGGTTGCAGAACAGGTGCCAGGCTCCGAGCACGTTATCGATGCCGATGCCGTGGTCATGGCGTTTGGTTTCCGTCCGCACCAGATGGACTGGCTGGCTGCCCACGACGTCGAGCTCGACAAGCAAGGTCGTATCGTAGCACCGGAAAGCACCGATAACGCCTTCCAGACCAGCAACCCGAAAATCTTCGCCGGTGGCGATGCGGTACGCGGTTCTGACCTGGTGGTGACGGCGATTGCCGAAGGGCGTAAAGCCGCCGATGGCATCATGAGCTATCTGGAAGTGTAATTTTTCGCTGACTTCCCCCCAAGGGCCCGCAGCCAAAACTGCCGGGCCTTTGTTTTTTCACCGCAGCCCACACGCTTTGTAACACCCCCTTTTGCCCAACGCGCTATAGTATTGAGTTAGCATCACTCAGGGGCGCTGCTGCGTCTGATATCTTGATAAGGATAGCTAACCATGAAATTCTCCTTTGCCTTACTGACTGGCGCACTGCTGGTTGTCAGCTTCAATTCACTGGCCATGTCGCTCGACTCTCAGGAAGTGGGTTATAACATTGAGGCACGCGGTGCGGCGTCGGTGGTCGCACAACTGGCTAAAGCAGGCCAGCTTGCCGCGGTAGAAAAAAACATCAAACTGGGCGACGATAACTGGATCGCGCTGGCCCCTAAACTGGCCAATGGCGGTAACGCCTCATTTACCGCCGGCGTGAAGTCAGCCCTGTCTTCCGCGTTGGTCTATAACCCCGCGGCGGTGCTGCATGCCCTCGACAAAGGCAATAACTTACCGATCAACGATATCTGTACCGCGCCGCCGGAAGTGCAAGGTGATACCGCTATCACCACGTTCAAGCAGCGCGCCACCCATGCACTCACCACCGTCCGTATCGGCGATCTCAGTGCACCGCGTGACGCCTGTATCGCCTCATTGAAAAGCTAAGCCAAGCTGGATCGCAGGCAATAAAAAAGGTCGCCGAAGCGACCTTTGGTGTTCACTACCGCGAGGTTATTTCACCACGCGCAGTGCCGGGCGGCCACCACGTGGCGGCGGAGGCGGTTCATCGTCCGAATCGTTATCTTCACTCAGATCCGGCCGATCGCCATCAATCACCGACATCAGGCTTTCCGATGGGATCGTCTCATTGTCCAGGCCTTCAAACGCGCCTTCCGCTTCATAAGCGGCTTCCGGTTCGAACATGGTGCCTGCACCGTTCTCACGCGCATAGATCGCCAGCACGGCTGCCATTGGCACAGAAACCTGACGCGGCACACCGCCGAAACGTGCGTTGAAATGCACTTCGTCGTTGCCCAGTTCCAGATTGCCCACCGCACGCGGCGCAATGTTCAGAACAATCTGTCCATCGCGGGCGAATTCCATCGGCACTTGCACATCAGGACGCGTCACATCTACCACCAGATGCGGTGTTAGCTGATTGTCCAGCAACCAGTCATAGAACGCCCGTAGCAAATACGGACGGCGTGGTGTCATCTGAGACATATCCATAACGCTTAGCCCCGAGTCTGCAGGCGCATTTCGCGCTCGGCTTCGGTCAAGGAGGCCAGGAAGGCATCGCGTTCGAACACGCGGGTCATGTAGCCTTTCAGCTCTTTGGAGCCAGCACCGCTCAGCTCAATGCCTAACTGCGGCAAACGCCACAGCAGCGGCGCCAGGTAGCAATCCACCAGGCTGAACTCTTCGCTCATGAAATACGGCGTCTGACCAAAGATAGGGGCAATCGCCAGCAGCTCTTCGCGCAGTTGACGGCGAGCTGATTCAGCTTCCTGACCGTTGCTCTGCTCGATTTTGTACATCAGCGAATACCAGTTTTTCTCGATACGCAGCATCATCAGGCGGCTCTCGCCACGCGCGACCGGATAAACCGGCATCAACGGCGGGTGCGGGAAGCGCTCATCAAGGTATTCCATGATGATACGGGATTCATACAGGGTCAGTTCGCGATCGACCAGCGTAGGCACCGTCTGGTACGGGTTGAGGTCAATCAGATCCTGCGGCAGGTTATCCAACTCAACCTGCTCAATCTCGACGCTGACACCTTTCTCCGCCAGTACGATACGTACTTGATGGCTAAAAATGTCGGTCGGGCCAGAGAACAGCGTCATTACCGAACGTTTGTTGGCAGCGACAGCCATGAAAACCTCCAAGTTATCTAGAAAATACTGCGAATAGCCCACTGACAGGCTGCTATCCTGAATGATCTTGACCGCAGGCCAGCAACTCGCAGCTAAACCTTAGGTCTTAAAAACCGGCCTCGGAGGTAAACTGATAACTGCTGCATGGCGAACAGGCGCAAAAGTGGATGATAGTTTACCAGATTTTGCTTGTTTTGTGGGGGCTGTGCGGCGAATTCGTATTGAATTGTCTGATATACCAAAGATTTTAGTAGCAGCGACGTGATTTTCAGGCATAAAAAAACCCGGTGAAGCACCGGGTTTTTTGCGTAAATTCCACTGCCGAAGCAGTAAAAAATTAACGCTTGGAGAACTGCGGACGGCGACGTGCTTTACGCAGACCGACTTTCTTACGTTCAACCTGACGGGCGTCACGAGTGACGAAGCCAGCTTTACGCAATTCTGCACGCAGAGTCTCGTCGTACTCCATCAGTGCACGGGTGATACCGTGACGGATAGCACCAGCTTGACCAGAGATACCACCACCTTTAACGGTGATGTACAGGTCAAATTTACCAACCATGTCAGTCAGTTCCAGCGGTTGACGAACTACCATGCGGGCAGTTTCGCGACCGAAGTACTGTTCCAGGCTGCGCTGGTTAATTACGATGTTACCACTGCCCGGCTTGATGAAAACGCGAGCGGCGGAGCTTTTGCGGCGACCAGTGCCGTAGTATTGATTTTCAGCCATTGCCTATAATCCCGATTAGATGTCAAGAACTTGCGGTTGCTGTGCCGCATGAGTGTGCTCGTTGCCCGCGTAAACTTTCAGTTTACGGAACATTGCACGACCCAACGGACCCTTTGGCAGCATGCCTTTAACCGCGATTTCAATCACGCGCTCAGGACGGCGGGCAATCATCTCTTCAAAGGTCGCTTGCTTGATACCACCGATGTGGCCGGTGTGGTGGTAATACACCTTGTCTGTACGCTTGTTGCCGGTTACAGCAACTTTTTCTGCGTTCAGAACGATGATGTAGTCACCGGTATCAACGTGCGGGGTGTATTCCGCTTTATGCTTGCCGCGCAGACGACGAGCCAGTTCAGTAGCGAGACGGCCTAAAGTTTTACCATCTGCATCAACAACGTACCAGTCGCGTTGAACGCTCTCTGGTTTAGCTGTAAAAGTTTTCATTAGAAAGCTTACCCAATAATTAGTTACACGTTGGTGAACACCCAAACGCTCGAAAACAGTTGAGGCTCACACGACCATACAAGTCCAGCAAACCTACCCCTTCGAATAGCCATTGCCGGCACTATAAAGTTTTTGGGAAAAAAAACTTTGTTGTAACGTGGGGTCGCAAGATTATAGAGAAGTCGCTCACAAAGATCGAACGCTTTTTGAATGGAAACGCAATTAATCACCAGCAGCAGAAAATCGGGGACACCGGCGGTGGCGCCCCCGGGCAATCAAGGCAGATGCGGCAACTTGAGATACTCCTCGCTTTGCATCTCCTGCAGCCGCGACAGGCAGCGCTGGTACTCAAACTTCAGCCGCTCGCCCTGGTAAATCTCGAACATCGAGGCTTCGGCAGCGATCACCAACTTGACGTGACGCTCGTAAAATTCATCCACCAACGCCAGGAAGCGGCGTGCGGTATTTTCCTTCAACGGCCCCATCACGCGCACATTATACAGGATAACGCTGTGGTAGAGGCGCGATAAGGCGATGTAATCGAGCTGGCTGCGTGCTTCCTCGCACAAGGTATGAAAATCAACGGCCAGCACGCCGTCTACCGCGTGGATAACCTGCAGCGGCCGGTGATTGATCTGCAATACCGGTGCCGCCTCGCCTTTCTTGCCGGCCAGTTTCACGAACATCTGATCCATGGTCTGCCGGGTTTGTTCATCCAGCGGCGTCAGATACAGGTGCGCCTGAGTCAGGGTGCGCAGACGATAATCAATGCCGGCGTCAACGTTCATCACATCGCAATACTCGTTAATCAGGTCGATCGCCGGCAGGAAGCGCGCGCGCTGCAGACCGTTGCGATACAGATCGTCCGGCGGAATATTGGAGGTGGCGACCAGCGTGATGCCACGGGCAAACAGCGCTTGCAACAGCGTCGCCAGCAGCATGGCGTCGGTGATATCGGAAACAAAGAACTCGTCGAAACACAGCACGTCGGTTTGCGCCTTGAAACCATCAGCGATGATTTCCAGCGGATTTTCCTGCCCCTGCAATTCGGTCAGCTCTTCGTGCACCCGCAGCATGAAGCGGTGGAAATGCAGCCGTAGCTTGCGGTCACCCGGCAGGCTGTGGAAAAACATATCCATCAGCCAGGTTTTGCCACGCCCGACCCCGCCCCACATATATAAGCCCTGCACCGGCCGCTGTTTTGCCGTTTCGCTGCTTTTGCCCAGCAAACGGCTCAGCTTGCCGCGCAGACCGCCGGCAGGTGCACTGACGGCCGGTATTTGCTGCAAGGTCTGATAGATATGATCCAGTTGAGTGACGGCCTGGCGTTGAACCTCATCGGCCTGGTATTCCCCCGCAGCAAGCAGCCGCTGGTAGCGTGATAACGGTGATTGTGCCTGCATCTGTTCGATGTTCCCTAAGAACGCTTAGAAATTATTTAGCCCATTTTCGCGACATATTACGGCTGGTTAGCACTCATATCGCCACAAATGCCCACTCTGAGCGGCGCTGAAAACCCTGTAAAAATCAGGTCAAAGCTCATCAGGATTCCACTCGGACAAGGTTAACGGTTATAGTGGATATTATTAAGTGAAAAATCCCTGCGGAACAACGAAGTCAAAATAGGAGTCATCATGACCTGGGAGTATGCGCTGATTGGTTTGGTGGTCGGTATCGTCATTGGTGCGGTAGCGATGCGTTTTGGTAACCGTAAATTACGTCAACAACAAGTTTTGCAGAACGAGTTGGATAAGAGCAAAACCGAGCTGGAAGAGTATCGTCAGGAGTTGGTCGGTCATTTTGCCCGCAGCGCCGAGCTGCTGGACAACATGGCACGCGATTATCGCCAGCTGTATCAGCATATGGCGAAAAGCTCAAACAACCTGCTGCCGGATCTGCCGATGCAGGAAAATCCGTTCCGCTATCGCCTGACCGAAGCCGAAGCGGATAACGATCAGGCGCCGGTAGAAATGCCGCGCGACTACTCCGAAGGCGCATCAGGCCTGCTGCGTGGCGAACGCCCACGTCGCGACTAAACGCCGTTCTTCGCCCGTGGGCCAGTCCCACGGGTTTTTGATCCTCCTCATACTTCTTCCCCCACGCTGAGCTATCCTTAACGCAGACGTTTGAGTGAACTTTTCACGCAAATTCACGGTCTTACCCTTCACTATGGTATTGCTGCTGCTTTATCATCACTATTCCACCGGCAGGTATTGAGAGAGCTATTATCAATGAAGAAAAAGTCGTTAATTCTTAGTGCATTGGCAATGAGTATTGGCCTCACACTGACCTCCGTACCGGCTGCCACCGCCGCGATGCCCGTCGCCGTTCAAGGGCAACCGCTGCCAAGCCTGGCGCCGATGCTGGAGAAGGTCTTGCCCGCAGTGGTCAGCGTGCATGTTGAAGGAACCCAGGTACAGCGCCAGCAAGTTCCGGAGGAGTTCAGACGCTTCTTTGGCCCTGGTGGCCCTGGGCAACAGCAAAGCTCACGCCCGTTTGAAGGCTTGGGTTCCGGCGTCATCATCGACGCCGCCAAGGGCTATGTGCTGACCAACAACCACGTGATCAACAACGCCGATAAAATCAGCGTACAGTTGAACGATGGCCGTGAAGTGGATGCCAAGCTGGTAGGCCGTGACGAACAGTCCGATATCGCCCTGCTGCAGCTCAACGACGTGAAAAATCTGACCGCTATAAAAATGGCGGACTCCGATAAACTGCGGGTCGGTGATTTCGCCGTGGCCGTCGGCAACCCGTTTGGCCTTGGCCAGACCGCCACTTCCGGTATTATTTCCGCGTTGGGCCGTAGCGGCCTGAACCTGGAAGGGTTGGAAAACTTTATCCAGACCGATGCATCCATCAACCGCGGCAACTCCGGTGGCGCGCTGGTTAACCTTAACGGTGAGCTGATCGGCATCAACACCGCCATTTTGGCGCCAAGCGGCGGCAACGTGGGGATCGGTTTTGCCATTCCGAGCAACATGGCGCAGAACCTCAGCCAGCAGTTGATCGAGTTTGGCGAAGTGAAACGCGGGCTACTGGGCATTAAAGGCAGTGAAATGACCGCCGATATGGCCAAGGCCTTTAATACCGACGCGCAACGCGGCGCGTTCGTCAGCGAAGTGCTGCCGAAATCCGCCGCTGCCAAGGCGGGCATCAAGGCCGGCGATATCCTGATTTCGGTGGACGGCAAGCCTGTCAGCAGTTTCGCCGAGCTGCGCGCCAAGGTCGGTACGACCGCACCGGGCAAAACCATCAAGGTTGGCCTGCTGCGCGACGGTAAACCGCAGGAAGTTTCCGTTACGCTGGATAACAGCGAAAGCGCCTCAACCAATGCCGAAACGCTTTCCCCAGCTCTGCAGGGGGTTTCACTCAGCAACGGGGCAATCCCAAGCGGTGAAAAAGGCGTGAAGATCGATAAAGTGGACAAAGGCTCTGCGGCGGCACAAATCGGGCTGCAGAAAGACGATGTGATCATCGGCGTCAACCGCCAGCGTATTGAGAACATCACTGCACTGCGCAAAGTGCTGGAAGCCAAACCACCGGTCATGGCGCTGAATATCGTGCGCGGCGGCGAAACCATTTATCTGCTGTTGCGCTGATCGTATATTTGTTTAAAAACCGGGCGCGGTGACATACTGCGCTCGGTATTCTCATGTTATCCTCCCGGTATCTTTCACCTCACGTACTAAAACTCCATGTTTGCTAAGCTTTTGCGCTCTGTCGTTATTGGTCTAATCGTTGCTGGCCTACTGCTGGTTGCGTTGCCTGTGCTACGTTCTTCCAATGCCTTGTTCGCAGACAAACATGACAATACCCGTGATGAAACGCCCGTCAGTTACAATAAGGCGGTGCGTCGTGCCGCGCCTGCCGTAGTCAATATCTACAACCGCAACATGAACGGCACCGCCAACGTGCTGTCGCTGGGTTCTGGCGTGATCATGAATGAACGCGGCTATATCCTGACCAATCGACACGTGATCAAGGATGCGCAACAAATTACCGTGGTCGTCCAGGACGGCCGCCGCTATGAGGCGCTGTTGGTCGGCTCCGACAGCCTGACCGATCTGGCAGTGCTGAAAATAGATCAGGGCAACCTGCCGGTGATCCCAATTAATAACGCGCGCACCGCGCACGTAGGTGACGTCGTGCTGGCGATTGGCAACCCTTATAACCTCGGCCAGACCGTGACTCAGGGGATCCTCAGCGCCACCGGCCGTATCAGTATGAGCACCACCGGGCGTCAGACCTTCCTGCAGACCGATGCCTCGATTAACCGCGGCAACTCCGGCGGCGCGTTGGTCAACTCCCTGGGCGAATTAATCGGTATCAATACCCTGACCTACGACAAAATCACCGACGGTGAAACGCCGGAAGGCCTGGGTTTCGCCATTCCTATCGAGCTGGCCACCAAGATTATGGACAAACTGATCCGCGACGGCCGCGTCATTCGGGGTTATTTCGGCATTCAGGGCAAAGAGATTATTCCGTTGCGCTCGTCCAATTCCGGCATCGATCGCCTGCAGGGCATTATCGTGACTGAAATTACTCAGGGCGGGCCGGCAGGCAACGCCGGGTTCCATATTAACGACGTGATCATCAACGTGGACAACAAGCCTGCGGTATCGGTGCTGGAAACCATGGACCAGGTAGCAGAAATCCGACCGGGTACAGAAATTCCGGTGGTGGTCCTGCGCGAAGGCAAACGCATCACGCTGAAGATGACGGTGGGCGAATTCCCGGAAGATAACAATTAAAAAGACCCGGCAATGCCGAGCCCTCAATACTAATGCCGTTCACTTAAGGTGTTTTTTAGGCCAGTTCAATGTTCTTTTCGGTCGATAAACGGGCAAAGCTCCATGAGGTTCTGAAGCTCCGACCGAGCAAGGGTCCGTAGGCGCGGCCCCTTGCAACCCGCGCCTTTGCCCTATCAGACGGTTGGCTGCGCCAACGACTCTCACTTCATCACGCCGCATCACTGCCGGCTACGACAGGCGTCCCTGCCTGTCTCGCCTGAAACCGCCGTCCATGGCGGTTTCGCCTATGCGCCGCTCCTGCGTTCGACGTCTTCAAGGGCACCCAACAACGTGCTCATTTCACCATTTTCACCGTCTTTCATCACTCAACGTCAAACTCAGGGGATAAGTTGCCCGGTGGCTGCTGATGCGGGTGTTGACCTTGGCGCGCATCACCCTCTGCCGAGCAAGGCGGCGTTGTCAGGGGCAACCGGCCAGGGAAGGCCGGTTGAGGCGAGACTAACAGGGAGGTTTGTCGTAGCCGACCCGCCCGACAACGCGGGTGCAGCGAGGGTATCCGCGCAGCGGACAGAGGGTGTTAAGCGAGAGCGCGGGTGGAGGGGCCGCGCCTACGGCCCCTCCAATTGCCGTTCATTGCGGTGGCAGAGAAATGCGGGATATTGACGGCAATTCTGCCTGCACTGAGCCTTCAGGGACCGAATAAAAAATGCCCGTCAGACAAATTACTCGCCTTTCACACGCTCGATATTAGCACCCAGCGCGCGCAGCTTGTCTTCGATACGCTCATAACCACGGTCGATGTGATAGATACGATCGACGACGGTCACGCCATCGGCGATGCAACCGGCCAATACCAGGCTGGCTGAAGCACGCAGATCGGTCGCCATCACCTGAGCCCCTGACAGTTGCTCAACGCCGTGGCAAATCACGGTGTTGCTCTCGATCTCAGCGTGTGCACCCATGCGGATCAGCTCAGGCACATGCATGAAGCGGTTTTCAAAGATGGTTTCGGTGATCACACCGGTGCCTTCCGCAACCAGGTTCAGCAGGCTGAACTGAGCCTGCATATCGGTCGGGAACCCCGGGTGTGGCGCAGTACGCACGGTCACCGCTTTAGGGCGTTTGCCATGCATATCCAGACTGATCCAGTCTTCGCCCACTTCGATATCCGCACCGGCTTCGCGCAGCTTGGCCAACACGGCGTCCAGCGTATCAGGACGGGTATCTCGGCACATCACCTTGCCACCGGAAACGGCTGCAGCGATCAGGAAGGTACCGGTCTCGATGCGGTCCGGCAGAACGCGATAAACACCGCCGCCCAGACGTTCAACGCCCTCGATAGTAATGCGGTCACTGCCGGCACCGGTGATTTTTGCGCCGAGCGTGTTGAGGAAGTTAGCGGTATCGACAATTTCCGGTTCGCGGGCCGCATTCTCAATCACGGTGGTACCGGTCGCCAGGGTGGCAGCACTCATGATGGTCACGGTAGCGCCAACGCTGACCTTGTCCATAACGATGTGTGCGCCCTTCAGGCGGCCATCGACGGAAGCTTTAACATAGCCTTCTTCCAGTTTGATCTCTGCACCGAGCTGTTCCAGACCGGTAATATGCAGATCGACCGGACGCGCACCGATGGCGCAGCCGCCCGGCAGAGAAACCTGACCACGGCCGAAACGGGCAACCAACGGCCCCAACGCCCAGATAGAGGCGCGCATGGTTTTCACCAGATCGTAGGGCGCACAGAATTCGTTCACGCCGCTGGCGTCAACAAATACGGAACCGTTGCGTTCAATCTTGGTGCCTAATTGGCTGAGTAGCTTAATGGTGGTGTCGATGTCCTTCAGCTTCGGGACATTCTGCAACTCGACCGGCTCTTCCGCTAACAATGCGGCGAACAGGATCGGCAGGGCGGCGTTTTTAGCCCCGGAAATAGCCACTTCACCGCTGAGGCGGGTCCGGCCCTGCACACGAAATTTATCCATTTGACTACTCTCTGTTATCTAAACTGACGCTGCCCGCCCCGCTGGGCAAACAGCCTTAAAATCCGTTGAGTTTGCGATCTCGCTGCCACTCTTCAGGGGTGTACGCCTTAATCGACAAGGCGTGAATACGGTTGTCCGCAATGTATTCCATCAACGGCGCATAGACCGCCTGTTGTTTCTTAACGCGGCTCATGGCGGCAAACAGCTCACCGACCACGATCACCTGAAAATGGCTGCCGTCGCCGGTAACATGTGCTTCTTCCAGTGCCAATGCGCGCATCAGCACATCTTTAATCTCGCTATTTTCCATAGTATCCAGTTCTGTATCAAAAGGATCATAATCAGCCTGATATCTTAGTGGAATACGACGTTTTCTTAAACTAAAGAAAAAGCCCCTGTACAACAGGGGCTTTCTGGGGAGAAAACGTCTTCATCCAGTCGAAAATCGGGCTAACCAGCGGTATCGACAGGCATTATTGCTTGCAGATTGTACAGTGCGATCAGCGTTTTCAAGCGATCGCCGGCGCCAGAAATTTTTAATTCCACGCCATGTTGGCGTTGCTGTTCGCGCAGATGCACCAGCAGTGCCAACCCGGACGAGTCCACCCGCTGCAGTTGCACAACGTCGATAGCGGTTTTATCCGCCAGCAACGTTTCCCGCTGTTCCCACAGCGGCAACAGGGTTTCCCGATCCAACGCACCGCGCAGGATCAGGGTCTGTTGCTGCGATTCAAAGCTGAGTGCAGCTGACATCAGTTTTTCTGATCCAGAGTAATCGGCTGAGCCGCCGCCGCCTGCAGTTGCTTGGTCAGGCCGTCGATCCCCTGGGTACGCAGCGTAGAAGCCCACTCGTTCTGCTTGGTGGTGATCATGCTGACGCCTTCGGCGATCATGTCATAAGCCTGCCAGTGGCCGGTTTTGGTGTTTTTGCGCCACTGGAAGTCCAGACGCACCGGCGGACGACCGCCATTGTCGATGATGGTCACGCGGATCGCCACAATGCTGGCGTCGCCCAGCGGCTTCTCTGGCTCAATCTGATAAGTTTGGCCGTGGTACATCGCCAGCGCCTGGCCGTAAGCCTGTTCCAGGTAGGCTTGGAATGCGGTGAAGTAGGCTTCACGCTGCGCCGGCGTCGCTTCTTTGTAAAAACGGCCCAGCACCAGCGCACCGGCGTATTTGACCTGCACAAACGGCATCAGCTCCTGATGCACCACGGAACGCAGGTAGTTAGGGTCCTGCTTGATCTTCGGCTGTTCGGTTTTCAGACGGGTGAAGGTCTTCTCAGCCGCGTCTTGCATCAGGCTGTAAGGATTGGTCTGATCGACCGCATTCGCCAGCGGTGCGACCACCAGCAGGGCAACCATAAGTAAACGTTTAAACATGCAGGTTTCCTCTCTTAATGAATAGGGGCAGCGGCTTGTGGAGCTGCACCGGCAGCCGGCTGAGCAGCCGCGTCTCCCGTTTTGGCAGCATCATCCTGACCGCCGCTCTTATACAGGAACTGGCCGATCAGATCTTCCAGAACCATGGCTGATTTGGTGTCCTGAATCGTGCCGCCATCTTTCAAGATGGCCGTGCCCATATCCGGATCTTCAAAACCGACGTTCAGCGCCAGATATTGCTCCCCCAACAGGCCGGAGGTACGGATCGCCAGTGAGCTGGTGTCCGGGATCTGGTCGTATTTATCCTGGATATCCAGGGCTACGCGCGGCGTATAGGTTTTAGGATCGAGCGTAATATCAGCCACTCGGCCAATCATCACACCGCCGATTTTCACCGGAGAACGCGCTTTCAAACCACCGATGTTATCGAAGGTCGCGTAGATGCGGTATGTTGGCTCGTTACCGATCGACTTAATGTTCGCCACTTGCAGGCACAAAAACACGATGGCGCACAGCGCAATCAGCATAAATGCCCCAACCCAGATTTCACTCTTCTTCGTTTGCATCGAATCAATTCCCAAACATCAGTGCTGTCAGCACGAAATCCAATCCCAACACCGCCAGTGACGAATGTACCACGGTACGGGTCGTTGCCCGGCTTATCCCTTCAGAGGTGGGTACGGCATCATACCCGTTGAAGATGGCAATCCAGGTCACGGTGATGGCAAATACCACGCTCTTGATCAGGCAGTTGAGCAAGTCTTTTTTCCACTCAACGGCGCCCTGCATGGCCGACCAGAAGAAGCCACTGTCAATACCCTTCCAGTCTACGCCCACTACCGAGCCGCCCCAGATGCCGATAGCGACAAAAATCATCGTCAGCAATGGCATGCTGATCAAACCGGCCCAGAAGCGCGGCGCAACGATACGCCGCAGCGGATCGACGGCCATCATTTCCAGGCTGGAGATTTGTTCCGTTGCCTTCATCAGGCCAATTTCGGCCGTCAATGCCGAGCCGGCACGCCCGGCAAACAGCAACGCGGTGACCACCGGGCCCAGCTCACGCAGCAGCGATAACGCCACCATCATGCCCAGGCTGGCTTCTGCGCTGTAAGTGGTCAGTACCAGATAACCCTGCAGCCCCAGCACCATACCGATAAACAACCCGGAAACCACGATGATCAGCAGCGACTGCACGCCCACGCTGTGTAATTGCTTGAGCAACAGTGGCCACTGCCTGCGCGGCTCAGGCCGCCCGACCAGCGCGTTGAACAGCATCAACCCGGCACGCCCAAAGCTGGCGCTGGTGTTGATGCCACGGCGTCCTAACGACGCTAACGCCTGTAATAACATCAGCTTATTTACTCCCTAAACCTAACAGCTCGGCCTGATAATCACCGGCCGGATAACGGAAGGGTACCGGCCCATCGGCAATACCATCCAGGAACTGGCGCACGCGTGCATCAGGATTGTTCTGTAATTGTTGCGCCGTGCCTTCGGCTATCACCCGATGATCGGCCACAATGTAAGCGTAGTCGGCGATGCTCAGCACTTCCGGCACGTCGTGCGAAACCACGATACAGGTAATGCCCAGTGCGTGATTCAGCTCATCGATCAGCTTCACCAGCACGCCCATGGTGATGGGATCCTGGCCGACGAAAGGTTCGTCGAACATGATCATCTCCGGATCGAGCGCAATCGCTCGCGCCAGAGCGGCACGGCGCGCCATACCGCCGGACAATTCATTGGGCATCAGATCGGCTGCGCCACGCAGTCCAACCGCTTCCAGCTTCATCATCACCGTGCTGCGCAGAATGGGCTCCGGCAAACGGCTATGTTCGCGCAGCGGGTACGCCACGTTTTCGAACACCGTCAGATCGGTGAACAGCGCACCAGACTGAAACAGCATGCTCATTTTCTTGCGCGCTTCATACAGTTGATGGCGAGACAACGCGGGAATGTTATCGCCATCAAACCAGATTTCACCGCTGTCCGGTGCCAGCTGACCGCCAATCAAACGCAGCAGCGTCGTTTTGCCAATGCCGGACGGCCCCATGATCGCCGTGACCTTGCCACGGGGAACCGTCAGGTTGATATCTTCGAATATCAGTCGATCGCCGCGCGTGAACGTCATGTCGCGAACTTCGACCAGATTCTCTGCCTTCTGGTGCATGTTAATTGATCCTTCACGGGTCATTTTTGCCAAATCTACCCACGATGTTAAAGCAACGGGCGCAATGCGTCTCATCTTTACAAAAACTTACCGCCATTTCGCTACCAATGGTGCCATAGGTTTTACTTTTACGCGTCACCCGGTCAAAATTGGCGCCATAACGAAAAAAAACGAAAGTGTTCATATATTAGCCGGGAAAACCCGTTGCTGCGGCTTTAACCTGCGCAACGGAGGGCAAAGCAAGATAGCCGAATTACGGCTTTTAACCAACGAACCGGGATGATACCCAACAAAGGACCCTGCATGTTTCTCGCGATAGCTTTATTAATCGTTGGTTTATTTTTACTGGTATATGGGGCAGACCGCTTAGTTTACGGTGCTGCGGTAATTTCGCGTTCACTCGGTGTGCCACCGCTGATTATCGGTATGACCATCGTCGGCATAGGCACTTCACTGCCGGAGCTGTTCGTGTCGACCACTGCGGCACTGAACGGGCAAATCGATATGGCCGTGGGGAACGTATTAGGTTCCAACATCACGAATATTTTACTGATCCTCGGCGTTGCCGCGCTGATACACCCGCTGGCGGCGCGATCCGAAGTGTTGCGGCGCGAACTGCCGCTGATGTTGGCGGTCACAGTATTGTGCGGTTTCGTGCTGATGGACGGCACGCTGAGCCGTCTGGATGGCGTGCTGCTGTTGGCCGCCGCCGCGGTATTTATTCTGTTGATGTTGAAAATTGCCCGGTTGGCGCAGCGCGAAGGCAGCGACAGCCTGACCGTGGAGCAAATCGCCGAACTGCCGCAGGACAGCAGCAACACCGTGGCGATACTGTGGCTGGTGCTGGCGTTTATCATTCTGCCGCTGTCTTCCAAAATGGTGGTCGATAACGCCACGGTCATCGCGCACTATTTCGGTATGAGTGAGTTGGTGGTCGGCCTGACCGTCATCGCCATCGGCACCAGCTTGCCAGAGTTGGCTACATCCATCGCCGGGGCACTCAAGGGCGAAGATGATATGGCGATTGGCAATATCATCGGCTCCAACATTTTCAACACGGTGATAGTACTGGGCGTGCCCGCCCTGCTGTCCCCGGGTACCGTCGATGGCGCTGCCTTCCATCGCGATTACTGGGTGATGCTGGCGGTCAGCATTGTGCTCAGCGCCCTGTGCATCGGGCGGAAACATCGCATCGGCCATCTTGCCGGCGCTCTGTTATTATGTGGTTTTATTGCGTATCTTGCGGTGCTGTTT
The DNA here is from genome assembly GCF_058799445.1 of Serratia sp. GW822-FHT06E05. Lineage (NCBI taxonomy): Bacteria > Pseudomonadati > Pseudomonadota > Gammaproteobacteria > Enterobacterales > Yersiniaceae > Serratia > Serratia sp. GW822-FHT06E05. The sequence continues at coordinate 302,441 of NZ_JBXALM010000003.1, forward strand.
TTTAACCCTTTCGATTCATTTAGCTATACCCAATAGCCTTCGGGAGGCAGGACAGCGGCAAAAGAATGCATCCCTGCGAGCTTAGTCCGCTAAGTGACCAGACCAAACGAAAGCAGCCAACGCCCAGTATCCTGAAGGATGAAGGGTATAACCGACGGGAATGAGTATGTCGAACATTCAGTTGCAACCAGGCTTTGATTTTCAGCAGGCAGGCAAAGAAGTGCTGCAGATTGAGCGTGACGGGCTGGCCCAACTCGATCAATACATTAATGCAGACTTTACCCGTGCCTGCGAGTTGATTGCCGAGTGCAGTGGCAAAGTGGTGGTGATGGGTATGGGTAAATCCGGGCACATCGGCTGCAAAATTGCCGCCACCTTCGCCAGTACCGGAACGCCTTCGTTCTTTGTTCATCCTGCAGAGGCCAGCCATGGCGACCTCGGCATGGTGACAACTCAGGATATCGTGCTCGCCATTTCCAACTCAGGTGAGTCCAACGAAATACAGGCGCTGATCCCGGTGCTGAAGCGTCAGCAAATCCCGCTGATCTGCATGACCAACAACCCGGAAAGTTCGATGGGCAAAGCGGCGGATATTCATCTGTGCATCAAGGTGCCACAGGAGGCCTGCCCACTCGGCCTGGCGCCGACCACCAGCACCACCGCTACGCTGGTGATGGGGGATGCGTTGGCCGTCGCACTGTTAAAGGCGCGCGGTTTCACACCGGAAGATTTTGCTTTATCGCACCCCGGGGGCGCACTGGGTCGCCGCCTGTTGCTGCGCGTCTGCGACATCATGCACAGCGGCGATGAAATTCCTCACGTCAGCGCCGATGCATCGCTGCGCGATGCGCTGCTGGAGATCACCCGAAAGAACCTTGGTATGACGGTTATCTGCGATGATTTGATGAAAATCGCCGGTATCTTCACCGACGGTGACCTGCGCCGGATTTTCGATATGGGCATCAATCTCAACGAAGCGCGGATCGTCGATGTCATGACGCTCGGCGGTGTACGAGTTCGCCCGAACCTGCTGGCGGTGGACGCGCTGAATCTGATGCAGCAACGTCATATCACCGCGCTGCTGGTTGCCGATGGCGACCAATTGCTGGGTGTGGTACATATGCATGACATGCTGCGCGCCGGCGTCGTTTAACTATGGAAGAGAACTCAATGAGTCTGGTTGAAACCTGCTACGGGCCTGTAGAGCAAGACGTCATGGCGCGTGCCGGCAAAATCCGCCTGCTGATTTGTGATGTTGATGGCGTACTGTCAGACGGCCTGATTTTCATGGGCAACAATGGCGAAGAATTAAAAGCGTTCAACGTGCGTGACGGCTACGGCATCCGTTGCCTGAAAACTTCGGATATCGAAGTAGCTATCATCACTGGTCGCTCCGCCAAACTGTTGGAAGACCGGGCTAAAACACTCGGTATCACCCACCTTTATCAGGGGCAATCCGATAAGCTTTTGGCCTTCCGCGAACTGTTGGATACACTGTCGCTGACGGCAGATCAGGTCGCCTATATCGGCGATGATCTGATCGACTGGCCGGTGATGGCGCAGGTTGGCCTGGCGGTCGCGGTGGCAGATGCGCACCCGCTTCTGTTGCCACGAGCCCACTATGTTACCCGCATTGCCGGCGGCCGCGGTGCGGTACGCGAGCTGTGCGACATTATTCTTTTGGCTCAAAACAAGCTGGAAGACGCCAAAGGGCTATCGATATGAGTAAAACCAAACTTTGGATCACCCTGTTGCTGGCGGTGATCGCCTTGGCGCTGATTGGCTGGAACATGACGGATTTCAGTGATGATACTACGCCGGGGCCGGTGAACAGCCAGGACCCGACTTATCAGAGCCAGCACACGGTCACCATAGTGTACAATCCGACCGGCAAGCTGAGTTACAAGCTGGTGGCCGAAGACGTAAAATACTACACCGCCGATGAATTAAGCTGGTTCACCCAGCCGGTGATGACGCTGTTTGATGAAAACGCGGTGGCCACCTGGTCAGTTCGCGCCGACCGCGCCAAACTGACTAAAGACCGGATGCTGTATCTTTACGGCCACGTCGAGGTGAACAGCCTGACCACCACGTCGCAGCTGGAAAAAATTAAAACAGACAATGCTCAGGTGAACCTGGTGACCCAGGATGTGTCTTCGGATGACGAAGTGACACTTTACGGGACGAACTTCACCTCTAACGGCATGAAAATGCGTGGGAACCTGCGGGCCAAAACCGCTGAGCTGATTGATAAGGTTAAGACCAACTATGAAATTCAAAACCAACAAACCAAGCCGTAATCTGTTAATCGGCAGCTTGATTTTGGCCGCCAGCGCCCCCGCATGGGCGCTGAAGTCCGACTCCAATCAGCCGGTGAGCATCGACTCGCTGAAACAGTCTCTGGACATGCAGAGCAACGTCAGCACCTTTACCGATAACGTGGTGATCAAGCAAGGCACCATCGATATCAAAGCGGACAAAGTCGTGGTCACCCGCCCGGGCGGCGATCAGAACAAAACCTATATTGAAGCTTTCGGCAACCCGGTAACCTTCTATCAGATGCAAGACAGCGGCAAGCCGGTGAAAGGCCACGCTCAGAAGGTGCGTTACGATGTGGCGTCTCAGTTGGTGACCCTGACCGGGAACGCCTACCTGGAACAGCTCGACAGCAACGTCAAGGGCGATCGCATCACCTACCTGGTGCAACAGCAGCAAATGCAGGCGTTTAGCGATAAAGGCAAGCGCGTGACTACGGTTCTGGTACCGTCGCAGTTGCAAGACAAAAACGGGCAAAACAAGAGTAACTAATCACTTATGGCTACACTCATCGCAGAAAACCTGGCGAAAGCCTACAAGGGCCGCAAAGTCGTTGAAGACGTCAGCCTGAAAGTGAAATCCGGCGAGATCGTCGGCCTGCTGGGGCCAAACGGCGCCGGCAAGACCACCACGTTCTACATGGTGGTCGGTATCGTTCAGCGTGACGCCGGACGTATCGTGATTGACGAAGAAGACATCAGCCTGCTGCCACTGCACGCCCGTGCGCGTCGTGGCATCGGCTATCTGCCGCAGGAAGCCTCGATCTTCCGCCGCCTGAGCGTTTACGACAACCTGATGGCGGTGCTGGAGATCCGTGACGATCTCAGCAGCGAACAGCGGGCAGACCGTGCGGTAGAACTGATGGAAGAGTTCCATATCTCCCATCTACGCGACAACCTGGGCCAGGCGCTGTCCGGTGGCGAACGTCGCCGCGTGGAGATCGCACGTGCGCTGGCGGCTAACCCGAAATTCATCCTGCTGGATGAACCCTTCGCCGGGGTTGACCCGATTTCCGTTATCGACATTAAAAAAATTATCGAGCACTTGCGTGACAGCGGCCTGGGCGTGCTGATCACCGACCACAACGTGCGCGAAACGCTGGACGTGTGTGAACGCGCCTATATCGTCAGCCAGGGCAAACTGATTGCTCACGGTACGCCGGATGCTATTCTGGCCGATGAGCAGGTAAAACGCGTTTATCTGGGCGAAGAATTCCGCCTCTGAGTACCGGCGCGTCCTGATGGGCGACTGTTAACGGAAGTAGACTGAAGAATATGAAGCAAGGTTTGCAACTCAGGTTTAGCCAACAACTGGCCATGACCCCCCAGCTCCAGCAGGCCATACGCCTGCTGCAGTTGTCCACGCTTGAGCTCCAGCAGGAGATACAGCTGGCGTTAGAGAGCAATCCACTGCTTGAACAGACCGATCTGCACGAAGAAATCGACGCGAAAGAGACGACCGAAACCGAAGGTTTGGATACCCGGGAGGCGCTGGAACAAAAGGACATGCCCGAAGAGCTGCCGCTGGACGCCACCTGGGACGAGATCTATACCGCCGGAACTCCGTCAGGAACTCGCACCGATTACAGTGACGACGAACTGCCGGTGTATCAGGGTGAAACCACCCAAACCCTGCAGGATTACCTGATGTGGCAGGTGGATCTGACGCCGTTTTCCGATACCGATGCTGCCATTGCCACCTCGATCGTCGACGCCGTCGATGACACCGGCTATCTCACCGTGCCGCTGGAAGACATTCTGGAGAGCATGGGTGACGAGAATGTGACAATGGACGAAGTCGAGGCGGTATTGAAGCGCGTACAGCGGTTTGATCCGGTTGGCGTCGCGGCGCGCGACCTGCGCGATTGTCTGCTGGTTCAGCTATCCCAATACGCCCAAGACACGCCTTACCTGGCGGAAGCGCGCCTGATCATCAGCGAACATCTGGACTTGCTGGCTAACCACGACTTTCGCAGCCTGATGCGAACAACGCGCTCAAAAGAAGATACACTGAAAGAAGCGATGTTGCTGATCCAGTCACTCGATCCGCGTCCAGGCCAGTCGATCAACACCGGCGAATCTGAGTACGTGATCCCGGACGTGCTGGTCCGCAAAGTGCAGGATGTGTGGACGGTCGAGCTCAACAGCGACAGCATCCCAAGGCTGAAGATCAATCAGCAGTATGCTGCGCTGGGCAATAGCGCGCGTAACGACAGCGACGGTCAGTACATCCGCAGCAATTTGCAGGAAGCGAAATGGCTGATCAAGAGCCTGGAAAGCCGCAACGACACCCTGCTGAAAGTTTCGCGCTGCATCGTCGAGCAGCAGCAGGCGTTCTTTGAGCAAGGCGCGGAATTTATGAAGCCCATGGTGCTGGCGGATATCGCTCAGGCCGTGGAGATGCATGAATCGACAATCTCACGCGTGACCACGCAGAAGTTTTTGCACAGTCCGCGCGGCATTTTCGAATTGAAATATTTCTTCTCAAGCCACGTGAATACCGACAGCGGGGGCGAAGCTTCCTCTACGGCGATCCGGGCGGTGGTGAAGAAATTGATTGCGGCGGAAAACCCCGCCAAACCGCTCAGCGACAGCAAGCTGGCTACCCTGCTCTCCGATCAGGGGATCATCGTGGCGCGGCGTACCGTCGCCAAGTACCGAGAGTCTTTGTCCATCCCGCCGTCCAACCAACGTAAACAGTTGGTTTGACCTCTATTGAGAAGGAAGACACTATGCAGCTCAACATTACCGGACACCACATCGAAATCACCGAACCCTTGCGTGAGTTCGTGAACACCAAGTTCGCCAAACTCGAACAGTATTTTGACCGCATAAATCAGGTGTATGTCGTGCTTAGTGTGGAAAAAGTGCAGCAGATTGCGGAAGCGACGGTGCACGTGAATGGAGGCGAGTTGCACGCCACCTCGGAAGACGAGAACATGTATGCGGCAATTGATACCCTGATCGACAAACTGGCGCGTCAATTGAACAAACATAAAGACAAACTGAAACAACACTGACATTCTGGGCCGTTTCCGTCAGCGGGTACGGCTCAAACGTAGCCTCGGCCATCGGCGCGTTACCTGTTTGGGTACGCGCCGATAAGCCATCAGGGTTAAACAAGGCGAAAAATCACCTCACAAGCCTGCTTGCTGGTGTGGTTTTAAGTGAAGATGAGATGAACAACGAAACAATGCAGTTAAGCTCGGTATTAAATATCGAGTGCACCAGAAGCTCCGTACATTGCACCAGCAAGAAACGGGCTTTGGAAATTATCAGCGAACTGGCCGCCAAACAGCTCAATCTGCCACCCCAGGTGGTATTTGACGCGGTTCTCACCCGCGAGCGCATGGGCAGCACCGGTATCGGCAACGGTATCGCCATCCCCCATGGCAAACTGGAAGAGGACACACTGCGGGCCGTTGGCGTGTTTATTCGTCTCGACCAACCTATCGCCTTCGACGCCATTGATAACCAGCCGGTCGATCTGCTGTTCGCCCTGCTGGTGCCGGCCGACCAATGTAAAACCCATCTGCATACCCTGTCTCTGGTCGCCAAGCGTCTGGCCGACAAAACAGTATGCCGCCGCCTGCGCGCGGCGCAAAGTGACGAAGAGCTTTACCAAATCATCACCGAGTAACGCCCGGCTGGCGTGACTTCCAGCCCGGATAACGATACTGTTTAGCCATGATGGATTCCGGTTCAGGCCGGAATAATAAAGTTTCTAACGGTGGCGATAAACGCCACTGAGATGCCAGGGGGAGTTGCCACATGGTGCTGATGATTGTCAGCGGCCGTTCCGGTTCAGGGAAATCCGTCGCCTTGCGGGCGCTGGAAGACATGGGTTTTTACTGCGTTGATAACCTGCCCGTGGTACTGCTGCCGCAGCTTGCCAATACGCTGGCGGAACGCAACAGCTCCGCGGCGGTAAGCATCGACGTGCGTAACATGCCGGAATCGCCGGAAGTGTTTGAATATGCAATGACCCAACTGCCGGACAGCTTTTCGCCGCAGTTGCTGTTCCTTGATGCCGACCGTAACACACTGATTCGTCGTTACAGTGATACTCGTCGCTTACACCCGCTGTCCAGCAAGAATCTGTCGCTGGAAAGCGCCATCGATGAAGAAAGCGATCTGCTGGAACCACTGCGTTCACGAGCCGATCTGATCATCGACACCTCGGAAATGTCGGTGCATGAACTGGCCGAAATGCTGCGTACCCGTTTACTGGGCAAACGCGAGCGCGAGCTGACCATGGTGTTTGAATCCTTCGGCTTTAAGCACGGTATACCGATCGACGCCGATTACGTGTTCGACGTACGTTTCCTGCCGAACCCACACTGGGATCCTAAACTTCGCCCGATGACCGGCCTGGATAAACCCGTCGCCTCATTCCTCGATCGCCACACTGAGGTGCACAACTTTATCTACCAGACCCGCAGCTATCTGGAACAGTGGTTGCCAATGCTGGAAACCAACAACCGCAGCTATCTGACGGTGGCCATTGGCTGTACCGGCGGCAAACACCGTTCAGTCTACGTAGCGGAACAGTTGGCCGATTACTTCCGCTCTCGCGGCAAGAACGTACAGTCACGCCACCGCACGCTGGAAAAACGCAAACAATGACGGTCAAGCAAACGGTTGAAATCAAAAACAAACTGGGCATGCACGCCCGCCCGGCGATGAAGCTGTTCGAGCTGGTGCAGAGTTTTGATGCCGAAGTGATGCTGCGTAACGACAGCGGCACCGAGGCCGAGGCCAGCAGCGTGATTGCGCTGCTGATGCTGGACTCTGCGCAGGGGCGCCATATCGAGGTGGAAGCCACCGGCCCGGATGAGGTGAAAGCGCTGGCCGCGGTGATTGAACTGATTAATTCCGGTTTTGACGAAGACTAAAATACTGGGGGCGCTATTGCGCCCTTTTCATTAGACCTAACCCCTCCAGTCCTAGATCCGGCTCAAACAGTCCAGCGCCACCGCCTTGAAGCTATCGAAGTTGTTGCTGCCCAACAGGCGGCTCATTGACCGCTCGCGTACAAAGGTGACAAACAGCTCATAAATAGCCATCGCTTCTTCGTAATCGCTTTTGCTGATCGCCAACAGGAAGATCACGTGGGCGATTTCGCCCTCTCCCCAGACCACACCCTGCGGCGCCAGCAGCGTCACCACCACGGTTTTTTTCGCCAACAGGCCCAGCGAGTGCGGCAGTGCGATCCCCTCGCCCAGCAGCGTGGAAACAATCGCCTCGCGCTCTACGACCGACGGATAAAAGTCATCACCTACGTAGCCTTCGCGCTCAAGTTGGCTGCACACTTTCTGGAACAATTGCGCCTGAGTCAGCGGCTCGTTCACCACCATAAAATGGTCGGCGTCGAAAAACTTCTCCAGCATATAGGGCTTGGTGCGATCCACCAGCACCAGCTTACCCAACTGTTCTAGCTGGTATTCGGTCGGGAACGGTGACATCACCACCACCGGTTTGTTCTTTTCACTGACCCGCGCGTTGGAAATGACAAAGTCTTCGTCGATATGATTGAGCACCTCGTAATCGCGTAGCGAAACGATGCGCGTCATCACCAACTGCGGGTATTTGCGTGCGATTTGCGCCTGGATCATCCGGACCGTCGAGTTGCCGGTATCGCAGACCAACATCACCTGCGGATGGCGCTCATAACCGATGTTGTAATGCCGCTCCAGGCCAACGCCAATGTGCAGCACCAAATAGCCGATCTCGTTTTCACTCAGGGTATAAGGCGTGTATTTTCCCCAGCTCGATACGGCCGCCAGCGTCACGTCGTAGGCCATCGGGTAGTGCTGCTTGATGTTCGCCAACAGCGGGTTGGGGATATTAATCTGGTATTTCACCCGGGTGATCATGGTTTTGATGTGGGTGAGCAGATCGGCCCGCAGCTGCTTGTCCCCTTGCAGGTTGTAGTTATAGTGCGAATTGATATACGACAGGATGTAATCCACCAGCGCTTCTTCATCGTCGGCGTTGATCTCGGTCGGCTGCACCTCCTGCACACGACGCGCGGCGATGTTGACCCGTAGATAAGCCTCCTCCGCCATCGAGACCTCTTTGCCGCTGGCTTTGCGTAACTCCCCGGCTAGCCAGGTAGAAGCCTTACGCACAGCGTCATCACCGTCCTCAACGTCAAAATCCGGCAACGGATAGCCGTCGGTAATGCGCCGCAATGCCACCGCACAGTAGAAAATCAGGTACTGTTCACCTTCGTCGGTCAGACGAATAGCATATTGAGACAACAGCGGATGCAGCAGCCCGGCAAAGGTCACCACCTGCGGTTGCTGCAGGATCTCATTGTTAAGCAATGGGTTTTCGGCGTCGGCCAAATGCAGTTGGAATAACAAGTCGGTCAGGCAGGCGCGGATCGCCATCTCCGAGCCGAACAGCTTCATGCCGTAGCGCGGCTTGGTCTCGATGGTCAACTGATAGTGCGCCAGGCGCTCCCTCACCTCAGCCATGTCGTTTTGCAGCGTGCCGCGGCTGACAAACCATTCGTCGGCTAAATCTTCCAGCTTCAGAGAAAAGGCTGAGGTCAAAAAACGAACCAGCAGATAATGTACCCGCTCCTGTGCGCTGCGTGGCGTGGCGTGTTTTTTACGCTCCTGATGCTGCAGGGCGCTGAACAACCTGGCATCATCCACCTGCAGGCGATAGCCCGCACCGCGGCTATGCACAAAGTGCGCACCATATTTTTCCAAAATATCGTTCAGCGCGGTGATATCAGCACGCACGGTTCGGGTGGACACGGCAAAACGCTTCGCCAACTCGTCCTGCGGCAAGGTTTCAGACTGCAAAGCATCGAACAGATAGGCCAAACGCGGGTAGGGAAATCGCACCATTCTCTTTCCGTCAATTAGAGTGCCCGCCAGGTGGATCCGGCGGGCAACAAGTTACTTGGCTAGCGGCAAGAACACCATTTGCGAGGGGCTGCCGACCGGCGTATAGCCTTCAACAAAGCTGAGTTTGCCACTGGCCTTATCCACGCTGAAACGGGTGACGTTATCGCTGCGTTGATTCATCGCATACAGATAGCGCCCGTCCGGACTCAGCGTTAACGAGCGCGGATAATCCCCGCGCGTCCAGGTTTCCGCCACCGAATGCAGCTCGCCTCCACTGCCAACGCTGAACTGCGCGATGCTGTTATGCAGCCGATTGGCCACGTACAGATTTTTGCCATCCTCGCTCAGCACCAGGCCGGCGGCGAAGTTGGTGCCCTTATAATCGGCTGGCAGCGAAGAGATCACGTGCAACTGTTTCAGAGTACCTTTTTGATTATCAAAACGGTAGCTGGTCAGCGTGGAAGCCTCTTCGTTCACCAGCAGCAAGGTTTTCCCGTCCGGATGAAACACGAAATGACGCGGCCCGGCGCCGGCGGAAGATGCCGCGATCCACGGCGGATCGTTCGGCGTTAACTGGCCGCTGGCATCGTCAAAGCGCCATTGATAAATACGATCCAGCCCCAGATCGGTGGAGAACACAAACTTGCCGCTCGGATCGCTGGCGATCATATGCGCATGCGGGCCGTTGTGATCGCTGATGGCAAAGCTGCCCTCCACCGCCGCCTCCGGCTTGCCAGCCCCTGCCGGTCCTTGCTGTTGCTGCACCGAACTGGCCGTGCCCAGCTTGCCGTCGCTTTCAACCGGGAAAGCCGCTACGGTGCCACTGACGTAGTTTGCCACCAACAGATGACGACCGTTTGGCGTCAGGAAGAGATAAACCGGCCCCGCCCCCTGCGCATCAACCTGATTGAGCTGGGTCAGGCTGCCGTCCGTCGGATTGATACGGTAAGCAATAATGCCGCCATGCTGAGTCCCGTTAAAGTCCGCCACTTCGCTGGCGACATACAGCGTCTGGCCTTTGGCATCCACGGTAAGCTGTGCTGGGTTCGGCTGGCTGCTGGCCAGGGTTCTGGCGCTCAGTGCGCCGCTGACCGGATCGACCTGCACCCGGTAAACGCCTTCGCCGTTAGGGTTGTAAGTACCGATATAAGCAAAATGAGATGACGTAGATTTCATTGCATCCTCAGCATGAAGCGCCGGGCTAGCCATCGCCAGCAGCGCCAGAGTGACTGCAGTTCGCAGGGTGGAAGATGTTTGCCAGTTTCGCATAGTTATCCTGATGGTATACCCGTCATCTTTCAAGCCACAGCGTTGTTAGCTGCAACTTGAAAGCCAGAGGGGAAAGATAGCGGCGCGGTGTGCCCGCGCCTGGGGATACAGAGCCTGCGCCTCCCTGCCTTACGTCATCCGATAATGCGCTTTAACCCACCAGCTTTTTGGTGGTCGCCAGCAGGGCTTTCACGTCCTGTGGGCGGGTGTTACCGGTGCTGGAGTCGATGATTGAGCTATAGATGTGCGGGATCACGCGCTTCACGCCGGCAGCCAATGCGATCTCGACGATCGGCTCGAAGTTTTCCAGATCGATACCGCCGGTCGGTTCCAGCATAAAGTCATGCTCGGCACAGGCTTTGGCGACATACTCGTATTCCTCTCTGCATGCCAGTCCGCCCATCGGGAAATATTTGATTGAGCTACCGCCCATGTCTTTCAACAAGGCGATGGCGGTTTCCACCGGCACAATGCCGTCCGGCGCGGCAGCGCTCAGCGGCCCCGTCGAAATTTTTACCCAGCCAACGCGGCCGGTTGGCGACACCAGACCGTTCACCACGCTGTCATTCTGCCCCAGCAGCGCACGGCTAGCGCCCACGCCGGTAAACACCTGATTGACGTGCTGCGGCTGTACCCGCTGGGAAATCAGGCTGACCATTGCCGATTGTTTAGGATCGCCTGCGCCCAACCCTACCGACAGCGCATTTTCTATCAGACGCGCATAACGCTGCATGTCCGCAACTGCACTGTCGACGTCCGGGTAGTTCTTGGAAAGCACCCCCACCAGCACATGCCCTTCTGCCGCCGCATAAATCTCCTGCGCGTTGTCTTTCGAACCGGCCAACACGTTGAGGCACACGCGATCGCGATAGTAGTTAGGTTGCAGCTTCATGCTTGTTTCTCCGTGAACAGATTTTTAATACAGGTGAAAACGGTCATCAGCTGTTGCTGATCAACGCTGCGCACGTCCACTTCAATCTTGCCTTCGTTAGCTTTATAGCCACGGAAGTAGATAGCGATCTCGCCGGTTTTCAGCGCCTGCACAATGTCGTAGGTCGACCATCCCAGCACCGCTTCGTCGAACGTGATTTCTGCCCGTGCGATATCACGCCCGGCGCTGTCCCAGACGGTTTTGGCGCTGATACCGGTCAGGGTATTCAGACTGTCGATAAACGGCGTCATTCTTTCCACCATCTGCTGCCCGGTGGTTTTCTCCAGCCGCAGGTAGCTTTCTATCGCCTGCGTCAGGCCGAGGATGCCCTCTTTGCCGACCTTCATCGCCCGGCCGATACCACCGGTTTGCAGCTTCACCCATTCGACGTACTGTTTCTTGCCAATCACCAGACCGCTGGTCGGGCCTTCGATGGCCTTGGCTCCGCTGTAAACCACCAGGTCGGCTCCCATCTGGTAGTAGCACAGCAGATCTTCTTCCGCCGCGGCATCGACGATCAGTGGCAGGTTATGTTTGCGCGCCACCACCACCGCCTGCTCAACGGAAAGAATGCTTTTCTGCACGCAGTGGTGTGACTTGATATAGAGGATCGCCGCCGTTTGCGGCGTAATGCAGGCCTCGAGCTGCTCGGCGGAACACTCGTTGGCGTAACCGGCTTCAACCACCTTGCCGCCACCCAGCGCCACCATGGTATCGACCGGCGCACCAAAGTTGACGTTATGACCGCGCGGCAACACGATTTCGCGCGGAACGGTAATAGGTGCGGAGTGCAGGTTCACCAACAGGTTGGCGTTGTCTTTGACGATCAGCGCCGCCACTGACTGGGCAATGCCCGCCGAGGCGCAGGAAACCACCACCGCGCTTTCGACATTCAGCAAATTGGCGATGTAGGCGCCGGTTTTGTCGACCAGATCCTTGATTTCGAAGTAGTGGTTCATGCCGTAATCCACGGCATCAATGACGTCCTGGCGCGGCGTAGACACGCCGAGTGCAGTCATGCGACCTGAAGTGTTGATGACCTGTTTTAAATTATATTTTTCATAAATCGAAGACATGAGCGGCTTTCCCTTCATCGGTTAATAGGATTTCCCCGGCCACCACGGCGGCCAGCGGAACCAGCAATTGTTGGCCCTCGGCCGACTGCCCTTCTGAATCGGCGAACACCTGTGGCCCCTGACGGAGCTCGAACAGCGTGAAATCGGCATCGCAGCCCGGTTCTAGTCGCCCCTTATGGGACAGATGCAGCGCCGAGGCGGCATTTTCCGTAACGCAGGCAATCACCTGCGGCAGCGATAACCCAACGCTGAAGAATTTGGACATCACCGTCGCCAGGCTGTGTACCGGCCCGGCCATCCGGTTGCGGCAGTAGATATCGGAGCTGATGGTATGCGGCAAAATGCCAAGCGCTATCGCCTGGCGCGCCACCTCGAAGCTGAAGCTGGCGGTGCCGTGGCCAACATCCAGCAGGACGCCGCGCTTTAGCGCGCGCTGGATAGACTCACGCAGCGTGCCCGCCGGCGTCAGAATGCGATTCGGTTTGCCGTTGTAGCAGTGAGTGATAATGTCGCCACGGGTTAGCAGATCGGCTATTTCATCCAGATCCGGCGGGTTATTGCCGATATGAACCATCAACGGCAACAGGTTATTTTCTTGCTGGATCTCTTTGGCCAGCACCAGCGGCCGGATGCCGTTCTGGCCAACGACGCTGCTGCTCATGCGCGCCTTGATGCCGATGACAAAACCGGCATGTTTGTCGATCGCCCGGCTGACTTTCTGTTTGTCGATGTCTGCCAAATCAGCCAGTTCGTTCTGACGCAGCAGGCCGATGCGCGAAATGTTCAGGAAGGCGAAAACGTTGGTTTTGCTGCTGCGCGTCAGCGTATAAAACGCATCCACGTCGTCGGTGCCGGTGCTGCCGGCATCCACCACCGTGGTGACGCCACAGGCCGTCCCGACCAAGTCCGGTTGGTCATGGTAAATCGGCGAAGAGGGGTAGCAGTGCACGTGGGAGTCGATCCAGCCAGCGCTCAGGCGGCAGTTACCCGCCAGATCCAGTCTTCGATGGGCGTGGACGTCGTCGGCCAATTGACCCACTTCGGCAATCTTGCCGTCTTTGACCGCCAGATCCACCAGCCGATCATCCGCCAGTCTGGCGCCTGTGATTACTAAGTCATACATACCGCATTACTCCTTTTACAGCCTGGGGACGGCACCGCGTACCGCCCCCAGCAATCACGTTCGTGATTAGGCGATAGCTACCGGGAAAATGGCCCCTAACAGCATCGCACCGAGGATCGCCCCACCGGTGATCGGCTTATTCCAGATATAGAACAGCAAGGCGCCAAGCAGCGAGCCGATACCGATCGGAATGGAAGCGGTCATCGCCGACAAGATGATCAACGGCCCCAGGAAACGCCCCGAGGAGTTACCGGCGCCCATCATCACGTCCGCCCCGTAGGTGGAGTTGCTCTGATTGATGGTAAATTTACGCGCCAAAATGATCAGGTAGCCAATCGCCAGGCCAATCACCAGGCCGGTCACCAGCGAGGCGGCAAAGTTAGCGACCGGGAAAATGATCCCCGCCCCCAGCAGCAGCGCCGGAACCCCCAGCCCCACGCCGGTCTGGATCGCACCGCCGATGTCCAGGATCCCCACCAGCGAACCTTCAATGATGCGCGCAAACAGGAAGCTGGCCCCGAAGGCCGCCACGGCACCGTAAACGCCAGTGTCCATTCCCGCACGCAGCATGGAAACAAAGGCCACTTCGTTAAACGCGCCGATGCCGTACAGGTAGTACATATGTGTTCCGGCGAACACGCCTGAGGAAAGCAGACCGACAAAAATCGGGAATGACCAGTCGGCATACCAGAAGCCTTTTTGGGTTTGTTCTTCCATTATCCAGCTCCTTATTTACCGCTCAGGGTGTTGTGAATGGCGTCCAACCAACCCGGCACGCCAAGGCTGAAGGACTCGAGGGCTTTCATGTCGAAGCCGCGGAAGAACCCGCTCAGCACGAACAGCAGCACGATCACCGCCATCATGATCTTGGTGATTTTGTTCCAGCCGCTCTCTTCCACGCCTTTACCGATCAGGATGCCCAGCACCAGCCCCGGAACGGCGTTGCCCATAATCAGCTGCGCCAGGCCGCCGAAGATGGTGCCCCAGAAGCCGGAACGGCGTCCGGCGTCGATCGCCGCCAGCCAGAAGATCACCGGCATCACGGTATTCACCAGCAGGTTTGCTGCCGGCACCAGCACCTTGATCGCCGTCACCTGCAATGCGGCAGGCACGGCGGAAGCGGTGGTATTCAGGAAGGCCACAACCAGCATGCCGATGATGCCGCAGGCGATAGCCATTTTTTTCGGATCGTGCAGCGTTTGCGCCAGGTTGCGGTTTTTGACCATCAACGCAGCCGCGCCCCAGTGTGGAATAATGCGGTGGTCAACGTCCTGCGTGAAGGCCCCTGCTGCCACGGAAGACGCCCAGGCGTTGAAGAAGAAGCCCAGACCGAATGAGAAGTGGGAAGCCGGGTCACCCTCGCAGGAGTTCAACTCGCCCAAGGTGCGGAAAGCCCCCATGCCCTGTGTCGTCGGAGCATGGAACATACGTGCGGCGCCGGCCCCTACGCCAACCCCCACCAGTCCGCCGATAATAAGCGACTTAAATAAGATGATTAAAAACATCAGTATACCCTTTGATTTATGCTAACGTTTTTATTTCGCGACGAAGACAACTTTTTCTGTATTGATCATTGTCACGTTCACGGTTATTTCCAGAGCCACGAAGTAGCTTTTTCTTTCGCGCGGCAGAAAGAAAAACAGAAACTTTTCTTTTGTTATTTTCTCTTCTGCTTTTAATACGCTGACATCCTGCGGTTCAATACGCAGCAGAATATTACCGGTGGATTTTAATACCGCGCCCTGCACATTGGCCAAGGCGGAAGCAAAAGCTTTCGCTTTGCTGTCGCCCTTACCCTCCACCTTTACCGACGTTGTATATTGTTCTTTCATTACGGGTTGCCGTGTTTTTTGACGTAGGCTTCAACCAGTCTTTGACCCAGCTCTTCTTTATCCATAAAACCAAAACCCAATACGGTGCAGCCTTCGTTTATTGCCGTCACGCCCTCATCAATGGAACGCATGCCGTATTTGGCTTTGTAGCCGTATTTAGTCTGGGCGGTAATGGCACCAGCGCCGCCGCTGCCGCAGAAAGAAATGCCCAGCTGCGCGCCTTCCGCTTTCATCACGTCACCCAGCTTCATGTCGGCCGCCACACCGGGGATCACGATGGCTTTTCCGCCTGCGTTTTCAATGCCCTGACCCACTTTCTGACCTTTACCCAAACGATCGCCAATCACTACGGTAATCTGACCCATGGTATTTTCTCCTGATTAATTTAATTCGGTAACTGCTATTGGTTATTATCTTTTGCCACTTCAAAATGGACGGAAAGCAAATAAGCCTCTTCAATCGGCAGAGTGGTAAATTGGTCGACTACCCGCTCCGCCATTTGCATGGATTCCGCCGAGATCTCGTCAAACAGTGATTTATCGACTTCCGGTAATGGCTCGCCGGTTATTGAGCGTAACACCATGGCGCGAATATGCGACTCCAGCATCTGTTGCTGCACCGCATTGGTATAAATATCTTCGGCGTTTAGCATGACGGTAATATCAGTCAGCACCCGTTCGGTTATCGCCCCGGCCGTGCTGACGTCAGGTTGTTCACTATTTTCTCTCGCAGCAGATCCATCATTCACTTTTCAGTACCCCTAGATCCAAACATGATTCCGTAAGTCGCACAGCACATCACCTGAATAAGCCGCCTTCTCTGATGCCTTTACCCTAACCCCGGGGAGATATTCTGTGTACTCTGTTTTTTTCCAGTTGAAAGTGGAAATTCAATGACCGTCAGGGATCCATTTCGCAAAATAAGCATCTGCCAGATAATTCAATTAGATTACAAAAAGATATCGCCACAAAAGGTTTCCAGTTGAGCCAAGGGAGGTGAAAAGCTTCGTGATCGGGATCTCTTTCTTTTCCCGGCTTAACCGCCTACTATCGGTAAGACAATTCGACATCAACAACACCCCCGTACCTCTGGCGCGGGGGTTTTGCTTTTGTGCTGTTTTTCCGAATTTATGGGCGCGTTACCCGACGCCTTTTGATTTGACTGGAGAGTGGAATGACCAAGCCAACCATTACTATTAATGAGCTGGATGCGGAACGCCTGGATGCGCTATTGGAACAACCGGCCTTTGCCAACACCGATGTCGCGGCTGCGCTGAACATCGAGTTGGATCGCGCCGAAATTCTGCCGCCGTCCCAGATCCCGGCCAACGTAGTGACCATGAACAGCCGCGTACGTTTCCGCGATCTGCATACGGCAGAAGAACACGTGCGTACGCTGGTTTACCCGGCTTCGCTGAAGGATAGCCACGAACAGCTGTCGGTGATGGCGCCGCTGGGCGCAGCGCTGCTGGGCATGCACATCGGCAACCAGATTACCTGGCAGTTGCCGAACGGTGAAGAAGCGCGTATCGAAGTGCTGGAACTGTTGTACCAGCCGGAAGCGGCGGGTGAATACCACCGCTAAGCGGTTTTCAGGGCGGTGACCAGCCGCCCTTTCTGTCTCTTACACACCGATGGCGATCAAAACCAGGATCAGCAACAGCACGTAAATTCTGGCATGCAGCCGATCATTGACCTCCGGCAGCCACTTCCTGGCAACCACCGTCCCCACGACACCGCTCGTCACCAACTGCCCGAGCAGGGCCAGATTGACGTAACCCAGATAGTGCGGCCCTGTCATTTCCCTCCATCCCAAACCGACGTACATCAATGCCCCCACGAGGGCGACAGGGATCGACAACGCATTGGCCGAACTGACGCAATGCCGCATCTCGAACCCATGGCGACGCAACAGAGGCACCGTCATCACGCTCCCCCCTACGCCGAGCAGGGTCGCGATGACACCAATCAGCGGGCCGCCGATCAACAGAGTCGATGGTGAAAGTGCAGCGCGTACCGGCTTAACCAAAAACCCCGGCCTGAACAGACAATCCGCAATCGTCACCAGGATGTAAATCACAAACAACAAGCGCACCGTGCCGTCCGCCAACAGGCTGGATGCAAAAGCCCCCAGCACCGCCCCCATCCCGATATAAAAAATGAGCGGAACCAGAGTTTCACGCAGCAGGTTGCCACTGCGCCACTGGGCAAAAGTGGCGTAACCTGCCGTGAAAATCATCACCGCCGTCGAGGTGGCCACTGCGATATGCATCGCCTGACCAGGCTGTTCCCCCGAGGCGATCACCAGATGGTAAACCAGTGGCACCACCACAAAACCACCGCCAAAACCGAACACGATGGTCGTCATACCGGTAACAACGCCGGTCAACAGCACGAAAATAATATCCACCATAGCCGCAGGCGCTCCTGAGTAAAGATGTCGAGCGGCAGCATAAAACACCGGCTTTTGGCTTGCTTCATATCAAAGGCCAACTATCATTGCGTTTCGGCCAACTGTTCAGCGAAAAGCTTTATGCGCAATCGACATATTGACGATCTCGACTCGGTGCAAAGGCCCGTAATTGCTATTGGCACCGACTACCCAAGGGGTTACCTGCTGCCTATGCACCAGCATCGGCGCGCTCAATTGCTTTACGGCGCCACCGGGGTAATGCACGTGTTCACCCGTCAGGGGAACTGGATTGTGCCGCCTCAGCATGCGGTGTGGCTGCCCCCACAGATGGCGCATGAAGTAAGAATGGTCGGCGTCACGACCCGCAGCCTGTACATTGAACCGGCCGCGTTGCTGATTGATCCACCACAGGATTGCCAGGTGGTCAGCGTAACGCCGCTGATGCGCCAACTGTTGATGGCCGCCGTCGATATGCCACTGGATTACGATGAGCAAGGCCGGGATGGCGCGCTGGTTAGCCTGCTGCTGCATGAGCTGGCCAATCTACCGCCTCTGCCACTGCATATCCCCCTGCCGGCGGACCGGCGGCTGAGTGAACTCTGCCAGCAATTCCTGCAACACCCTGACGCGCACGATTCACCTCAGGCATGGGCTTCGCGGCTGTATATGAGCATCCGCAGTTTCAGCCGCCTGTTTCGCGCTCAGACAGGAATGTCCTTCTCACAATGGCGTCAGCGTGCCTGCGTGGTGTTGGCGCTGGCCCAATTGGCCGAAGGCAGCAGCGTGACGCAGGTGGCTCTGGAATTGGGGTATGAAAGCAGCGCGGCGTTTGCCACCATGTTTCGCCGCGTGCTGGGGCAGGCGCCGTCCTGCTATCTGGCTTCAGAACGGCGCGAAAGGGGTTAGCGGAACTTCTTGTGGTTAGCGTCGCGGGTTTGTTTGAAGCCCTGCGCGACCTGCTTGGCTTCGGCCAGCTTGCCCTGGTTGGCCAGCGCCAGCGATTGGTCGATCTGACCGATCAGCGTGTCCAGCCCGTGGTGGAAATCTTTTATCTCCGGGCTATCGGCCGCTTTGTCCTCCAGCTTGGGCGGGGTGCTTTGCTTTGCATCCACTGCGGCGGCGCGCATGTTCTGCAAACTTTGCTTCAAGGTATCCGTGGAGTCAGTGCTCAGCACCGTTTTGTAATTGCCTGCGATGGTATCCATATCGTCGGCCAGATCGGCCGCGACCGCCAGTGAACTGGCGCCCAGCAGCGCCAGCGCCATCAGCGCTTTCAGTTTGTTCGACATGCTTGCTCACCTTCCAGTTATTGTTTTAGTGGTCCCCTTTTAGGGCCGTGCGCCGCCATTGACCACGCCATGACGCAGCACAGCCTAAACATAGGCAAGGGAGCAGAAAACCGAAACCGGAGATTTGTAAGCAAGGTTAAAACAGAGGAAGGGGAAACGGCTGGCAACCGGAGCGGCCAGCCGTGGCGAACATTATTGACCGGCGATTTTCATGTCCGGCAGTAAAACGGAGCCGCACTGAATATTGCTGCGGGTTTCGATGTCGCTGCCCACGCTGACAATATTGCGCAGCATATCCTTGAGGTTGCCGGCGATGGTGATCTCGCTGACCGGATACTGGATCTCGCCGTTTTCCACCCAGAAACCGGCGGCGCCACGCGAATAGTCACCGGTAATACCGCTAACGCCCTGGCCCATCAGTTCGGTCACCACCAGGCCCGTGCCCAGTTGCTTCAGCATGCCGGCAAAGTCATTACCCTGCCCGGCAATGCGCCAGTTGTGAATACCGCCTGCGTGTCCGGTGCTGTGCATACCGAGCTTGCGGGCCGCATAGCTGGTCAGCAGCCAGGTTTGCAGTACGCCATCTTTAACGATGTCGCGCCGTTGGGTGCGTACGCCTTCGCTGTCGAACGGCGTGGAAGCCAGGCCTTTCAGCAGGTGCGGGTGTTCTTCAATGGTCAGCCAGTCCGGCAAGATCTGCTTGCCCAAAGAATCCAGCAGGAAGGTGGATTTACGGTAAACGCTGCTGCCGCTGATGGCGCCAACCAAATGCCCGAACAGGCCGGTCGCCACCTCGGAAGCGAACAGCACCGGGGCGGTCATGGTAGACAGCTTGCGCGGTGCCAGACGCGACAGCGTGCGGCGGGCACATTCCTGACCCACCCATTCAGGGCTTTCCAGATCGCCCATCGCACGGCCGATGGTATAGGCGTAGTCGCGCTCCATATCGCCATCCTGCTCGGCAATCACGCAGCTCGACAGCGAGTGCCGGCTGGAACAGTAGCTTTGCAGCATGCCATGACTGTTGCCGAACACCTTGATGCCGTAGTGGCTGTTAAAACTGCCGCCTTCGGTATTGGTGATGCGCTTGTCAGCCGCCAGCGAAGCCTGCTCTGCGCGAGCAGCCAATTCGATACCGCGTTCGGCGTCCAATTCTGCCGGGTGGAACAGATCCAAGTCCGGTGCATCAAACGCCAACAGGTCCTTTTCCGCCGGGCCGGCGTTCGGATCTACCGAGGTGTAACGGGCAATATCCAGCGCCGCCTGCACGGTGCGGGCAATGGCATCCGGGCTGAGATCGGTGGAAGAAGCGCTGCCTTTGCGTTGCTGGTGATAGACGGTAATGCCCAACGCGCCATCGCTGTTGAACTCAACGTTCTCCACTTCGCCAAAGCGAGTGCTGACGCTGATACCGGTAGATTTGGTCACGGCAACTTCTGCCGCATCAGAACCGGCGCGCGCCAGTTCCAAAGCCTGTGAAACGGCCTGTTCCAGCGCCTTGCGCTGTTCTGCAACTTGAGTGACTACTTTCATCAATCTGCCATACTTAATCAGAAAATCGTTGAGAAAAGTGCCGTGGTGGCGTGGTTGCGCGCGGAGTCACGCGCAAAAATCATGTGATTTATACTTTTGAGTCTAACAGGAACCGCGTGGAATTTCGCATAAAGCGAGAACAGGGACACAGAATGATCGCTAAAACAGCAGGCTTATCACTCAATCACCAATTTTACTGATTTGCCTATATTGGCGAGCATGTTGATCAATGCATCAAGCGTAAATTTATCTGTTTTCCGGTTTACCACATCAGACACGCGCGGTCGTGAAGTGTGTAAATACCTTGCGGCTTCCTCTTGCCGATACCCTTCGTCCTCTATCCACGCGCTTATTTCTCCCATCAGTTGCCTTTTAAGCGCGATGATGTGTTCAATCTCTGCGTTGGATTGCTTCTGCAACTGCCGAGCCTCGTCAGGGGCAAAACCCAGGTCAGCGAACACATTGCCACCTTGTGGTGTAACATGCCTGGAATGGGTATCAATTGGCTTGATCATTTTTTCTTACCCCGCTCTTCTATCACTGCGTCATAACGCGCTTTGATAATCTGAATATCGTGCTGGCTGGTTTTCGCCGTTTTCTTCTGAAAACTGTGCAAAACATAAATAACTTCATTAAATTTAGCCACGTAAATCACTCTAAAAGCTCCTGCAAGGGCATATAAGCGAATTTCGCAAACGCCGGTGCCACACCCCTTCATCGGTTTCCAATTGCCGGGTTCTACTCCCTTTTGCACTTTGCTTAATTCAAACCCGGCCGCTCTACGTGCGTCCGCCGGAAACGCTAATAGATCCGCCAACGAGGAGCCACGCCAGTCTATGGCCTTTTCATTCTCATCATCCATGAGCCCCACCTCCATATGTATAAAATTTTATACGCACGTGGTGATAAAAACAACAAATCAAAAAATAACTGTCGGTGAATAAGGCGGATTTCTTGTCGCATCGGCAGCTATACTCAATCTGCTCTGGCGCGCAATTGGCGGGTTGCTGGACAACCTGTTAGGATTAGCCTCTTTTTAACGGAGCCTACCATGAACAAACAGCCTGAAGACTGGCTCGACGATGTCCCGGAGAACACGGACGAGGACGATGACGAGATTATCTGGGTCAGTAAAAGTGAAATTAAACGTGATGCCGAAGCCCTGAAAGACCTGGGGACCGAACTGGTCGAACTGGGTAAAAACGCGCTGGAACGCATCCCGCTGGACGAAGATTTGCGCGCCGCAGTTGAGCTGGCGCAGAAGATCAAGAAAGAAGGCCGCCGCCGTCAGCTGCAGCTGATTGGCAAAATGCTGCGCGCCCGCGATGTAGAGCCGATCCAAACCGCACTCGACAAGCTGAAGAACCGCCATAACCAACAGGTTTCGCTGTTCCACAAGCTGGAAGCGCTGCGTGACCGTCTGGTGGAAGAAGGTGATGACGCGATCCCGTCGATTCTGGCGCTGTATCCGGAAGCCGACCGCCAGCAGCTGCGCTCACTGGTGCGTAACGCACAGAAAGAGAAAGCCGCTAACAAGCCGCCGAAAGCTTACCGTCAAATTTTCCAATACCTGCGCGATCTGGCCGAAACCGCCGAATAATCGCCGCCGTCACCACGGGATGAACCCGATTCATCCCCGGTGATGTGCAGGTTCACCGCTGCTTTCACGGATATTGAAACGCAGGCTGCCTTCCAGTTCTTCTTCCGCCTCTTCAAACAACAGGATAATCGCACCAAAGCGACGTTTGCTGCGGGCATTGAGATGGGTAAACTCAATCTCGACCGGCAGGCCGATATCCGCCGTCACCACGTCCCACAGCGCGTCAAGATTGGCACCAAAAGCCTCATCCAGTGCAAACTTATGCGCAAAATCGCGGTAAAACGCCGGCAGATCGCTAATCTGATTAAAATCGAACTCTACTTTTGCCATCAAGCTCACTCCACCCGAATGAAGTTTTTATAATGGTCACGCGTGACAAAAATCAGGCCATCACTGGAATACAGCAGGCGATCGGCACCACGCCGGCCGCATTGGTAATTGATATCCGCCTCGCGCCATACCCGGCTGCGGGCCGCAGGCAGTTGTCCTTCACGGTTTGAGAAACGGTCGCCACCAATTGCCTTGCCCGGCAGCACCGAACACAGGTTGCCGTTACGTGCATCCCATCCCTGCTCGCGCGCCTGTTTTTTGGTGATGTAATAGTCCGGCAGCCGCTGATGCTGCTGCAGGTAGCTCACCACCCTTTTCTGCTGCGTCAGTTGGTCAATACTCTGGCCTTCGGCCACCGCCGGTACGTTGGTAATCGCCCGATCGTTACCACGCAGTGCGCTAAAACCGGCTATCACAATGGCGATAACTACCGCCACGAGGATCCGCTTATTCATTGCTGTCCCTGAATTATGGCCGACAAGGGTGCACCGGCACCCATGCTAGTTGGATTTATAGATGAAGAGGATGAAGCAGAGATGACTGGTATGTAACGTTTTCACTTCAGGGAAACCACGCCCCACAACCTGCAACACCCATTCAAGCTAATCATGCCATTGTGCAGCGCGTCTGGCACTCAGTGCAACTCTGAAACAGGCCTCTATCAGGCAAGTATAGCCCCGGCAGGGGCGTTTGGCGTATCAGTCGATCAACGCGTGGCGGTAGCGATGCAGCATGCCGGCCAGGCGTTTTACCGGATCGGTAACGCTGAGCGGTGCGTGATAATCCACCAGCTTTTGCTGATAGTCATTCATTTCGTCCAGCAGCCGATCGTAATAGTAAGCGCGCTTCACGTCGTTCTTGGCCGAAACCACATGATCGGCAGTGTTGCGAATCTGCTTGTGGAACGCCGAAAGTTCCTCGCTAACCGGGATCTCCGCCCGCTGCATGCGCTGATGAGCAATGATCAGATTCAGCGCCAGCCGGTATTTGGCAATGTCGTTCGGGAACATCATCAGCAGTTGGTTAAGCTGCTGATACAGCGCCGGCAGATGGTTTTGCCGACGGCGCGACGCCTTGGTGGTCAGTGCCGATACTGCGCTGCTGACAAACTGGTTCAGCAGCGTGCGGCCGGTGCGTTCACGTGAATTATCGCGGATCAGCAACAGCACCATCAACCCCACGCAGCTACCGAGGAACTGGCCAAGCGCACCGTCGAGAAACTGAGTGACGTTGAATTCCATCGGGTTACTCAACACCAAAATGTTGATGGTCCCCGCCAGCAAGCCGAGCGAACCCAGCCGCCTTTTCTGCACTTCGATACCGATGAAAAACGCCAGCAGCCCGAGGCTGAGGCACAGCAGCAAAATGCTTTGCTGGGTCGCCGGCAGGATCACCATAAAGAACAGCGAACCGACCGGGATTGCCGCCAGCATGCCCAGCACAAAATCCATTGCGACCATACGTGGCGCGGGGGTACGCATCGCCAGCGAGGTGATCACCGCAATGATCACCATAAAACCGCTGCCGGAGGTCCAACCGGTCCACAGCCACAACAGGCTGCCGAAGGTCGTCGCCACAAAGGTACGCAGACCGTTGATCATCGCGTGATGACCTTCCGCCGACGTCGGTTTGATCACCACCTCACTGCTCAGCACACTTTCTTCCACCGCACTGATGCTGCTGTTGGTGTGCACGCCTTTAGCCAATAACAGATAACGCGTGGCCGCCCCGACCCAACTGCTGATGGTCAGCAAGGTTTCGTCGGTGCGGTTGGTGGTCAGCACCTGGCGCAACAGCTTCATGCGCTTGTGAATTTCCTGCGGGGTATCCGCCGGCACCATCAGCAGTTCGCGAATATTCTCTTTCACCGCATCCGGATGATTCAGCAGGATTAAATACGTCTCGCAGGCCTGGGTAATCAGCGTCAGCGACAGCGTATGCAACGCCTGAACACGACGGTTCACCTTTTGCCAGCGTGAAGACTCCATCATCAGGTTGCTGCGCATGCCGTTCAGCGCAGTGGTGCTTTTCACCAGGTTGCTCCAGGCGCGGTCAATGTCTTCTTTCTCGGCATCGCTGATGCACATCTGCATCAGGCGGTACTGATCCACCAACAGTTGATCCACCGCGCGATCGATATCCTGCTTGATCGATCGCGGCGAGAACAACAGATCCGCCAGCACTGCGCTGACGATCCCCAGCACGATCTCGCTGCAGCGCTCAATGGCGAACTGCGGCGCTTCCAGCAGGTGGGATTCGCTGGTGGCGACCGTCACGATAATGATCAGCGCGGTATAACCGGCCAACCCCCAGGCGTAAGAATTCTCGACTTTAATCAGCGAGGACAACCAGGTACAAAAACCGGCCCAGATACAGCACAACAACAGCATCACAACGGGCGCACGCGCCGTAGTGACGATAATCGCCAGGCCGACGAAACACCCGATAAAGGTACCGATGATACGCAGCCAGCCGCGGTGGCGGATAGCGCCGGAGAAGGGTTCGCCACCGGCGGCAAAGGCCGGGCCGGCGGCCACGATGGCGGCGGTCATCGCCGACCAACGTGGCGTTTCCAGATTGAGGTGGAAGCCGACAAACAGGGCAAACACAATGGCAAAGCTGAGCTTGAAGGCAAATCTCAGCCTGATAAAGGTTGGGTTATTCATTAACCGAACTCACGCAGCCGATGCATCAAACGCACAAAAGGCGAACCGCTGTCGGTAGCGCGATCGTTCTTGCCGGTGATCACCACGGTAGCCGTGGTGCCTGCCGGGTACGGATGCAATTGGTCTTTGTCATCCAGCAGAATTTTCACCGGCACGCGCTGTGCCAGGCGCACCCACTCCAGGTTGCTGTCGATCGACGCCAGCCCTTTACTGTTCACGGTGCTGCTGCTGTTATTGACGGCGGCAGCCACGCTGTCGACGGTGCCATGCATGATACGGTTACTGCCCAACGGGGTAATTTCCGCACGATCGCCTTTGTTCAGACCATGCAGCTTGGTTTCTTCCAGATAGGCCAAAATATAGAAACTGTTTTTCTTCACCAGCGCCACAGCGACTGAACCGCGGGTAATGTACTCACCGGCATGCACGTTCAGGTTTGTGATCCAGCCATCGGCCGGTGCGCGCACCGTGGTACGTTCCAGGTCCAGCTTCGCCAGTTCACGCGTCGCTACAGCCTTCGCCAACTGATGTTCTACGGTTTGCAGAACGTTATTCGCCTGGTCTATTTCTTCCTGCGACATCGCCTGCACGCCCAAGCGAACACGACGGCCCGCCTCCCTTCTTTTTTCCGCTGCCAAGGTCTGGTAGTAGGCCACGTCGGCGTTAGCTTCCGCCAGAGCCTGCTGGTAGCGCGGCTGGTCGATCACCAACAGCACCTGCCCTTTCTTGACCAACTGGTTATCCACCAGCGGCACGTCGGTCAGCAGCCCGGTAACGTCCGGCGCTATCGCCACCACGTCGGCAGTAAACTTGGCATCACGCGTCCAGGGGGACTCGGTGTAAAACACCCAGGCTTTGAATACGGCGACGATCCCCAGCAGGACCAGAATCAGAGTGATCGCGATTCGGGTTATTTTTATTGAAAAATTTTTCACAGCGACCTCAAACGAAAAGACATGAAATCAGATAGAACAAACAGCAGTACAGCGCGGTATTGAACAGCGCTGGATGCCAGACAAAATCGTAGATCCCGGTAGGCTGCAGCAGACGGCGCAGCAAGAAAAACAGCGCCAGCGAGACCAGCAATTCAAAAAATACCGGGGGGAACGACAGTCCGAAAATGACCATAACCGGAAGCAAACTCATCAATTTTTCCTTATTACTCACTGCACCGGGCGTAACCCTTTATACCCGTCATCTTTCAAGTTGCAGCGCTGTTATCTGCACTCGCTCACCTCAGTTACTTACTAAAGTAAGCGCCTGGGGTGAGCGAGCTGGTCGCCTAGCTGCAACTTGAAAGCTATAGGGTATATTTCATTCACATTCTCTTTACATTTTAGCCGACACGCACCACAAATTCCGCCCCAGACAGGATGTCCAGGCCACGAACCTGAAAAAAAGGTAAACTCTGGAACGTACATCCGCGATAGGGAATGCGAGGATACCGGAGGGATCGGCCACGACGTCGGCGCCGATCGCACTCGCGCGTTGATAAGGTCTTTCCACCCGACCTCGTTATATTAGCGTGCTTACTATCAACTCATCAACAATCTGTGATCTAAATCACTTTTAAGCCAGAGTGAATAATGGAACGATTAAAACGGATGTCGGTATTCGCCAAAGTGGTTGAATGCGGGTCATTTACTGCGGCGGCGCGCCAACTCGATATGAGCGTTTCGTCTATCAGCCAGACCGTCTCCAAACTGGAGAATGAGCTGCAGGTTAAACTGCTTAACCGCAGCACCCGCAGCATTGGCCTGACGGAAGCCGGAAAAATCTATTACCAGGGTTGTCGTCGCATGTTGTTGGAAGTGAGCGAGGTGCACGAACAGCTGTACGCGTTTAACAATACCCCGACCGGCACGCTGCGCATTGGCAGCTCGTCCACCATGGCGCAAAACGTGCTGGCGACCATGACTGCCGATATGTTGAAGGAATATCCTGGCCTGACGGTGAACCTGGTGACCGGTATTCCGGCGCCGGACCTGATTGCTGACGGGCTGGACGTGGTGATCCGTACCGGTGCGCTTCAGGACTCCAGCCTGTTCTCCAAACGTCTGGGATCCATGCCGATGGTGGTCTGCGCCGCCAAAAGCTATCTCAGCCAGCACGGTACGCCGCAGAAGCCCAGCGACATGGTCAACTTTTCCTGGCTGGAATACAGCGTGCGGCCGGATAGCGAATTCGAACTCATCGCCCCTGAAGGCATCTGCACGCGTATTGCGCCGCAGGGACGTTTTATCACCAATGATTCACAGACCATGATCCGCTGGCTGAAAGCCGGGGCCGGTATCGCCTATGCGCCGCTGATGTGGGTGATCGAAGAGATCAAACGTGGTGAGATCGAGATCCTGTTTAAAAGCTATCATGCAGATCCTCGCCCGGTGTACGCGGTGTACACCGAGAAAGATAAGCTGCCGCTCAAGGTGCAGGTGTGCATCAACTACCTGAGCGATTACTTCAAGCGCGTGGCGGAAGTTTATCAGGAGTATCGCTGAGCAAAATACGGCGTGCCAACGCGGCAAGCAACAGCAAGGCCAGCATGCCCAGCCCCCAAACCAGCCAGACAAGGTACCCAGCCCAGGTGATCAACTGCGGGAAATAACTCGCCAGCCAATCCCCCAGTTGCTGCAACAACGGTAACCAGCTTTCCAACAGCGCCTGCGGCACCAGGCTAAGCAACCCCGCCAACGGGGGCGCCAGCTCCGCAGAACCTCTTTGTGCCAGCCCCGTCAACGACGGCAGCCAGGCCAACACGCCGGAAGCTCCCCAGGCCAGCAGCGTCCATAACGCCATGGCCGCCAACAGGACGACCAGACTCCATCCTGATTTGGTCATGGTTGCCCTCCGCTGACCGCCGTACCACATTGCTGGCAGAAACGGCTCCCCGGCGGCAGCCGCGCCGTACACCCGCGGCAGGACGCTGACTCCGTTTCGAAAGGTTGGCCGCAGCGGTGGCAGTAACGGGCACCGGGCCGGTTAGGCGCCTGACATTGCAGGCATTGCGGGCCCTGATCGCCATGCTGGTTATAACGGTTACCATGGTGTCCGCCCCCGTGCCGCGAACGTGAGTGGCCACCACCAAAGCCACCTTGTCCCAAAAGCTTTTTCAACATGCTCATCGCTCTTCACCTCTTTGCTGTACGCCAGGACTCAATGTAAACCCTGGAGTAAACTCCAGGGTAAAGCGCTGCGAGAGGGATTTACGTTTAATTACATCCTAAGATCAGCAACGCTTTGATGTGGCTAGCAAAAAGCATCATCTGTCATTACCTGGCCTGCTGCCGGTGCGCTATGCTGCGGAGACCTCTCACTGCATCAGGAATAAAAATGAAAAAAATCATACTGGACTGCGATCCGGGGCATGACGATGCTATCGCCATGCTGCTGGCCTGGGGCAATCCGCAGATCGAGCTGCTGGCCGTCACCACCGTGGTGGGCAATCAAACGCTGGATAAGGTGACCCGCAACGCGCTGGCTGTTGCACGTATCGCCAATATTACCGGCGTGCCCTTCGCCGCCGGCTGCACACGGCCGCTGGTGCGGCAAATCGAGGTTGCGCCCGATATTCACGGCGAGTCCGGCCTGGACGGCCCGGTTTTACCTGAGCCAACGCTGACGCTGGAAACGCGACACGCGGTAGATTTGATTATCGACACCATCATGGCCCATCCGCCAGGCAGCGTGACGCTGGTCCCCACCGGCGGCCTGACCAATATCGCCATGGCAGTTCGTAAAGAACCACGGATTGCCGAACGTGTGAAGGAAGTGGTGCTGATGGGGGGTGGCTACCACGTGGGTAACTGGAGTGCAGTAGCGGAATTCAATATCAAGATTGATCCGGAAGCCGCGCACATCGTTTTTAATGAGAAATGGCCGCTGACCATGGTCGGGCTGGATCTGACCCATCAGGCGCTCGCCACCCCAGAGGTGTGTGCACTCATTGCCGCCATCCACACCGGACCAGCCAGGTTTGTCGGCGAATTGCTCGAGTTCTTTGGCAAAATGTACCAGCAGGCGCAGGGGTTCAGTGCACCGCCGGTGCACGATCCCTGTGCGGTGGCTTACGTTATTGCCCCCGATGTGATGACGGTGCGAAAAGTCCCGGTAGATATCGAACTCACCGGCACCCTGACACTGGGCATGACGGTAGCCGATTTCCGCACAGCACCACCGCCCGACTGCCATACGCAGGTAGCAGTAACGCTGGATCAGGATAAATTCTGGGGTTTGGTGGTGGATGCTCTAGAGAGGATTGGGGACGTGAAAATTTAATAAACGGTTAACAAGCCGGGCATTACCGATGCCGAACAACTGGAGCTCACCGCCGCCCCCGGTGTTATTCGGTTGCAGTGGCGGGAGGACGAAGTTTTAGGGTATCGATGTAAAAATCCCGGCCAGTTGGCCGGGAATTCTTAAAACTCGGAATGGTAAATAATATTATAACTATCTCCAAGCTCTTCCTGAAGAAGAAGAGCCAGTTTATAACCATCATCAATAAATTGTTTCTCTTCATTTTCATTTTTGAAACCAGACGATACAGGATCATCCATATTAAGTATGGCATCATACCGTTCAGCCCATCTTCTGAGACTGCGTTTTAACTCCGATGATATCGGCAGCTCTTCAGGAGATATATCACCCAAGTCTTCCGGAGTTGTCCCCCATAATGGGTGACAATGATAATCAGCCATCAATTTTATAGTCTTCACTTGACTGAACCTCGCAAGTTAGCACCTACAATAAATCCGTTATTGCCTACAGTAACGGCTATATTGTACTTCTTACCATTTATCATAGTTTCATATATTGGCTATTGGCCGACCAGTACCAGTCCCTTGATAACCAACTATTTTACCATCAGTGACGGCCTTCATTACCACATCAGGAATACGCGCCTCTGATACACCTATTTGTGAAAATTGATCGCCATGTTCTTTGACAATATGTTGTAGTCCTGCTTTAGAATTACCCTTTTCAAGGAAAATAATTTTTCCACTACTATCTTTTCCTGCTCCAACAACATTTTCAGGTGTAAATTTAATACCTTGAGTCGTCATTTCTTTAAATAAAGATTTTGTCACAACGGTATTTTTAGCTATCGAAACAAGATCTTTACCTAACATCCCCAAAGATGCTACCGCTGCTTGATTTTCCGGGTCAGATGCGAACGCTGCAAACTTCGTCCAGCCAGGGCTGTTTACATCAATATTCGCCAGATCTTGAGAGTTCCACTGCTGAACATAGGCTTTCGCTTCCTCGCTGGCCATTGCATCTACACCCGGCAATTTCCCCACCCAGCCCGGACGATCTGCCATCTCCAACCCTCCTTGAACCAGCTCTTTATCAATCACCTGGGCCTCTAGAGGATTGTCATTCAGCTTGCTGTCCAAAGCGGCACTCAGCACGTCTTTAGCGCTTAAGAAGTTATTCTCCACCGCATTCTTACCGGCCTGCGAAGCCGTTACTGCTCCTGCCGTACTGTCTGAAGCTATCCCCCCTGCCAATCCTGCGGCCAGTTGGCTCAAAGCACTCACATCTTGCTGCTGGTTGGCCCCATCGCGAATAACCACGCTACCGCCCGACACCGCAGCCTTGGTCGTGCCTTCTGCATGCCTTTTAGAACGGCAATCTGATCATCGACGATAACTGGCTCACCGAGTACGGAATTACCAACCCGAAACCTCTGAAGATCACCGCCGCACCCGGTCTTATTCGGTTGCAGTGGCGGGAGGACGAAGTTTTTAGGGTATCGATGTAAAAATCCCGGCCGGTTGGCCGGGATTTTTGAGTATTATTAAAAATATATTATTACCTTGATGATTCAATGTCGTCAGGGTAAACAGTCAAAACATCTAATGTATCGCCTTCACTATCAACGAACTCTACTTCATAAGCTAAAGTAGGTTCTTGATATATCATAACAACTGCCCCACTACATCCTTCGAGTACAGTGTCAGACAAGTCTTTTTTTGCTTTAACAACATCGTATTCTTTAATCATAAAGTAAATACCAAAATATTTATTTCTTAGCTGGAATAGCTGTTACGAGCCTAACCACGCCATCATTATTCTCGATCCAACCAAATTTAACGTTAATTGCTCTACCATTCTTACCAGTTATTGGTATTAGCTGATCATATTTAGTACCGAACTGCGTTTCTGCTGTTTTAACAGCTTTACTGGAGTCAAAAACGATTTGTTTCGCAAGCTCGTTTAAGTTTGTTTTGTTAAAACCAAGAGCACTATCGAACCATTCCGCCTTGCTTCCTCCGATAGGATGTTGTTTATCCAACAGATAGTTAGCTAACTTTTGATCAACACTAACTTGTGTTTCTACTCTATTTGTAATCGAATTTATGGCGCTGCCATTTCCAACATTCTTAGCAGCATTAGCCGCCACAGCTTCAGCTTTCGCCGCCGTTACCTCTGTCTTACCAATACCTACCGCACCGCCAGCGCCAACACCGCCCGGTACGATAGCTTCCGACATCTGGATACCGGCATTATTCAGGCACAGCACCATATTACCCGCACAAGCCTGTATCGCTGCTTTCGCTGCCGCTGCTATTTCAGGCGTGGCCGCTGTCAGTAAACCACCGCCAACGCCTGCAGCGCGCCCGTTACCGCCTGCGCGGCCCGTTGCATATCGCTGCCGGTGCCGTATTTCTGCATCTCAGCCTGATATTCCGGCGTTTTACGCAACGCTGTCGCATCCAGCCCCGGATGCTTGTCCTTTGCCTTCTGCAAGCCATTGATATCACCCTGGGTGCGGACAATATCCATCGTCTGCCCGGCGATTTCGTCGATCAGCTGCGCCTGCTTCCGCCGGTTCTGCTCTTTCTCCTTGTCGAAGATCGGCCCAATACTGCTGGTTGGCCCGATCGCGAATAACCACGCTACCGCCCGACACCGCAGCCTTGGTCGTGCCTTCTGCATGCCTTTTAGAACGGCAATCTGATCATCGACGATAACTGGCTCACCGAGTACGGCATCACCAACCCGAAACCTCTGAAGATCAGTGATCCGGTTGCAGCGGCGGGAAGAAGAAGTTTTTAGGGCTTAGAAGCAGTAGCCCCGGCCTTGGCCGGGGCTACGTTTTTTTATTTATGTGGATAGTTATAATGCTCAGGAACCTGATAGTTTTCTGGTATATCAGGCCAGACTGATACTTTTAATAACATATCGGTATCATCTTTGATATCCTCAAAAAAACCAGATAAGCGTATTGAGTAAACTCTTATATAGACCAGCGCAGCCTGAACGGTAAGTTCATCACCAGCAGATTTGGCATTTCTTAATAGCATCACTGCGTCATTAAGCTTATGTAAATACTGACAAAAAACCTCATCAATGTCTGATTTTTCATCTATGAGCAATTCATCTTCGACCTCAGAAGACAAGCACTCCATCATCTGTACATAGCTATCTTTAATATCGTTGAAGAAAGTAGTTTTTGTCATTTTGGTAAAGTTCTCCCTTCTGCGGAAGCTTTTTTAGTTTTATCAATATTAATACTGCCATCCAGATTCAGCACATGAACAAACTTGTTTCTTTTATCAAAGACCTCAAGATGATTTTTATGCTCACCATCCAGATAAAACTGGTCCCCCTTCCGAATATTTTCACTAACATCTGATGAAGCTTTATAAACTGTTTGGCCTTGATATATTTTACTTGTTTTCTGTGAGTTGCCTTTAGTTGCTTCACCAAAACCAGCTTGCTTGAAGAACTCGCCCATGTTCCCTACAGCACCTTTATTCGGTTCATAAGGCTGTTTACCGGCTTTACCTATAACCCCAAGCGCCGCCAAGGCCTTACCACCAACCGCAGCACCCAGCCCTATCGCTTCTACCGCTTCCTTACCGTTCAGCGCCACCTTCACATAGTCCGGCATCGCCTGGTAAATCGCTCTGGCGCTATCTTCATTCTCTGCCAGCACGAACCGGTCAAGCTGCGCCAGGTCGTCACTGCTCAGATTAGAGAATACTGGCAGACGTTTCAGGCTGTTGGCAATATCCGAACCTGCACCGGCCTCTGACAACGCTCCGTTTGCACAGAACGGATTCCCGGAACAACCTTCCGCTACCGCTTCTTCTCTGTTTTTCTTGCTGACCTCAGCATATTTCTCGTAAATATCCTGTTTGTCAGCACCGGTTTTATCAGCGGCCTCAAGCTCTTTGTGCAGATTCAGCACGTCTTTAGCGCTTAAGAAGTTATTCTCCACCGCATTCTTACCGGCCTGCGAAGCCGCTACCGCCCCTGCCGTACTGTCTGAAGCTATCCCCCCTGCCAGTCCTGCGGCCAACTGGCTCAAAGCACTGACCTCCTGCTTCTCACCTTCTGTCAGACTGCTTATGTCACGGCCCGGGAACCTTATCTCAACTATCACCCGCGCAGCCAGCTCGCCACCGCCCGCACCCACCGCACCGGCTACCGCAGACTGGTTGTTCAGTTGCGCAGTTATCGCCCCCAGTAACGCATGCGCCATTGCGTTCGCTGCCACGTTATTTTCACCGACCCGCGCCTTGATTTCTCTCGCCAGATACGGTGCCGCTCCGCTCGCCAAAGCGCCGGCCAGATTGTTCCCCGCCAACGCCTGCAGCGCGCCCGTTACCGCCTGCGCGGCCCGTTGCATATCGCTGCCGGTGCCGTATTTCTGCATCTCGGCCTTATATTCCGGCGTTTTACGCAACGCTGTCGCATCCAGCCCCGGATGCTTGTCCTTTGCCTTCTGCAAGCCATTGATATCACCCTGGGTGCGGACAATATCCATCGTCTGCCCGGCGATTTCGCCGATCAGCTGCGCCTGCTTCAGCCGGTTCTGCTCTTTCTCCTTGTCGAAGATCGGCCCGATACTGCCATTAGCGTTATCCGTATCCCGGCTCAACGCATTCACATCTTGCTGCTGGTTGGCCCCATCGCGAATAACCACGCTACCGCCCGACACCGCAGCCTTGGTCGTGCCTTCTGCATGCCCTTTATTGCCCGCGCCGGAAAGGGCCGCGCCCGCCAGATTGGTCAGCAGATCTGACCCCACCGGGCCGCCGCTGCTGATGCTGCCCCCTTGATGCTCGGCCTTGAAATCCGCCTGATTATGGATATCACTGAAGCCCAGGGTGCCGGTATCAAGACGGTTTTTCTCTGGCGCGGCAGTACTGGCGATGACCGCGCCGTCCAACTGCGTATGCTGGTTAACCTTAATATCATAGCCGCCCTTGCCGGCAAATATACCCGTTTGTTCCTGCACGCTGTCATAATTGCTGTGCAATTTGTCACGGCTCATACTCAGACTCGCCGAGCCGCCAGCACCGAAGATAGCCACACTGACACCACCACTGACGCTGCTTTGTTTGGCGTCATAGTTGTCGCTATCCTGCTGGCTTTGCATTATCAGGTTACCGGCGGTATCCACCTCCACCCTTTCGCCACTGATTTGTGCCCCTGACAAAAGGGTATCCCGGGTACTGCGCATTGACATCACGCCACCGGTGTCTATCGTCGTCTCAGTCCAAAACGTTCCATCACCATGCTCACTGCCCTGGCTTTTGTTGGCATTGGCGAAGACGCTCAATCCCGTCTGTTTTCCCACACCAATGCTGACGCCGATATTGCCGCCGCTGCTCTTGTTACTTCCTTCGGTCTTCTGAGTATTGGCTGCGCCCAACAGCAAGATGTCACGCTCGGCGGCCAGGGTGGTGTTGCCCGCCACTTTAAACTGACTGCCGACAACGACAATGTCACCGCTGTCAGCAGTATTGCCCTTGCCGGTTGCAGTCACCTGCATATTATTACCGGCACTGAATGTTGAACCGGCGATGCTCGTTTGTTCCTGATGCTGTTTCGACGACGATTTCTGGCCGCCAAGAGAAATACTGATCCCCACCATGCTGCCTTCTTCAGTATCGGTATCGCCGACTTTTGCCAGTCGACCCGCCTGAGCGGCCTGCACGCCGGATAATGCCGCTTTAGCCCCCTGCAAGGCAGCCAGTCGACCGTCGGTCTCCTGCTTTGCCTGTTGAGCCGTTGTCACCGCACTATTAATCGCACTGCCCACCGTACCGGACAGCGCCAGACTCAGGCCACTCTGTTTCTGTTCGAAGGCTTCGTCACGACGACGAACATCCTTACCCGGGTCGATATGGACGCTATCCCCCGTCACCGACAGGTTCTTATCCGCAATCACATCTGCGCCACTGATATGCACCTTGCCGCGCGCTTCGATATCCACGCTGCCGCCGGTCGAACCTATGGTGCTGACGCTCTGGCTTTGGGTAGTGCCATCTTCGTTCAATTGATGACGAGAAGATTTACTGCCGATGGTCACGCCGATGCCGCCGCCGCTGAACACGCCGCTGGTTTTTTTCTCGTTCAGAAGGTAAAGGGATTGCTCCTCGGTGGCGGCAAAAATATCGATGTTATTATCGGCCTTTAATGTGACCTGGCCGTCCCCCACTACCGTCGAGCCCCGTACTGTCAGGTCGTTACCGGCGTTGAGTAAAACGTTGTCGCCACTCAGTACCGTTCCTTTCTCATGGGTCGCGTAGTCCTCCTCCACCGTATGGGTGGTGGTTTTGGACATAAATCCTTTTTTGACCTTAGTCTCTTCGAAGAAGCTGTAGTCCCTTTCAGCTACGCTGTCCACCACGATATTACGGTCGGCGTTAACCACCAAATCTCCACTTACCTGTGCCTGCGTACCCTCGAAGATGGCATCCTGGCCAGCATCAACGCGCAAACTGCCGCCGGCGATTTCGGTGACCTGTTGGCGTATGGACTCCTTCACCCGCTGCTGGCCGCCGCCGTGGCTTGCCTGATACTCCCGGTTTTCCACGCTGTTAAGATTTACGTCTCGCTTGCCACTCAGAAGGATGTCGCCGTCGCCCACCAACACCGCCCCCTGCGAGTTCAAATCACGCTCGGCATGTAGCGTCATATTCCCACTACTGGTGATGATGCTGCGATCGGCACCGCTGCTGATGCGCTCGCTATTACTGGTTTTATCAATGGATTCCGTGCGATTGACAAGCAGGTTGATATCACCCGTCGCCTGCAGATTCATCGTGCCATCAGAGGCGATCCTCGCGCCGATAACATCGATATTTTTGTCGGCACGCATGATCAACGCATCTTCTGCGCTGATGACAGCAGTATCGCCAACTTCTGTACGCGACAGGGACAACGTCTGGCCGCCCTGAGTCCCTGTGGCATCCCACTGGCGAGCCTGAGTTTTATTGATAATGCTGCCATCCAGACTTTCAATCGCGACCCGCTTGCCGCTGATGGTCGAGCCGATATTGCTGATATCGCCAATGGCGCTGAGCTGCAAATTGCCGTCGGCGTCGAACAGCCCCTGGTTAAGGTTGCTGATACCCGTTTTACTATTAACGTTGAGCCGTTCACCACCTTGTAGCGAGCTGCCGTCATTACGGATACTGCCGCCGTTCAGGTTAACGATATTGCCGGTGATCACGCTGCCATTGAGCTGGGCTGCGTCACCTTTGGCCAAATAGAGTTTTGGCGCCAACACCGTCTGGCCGTTAATCGTTACCTTCTCCCACCAGACGATGCTTTTATCCAACTGCGCAACCTGGCCCGGCGTCAGGCTAACGCCAAACTGCAAGTTCAGGCCGCTCTGCGCTTGTGCGGCGTTGTCGATCAACTGCTGCATCTGCGCCAAATCGGAGCCGATACCGTTGAGATAGCGCTTGCCGGTCTGGCTGAGCATGGCGTTGCTGATATAGCGGGTATCGAACGCCGCATCCCCCAGGAACCGATAGTCGTAGTCCGGATTAAGTCGCAGCCGATCGAGGAAGTAGGCCGAACCGATAAACTGTTTTTCATCGGTAAAACGGCGGTCGTTTTCACGCGGAGCGGCACCCGGCTGTTGGCCCAGCATGGCGTAGAGATCGTTGAACAGGCTGTTATCCAACTGCCCCAGGCCGTCCAGTTTCGGGTTGGTGGTGATCAGGTATGGGCTATCGGGATCCGCGCTGACGACAAAACGGCCGCTATCCCCGCCCGGCAGTGGGTAGTCCGCCAAGGCTACGGCGTTATTACCCAGCGAGCCTAGGGCCGCCTGCAGGTTGTCTTTCCACTCCGCTGAACCGAAGGCAACGCTCTGATCCGCCGCCAGATCCTGCTGTTGAACACCGCTGATAGCCTCCGGCTGCTGCAGGCTGTCCAACGTTGGTCTAGCCAGGGTATGGCTCAGGCTGCCGGCGTTCGGTGTCACCATGCTGTTGCTGATATCGTCGGTAAAATGGACGTTAACGGCACCACCGGCCTGGATCACGCTGCGATAAACAGCGGTGTTTTCGTTCTGGTACTCTGGCTGTCCGGTTAAGCGGTACTGAATGGGGGTATTGACGTTATCACGGATGTAATTGCCGCTCTTTTTGAAGTCAGCCAACGAGCGGTGCTTGTCGAAATCATACTGTGCGATTTCGCCGTCATAACGGTAATTCAGGTATTTATTCTGACTTCCTGCCTGGGTGCTCTCATTATTCAGCGAGCCGCCACTCAGCGAAATATCACCATTGGCCAGCATGTCGCTGGCAATATTGTCAAAACGCGTAATGGTGCCGACAATGTCCTTTCCTGCGGCAATTCGCCCAGCGCCCCCGTTCGCAGTGACGGTTACGCTGGATGATTCAACCAGGATCTTTTTATCAATGGCAGGCGCTTTAGGCGCTAAATAATAGTAATCATCAACGGAACCGTTGCCATGCCCCATGCTGCCGCCGGTGCGCACCGTTTTGATGTAATAACCGAGCTCGCTTTCAGCCAAATCCCCCAGTTTCATATTGACCAGCGTCTGACCATTCCACAGCGGATCTTTCGCCGTCGTCTGCTTTTCGGTGCTCACCGACCAGCCATCACGCTGATTGAGCAAATGCGCGGTGTTGATCTGAATATTGCCATTTTCGGTCTCGATGGTGCCGGAGGTGTTGACGATCTCACTGTTGGCATTGCCGGCCGCGTCTTTTTGCATCCACAGGTTGTTGCCCGCCAGGACGTCGCCACGCTGGTTAGTGATACGTTCCGCCAACAGTTGCACATCGCCACCGCCGTACAACATGCCGATGTTGAGCAGATGGTTAGCCGCGCTCAGCAGCAAATTGCCGGCGGTACCGATAAACCCGTTATTATTGATGTCGCCACGGCTCAGCAACTGTACCCAGCCACCCGACTGCAGACTGGCGGTGCTGGTTTGCGTGATGCCGGCGGCTTCGATCCGCACGTCGCCGCTTCCGCCGCGCAGGGTACCGGCATGGGTCAGTTGGCCAGCGCTACGCACATCGATGCTCTGGCCCTGGAGGGTACCCAGCAGCACAACATCGCCGTCGCTGCTCAGGGTCAGCTTTTTACCTGCCGCCAAAGTGCCATTCTGGGTGAAGGCTTCCTTTAACGTCAGCGTAATATTGCCCAGCGCCACCAGTTGACCGTACTGATTCAGCAGGCTGCTCACCAATGTCGCATCGCCACCGCTGAACAGCTTTCCGTTCTGGTGGTTATCAATCTGCCGCGCGTTAACGCTCATCTGGCTTGTCGCCAATAGCGTGCCGGTATTATCCAGGCTGCCTGTCTGCAGCGTTAAATTGCCGCCCTGCAGGGTTCCCATATTATTCAGAACATCGAGCGTAAACCGGGTATCGCCGATACCGCTCAATGTGCCGCTGTTATCCAACCGGGTGCCCCTGAACGTCAGGCTATTGGCCTGCAGCCAGCCGAGGTTATTCAGCTAAGGCGCTTGAAGATCCAGTACGCCGCCGACGATCATTTTGCCTGAGTTGATCAACTGGCGATCCAACCGCAATACGCTGCCACCATCTCCCTGCAGATCCCCAGCGTTGTTTAGCTCTGCCGCCTCTACCCGCAGGGTTCCCAGGCTGCGCACCGTGCCACCAGCCAGGTTATGGAATATGCCACTCAGCTTGGCCTCCAGATTTTTCTGCCTCTGCAGCCTGCCGGTGTTGGTCAGTTCAGCGGCTTTTAACGTCAACTCGCCCGCCTGTACATGGCCCTGATTGTTCAAGGTCTGCGCCGTCAGATCCGTTTTCCCACTGGAGAAGATCTTGCTGCTGGTTTCCGTCTTGAGGCTGTCACTGAGATCCAAATGGATCCCTCCCGTGCCCGCCTGCAACACGCCTTTATGCTCCAACTGCTGAGCCGCCAGCCTGATGCTACCGCCCTGCCATACTCCGTCGTTTTCGACTGTCGCCGCCCCTACCGTCAGTTCCCCTTCGCTGAGCAGCTTGCCGCTTACTGTGTTGTTCAGATCCTTTTGCAACTGCAACGCCAACTGCCGTAGACCAATCAGATTGCCGCTGTTGTTCACCGTGTTGGCCGTGACGGTGGTCGCCGCACCCTGCGCTTCCCCCTGATTGCTGATGCTGTCGGCCGAAAGCTGTAATGCGCCTTCGCTCAATATCTTGCCGTCGTTTTTCAGCGTGGCAGCCGTCAGTTTCAGTGGCCCCTGGCTCAGCACTTGCCCACTGTTGTGCAATGTCTGTTCAACCGTTGCCGTCAGCCCATCTTCCCCCAGGGTGCTGCCAGTGTTGGCCCAACCTTGTACGCCGATATCAATGTTCTGTCCCTGTAGCTTACCGGCGTTATTCAACCGTTCCCCCTGCAGCGCCAACGCCCCCCCGGCCAGCACTCGCCCTGCCACGCGGTTTTGCAGATCTTTCGCTGTAATCTCCGCCAGCCCCTTGGCCTGTATCAGCCCACTGTTCTCCACATCTTGCGCCGTGAGCTTCATGCTGTTTGCCGCGAGGGTGCCGGTATTGTTCAACGTTAGAGCCTTTAACGTCAGCGTATTGTCCGCCACCAGCTTGCCCGGGTTGTCCACCTTTTCACTAAAGCTCAGCTCCACCCCGGAGGCACCGATCTGCCCGCTGTTGACCAGGGTAGTGCCATTCACCGTCAGCCGTTTGCCGGCCAGCAGTTCGCCTTGTTGATCGAGCCGATTTACCTTCAGCGTGAAGCCATTATCGGCCTGCAGATGCCCTCGCTGGCGCAGTGAACCACCGCGCCAGTCAATGTTAAGTGCGTTGATTTGGCCGCTGTTATCGGCAGTCGCAGCGGAAAATTTCAAATCCCCCAAGGTGTTAAACACGCCCGCCAACTGCGCATCCTGCGTAATTTTTAACGCCATGCCCTGTTTGGCCTGGGTGCGGGCGCCTGCGGTGGTCGACAAATTCTGGCTGTCCATCGTCAGGGCGAGTTCGCTGGAAAGCAGCCCACCCAACCGCACGTCATTAGCCTGAATGACAATATCGCTATCACTCAGCAGCGATGAGCCTGCAACTGTGCTCAGTATGCCGCCGTTGAGGGTGATGCCCTGTTTGCCGCTGGCGCTGCCCGCCAGCAAGAATTCCCCGGCCTGTACGGTTAAGAGGCCATCTGCAGACAGGGAACCTGCCACGTTAAGCTTGTCGCGCACCCGCAGCTCAAGGTGCTGCCTGGCCCCGATGGCCCCCTGGTTATCGACGCTTTTGGCCGTAATCCGCTGAACACCGCCCGCTTGCAACTGCCCCCGGTTATCGAGCCGTTCGCCGATCAGCGTCTGCGTGCCCTGTGCCTGTATTCGCCCGCTGTTGTCCAGGCCCCGTGTCTGAATGTGGCTGTCGCGGTTGGCGGCCAGCTGGCCGCTGCTGCTGAGGTTATTGGCTTGCAGGTGCAGATCGCGCCCGGCGGTCAGAACGCCCTGCCAGTCACCGTCACCGTTAAGCGTCATATTGATGTCGCCTTCGGCAGTCAGGCTGCTGTCTTTAACGCTGCTCAGGCTGCCTGCGGTCAACTGCAGTTTGCCATCAGTACTGGCTTTGCCCGCCTGCAATTTGCCTGCGGCGCTAAGCTGCATATCGCCTTTGGCGTTCAACATGGCCTTGTCCAGGGCCAGTTCACCCCGGCTGTTCAGGCTCATCGCCTGGCCGGCCTTATGGTTGCCGCTCAGCGTCATTCCTGCCGCCGTAGCATTCAGGCTCCCCTCTGCCAGCGTATTATTCAGCCGCAGTTGCCCATTGGCATCCAATTGAATATCGCCCTCACGCGCGTTGAGGTTACCGAGGTTGACCCCAACGCCTTTTTCACTGGAGACCAGGTGGATACGGTTGGCGTACATGCCACCAAGCGCACCAGCAACCGCAGCTCGCCGCGCGACAGATCCTGTTCGGTCAGGAATGCGCGGCTGGTGATATAGCCACGGTTGATATACCAATCGGAGATCTGCTGCACCAGCGTCTGGACTTGGCCCAGATTCAGACATTGCTGCAGATAAGGCTGCGTGAGTTTACGTTGTGCACTGGCGGGCAGATGAGCCGCGCCTTCCAGCCGGATATGGGCGATGCTAAAACAAGGTCCGCCAGCGTTGGCGTTGGGTGTTGCAGGGGTCGGCAAGGCCGGCGTCAGGCTACGTTGCAGCTCCTGCCGCTGCTGCTGGTTTTGCTCCAGCAATTCACGCTGCTGTTGTTGAATGGTGTCACGATCTGCCGGGCTAAGCAGGTTAGCGCCCGCCGCGGAGGAAAAGAAAATGCACAGCAAAGCTGTCGAAAGCCGTTGAGTCACTGAATCCATTCAGAAGATCATCCGTGTGTTTTTTCAGCATTTTAACGACGGAAGGAAGAATGTAACAAGCTGTGAATCATTAGCTGGAGAGGCAATTAGGGCAATCGATACAGAAAGCTCTTAGGGAAAACCGCAGAAAATAGCTTCAAATAGTTAAATCTAATTTATTGATTTACTGAGGCTGGGAAAAACAGTGGATCGCTCTTAATTTAAGCAAAGCCAACTCATTGCCGTTAATGCGATGCAGGCCGCAAAATGGCGTTTGATAGGGGCCGGGATCCGGCCCCAGGAGACGGTTACGCGGTACCACCAACGGTCAGGGTGTCCAGCTTCAGGGTCGGTTGGCCGACGCCCACCGGCAGGCTTTGCCCCTCTTTGCCACATACACCAACGCCTTTATCCAGCGCCAGATCGTTGCCGACCATTGAAATCTGCTGCATCGCCTCGATACCGGAGCCAATCAGCGTAGCGCCTTTCACCGGTTTGGTGATGCGGCCATTTTCAATCAAATAGGCTTCGGTGGTGGAGAACACGAACTTGCCCGAAGTGATGTCCACCTGACCGCCGCCGAAGTTAGGCGCATACAGCCCGTACTCGACGCTGGCGATGATCTCTTCCGGCGTCGACTTACCCGCCAGCATGTAGGTATTGGTCATGCGCGGCATTGGCAGGTGCGCATAAGACTCGCGGCGGCCGTTACCGGTCGGTGCAACGCCCATCAGGCGCGCATTGAGCTTGTCCTGCATGTAGCCTTTCAGGATGCCGTTCTCAATCAGCACGTTGTACTGACCCGGTACGCCTTCGTCATCGATAGCCAGTGACCCACGACGCCCTTGCAGAGTACCGTCATCCACTACGGTGCAAAGCTCGGAAGCCACCAGTTGGCCCATCTGACCGCTGAACACCGACGTACCGCGACGGTTGAAGTCACCTTCCAGGCCGTGGCCTACCGCCTCATGCAGCAGTACGCCTGGCCAGCCTGCGCCCAACACCACCGGCATATTGCCCGCCGGCGCCGCAACGGCAGACAGGTTGATCAACGCCATGCGCACCGCCTCTTTGGCGTAGGCATCGGCGCGAACGTCACCCTCGACGATTTCCAGGAAATAATCATAGCCAAAACGACCGCCGCCGCCGCTGGAGCCGCGCTCACGCTTGCCGTCTTGTTCCACCAGCACGCTGACGGACAAACGCACCAAGGGGCGCACGTCCGCCGCCAGGGTGCCGTCGGTAGCCGCGACCAGGATCTGCTCATATACGCCGGTGATGCTGGCGCTGACTTCCTGTACGCGCTTATCGGTAGCGCGGGCCACCTTATCAACGCGATGCAACAAGGCAATTTTTTCTTCACGCGGCAGGCTTTGCAGCGGATCAAGCAGCGGGTACAGCGCCTTATGGCTTATTTCGCCCAGGGTATGTACCTGGCCGTTGCCCTTGTCACGTACGATGCTGCGCGCCGCCTGTGCGCTCTGCTGCAAAGCGTTCAGGGTGATCTGATCGGCATAGGCGAAGCCGGTTTTTTCGCCGCTGACGGCGCGCACCCCGACCCCTTGATCGATATTGTAAGAACCATCCTTGATAATGCCGTCTTCAATCACCCAGGCTTCATGGTAGCTCGACTGGAAATAGAGATCGGCATAATCGAGGCGGCGTTCTGCCAGTTGCCCCAGGACGGAAAACAGGTCTTGGTGGCTCAACTTATTCGCAGCAAGTAACTGCTCACTGACAAACGTCAGGCTCATAATTTTTTCACTCTTTAATGGAGGAGTTTTTTTCAAACGGCGCCGTCAGCGACATCTGGAATCTGTTGTGTTGCAACACCGGCATCTGCTCACGAATCGTTTTGAGGCCGGTAGTGTCAACCCGCACTTTCAACGCCGAGACCGCATCCGCGTTTTCGGCCAGCACCTTGCCCCAACCGTCTACCGCCAGCGAGTGGCCCCAGGTGCGGCGAGTCGGGCCATGGCTGCCGACCTGCGCCGGCGCCAGGATCACACACTGGTTTTCAATCGCCCTTGCGCGCAGCAGTATTTCCCAGTGCGCTTCGCCGGTCACGCGAGTAAAGGCTGCAGGCACGGAAATCAGTTCAGCGCCCTGCGCTCGCAACGCCTGGAACAGCGCCGGGAAGCGCAAATCGTAGCAGATGGTCATGCCAAGCCGACCGACCGGGGTATCCACTACCGTGAGCTGTTGGCCATGTTGATAGG
This sequence comes from Serratia sp. GW822-FHT06E05, assembly GCF_058799445.1. Classification (NCBI taxonomy): domain Bacteria; kingdom Pseudomonadati; phylum Pseudomonadota; class Gammaproteobacteria; order Enterobacterales; family Yersiniaceae; genus Serratia; species Serratia sp. GW822-FHT06E05. The sequence continues at coordinate 346,459 of NZ_JBXALM010000003.1, forward strand.
TGTCCGACTCACGATAATGGCCGTGGGAGTCGTTAATGTCCACGTCGAACATGTGCAGCTTGTCGTAACGCGCCCGGATCTCGCCCTGATCGTCAAACAGCAGGCTGCTGGTAGTGATAAGCGCAGGATTTTCGCGGCTGACCAGCGGCATGGAGCCGACCAGCAACCACACGCCATAGCGTCGCGCCATTTCGCGCACCGCGTTTTGCAACGGCCCGTCGCCCTGTTGCTCCGCATGCTCACGATAGGCCGCAGAGTTGGCGAACAGCAGCGCATTCTCCGGCGTCATTACCAGTTTTACCCCGGCATTGAGCTGCTTAATCTGCTGTTCAATCTGGGCCAGGTTGTCACGCACCCGATCGCCACTGCACAACTGTAACAACGCAACGTTAGCATTTCTCATGACGCCTTATCCTCCTTTGGCTTACGCAACACCTCATTGATCTTCGGCTGATCCAGGCTGCCGCCGATATGGTAACGAATCAGCGAAATCTTGTTCCACAGCGGCCCCAGCACTTTGGACGCGGCAAACACCGCAGCACCGACAATCGGGTTAATCACGAATGCCGTCGCCACGCCGACGGTGGCTGAAATTTCCGGCGCCACCACCGCTTCCATATCAATCTGCCGACGCGCCAGGTCAATTTGCCCGCTCATGGCGATATCCGCTGCCAGCCCGTCTACCAAAAGGTTATCGGTATGCATTATGCCATCTTTCAACCACGAGGTGCTGCGGATGGAGTCAAAGTAGAAGCCTTTGCCGAAGGTATCGCTGAAATCGAACTGTAGCTTGCGTAACAGGGCATCGAAGCTCACCAGACGCAACAGCTGGCCGGCACGACCGCCGCCCATGCTGTCGATTTCGCCCTTGCCCATATTGATTTTCAGCGCGCCACTCAGGGTGTTCAACTGCGGTTTCCACGGCTGGCCGCGCCAGTAGAGATCGAAATCGACGTCATAAGGTGCGCCTTTCAGCGGCGTGGTGATGCCGAAGAAAGCCGCGGTTTCATCAATTTTGGCACCCAGCAGTTTACCTTTCAGCGAGCTGCGCTCCTCCTGGGCATTCTGTTTCCATAAACCGCTGGCGGTCATGCGCCCTTTGCCGGTATCGACTAACCCGTGCGTCAGCAGGAGGGTATCCCCCTGATTGGTCAAATCCGCCTCAACCTTGCCGAGGTTCTGCCCCATCACCCAGCACGACTTACAGCGCAGCATCAGCGACGGCCAGTCGCGGAAGGAAACCTTGTCTGCGGCCACCTGCGCAGCTGCGGTCGCCGTCGGAGTGCTCTTAGCGGCGTCAAACTGCGGGTTGTAATAGAGATAATTGATATCGGCGCGCCACGGCCCCCGGTCCGCCACCCGTAAACTGCCATCAACCTCATCGCCCTTGGCGCTGACCAGCGTGGCCCCCAGCTGCTTCTCTGCCGACAGCGTCAACTTATGCCACGCCTGACCGCCTAGCAGCAGCTGTGGCGTTTTTAGTGCGACGGTGGTCGGGAAGTTAAATCCGCCCACCTTGCCCATACCGCCACTTTGTTTCAGCGCCGGTGCCATCAGGCCCAGCCATTTCTCACCGTCCAGCGGCGGCAAGTTCAGCGTCAGAGATTTTCCGTTCGGTAACGGTGGGGTTCCACTACCAGCGGTCTGCCAGGCCGCCCGTGCCAGCGTGACCTGCTGTTTGGCGAAGGTCCATTCGCTGTTGAATTTGTTTTGTTTGCCAGCACTGCCGGTCAGCATGAGTCCATTCAGACCGCCTTTCACTTTTACGCTCAGCGGCAATGGCTCACCCGCCGGTTTATCTAATGGCGAAGGTAAGTGACTACTTACTTTCTTAAGGTCCGCATCAACGCCAATGTCATAGCTGGCCGCGCCCTGATGAGGCAAGACAATAGCCACTTGGCCTTGCCAAGGGGCGCTGCCGCTCAGTGCATCGCTCACTTCCTGCGGGATGCCAGGGAATTTGCCCGGTTGCCAGTCAGCTTTCAGGCCAACGTTGACCTTGTAATCGTTTTTCCCTTCCTGAGTGTTGAAATCCACCGCCACCGGCTGTCCAAACCAATTGGCAGACAGGGTATCGCTGCTCAGGTTGCCGTTATCAAAACGGAACTTGCCGCTGACCTTTTGCAGCTCACTGTCGATAGGCTTCACCAACAGTGAGTTATTGTTCAGTGCAACTTCACCGGTGGCGCGCACCAGCTCGCCGTTCAACGGAATATCGAGGTGTAAGCGCCCACTGACATTACCACCAATCTGCAGTTCATCCAGGGCCGAGCCCAATGAATCGTGCAGCGGAGTCTGTTTGAAATAGTCATGGATTTCCCCCCCCTGGCCCGCGACCTCGGCATCCACCAACAAACGCTCTTTCAGGTAGTCCGGAATGACGGCACTGACATTTTTGCCATCGACTTTACCCAATTTGGTTTGCGGAGCGTTCATCCACAGCCCCTCATTGGCGAAGTCGAGATCGATAGCCAGATCGGTCAACGCCGGCCAATCCGGTTGGAACTGGAAGGTGGAATGACGCAGCGGGACAAACACCTCAAACTGACCTTCGTTTTTGCGGTATGGGAAATGCTGCGGATCGCCGTTGTAGATCAGCGTGGCGTTATCCACCTGCCCACCCTGGATGGCGCCGCTGAGGTAATCCACCAGATGCTTGCCCATCAGGGGCTCAGGGAAGTAGCGCCAGGCGTCCGCGCCGTCGTACAGACGGATACCTGCCAGAATATTCAGCCACGGGTCGCCTTTGGCCGGCTGCTGATAGCGGAAGTCACCGTTAACCCACAGCGATTTGGCTTTCACATCCAGGTTTTGGCTCGCCAGTTCCCAGCCCTGGTCATTGTTCTGCCAGGTCAGAGCCCCCCGCGCGCTGCTGATTTCCAGAGGTGCCCGGAACATATCGCCATACGGCAAGGTGCTGTTATTGAGATCAAGCTGCAGACGACCATTTTCCACACCGCCACTCAGTGCGCCGGAGAAGTGATTCACGCCGGGCAACAGTTTCCAGTGCTGCCAGCTGACATCCTGCCAAAGGGCCTGGAAACGCGTTTTTTCCGGTTGTTTCAACGGGATATCCAACGCCAACGCGTTGACCTTGCCTTGCGGTTGCAGATCGTTCCAGCGATCCAGCACGTCCGGGCTGAGGAAAGAGAAGGTCGGCAGTAGCGCGGCCAGGCGCTCAAGCTGAATGTCAGTGGCGCGCACGCGAAGCTCTTCGGTTTGCCCTGGGCCCAGGAACTCGGTGTTTTCCGGCAACCACAGCGCAGACAGTTTACCCTGTGGCCAGGCCTGACCGTCGGTGGCCAGGTTCAACTGCGGAACGTCCACCTGCCAGCCGGTACCCTGACGGCTGAGCGTCAGCGCCAGGTTGTCCACGTCGAGCCGATGAGCTTGAGTCCCCACGTTCCAGTTGGCCGCCCCCTGTTTCAGTAATGCACTGCCGGTGGCGATTTCACCATTTTGGATCTGCAGCCAGGCCGCCAGACTGAAGTCTGCGCTTTCCAGCCCGGTATTGGCACGCAGCCAACGGGTGAACCAGGGCTTCATATCGATATTGTCGGCCTGCATATAGACAGTGCCGGTATTCAATAGCCCTTGGTTATCACGCAGATCCATGCGCAGTTGCACCACACCATGCTGACCGTTCAGCGTCGACAGGCTGATCTGCCCTTCTGCCCGGTGACGATCGCGGCCGTTCAGCCAGGTCAACTGCGGGATTTCGAATTCGGCACGCGCGCCGGCGGGCGTCAGGAATGAGATGCGGCTGTCGCGCAGGTCGAAATGATCCAGCTGATGCAGCAGCAAATCGGTGATTTTACCCGGTTCGATGGTGCTACCCTGGTGCTCATCGCCGCCCAGCGTGGTGTTAAGATCGAACTGGAGTTGGTGAAAGGTAAGATCGCGGAACTGCCAGCGCAAATGCAGCAGCGATTGCCACACGTCCAGCGCCAAGGTCACGCGTTCAATCTTCAGATTGCTTTTGGGCAGCGTGGCGCGCACGTTGCGCATTTCAAGCTGTGGGCCAAAAGTTTCCCAACTGCCCTGGATGAAATCGACCTGTACGGGCACGCCGGAGAGGCTTTCAACCTTTGCCAGCAATTGAGGGCGATAGTTGTTCAGTTCAGGCAGCGCCAGACGCAGCCCGCTGATCAGCAACGCCACGATGACAATCAGAGTGGCGCCTGTAGCTAACAAAATCCCAGGCAGTCGCCTCACGCAGTTCTCCTTGCTTCCGCTGCCTGGCAACGGGAATATCTATGCACGATGGGGCTCAGTATGCTGAGCCCCACTCATGTCTGACTTTAGCCACCAACGGGCGAACTACATCATGACAACGTCAAATTGTTCCTGGCTGTATAAAGGTTCGATTTGTACCTTCACCTGCTTGCCCACAAAGATTTCCACTTCGGCCAGCGCATGGGACTCTTCGCTTTTCAGCGCCTCACCCACCGCCGCAGAGGCGTAAACCAGGAAACGATCTGAATCATAAGCATGGTGCACGCGCACAATTTCACGCAAAATTTCGTAGCACACGGTTTCCACTGTTTTCACCGTGCCGCGTCCCTGACAGGTAGGACAATCGTTACACAGCACATGTTCAATGCTTTCCCGCGTACGTTTACGCGTCATTTCCACTAAGCCTAGCTGAGAGAAGCCGTTGATCGTGGTTTTTACCCGATCTTTACTCAGCGCCAGCTCCAGCGAATGCAATACTCGACGGCGATGTTCTTCATTATTCATATCAATGAAGTCAATGATGATAATGCCGCCCAAGTTGCGCAGCCGCAGTTGGCGGGCAATGGCCTGGGTCGCTTCGATATTGGTGTTGAAGATGGTTTCGTCGAGATTGCGGTGGCCGACAAAGGCGCCGGTATTGATATCCACGGTCGTCATCGCCTCGGTCTGATCGATGATCAGATAACCGCCGGACTTCAGCTCGACCTTGCGCTCCAGCGCACGCTGTATCTCGTTTTCGACGTCGTACAGATCGAAGATTGGCTGGCTGCCGGTGTACAGCTCCAGCTTGGCGGTGATATCCGGGATGTACTCACCGGTAAACTCCACCAGCAGATCGTGGGTCAGGCGGGAATCCACGCGGATCCGGTCCAGCGCCGCGCCGGCGAAGTCACGCAAAATGCGCTGCGCCAACGCCAACTCACCGTATAATTTGTATTTGGTCTGGTTGCGTTTTTTACGCTCCATCACCTTGGTCCACAGGCGTTTGAGGAAAGCGGCGTCCTGCGCCAACTCTTCTTCGCCAATGCCTTCAGCCGCGGTGCGGATGATAAAGCCGCCCAGCTCATCACAGTAACCGGCCACCGCTTTTTTCAGGCGATCGCGCTCGGCTTCACTTTCTATACGCTGCGAAACGCCAACGTGCGCCGCCCCTGGCATAAACACCAGGTAACGCGAAGGCAAAGTGATGTCGGTGGTCAGGCGTGCACCCTTGGTGCCGAGCGGATCTTTCACCACCTGGACCATCAGATCCTGTCCCTGGCGCACCAGTTCGGCAATGTCACGCACGTGGAAATTTTTCTGCTCATCGCCGGCGACACATTCCGTGTGCGGCATGATATCGGAAGCGTGCAGGAAGGCCGCTTTATCCAGGCCGATATCGACGAATGCCGCCTGCATGCCCGGCAACACGCGGCTTACGCGCCCTTTATAAATATTGCCGACGATGCCGCGCTTGGATTCGCGTTCGATATGGATCTCTTGCAGGATGCCGCCATCAATATAGGCAACCCGCGTTTCAGACGGTGTGATATTAACCAGTAGCTCAGCTGTCATGCCTTCTCCTCAGAGCCGGTCGATAATGGCAGCGCCCATCAACCGGTTCTTACATCACGTAATGCGACAAAATTACTGAGCAGCTCATGTGTTTCGACTAACGGCAGGCCCATCACCGCATGATAACTCCCGGTTATCGTTCTGACGAAACAACCACCCTTTCCTTGAATTCCGTAGGCGCCCGCTTTATCCATCGGCTCGCCCGTAGCAATATAGTCGCAGATATCCTGCTGTGACAGGTTGCGGAATGTCACGTCCGTCACCACCAGTTGGCACAGAACGTCATGGCGATCGGCGATCGCCACCGCAGTCATCACTTGATGCTGTTTACCCGACAGCGCCGCCAGCATTTGTGCCGCGTGCGTCTCGTCCTGAGGTTTTTCCAACACCCGGCCATTGAGCACCACAATGGTATCGGCACCCAGCACCGGCCACGCCTGCGGTGCCAGCGCCACGCCGGCTTTGGCCTTATCCTGCGCCAGACGGCGCACATAGGCTTCCGCGGATTCCCCTTCCTGCCGCTGCTCTTCGGTATCCGTCAGGATAACTTCAAAGGGGACGCCCAACAGGGTCAGTAATTCATGTCGACGGGGAGAGCCGGAGGCCAGATAAAGCGAAGTCATTGTTATACCCTTACTGTACGGCGAACTGACGGCGAATTTTTCGCATCAACAGGAACAACCAAGGCCACAGGATGCCGTTTACCACACTACTCCAGAACACCTCTGGGCGGAAAGAAACGTTGATCACTAAAAACTCGGCCCAGAACACCACAACGTCCATCGCCAGTGACAGCAGCACGACGATCAGCGCCTGTTGCCAGAGCGCCATATTGCGGAACAGTTGGAATTTGAACGCCACAAGATAGGCAATAATACCTAACGCCAGCGCGCGTACGCCCAGCGTGGAACCGAGGATCAGATCCATAATCAGCCCCAGCACGAAGCCGGTGCCGACGTTAACCCGATGAGGCAACGCCATCACCCAGTAGATCAGGATCAAAGCCAGCCAGGAGGGACGGAACATGTAGATCTGTTCCGGCCACGGCATGATTTGCAGCACCAGCGCCACCAGGAATGACAGCCAGATTATCCAGCGCCCGTTGCTGCGGTAACGATTCATTGCGTGACTCCCGCAGCAGGAGCAGCGGTTTGTACCGCGGCCCCGGTTGCCGGAGCAGGCAGAGGCAGTTGCGGCCCCACCGCATCAGCCGGCGGCAGAACCTGCGGCATCATCTGCATCAGACGCTCATTGGCGACGCGATGAACTTCATCGGGCGGCAACGGCATGTCGCCGTTACGATCGGCCCCCCACAGTAGCAGCAGATAGCGCAAGCGCTGTAGCCCTGCGGTTGGTCGAGCCTGAATCACGGTATAGGCGCGCTGATTATCCACTTTGACCGAGGACACCACCGCCACCGGATAGCCTTCAGGGAAGCGGCCGCCAAGGCCGGATGTGACCAGCACATCACCCACGCGGATATCGGTATTGTTCGGCAGATGTTCGAGCTGTAAATCGTCGGCACAGCCGCTGCCTGCGGCGATCACCCGGATATCGTTGCGCAGCACCTGAATTGGCAGCGCATGTGAAGCATCGCAGATCAGCAACACGCGGCTGGTGACTTTAGCCACCGCCACCACCTGGCCCACTACGCCTTTATCACTGATGACCGGCTGGCCTTCATAAACGCCGTTATCCGATCCTTTGTCGATTACTACCTGATCGCTGTAAGGATCCGAGCCGGTCGAGATCACCTGAGTGACCATTTTGTGTTCGTCCTGGCGCAGCGGCGAGCCTAACAGCTCACGCAAGCGGGCGTTTTCCTGCTTGAATTGGCCAAGAAGAAGAATATCGCTGTTTTTCAGCAGCAGTTCCTGCCGCAGAGCCCGGTTTTCCAGCTCCAGCTGTTGGCGGGTAGCCAGCGTTTCTGAAACGCTGTCCAAAACTTTACGTGGCCCATTGGCCAAAAAATAGAAAGGGCTGACGGCCGTGTCCATGTAGTTACGTATTTTCACGAACGTACCGAGACGGCTATCGGCAACGATCAGGCCAATGGCCACGATCACCGCCAAAAAAAGTCGTAGTTGCAGGGAAGGCCCCCTGCTAAAAATCGGCTTCATAAATTATGCGTGTTCCTCGACAACAGAAAGAGGAACCGTACCTGATTTTCGCTTTGCGCATTCACCCGATACGATTCCTCCTTCTTGGGGCTGACTATTCTTCGCTGAACAAATCGCCGCCATGCATGTCGATCATTTCCAACGCCTTGCCACCGCCGCGGGCTACGCAGGTCAGCGGATCTTCTGCCACGACCACCGGAATACCGGTTTCTTCCATCAGCAGGCGATCCAGGTTGCGCAGCAATGCGCCACCGCCGGTCAACACCATGCCGCGTTCGGAAATGTCGGAAGCCAGCTCTGGTGGACACTGCTCCAGCGCCACCATCACCGCACTGACGATGCCGGTCAACGGCTCCTGCAGCGCTTCAAGGATTTCATTGGAATTCAGGGTAAAGCCACGTGGCACGCCCTCAGCCAGGTTACGGCCGCGAACTTCGATTTCATGCACTTCATCGCCCGGATAAGCGGAACCGATGCCATGCTTGATACGTTCGGCAGTTGCTTCACCGATCAGTGAGCCGTAGTTACGACGCACGTAATTAATGATAGCTTCGTCGAAACGGTCACCACCGATACGTACAGAAGAAGAGTAGACCACACCGTTCAGTGAGATCACCGCCACTTCAGTGGTACCGCCACCGATATCCACCACCATGGAACCTGTCGCTTCAGAAACCGGCAGGCCGGCACCGATTGCGGCAGCCATAGGTTCTTCAATCAGAAACACCTCACGCGCACCGGCCCCTTGGGCAGATTCGCGGATGGCGCGGCGCTCAACTTGAGTTGCGCCAACCGGCACACACACCAGCACGCGCGGGCTTGGCCGCATGAAGCTGTTGCTGTGAACCTGTTTAATAAAGTGCTGCAGCATTTTTTCGGTCACGAAGAAATCGGCGATCACGCCGTCTTTCATCGGACGAATAGCCGCGATGTTGCCGGGCGTACGCCCCAGCATTTGTTTAGCCTCATGACCCACGGCCGCAACGCTCTTGGGTGAACCGGCACGATCCTGGCGAATGGCAACCACCGACGGTTCGTTCAGTACAATGCCTTGCCCTTTAACATAAATCAGGGTATTGGCGGTACCCAAGTCGATGGACAAGTCATTGGAAAACATGCCACGAAATTTCTTAAACATAACTAAAGGATAATCCTGCAAGCTGGGGGCGGAAAATAAAATCCGCCTACTTTACCAACCACACGAAGCAGCGACAAGGCGCAAAAACGTTCTACTTCGGTGAAAAATAGTCTGTATTGTTTCTGCTCGAATGCACGGAAATTGGATGAGGCCTGAATTCCCTGAACAAAGGCTCAGTTTACCACCCTGTCAGCGCACGAAACGGCGTAACACAGCTCATAAAATCTAACATATTCCCTGATTGCCGCTGGTGGTAAGCACCTACCAACGTTCAACAGAAAAGGACTGACAAGAGCCTATATCAAATAGGCGTCATTGTCGCAGGCAGTTTGGGGGTTATCCCAAAATGACAGAGAAAAAAGCCCAGATGAATTGGCGCTCATTCTACGTTAATTTTTGTTCGGTATTCAGGTTAAACACGATAACGACGCGAATATTTTTTACGCCCGACGTCTATCGGTTCCGGCGACGCGAAAAAGTCGCCCTGTCCACCGAGGATCCCCCGCTCTTTCAGCGTCTGCCACTCATTACGCGTCCGCACGCTGGCGGCGAAAACCTGAGTGCTGGTGCCTTCACAGGCGCCGGTCAGGCTTTGAACGAACAGCTGATTTTCATCACGCTTATCAATACTCCGCACCAGACCCGGATGGAGCTTAACCAATTCCACTGGTAAGGACTTGATATAGGAGGTACTTACCACGGTTAACCCGGCCTGGGACACCGCCAGACGACAGCCCAGCCCTGACAGTAACTTCAGTACCGGACGTAAACGGTCGATATGTTGACACACGTCTGCCTCTGCAAGTTCAATCAGAATTCGCCGACGATGACTTTTTTCACACTGTAACAGGCTATCACGCAGCCAACGCTGGAAACTACGCTGCAACAGTGAGTCTACGCTCAGCGTAAAGGCCAATGTCTCTTCGGGCCACAGCGTCAGTAAAGGAAGAATACGGCTCAGATGTTGACGATCGTAGCTTTCCGCCAGCCCTAACTGTCGCACCAGAGGCATATACTCCGATGGCAGCAGTTCCTGGGTGCCATCGTAGATCCGGCTCATGATCTCACGGTGATGCACTTCCCCTTCTACCGTCACCGCCGGTTTCTGATACAAACGCGGGCCTCCCCGCGCCAGCACCTGTTCCAGCAGGGTGCGCCACTTGACGCTGCCGCGCCCTTTTTCCGGCACCTGGCTGTCATAAACGTACCAGCCGTTTTCGCCTTGCAACGTAGCATGGCGCGTTGCCTGCTCCGCGTAATCGATCACCTGTTCGGTGGTTTGTCCGCTGCGGTACGCCACGATGCCAATGTGCAGGAATGCTTCACGATCGATAAGCGCCGTTGAAGGCAAGGCATCAATCGCGTGGACCAGCTGCGAAGCAATGCCATCCGCCTCTTTCAGGGTTCGATGCGGTAACAATACGGTGAAATCGCTGTGGAAATAACGCGCCAGCAGCGCCGCCGGATAGCGCATCACGAAGGTCGACAGCAGATTGACCAGCGAGTACATCAGTTCCTGCACCGCGCCGTTGCCGTGAATTTCCCGCAGCGTGTCAAAATCGGGCAGTCGCACCATCATCACAATGCCGTGCGAGCCTTCCTCTTCCAGTTGAGTGGTTAGCTGGTTGTCGAAGAACAGTCGATTATTCAGGCCGGTTTTGGCATCCTGAGCGGCAAAGGCGCGGATCAAGGTATCGACCCGATTACGTTCCTCGCGCGCTTCCGCCAAATCCGCCAGTAAACGATCGAGCGCGCCACTGACGTTTGCTGGCCATTCGCGCATATCGCCCTGCATCACGCTCTCTCTTTCACCGTTAAGAATGCGCCGTGCGCGGCGTTCCAGCCGATCCTCTCCGTCGGCCTGATCGCGCAGCCAGCGCAGGCTAAACAGCAAGATCACCACCATCACAACGATCGAAAGCGTCACGGCGGCGGTAGATTGCAACGAGCGTACGTCGCTGGCGAAAGGATCGATATAAGTAATTTGCAGTGCCGCGCCGGGATGCTGCATCAGCGGCAAAGCCACCTGCCTGTAACCGTTGAGCGGATCCCAGGGCTGTTTGTTGAGCGTCGGCAATTTATAGGAAAGGAGGTTACTGTGGCTGGTATCCACGCTGACCGCCACAATACCCAGTGGACGCATCACCAACGGCAACCAGCGTTTCTGTTCCTCTGGGGATTCGTGCAGCATCGCTTGGTCGAGTGAGGTCATCAGCGACTCGAAGCGGCGATCCAGACGCTCCTGAGTGACGTAAAAGAAGCTGTATGAGCAGCCCATCAGCATCAAAAACATCGCCAAAGCAACAAGCAAGGTGATCAATGCAGAGAGTTTGGTGGTGAATCGCATCCCTGTGCCTTGTCCGGTATGGTTACGTGAGTTTTCACCTTTGGAAGTATAAAGGCCCCGAATCCGCTCAAATGAATCCAACACAATATCCTGATTTTTTTAATGAATAGCGGGTACCGCTCCGGCGATACCCGTTGTCGGTTCACGACACCCAAGCTACCAAGCCTCGACAACGAAGAAAACCTTCAATCACCCTTTTTTGTCTTTTATCAGGACATAAATTTCTTATATGCATATAGTCAATTAAATCTGGTTCAGCCATCCATGGCAAAAATGCAAACAAGAGGAAGAGTGACATGCGTGCACTGTTATTGGAACAACAAGGCGATCAAACTCTGGCTCACATCAAGGATATCAGCAGCGATCTGCTGCCCGACGGCGATGTCCTGGTAGACGTCAACTGGTCCAGCCTTAACTATAAAGATGCGTTGGCGATCACCGGCAAAGGCAAGATCGTGCGTAACTTCCCGATGGTGCCAGGCATCGATTTCGCCGGTACAGTACGCGAAAGCCGCGACGATCGTTTTAAAAAAGGCCAAAGCGTGGTGCTCACCGGTTGGGGCGTGGGTGAAAACCACTGGGGTGGCCTGGCTGAACAGGCACGAGTCTCAGGCGAATGGCTGGTGCCCTTGCCAAACGGGCTGGATGAACGCAAAGCGATGATCCTGGGTACCGCCGGCTTTACCGCCATGCTGTGCGTGATGGCGCTTGAAGAAGGTGGCGTGCGCCCGGACGACGGCGATATTTTGGTTACCGGTGCCAGCGGCGGCGTAGGCAGCACGGCCATCGCCATTCTGGCGGCGTTGGGCTATCACGTCACCGCCATCAGCGGCCGCGAGAGCAATACCGAGTATCTGAAAGCGCTGGGCGCCAAAGAAGTCCTGTCGCGCGACGGCTACCTGGAAGCCCCGCGTCCGCTGGAAAAGCAACTGTGGGCCGGGGCGGTAGATACCGTCGGTGACACCCTGCTGGCACGAGTACTGGCGCAGATGAATTATAACGGCACGGTCGCCGCCTGTGGCCTGGCCGGTGGCTATCACCTGCCCACCACGGTGATGCCGTTTATCCTGCGCAACGTTCGCCTGCAGGGCGTGGACTCGGTGCATACGCCACTGCATCGCCGCCAAACCGCGTGGGAACGGCTAGCCGGTATTTTGCCTGACAGTTTCTACCAACAGGCCACCCAGGAAATCACTTTGGAACAGGCACCGGCCACCGCCGCCGCGCTGCTGAATCATCAAGTAACCGGTCGCACTCTGGTTAAAATCCGCTAAAGCTTAAATCGCCCCCCGGCAACGGGGGGAACATCCGCCTGCGAAATTTCATATTTTCCCGCGCCCTCTCGCATATAGCCTGATTTCACGCCATGCTTACAACACAGATACCCCAGCATACTGTAGGGGCGTTGCATGCTGCGTCCGCGTTAATCGGGCTCAGAAGGTTACCCCCTACAGTCACTCTGACGGGAGCAGGTTTGAGTACCCGCACCTGAAAGGCGGCGGGGATGAAACGCGGAGAAAACACCATGAGAAAGCCCCCTAAATTGACCGAAGCCGATGTCACGCCCGAGAGCGTGTTCCATCAGCGGCGCAAAGTGCTGCAGGCGTTGGGTATCACCGCCGCGTCGCTGGCCTTGCCGCTTAATGCGCAGGCCGATTTGCTGTCATGGTTCAAAGGCAACGATCGGCCCAAGGCCCCCGCCGGTAAACCGCTGGCATTCAGCAAGCCTGCGGCCTGGCAGGCGCAACTGGCCATGACGCCGGAAGACAAAGTCACCGGTTACAACAACTTCTACGAATTCGGTCTGGATAAAGCCGATCCTGCCGCGAATGCCGGCGGCCTGAAAACCGAAGGCTGGAAAGTACGTATCGACGGCGAAGTCGCCAAACCGATCACATTGGATATCGATGACTTGATCAAACGCTTCCCGCTGGAACAACGCATCTACCGTATGCGCTGCGTGGAGGCCTGGTCGATGGTCGTGCCCTGGATTGGCTTTGAGCTGGGTAAGCTGATCAAGCTGGCGGAGCCGAACAGCAATGCCCGCTACGTCGCTTTCCAAACGCTGTACGATCCGGAGCAGATGCCAGGCCAGAAGGATCGTTTTATCGGCGGCGGGCTGAAATACCCTTATGTTGAAGGGCTGCGTCTCGATGAGGCCATGAACCCATTGGCCCTGCTGACCGTCGGCGTATACGGCAAAACGCTGCCGCCGCAAAACGGTGCGCCGCTGCGGTTGATCACCCCCTGGAAATACGGCTTTAAAGGCATTAAGTCGATAGTCCATATCCGTCTGGTGCGCGATCAGCCGCCCACAACCTGGAATGAATCTGCGCCGAATGAGTACGGCTTCTATGCCAACGTAAACCCGAACGTCGATCATCCACGCTGGTCACAGGCCACCGAACGCTTTATCGGCTCCGGCGGCATTCTGGACGTTAAACGCCAACCCACGCTGCTGTTTAACGGCTATGGCGAACAGGTAGCGTCGCTGTACCGCGGCCTGGATCTAAGGGAGAATTTTTAGGTGCGTTTAACTCCGGCTCATATCAAGTGGATTAAGGTCGCCATTTATCTGGCGGCATTCCTGCCTTTTCTCTGGCTGGTGCTGTCGGTGGACCAGGGTTGGTTCAGCGCCGATCCGGCCAAAGACATTCAACACTTTACCGGCAGAATGACGTTGAAACTGTTGCTGGCAACCTTGATGATTGCGCCACTGGCGCGCTATGCCCGGCAACCGCTGCTGATTCGCTGTCGTCGTCTGGTGGGACTATGGTGTTTTGCCTGGGGCACGTTGCATCTGATAAGCTATTCGACGCTGGAGCTGGGGCTGAGCAATATCGGCCTGCTGGGGCGTGAACTGGTCACCCGCCCTTACCTGACGCTCGGCATCATCAGTTGGCTGATCCTGCTGGCGCTGGCCGCAACCTCCACGCTGTGGGCGATGCGCAAACTGGGGGCCAAATGGCAGACGTTGCATAATCTGGTCTATCTGGTGGCGATCCTGGCACCGATTCACTACCTGTGGTCGGTAAAAACCTTTTCGCCGCAGCCCTTCATTTATGCTCTGCTGGCCGTCGCGCTACTGGCGCTGCGATACAAGAAATTCCGCAATTGGTGGCGTTAAAAGCCGGAACTTTTCTGTGTTCTACCCCTCATAATGCAATATCGCCCTGGCCAGTTTACTGATTTAGGGTTGAATATCTTCGCTGATAAGACCAGTATTTAGCTGCGAATTGCTACGATATCGTTATAATGCCCGACCTTGTTCCTGTTCTCAGGGTGAATTTTCCCCTTAACAGGTGACAAATCTGTGACGTCGGGTTATTTTCTACGATGATGGTTTTATTGCCGGAGATACCAGCACAATGGCGGATAAGTTTCACATTTTGCTTCTGAACGGCCCCAATCTGAATCTGCTGGGGACGCGTGAGCCGGAGAAGTACGGCAGCACGACGTTAACAGAGATTGTTAACGGATTGGAAAACCAGGCATCCGCACTGGATATTACCCTGAGCCATCTGCAGTCTAACGCCGAACATGCGCTGATCGACCGCATACATCAGGCGCGCGGCAACACAGATTTTATTCTGATTAACCCTGCCGCGTTCACGCATACCAGCGTGGCGCTGCGTGATGCATTGCTGGCGGTGCAGATCCCGTTTATCGAGATCCACCTCTCCAACGTGCATGCCCGAGAGCCTTTCCGCCATCACTCTTACCTCTCCGATATTGCGGTAGGCGTGATTTGCGGCCTCGGCGCGGATGGCTACACATTTGCTTTACAGGCAGCGGTTAACCGTCTGTCGAAAACCCACTAATTGCTACGCAAAAGAGTACGGAATCACACTCATGGATATTCGTAAAATCAAGAAACTGATCGAACTGGTTGAAGAATCAGGTATTTCTGAACTGGAAATTTCTGAAGGCGAAGAGTCAGTTCGCATCAGCCGCGCTGCTCCAGCGCAGGCTTACCCAATGATGCCACAGGCATACGCAATGCCAGCACAGCCGCAGCCAGCACTGGCTACCGCCGTTGCCAGCGCGCCAGCCGAAACGCCTGCAGCACCAGCGGCCATGAGTGGCCACGTCGTTCGTTCCCCAATGGTCGGTACTTTCTACCGCACGCCAAGCCCGGATGCGAAAGCCTTCATCGAAGTCGGCCAGAAAGTGAACGCCGGCGACACTCTGTGCATCGTTGAAGCAATGAAAATGATGAACCAGATCGAAGCGGACAAATCCGGCGTGGTGAAAGCCATCCTGGTAGAGAACGGCCAACCGGTAGAATTTGACGAGCCACTGGTCGTCATCGAATAACGAGGCGAACATGCTTGATAAAATTGTTATCGCCAACCGTGGCGAGATCGCGCTTCGTATCCTGCGTGCTTGTAAAGAGCTGGGCATCAAAACCGTTGCCGTGCACTCGACAGCCGATCGCGATCTGAAACACGTACTGCTGGCTGACGAGACCGTGTGTATCGGTCCTGCGCCATCGGTAAAAAGTTACCTGAATATCCCGGCAATCATCTCTGCGGCTGAAATCACCGGCGCAGTGGCGATCCACCCGGGCTACGGCTTCCTGTCTGAAAACGCCGATTTCGCCGAGCAGATCGAACGCTCCGGCTTTATCTTCATTGGCCCGAGAGCCGAAACTATCCGCCTGATGGGCGACAAGGTTTCTGCCATCAATGCCATGAAGAAAGCTGGCGTGCCTTGCGTACCTGGCTCTGATGGCCCGCTGACCGACGACATGGATAAAAACCGTGCCTTCGCCAAGCGCATCGGCTACCCGGTTATCATCAAGGCATCCGGCGGCGGCGGCGGTCGTGGCATGCGCGTAGTGCGCAGCGACAAAGACCTCGAGCAATCCATTTCCATGACCAAGGCGGAGGCCAAAGCGGCTTTCAACAACGACATGGTTTACATGGAAAAATACCTGGAAAACCCACGCCATATCGAAATTCAGGTGTTGGCGGACGGTCAGGGTAACGCCATCTATCTGGCCGAGCGCGACTGCTCCATGCAGCGTCGCCACCAGAAAGTGGTTGAAGAGGCTCCGGCACCGGGCATCACCAGCGAAATGCGCCGTTATATCGGCGAGCGCTGCTCGAAGGCCTGTGTGGAAATCGGTTACCGCGGCGCGGGCACTTTCGAGTTCCTGTATGAAAACGGCGAGTTCTATTTCATCGAAATGAACACCCGTATTCAGGTTGAGCATCCGGTTACCGAGATGATCACCGGCGTGGATCTGATCAAAGAGCAGCTGCGTATCGCTGCCGGTCAGCCTTTGTCGATCAAACAGGAAGAAGTGAAGGTTCACGGCCACGCGGTGGAATGCCGTATCAACGCCGAAGACCCGAACACCTTCCTGCCTAGCCCAGGCAAGATCACCCGTTTCCATGCGCCAGGCGGTTTCGGCGTGCGTTGGGAATCTCATATTTACGCCGGTTATACCGTACCGCCGTACTATGATTCCATGATCGGCAAACTGATCACCTACGGTGAAAACCGTGACGTGGCGATTGCCCGCATGAAGAACGCCCTGGCTGAGCTGATCATCGATGGCATCAAAACCAACGTTGAACTGCAACAGCGGATCATGAGCGACGAAAACTTCCAGCACGGTGGCACCAACATCCACTATCTGGAGAAAAAGCTCGGTCTGCAGGAAACCTAAGGCAGGCTATTCGCATCGCCTGACAGAAGGCCGGTTAATCACCGGCCTTTTTCTTTACTGCTTTGGGTCACTCAATGGATGATCAAATCCATAATAGTTGTATACCCTAAATAATTGGAGTTGCATCAAGGCGGCAAAGGAGCGCATCCCGATGAGCTTACTGTAGTAAGTGATTCGGGTAAGTGAGCGCAGCCAACACAGAGGCAGCTTCAAGTATGACGGGTATATTGGAGAAACGGATGGACACACGTTTTATTCAAGCTCACCGCGAGGCGCGCTGGGCACTGGGCCTGACGCTGCTTTATCTGCTGGCCTGGGCGCTGGCAGCCTATCTGCCGGACAGCGCATCCGGTATTACCGGTCTGCCGCACTGGTTCGAAATGGCCTGCCTGTTGGTTCCGCTGCTGTTCATCGGCCTGTGTTGGCTAATGGTACGCGGCATATTCCGTGATATTTCGCTGGAGGACGGCGATGCAAACTGAAGTCATTCTGCCGCTGGTCGCCTATCTGGTGCTGGTGTTCGGGCTGTCGGTTTACGCCTATAGCCGACGCCAGAGCGGCAACTTCCTCAGCGAATATTTTCTGGGCAACCGATCGATGGGCGGCTTCGTATTGGCCATGACCTTGACCGCCACCTATATCAGTGCCAGTTCCTTTATCGGGGGCCCCGGCGCCGCCTATAAATACGGCCTTGGCTGGGTGCTGTTGGCGATGATCCAACTGCCGGCGGTTTGGCTTTCACTCGGCGTGCTGGGCAAGAAGTTTGCCATTCTGGCGCGCCGCTACAACGCCATTACCCTGAACGATATGCTTTACGGCCGCTATCAAAGTCGTCTGTTGGTCTGGCTGGCCAGCCTCAGCCTGCTGGTGGCGTTCCTGGGTGCCATGACGGTGCAGTTTATCGGCGGCGCGCGCCTGCTGGAAACCGCCGCCGGTATTCCTTACGACACCGGTTTGCTGATCTTCGGTATCAGCATCGCGCTGTATACCGCCTTTGGCGGCTTCCGCGCCAGCGTGCTCAATGACGCCATGCAGGGGCTGGTGATGCTGATCGGCACCGTGCTGCTGCTGGTTGCGGTGATTCACGCCGCCGGCGGCCTGCACAGCGCCGTGGATAAGCTGCAACAGATTGACCCCGCGCTGGTATCACCGCAGGGCGGTGAACAGATCCTCAGCCTGCCGTTTATGGCATCGTTCTGGATACTGGTGTGCTTTGGCGTGATTGGCCTGCCGCACACGGCGGTGCGCTGCATCTCCTACAAGGACAGCAAGGCGGTGCATCGCGGGATCATCCTCGGCACCATGGTGGTCGCGGTGCTGATGTTTGGCATGCATCTGGCTGGCGCGCTGGGCCGTGCGGTATTGCCGGACCTGAAGATCCCCGATCAGGTGATCCCGACGCTGATGATCACCGTGCTGCCGCCTTATGCCGCCGGTATTTTCCTGGCGGCGCCGATGGCGGCAATCATGTCGACCATTAACGCCCAATTGCTGCAATCTTCCGCCACCATCATCAAAGATCTCTACCTTGGCGTACGCCCACAGCACATGCAGAACGAGCGCCTGATCAAACGCTTCTCCAGCCTGACCACGTTGATTCTCGGCTTGCTGGTGCTGTTGGCGGCCTGGCGGCCACCGGAAATGATCATCTGGCTGAACCTGCTGGCATTTGGCGGCCTGGAAGCGGTATTCCTGTGGCCACTGGTGCTGGGCCTGTACTGGGAACGCGCCAATGCGCAGGGAGCACTTAGCTCAATGGTGACGGGTGCGGTATGCTATACGCTATTGGCCAGCTTTAATCTGCAGCTAGCAGGGTTGCACCCTATTGTGCCTTCGCTGCTGCTTAGCCTGCTGGCGTTTTATATCGGTAACGTCATAGGCGAAAAGCGCCGAGTGGCGTCATCATTAGCCTCTTAAAGAGAATTGTTATGCCTTGGATCCAACTAAAACTGAACACCACCGGCAGCCAGGCGGAAGACCTGAGCGACGCGCTGGTTGAAAGCGGCGCAGTATCGGTCACTTTCCAGGACACCCACGACAATCCGGTGTTCGAACCGCTGCCGGGCGAGACCCTGCTGTGGGGCGACACTGATGTGATCGGGTTGTACGATGCCGAAACCGACATGGCCGACGTGGTCGCCATGCTGGAACAGCACCCGCTGCTCGGCGCCGGCTTCCGCCATAAAATTGAACAGCTGGAAGACAAGGACTGGGAGCGCGAGTGGATGGACAACTTCCACCCGATGCGCTTCGGCGAACGTCTGTGGATCTGCCCAAGCTGGCGCGACGTGCCCGACCCGAACGCGGTCAACGTCATGCTTGACCCGGGCCTGGCATTTGGTACCGGCACTCACCCAACGACTGCACTGTGCCTTCAATGGCTAGACGGCCTCGATCTGGCCGGTAAAACCATTATCGACTTCGGCTGTGGTTCCGGCATCCTGGCAATTGCCGCGTTGAAGCTCGGTGCAGCGCGCGCTATCGGCATCGATATCGATCCCCAGGCCATTCAGGCCAGCCGCGACAACGCGCAGCGTAACGGCGTTTCAGAGCGTCTGGAGCTGTATCTGCCAAAAGACCAGCCTGCCGATCTGCAGGCCGACGTGGTCGTCGCCAACATCCTGGCGGGCCCATTGCGTGAGCTGGCCCCCTTGATCGGCTGTCTGCCGAAGTCCGGCGGTTATCTGGGCCTGTCCGGCGTGCTGGCAACACAGGCGGCAAGCGTGGCGCAAGCCTATGAAGAGAAATTCACGCTGGATCCGGTCGCAGAGCGTGAAGAGTGGTGCCGCATCACCGGTCAGCGCAAGTAATCCCCTTACTGCCCTGATAAAAACCACCGCCAACGTAGCCCGTGGCGGTGGTTTTTTGTTTTTCCTGTCTACGCGACGTCGGCACCCCGCGCCTTTGAAACGCCATGCCAAATTCACGTGACCCTGAATATTTTCTGCCTAAGCCTTCACCACGCGATTTCAGCATAATTCAGCCCATTCTCAATGAAAAACCCTGACAAACGACTTAAATCACTGCCGTTCTCGAGCTGAATCGAGACTCATTACAGATAAAATCCTGTTGTATTGGGAATATTTTATAGCGCACTAATTAACCAAAATCAGGCAAGCCATTGTTAAGTATATATAATATTTTTATGAATCCCGACAAACCGCATTTTTAATGGCGAATAGCGGCCAATTGGTCAAAGTTTGGCCTTTCATCTCAGCGCAAAAATGCGTAATATACGCGCCCTTGCGGACACAGTATGGTTACTCTTTGTCTATGCGCATTGGACACCACCAGCTTACAAATTGCCTGATTGCGGCCCCGATGGCCGGCATTACAGATCGCCCATTTAGGACCCTATGTCATGCAATGGGTGCTGGGATGGCTGTATCCGAAATGCTCTCCTCCAATCCGGAGGTGTGGCGGACGGATAAGTCGCGTCTGCGTATGGTCCATAGCGATGAACCAGGGATCCGCTCCGTGCAGATTGCCGGATGCGATCCGGATGATATGGCCGCAGCGGCGCGTATTAACGTGGCCGGCGGTGCACAGATCATCGACATCAATATGGGTTGCCCGGCCAAGAAAGTGAACCGGAAACTTGCAGGGTCTGCATTGCTGCAGTACCCGGATCTGGTTAAACAGATCCTCCACGCGGTGGTTAACGCCGTGGATGTGCCGGTAACGCTTAAGATCCGCACTGGCTGGGCGCCAGAACACCGTAACTGTGTAGAGATTGCCCAACTGGCCGAAGACTGTGGTATACAGGCCCTGACTATTCATGGCCGAACCCGTGCCTGCCTGTTCAACGGCGACGCGGAGTACGACAGCATTCGGGCAGTTAAGCAGAATGTTTCCATTCCGATTATCGCGAATGGCGACATTACTGACCCGCATAAAGCCAGAGCAGTGCTCGACTACACTGGGGCTGATGCCCTGATGATAGGCCGCGCTGCTCAGGGGAGACCCTGGATCTTCCGGGAAATCCAGCATTATCTGGACACTGGGGAACTGCTGCCCCCTCTGCCACTTGGCGAGGTTAAGCGTTTGTTGATAGGGCATATTCGGGAATTGCACGGCTTTTACGGCCAAGGCAAGGGATTCCGGATTGCTCGTAAGCACGTATCCTGGTATCTCCAGGAGCACGCCCCGAATGACCAGTTTCGGCGCACATTCAACGCCATAGAGGATGCCAGCGAACAGCTGGAGGCGTTGGAGGCATATTTCGAAAATCTTGCGTAACAAAAAAGAGCTGACAGAACTATGTTCGAACAACGCGTAAATTCTGACGTACTGACCGTTTCAACCGTGAACTCACAGGATCAAGTGACTCAAAAGCCTCTGCGTGACTCGGTTAAACAAGCACTGAAGAACTATTTTGCTCAACTGAATGGTCAAGACGTTAACGATCTGTATGAGCTGGTATTGGCTGAAGTTGAACAGCCACTGTTGGACATGGTGATGCAATACACCCGTGGCAACCAGACCCGTGCAGCCCTGATGATGGGCATCAACCGCGGTACGCTGCGTAAGAAATTGAAAAAATACGGCATGAACTGATACTAGTCAGTTGGCATGTTGAAAAGGCGCAACCTCGCAAGAGGCGGCGCCTTTTTCTTTTTCCGGATTGCGGGCAATAAAAAAGGCCGGAAGCCCGGCCCTCTTGCAGTATAGCTACCGAGTTATTCGGTGACTTTGTTCTTGAGGCTTTCCGTTTCTTGCTTGGTTTTATCCCAGGCTTTCTCGGTACCTTGTTTGGTGCTGTGCCAGGCTTTTTGCGTACCCTCGGTCACTTTGCTGCCCGTAGTATCGCTTTTGCCTTCAGCAGCATGCTTAGCTTTCAGCTTCAGCTCATCGCCTTTATCCTGCGTTTGGTGCAGTTTTTCTTTGGCAGTATCTGCGCCCTTGTGCGCTTGCGCAACAACCTCATCGCTGGCCTGCGTCGTAGTTGCAGCAAACACCGGAGAAGCGAGTAACAATGCAGACAAGGCAAAAATTGATTTTTTCATAATTCCCTCTTTTCAGATACGTGCTATTCAGCCTAGAACAAGATGGCATAATTTTTCCATTATGCGCCTTAGGAATAGGACTAAAATGCCAAAACACGATACAAAAGCTCTTCAACATTCAGTTGTTCGAACTTTTATGCTAACCCTGCCACTTACCGCGTTCGCTCCAATCAAGGCACAAAAAATTAAAATTTTTCATGTAAAAAACTATAATTTATCCGTTTTTTAACACGCAATGAATAGGATGGATTCTATGGTTGCCGTCATCATCATTGGCATATTTATCATCAGCTTTGCCTATGCACACTCCCGCGGAAAAGAAAAACTAAAAGTGAGACGTCAGCTTTTTGATCACTCTACATTTATGGGGCCGATCAATATGTTCATGACGGGGTTTTCACGACTGCCTGCCAAACAGCCTTATTTCGATCCTTGTGAGTTTCCCGAGTTGCAGATCCTGAGCGACAACTGGTCGACGATCCGCGATGAAGCAGTTCGCTTGCAAGATCATATCAAGAAGGCGCAATCGCACAACGATGCTGGCTTCAATACCTTCTTCAAACGCGGTTGGAAACGTTTTTACCTCAAATGGTACAGCGACAGCCACCCGTCAGCCGAAGCGCTATGTCCGCAGACGGTTGAGTTGCTGAATCGCCTCCCATCGGTTAAGGCAGCCATGTTTGCCGAGTTACCGGCCGGTAGCCATCTGGGCAAACATCGCGATCCCTATGCCGGCTCGGTGCGTTATCATCTGGGGCTGGTAACCCCCAATGACGATCGCTGTTTCATCGACGTAGATGGGCAGCAACACAGTTGGCGTGACGGCCAGTCGGTGATTTTCGATGAAACCTATGTGCATTGGGCGCAAAACGCCACTAACCAGACACGAATCATCCTGTTCTGTGATATTGAACGGCCAATGAAATGGCGTTGGGCACAGGCGGTAAATCATTGGGTCGGTGCCACCCTCATGTCGGCCGCCAGTTCACCTAACGATGATAAAGACCGCACCGGCTTCATCAACCGGATATTCAAATACGTCAACGCCGCGCGTGATGCCGGTCAAGGCCTGAAAGCCCGTAATCGCCGTGGGTATTACCTGCTAAAATGGCTGGTGATTGCCGCAATTTTCGCCGCCATCATCTTTCCCAGCCTGTAAAATTCCGATCTTCAATAGGGGTACAACACGAATGAGAATATTCGCATGCCCCTCTTCTGCTGCACCCAGTATTGTGTGATACAATACGCATTCCTAGAGCCGCCTTCGCTGGCCTACAGCCCTCCTTCCGAAGCCTGATAGCAGCGCGAACCGCCCTTCGAGTGTAAAGATTTAGTCAATTATGGAATCTGGCTAAACCATAGTGGTATCTGGGTGTCTGAGTGGTTGTATCGCAATTGAGTGGATCTTTATGCGTTACAGGTTGCTGCCCCCTTAACGCATAAATGAGTTCATATGAAGCGTCCGCAAAAATTCAAATCGGCCCTGCTGCATCCGCGCTATTGGTTCACCTGGTTCGGCCTGGCTTGCTTATTCTTATTGGTCCAACTTCCCTACCCGGTGCTGCACAAGCTCGGCGTGTGGATGGGCCGCACCTCAATGCGATTCCTCAAACGCCGCGTTGCCATCACCCGCCGTAACCTGGAGCTGTGCTTCCCGGATATGGACGAGGCTCAACGCGAACGCAAAGTGGTAGGCAACTTCGAATCCCTCGGCATGGGCCTGCTGGAAACCGGCATGGCCTGGTTCTGGTCTGATAAGCGCGTTAAGCGCTGGTTCAACGTTTCCGGTATCAATCACCTGAAAATGGCACAACGAAACCAACGCGGTGTGTTGGTGATTGGCGTGCACTTTATGTCGCTGGAGCTGGGTGGCCGTGCCATGGGTTTGTGCCAACCCATGATGGCGATGTACCGCCCACACAACAATAAAGCCATGGAATGGGCACAAACCAAAGGCCGCATGCGCTCCAACAAGGCGATGCTCGATCGCAAAGATCTGCGCGGCATGGTTCATGCCCTCAAGCGCGGCGAGGCCGTATGGTTCGCCCCGGATCAAGACTACGGTCCACGCGGTAGCGTGTTCGCTCCACTGTTCGCCGTCGATCAGGCTGCCACCACCAGCGGTACCTTTATGCTGGCGCGCATGGCCAAGCCGGCGCTGGTGCCGGTGGTTCTGATCCGCCGCGAAAAAGGTCGGGGTTATGACCTGCTGATCCAACCGGCGCTGGAGAATTATCCTATCGGCGATGAGATTGCCGCGGCGGCTTACATGAATAAAGTGGTGGAAAAAGAGATCATGCGCGCACCTGAGCAATACATGTGGCTGCATCGTCGCTTTAAAACCCGGCCGGTCGGGGCTCCGTCATTGTACTGAGCCCAAAAACCATACTTATCAGCCCGGCCAAAGCCGGGCTTTTTTGTGCGCCGGATTTAAAAAACTGCGGATGGGCGCTTATCTTTGCTGTAACCTCCTTTTTTACCCGCACAGGAAAAGGAAATGATGAAAGCTCAAGTCCGTATTGCTCTGGTCGGTGACTACCAACCTCAGGCCGTTTCTCACCAGGCCATTCCTATCGCTCTTCAGCTCACCGCTTCACATCTTAACGTCGACATTCAATCCCACTGGCTGCCCACAGAAACCATTACCGACACGTCGGTACTGCAGGACTATGATGCCATCTGGGTGGTGCCCGGCAGCCCGTATAATCATGACGATGGTGCCTTTATGGCTATTCGCCATGCGCGTGAGCAAAACGTTCCCTTCCTGGGCTCTTGCGGCGGTTTCCAATATGCGATCGTAGAATACGCCCGTAACGTGATGGGCTGGCACGATGCCGGGCATGCGGAAACCGACAGCGGGGGTCGGTTGGTGATAGCCCCGCTGAGCTGTTCGCTGGTCGAAAAAAGCGGTGCTATTATTTTCCAACCCAATACGCTGGCAGCCCGTGTCTACGGCAAGCTGGAAACGCACGAAGGCTATCACTGCAACTTCGGCGTCAACCCGGAGTTTGTCGCCGATCTGCAACGGCACCCGCTGATAATCAGCGGCCACGACACCGAAGGTGACGTTCGCTCGGTTGAGCTACCGGGACACCGTTTTTACGCCGCCACGCTGTTTCAGTCCGAACGTGCGGCATTGCGAAACGAGCTTTCACCACTGGTGGTGGAACTGATCAGGACCGCGGCAACGGCCTGATAGCCCCTGATTCGGCAATAATAAGGAGGATCATGCCGCTATGATCCTCCTTCTGGGTTGTAATCGCAGGTTCACCACATCAGTTGCCCTATCAGTGGGGCGGCAATCACCGTGATAATCCCCGCCAGCATCATCACCAGGCTGGAGACGACGCCTTCTTCCTGCCCCATCTCATAGGCTTTCGCGGTACCGGCGCCGTGCGACGAAGCCCCCAGCCCGGCCCCTTTCGCCAGACTGCTGCGCACTGACAGCCGCAGAAACAGGATGTCCCCCACTGCCATACCGAATACCCCGGTGATCACCACGAACAGCGCCACCAGATCCGGCTGGCCGCCCATCTGTTTGGCGGCCTCCAGTGCAAACGGCGTGGTGATGGATCGCACCGCCAGGCTGCGTTGCACTTCTTCCGGCAAGGTCAGCAGGCGAGCCAGCCACACCGAGCTGTAAACCGCCACCAACACCGCCGTTAGCACCCCGGCGCTGAGCGATAACCAATGGCGTCGAATGATATGCAGATTTTCGTAGACCGGTACCGCGAAGGCGATGGTCGCCGGCCCCAATAGCCATAGCAGCCAGTGCGTTTCACCGATGTAGTCCTGGTAGGAAATATGGGTCACCACCAGCAGCAGCACCAGGATCATCGGCGTCAACACCAATGGCATCAGCAGCAGGGTACGACGGCGCCGGTAGAGTTTTTTATTGGCGAAGTACAACACCAGGGTTGCCAGAAAGCAGGCGAGGCTAAGGATAAAATCATTCATCGCGTTGTTTACGCCGTTGCAGCCAGACTTCCAGTCTATAGACGCGATCGACCACCAATCCGGTCGCGCCCAGCGTTAGCATGGTGCTGACCGCAATCACCAGGAAAATTTTCCAGCCCTCCACCATTAACAGCTGGGCATAGTTCACCACGGCCACCACCGCCGGAACAAAGAACAGCAGCATCTCGGCCAGCAACCAGCGCGAACCGGCCTTGACCCAGTTCAGCGGCAGAATGCGCAACAGGATCAGCGCCAACAACATCAACATGCCAACAATGTTGGCGGGCAGCGGCAGATGGAACTGCTGCACCAATCGGTCGGCAATCAAAAATAACACTGCATATAAAGCAACCTGGATCGGCACCTGCAGCCGGTTCAACAAAGAGGGAGCTGCGTGGCGGAACGCCAATAACATGGGGGAAGGCCTTAAGCAAAAAATTCACGGTTTACAGTATACGCAGCCAGGAAACCTCGCCTGAAATGAATTAAAATTATCGACATCATGCCATCAGGGAATAGTTTCCCGACGGTACTTCCCCCAGGAGAATCCAACGTGGATGTCCGCACCCTGCGCTACTTCGTGGAAGTGGTACGCCAGCAAAGCTTTACCCGCGCGGCGGAGAAACTGTTCGTCACCCAACCGACCATCAGCAAGATGCTGCGCCATTTGGAAGAAGAGCTGGAATGCACGCTGCTGATCCGCGAAGGCCGTAAACTGCACCTGACCGACAGCGGGCAAGCGGTATATCAGCGCGGGCTGGCGATCATTGATGAGTTCCGCCAATTGGAGGCGGAGCTGGAAGACATCAGTTCGGTCAAAAAGGGCGTGCTGCGGCTGGGTATTCCC
This sequence comes from Serratia sp. GW822-FHT06E05, assembly GCF_058799445.1. Lineage (NCBI taxonomy): Bacteria > Pseudomonadati > Pseudomonadota > Gammaproteobacteria > Enterobacterales > Yersiniaceae > Serratia > Serratia sp. GW822-FHT06E05. The sequence goes on from NZ_JBXALM010000003.1 coordinate 373,341, forward strand.
CCCATGGTCGGCCGGCAGATTGCCGATCTGATCCGTCAATTCCGCCAAACCTACCCTGGCATCGAGCTGAAAATCTCCGAGCTGGGTGGGCTGTCGGTGGAGCAGGCGGTGATGTCCGGCGAGCTGGATCTGGCGATGACCATACTGCCGGTCGATTCGGATCAACCACTGACCTTCCTGCCGTTACTCGTCCACCCCATGTGCGTGGTTGCGCCGCGTACGCCACACTGGCTTAATCGCACCAGCATCAATATCACCGAGTTGGCTAACTGGCCGATCCTGCTTTATAACGAGGACTTCGCGCTGTACAAAATGCTGATGAAAGCGTTCCGTCAGGCCGGGTTTGAGCCACAGATTGCGGTGCGCAGCGGACAGTGGGATTTTTTGGCTTCGATGGTACAGGCCGGGGTCGGCATCGCCACCCTGCCGGAGCCGGTCTGCCAATGGCTGGATAAGGAAAACCTGATCTGGCTGCCGCTAGAACCCCGTATGGAATGGAAAGTCGGGTTGATCTGGCGGCAGGGCAGCTACCTGTCGCACAGTGCACAGGCCTGGATAGCCTGCTGCCGCGATTACTGGCCCGCAGCCAGTACCAGTCACCACAAATAACAAGGGCCGCATATGCGGCCCCGTGAGTATTATCCTTCTCGCTCTATCAACAATGCTTCCAGCAGGTCGAGATCGTGCAACAGCTTCTGCAGCGTCTCGTTGCTGATTTTTTGCGTAGCGCGCAGGTGATATAGCTCCCCACGCTCAGCGCGTAGCGCCGTCAGGCGGAAACGTCGCTCGAGGTTCTCCAGCATCAGCGCATTCTCGATATCGTCCTTGGTGGTGATACGGCGCCGCAGCGTCCCCACCACTCGCGAACTGATCTCTTTCAGCACCTGCGGATCGAGGTTTTCCTCGGTATCAACCGCCAACCGCTCTTCCATTTTGTTGATGCTTTCGATCGCCACTTCAGCCGCCATGGCGATTGCCATCCGCTCTTCGCTTTTGCTGACGCTCTTATCCGCCACCTGAACGCCACGCAGCAACAGCGGCAGCGCCAGTACGCCGGCAATCAATGAAAGCAGGATCACCCCAGCGGCGATAAACACCAACTGGTAACGCGCCGGGAAGGCGGTGCCGTCACTCAGCAACAGCGGAATAGATAGCACACCGGCCAGCGTAATCGCCCCGCGTACCCCGGCAAACGATGCTACCCACAGTTCGCGGGTGGTGTAATCGCCGAACTGCAACGGCCGTTTTTTCATAAAGCGACGGCTGGCGTTTTTCATCAGCCACAGCCAGGTAAAACGCAATACCAGCAGCGCCGCGTAGATAATCGCCACGTCGGCAAACAGGTACCAGGTCTGAATGGTCGGATCCAGCTCCGCCTGCAGGATGGAGGTTTCCAGGATCCCCGGCAGCTGCAGGCCCAACATGATGAATACCATGCCGTTGAACACAAACTCCAGCATCGCCCAGACGCTGTTGGCGCGCAGGCGCATCGCCAGCGGCGCGTTGCGGATCACGCCGGACTGGCTGATGGTCATCCCCGCTGCCACCGCCGCCAGGATGCCGGATACGCCAATGTGTTCGGCAATCAGGTAAGAAGCAAAAGGTAACAGCAGCAGGAAGACTATCTGCGTCGCCGGGTCATCGCCGCTCCAGCGGCTCATGATCCGCAAAGATTTACTGTAGAGCCAGGTGACCGCTACGCCTGCCAGCAGGCCGCCGATCGCCACCTTGAGGAACTCGAGCGTCGCGCCGCCCACGGTAAACACCATGGTGCCCATCGCCACCGCGATAGCGAATTTGAGTGAGACCAGGCCGGACGCGTCGTTCATCAGCGCCTCGCCTTCCAGCACGCCCATGATTGGCTTCGGAATACGCCCTTTGCCGACGATGCCGGACAGCGCCACGGCATCCGTTGGCGACAGCACCGCCGCCAGCGCAAACGCCGCCACCAGAGGAATGCCCGGCACCATGGCGTAAATCAGATAACCGACGCCGACCACGGTGATCAGCACCAATACCAGCGCCAGGCCAAGAATTTCACGACCGTGGTGCAAAAACTCCCGCGTCGGGGTTTTCCAGCCATCGGCAAACAGCAGCGGCGGGATAAACAGCACCAGGAACAGTTCAGGGTCAAAGTCGACGTGCAACCCGAAATGCGGCCAGGCCAACAGGGCCCCGATACCGATTTGCATTAACGGCAGCGGCACCTGGAACGGCAACATGCGCGTCACCACCCCGGACAGGGAGACCACCAGGATTAAAATGAGGATTGTAAAAAAGATTTCCATGCTTTCCTTAGACTCTTGGGTTCAGACTACATCTCTGATGTATACCCGATAGTAGATCACTTTTTTTACGGCGGTTAAAGCTTGTTGTGCCTTTCAAAATGCAGCATCGGCAGAAGGAGATTTATCTGAATAGGGTATGAGGGCAAACATCCCCCGCCGGAACGACGGGGGAAACGACATAGCGGTTAGATTGCCCAGCCGCCGGCATAGAATGCCACCAGCGCCACGGCGATCAGCACGGTGCCGATATTCAGCCGACGCCATTCGCCGGAGAAGATGCGGCCAATCACCAATGAGCTGAAGCCCAGCATGATACCGGTGACGATATTGCAGGTCAGCACGATAAACACGGCGCACAGCAGGCCGGACATGGCATCGACAAAATCATTGAAGTCCAGCTTGGTGACGTTGCTCAGCATCAGCAGGCCAACGTACATCAGCGCCGGTGCGGTCGCGTAAACCGGCACCAGATAAGATAACGGCGACAGGAACAGGATCAGCAGGAACAGCAAACCGACTACGGTTGCTGTCAGCCCGGTTTTACCGCCCGCAGCCGTGCCCGCTGCGGATTCGATATACACCGCCGCCGGGGCCGCACCGACCAGACCAGAGAAAATGCTGCTCAGGGAGTCCGAAGTCAGCGCCTTACCGCCGTTGATGATTTGCCCGTCTTTATCCAGCAGGTTGGCCTGGCCGGCCACCGCACGGATAGTACCGGTAGCGTCAAATACCGCGGTCATCACCAGCGCCAGCACGCTCGGCAAGACCACCGGCTGCAATGCGCCCATGATATCCAGGCTGAAAATCAACGAATTGCCGTTGGCATCCGCCAGGCTTGGCATCGCGAATAAGCCCTGGTATTTCACCGCCGGGTCAAACACCAACCCCACCACCGAAATAGTGATGATCACCAGCAGAATACCGCCGGGAACGCGCAGTTTTTCCAGCCCGAAAATCACCGCCAGCCCGAGCAGCGTCATCACTACCGGGAACGAAGTGAATGCGCCCAAAGCCACCGGCAGGCCGTCCAGTGGGTTTTTCACCACCAGGCCAACGCCGTTAGCGGCGATCAGCAACAGGAACAGACCAATACCGATGCCGGTACCATGAGCGACGCCCATCGGCAAATTGCGCAGGATCCAGGCGCGAATACCGGTTACCGAAATAATGGTAAAAAGCACCCCCATCAGGAATACCGCCCCCAACGCCACCGGAATGCTGATGTGTTGGCCCAGCACCAGACTGAACGCCGTGAAAGCGGTCAGAGAAATCGCACAGCCGATGGCCATCGGCAAATTGGCCCATAACCCCATCAGCAACGAACCGAGACCCGCCACCAGGCAGGTGGCGACAAACACCGCCGTTGGCGGGAAGCCGGCTTTGCCCAGCATGCTCGGCACCACGATCACCGAGTACACCATCGCCAGGAAGGTGGTTAGCCCCGCCACCACTTCCTGACGCACGGTGCTACCGCGCGCAGAAATATTAAAATAACCATCAAGCCCGCCTTTTGGTTTAACGGCGTTATTCGCTTGAGAATTCGACATGTTGCTGTCCCCTGTGTTTCATTGCCAGCCCGTTTAAAGAGGCTTGTTATTCCGCCCACGCATGTTCATTAGGGTAACGTTTGCTTTTCTGCCCTTTGCTCACGTCGCCAATGGGCGTCGCATCAAAGGCAAACGTTTAACTCACAGTGAATGGTGCGGGTAATTTATGGTGGTTTATTCAAGGCAAACGATTATCCAGCCTTCCATACCGTCTGATCAACCAAAGATCGCGCCAATTTATGCGGAAAAGCACTGGGATCAATCATTATCGAAAATACGGTATTTGTCTCATAGGTAAATCCGATGGGAACGCCCCCCTTTCGGAGGGCAAAACGACTACTGAGCCTGGGCCGCCTTTTCATCCATGTACATCAGTTCCCAGATGTGTCCGTCCAGATCCTGAAAACCGTGGCCATACATAAAGCCATAATCTTGCGGCTGATTATAGGTATTGCCGCCGGCGGCAATCGCTTTGCGCACCAGATCGTCCACCGCTGCCCGGTTAGGCTGCGACAGGCATATCAGCACTTCGGTCGCCTTTCTGGCATCGCTGATCGGGTTCGGGGTGAACATTTTGAATTTGTCGTGGGTCAACAGCATCACATAGATGCTGTCGCTGACCACCATGCAGGCGGCGGTGTCATCGGTGAACTGTGGATTAAAGCTGAAACCAAGACGAGTGAAAAACTCGATGGATACGGGCAAATCGCCCACCGGCAGGTTAACAAAAATTTGCGTAGCCATGGGCTACCTCCGACGAAGAGTGACCTCATCGAGTATAGCCCACCCGCTCATTTCAGCAGATCATAAGGCCCGCCCTGCTCCAGCGCCCGTTGGTAGGCCGGCCGCGCATGGATACGCTGGAGATAGTCGCGTAGCTTTGGACAGCCATCCAATGCGCCACGTGCCGCCATCGCTTCCAACGGAAAACTCATCTGGATGTCCGCCGCGCTGAATTCATTGCCGACAAACCAGGTGCTTTTTTCCAGGTGCTGTTCAAGATAGTCGCGGTGCGGAGCAATCTGTTTATCCAGATACTCCCGCTGTACGCCTTTGCCAATAGCCCCTGCCACTGGTCGTAACAGCCAGGGAATGGGCGGCTGGCCCAAGCGGCTAAACACCAGCTTCATCACCAACAGCGGCATCAGTGACCCTTCGGCATAATGTAGCCAGTAACGATACTGTTGCCGGGCATGATAGTCGGTGGGGATAAACTGCCCCTGCGCATCGTAGGCTTCCTGCAGATATTCAATAATGGCGCCGGACTCCGCCAGCGTCAGATCGCCATCGACAATCACTGGCGACTTGCCGAGCGGATGGATCTTTTTCAACTCCGCAGGCGCCAGCATGGTTTGCGGATCGCGCTGATAGCGCTGCACCTGGTACGGCACTCCCAATTCTTCCAAAAACCACAGGATGCGCTGCGACCGCGAGTTATTTAGATGGTGCACGATAATCATGGGGCTTCTCCACTCTGTTGCCACACCCGTTATATGTCGAGGCTTCTGGTTAAAGGGTAGTGGTGAATTATCCCACCCGCCAACAAGGTCATCTGCCGCTCAAAATTAAATCAATAAATTTGACAGAGATACTCAAAACTCTCCGATTTTCTCTTTGGGCATGACGGCCTATTATCTAACACATCGAGAGACAACAGCCTCTCACCTAAAAAATACCCTGAGGATTGAATCATGAAAAACATCAAATTTTTTGCTACCGCTCTGCTGCTGACTACCGCTTCTTTCGCCAGCGTTGCCGCTGACCAACCCGCTAACCAGCCTGCGGCCGGTGCCCAGAAAATCGGTGTGGTGTCCGTGAGCGGCGCTTCTAACCTGAGCACGCTGGAAAATGAACTGGCCAGCAAAGCCGCTGCATCCGGTGCCAGCTCTTACCGCATCATCTCCGCCGGTGGCCAGAACAAACTGTATGGCACCGCAGAAATCTTCAACTGATCGTCAGACAGTAAACTGACGGAAGAAAAAAGCCCCGCAAGGGGCTTTTCTCGTTTCTAGCGAGCATCAAACCTCGCCGCCAGCTTCTGCAGCCGAAATTGTTCGATCATGAAATCAACAAACACTCGGGTTTTGGTCGGCAGGAACTTGGTGGTGGGGAAATACAGGTGCACGCTGCCGCGATCGACATACCAGCCCGACAATACCCGCACCAGTCGACCGCTTTCCAGATAAGGCAAGGCGTTCGGCATGGCGATCAGCGCGATCCCCAACCCCATTTCCGCCGCCTGCGCTGCAGCATCCGGTTCATTTACCGTCATTTTGATTTCCATCGACGGCGCTCGCTGTTCATTCTCCGCATTACGTAGCGGCAGATTGCGGATCCGCCCGGTTTGCGGTGAGCGGATAAAAATGCCCGCATGGTTCATCAACTGTTCCGGCTGCCGGATGGCGGTGTTGCGCTGCAGATACGCAGCAGAAGCCACCAGGACCCCATGGGCTGGAGCCAGTTCACGTGCAATCATGCCCTGCGCCAATTCGATACCGCCCCCCATTGCAGCATCAAAATGCTCACCAATCAGATCCACTTTACGGTTGTCGAAATGCCAGTCTGGGACAATTGCCGGGTAACGCGCCAGAAAGTCGGGCAGCATCGGCATGACAAAATGCAGGCCGAACGCCGTCCCCATGCTGACCTTCAGCGTGCCGGCCGCCACCCCGCCGCCGCTGCTTACTCCTTTTAATGCGCACTGGATCGACAACAGGCCGCCGCTGACCTCCTGCAAAAAACGTTCGCCCTCTTCGGTCAGGATCAATTTGCGCGTATTGCGCTGGAAAAGCCTTACCCCGACGATCGTCTCCAGCTTGGTCACGTTCTTCCCGACTGCCGCAGAGCTGATGCCCAGCTTGCGTCCGGCCGCAGAAAAGCTGCCGTTCTCTGCACTGCTGACAAAACATTCCAGGTGACCAAGCATGGTTGCTCCTGTTGATTTCAAACCCACGGTTTAAGCTGATTATAGCTCTTTGTGGCTAGTGGCGACCCGGCGTTTCCCAGATACTGATCCGGTAGATGTTTAACCTCACCCCACTCTGGAGAAGCACCATGACAACAGCACATCCTCTGCAAAACAAAGTCGCATTTATTCAGGGCGGCTCACGCGGCATTGGTGCCGCCATTGTTAAGCGCCTGGCACGTGAAGGCGCCACCGTAGCCTTCACCTACGTCGCCTCCGCCGAAAAAGCAGACGCCCTGGTGGCCGAAATCAGCGCCACCGGCGGTAAAGCGCTCGCCATCAAGGCCGACAGTGCCGATGCCGCGGCCCTGCAACAAGCGGTACGCCAGGCAGTAAACAGCCTGGGTAATCTGGACATTCTGGTGAACAACGCCGGCGTGCTTGCGATGGGCAGTACCGAAGAGCTGCCGCTGGAAGATCTGGATCGCACGCTGGCTGTCAACGTGCGCAGCGTATTTGTCGCCAGCCAGGAAGCAGCGCGCCATATGAATGACGGTGGCCGAATCATCAATATTGGCAGCACCAACGCTGAACGCATGCCCTTTGCCGGCGGCGCAGTTTATGCCATGAGCAAATCCGCGCTGGTCGGTCTGACCAAAGGCATGGCGCGCGATCTGGGCCCACGCGGCATCACCGTCAATAACGTGCAACCCGGCCCGGTCGATACCGACATGAATCCGGCCAGCGGTGATTTCGCCGAACAGTTAAAAGCCATGATGGCCATTAGCCGTTACGGTAAAGATGAGGAGATCGCCAGCTTTGTCGCTTACCTCGCCGGTCCGGAGGCGGGCTATATCACCGGCGCCAGCCTGAGCATCGACGGCGGTTTTTCGGCTTAAATGTTCTGAAAAGCAAAAAGCCCCTTTCGGGGCTTTTTTTGGGCTTAAGACAACCTGATATCAGAAAGGAATATCGTCGTCGAAGTCCATTGGCGGTTCATTGCTGCTGGCTGCCGGTGCGTTGTTCTGCGCCGGGCGCGCCTGCTGGCCACCGCTGAACTGGTTGCCGCCTTGTGGCTGCTGAGGTTGACCCCAACCGCCCTGGCCGCCGGAAGCCTGACCACCGCCTGCCGGTGCGCCACCGCCTTGACGGCCGCCCAGCATCTGCATGGTGCCGCCAACGTTAACCACAACTTCGGTGGTGTATTTTTCTACGCCAGCCTGATCGGTCCATTTGCGAGTCTGCAGCGCGCCCTCGATGTACACCTGGGAACCTTTACGCAGATATTCGCCCGCCACTTCAGCCAGCTTGCCGAACAGCACAACGCGGTGCCACTCGGTCTTTTCTTTCTGCTCGCCAGTCGCCTTGTCACGCCAGCTTTCGGAGGTTGCCAGGGTAATGTTGGCCACTGCACCGCCATTCGGCATGTAACGGACTTCCGGGTCTTGGCCCAGATTCCCGACCAGAATTACTTTGTTTACGCCTCTGCTGGCCATGAGAACTCTCCTGATGATTGATTTTTACACAGTATAAACGAGTAAGTTTAACACGCTCAGCCTGAAACGACACCCGTGTTGATTACTGCGTGCTGTATTCCGGAATTGTCCTTTCGATCGACCTGTTTGCATTCATGTACTGGATATTCATTCAGGTTTTTTTGTGTCATAATTATGCGTTTCGTACTGGCTGTGCCGGTTTTTTGCGCGTTCGATCACATAATCGTGCGTAAATCACCCAGACAGGCGCGGTGTATCATCAAGACGGGAAGTGTAAATGGACAATATCGAAGTTCGTGGTGCTCGAACCCATAATCTCAAAAACATCAACCTGATTATCCCGCGTGACAAGCTGATCGTCGTCACCGGTCTGTCCGGTTCAGGCAAGTCCTCGCTGGCCTTTGATACCCTGTATGCCGAAGGGCAGCGTCGCTACGTCGAATCGCTCTCCGCCTATGCACGCCAGTTCCTTTCGCTGATGGAAAAACCGGACGTCGACCACATTGAAGGTCTGTCACCGGCAATTTCCATCGAGCAGAAATCGACCTCGCATAACCCGCGATCCACGGTCGGCACCATCACCGAGATCCACGATTACCTGCGTCTGCTGTTTGCCCGCGTCGGCGAACCGCGTTGCCCGGATCACCATGTCGAACTGGCGGCGCAAACCGTTAGCCAGATGGTGGATAACGTGCTCAGCCAGCCGGAAGGCAAACGCCTGATGCTGCTGGCACCGGTGGTAAAAGACCGCAAGGGCGAGCACACCAAAACGCTGGAAAACCTCGCGAGCCAGGGCTATATCCGTGCGCGCATCGACGGCGAAGTGTGCGATCTTTCCGATCCCCCGAAGCTGGAGTTGCAGAAAAAGCACACCATCGAAGTGGTAGTCGATCGCTTTAAAGTGCGTGATGATCTGTCGCAGCGTCTGGCGGAATCCTTCGAGACCGCGCTGGAGCTGTCCGGCGGCACCGCCATTGTGGCTGATATGGACGACGAAAAAGCGGATGAGCTGCTGTTTTCCGCCAACTTCGCCTGCCCTATCTGCGGCTACAGCATGCGCGAACTCGAACCGCGCCTGTTTTCGTTCAACAACCCGGCCGGCGCCTGCCCAACGTGCGACGGTCTGGGCGTACAGCAGTTCTTCGATCCGGAACGCGTAGTGCAGAACCCCGAGCTTTCGCTGGCCGGCGGTGCCATTCGCGGTTGGGATCGTCGCAACTTCTACTACTTCCAGATGCTGCGTTCGCTGGCAGAGCATTACGCGTTTGACGTTGAAGCGCCTTTCAACAGCCTGGACGCCAACGTGCAGAAAGCGGTGCTCAGCGGCTCCGGTAAAGAATCGATCGAATTCAAATACATCAACGATCGCGGTGACACCACCGTGCGCCGCCATCCGTTCGAAGGCGTGCTGCACAACATGGAGCGCCGTTATAAAGAAACCGAATCCAGTGCGGTGCGCGAAGAGCTGGCGAAGTTTATCAGCAACCGCCCTTGTGCCTCGTGCCACGGCACCCGTCTGCGCGAAGAAGCGCGAAACGTGTTCGTTGAAGACACCACGCTGCCGGAAATTTCCGATCTGAGCATCGGCCATGCGATGACCTTCTTCCAGAACATGAAGCTCAGCGGGCAGCGCGCCAAGATCGCCGAGAAAGTGCTGAAAGAGATTGGCGATCGCCTGAAGTTCCTGGTGAACGTCGGCCTGAACTACCTGTCGCTGTCGCGTTCGGCGGAAACCCTCTCCGGCGGTGAAGCGCAGCGTATCCGTTTGGCCAGCCAGATTGGCGCCGGCCTGGTGGGCGTGATGTACGTGCTGGATGAGCCGTCAATCGGCCTGCATCAGCGCGACAACGAACGCCTGCTGGAAACCCTGATCCATCTGCGTAACCTCGGCAATACGGTGATCGTGGTGGAACATGACGAAGATGCCATCCGCGCCGCCGACCATGTCATCGACATCGGTCCCGGCGCCGGCGTGCACGGCGGCCAGGTAGTGGCGGAAGGTACCGTCGAAGACATCATGGCGCAGCCTGAGTCATTGACCGGCCAGTTCCTCAGTGGCAAACGCGAGATTTCCATTCCGGAACAGCGCGTCCCGGCGGACCCGACCAAGGTGCTGAAATTGAGCGGTGCTCGCGGTAACAACCTGAAGGACGTGACGCTGACGCTGCCGGTGGGGCTATTTACCTGCATTACCGGGGTATCCGGCTCCGGCAAATCCACGCTGATCAACGACACGCTGTTCCCGATCGCCCAGCGCCAGCTCAACGGTGCCACTATTGCCGAACCGGCGCCGTTCCGCGAAGTGACCGGTCTGGAGCACTTCGACAAGGTAATCGACATCGATCAAAGCCCGATCGGGCGCACTCCGCGTTCCAACCCGGCGACCTACACCGGCATCTTTACCCCGGTGCGTGAGCTGTTCGCCGGCGTGCCGGAATCGCGCAGTCGCGGTTACAACCCGGGCCGCTTCAGCTTTAACGTCAAGGGCGGCCGCTGCGAAGCCTGCCAGGGTGACGGTGTGATCAAGGTGGAAATGCACTTCCTGCCGGACATCTATGTGCCGTGCGACCAGTGCAAAGGCAAACGCTATAACCGCGAAACGCTGGAAGTGAAGTACAAAGGCAAAAGCATCCACGAAGTGCTGGAGATGACCATCGAAGAGGCTCGTGATTTCTTCGACGCGGTACCGGCATTGGCGCGTAAGTTGCAAACCTTGATTGAAGTCGGCCTGTCTTACATCCGTCTCGGCCAGTCGGCGACCACGCTGTCCGGCGGGGAAGCGCAGCGCGTCAAGCTGGCTCGTGAGCTGTCAAAACGCGGTACCGGTCAAACGCTGTACATCCTGGATGAGCCGACCACCGGGCTGCACTTCGCCGATATTCAGCAACTGCTGGCGGTGCTGCATCAACTGCGCGATCAGGGCAATACCATCGTGGTGATTGAGCACAACCTGGACGTGATTAAAACCGCGGACTGGATTGTCGACCTGGGGCCGGAAGGCGGCAGCGGCGGCGGTGAGATCCTGGTTGCCGGCACGCCGGAAACCGTGGCTAACTGCGAAACGTCGCACACCGCGCGCTTCCTTAAGCCGTTACTGAAGAAGAAATAATCCCCTGCCAGGCGGGCCGCTACTGTAGCGGCCCGCACGCTTACCCGTTTCGGTCAAATTGAACAGAAACAGGCAAGATTTAGACATTTTCAGGCATTTCCCTCCCCGCTCTCAGCTTTTATCATCAATGTTCCCTCTGTGGCCCTTTGCCGTACTCAGGCCACGTCCAACGGCACCCTACTGCCGGAAGCCGTTCCCCCCATACACTGATGACTGGAGTTACCATGAACATTACGCACGCCTATGCCGCGCATGACGCCAAATCAGCGTTAGTTCCTTTTGATTACACGCCGCGCACCTTGCGCGACCACGATGTGCAAATCAAGGTTCTGTTCTGTGGCGTCTGCCATTCGGATTTACACCAGGCCCGCAACGAATGGAGCAACACTCTTTTTCCGGTGGTTCCCGGCCACGAAATTGTGGGGCGCGTGAGCGCCGTCGGCAACCATGTGTCACGCTATCAGGTCGGCGATTTGGTCGGCGTGGGCTGTATGGTGGACTCCTGCCGCAGCTGTCCGAGCTGTGACGAGGGTCTGGAGCAATATTGTGAAAATGGGTTTACCGGCACCTATAACGGTGAGGATCGACAAACCGGCGCCACCACCTACGGCGGCTACTCCACCGATATGGTAGTAGATCAGGACTTTGTACTTCGCGTACCGGAAAACCTCGATCCTGCCGGTGTCGCCCCCTTACTGTGCGCCGGTATCACCACCTATTCCCCGCTGCGTCAATGGGGCGCCGGTCCGGGTAAAAAGGTGGGCATCGTCGGTCTCGGCGGGCTGGGGCACATGGGCGTTAAACTGGCCCGGGCGATGGGAGCGCATGTGGTGCTGTTCACGACTTCAGCGTCCAAAGTCGAAGATGCCAAACGCCTCGGCGCTCACGAAGTGGTGATCTCACGCAATCCGGAAGAGATGGCGCAGCACACCAACAGTTTCGATTTTATTCTTAACACGGTGGCGGCCCAGCACGATCTGAACCCGTTCCTCAATCTGCTACGCCGTGACGGCACCCTGACGCTGGTTGGCGCACCGGAGCACGACCATCCGTCACCGCAGGTGTTTAACCTGATCATGAAGCGTCGTCGCATCGCCGGTTCACTGATTGGCGGCATTGCAGAAACCCAGGAGATGCTGGATTTCTGCGGCCAGCACGGCATTACCTCGGATATCGAACTGATCCCGATGCAGCAAATCAATGAAGCTTTCGAGCGGATGCTGAAAAGCGACGTGAAATATCGCTTCGTGGTGGATATCGACTCTTTGCGAGCCTAAGCCTCTCGGGCGCCCACAGCGGCGCCCGATTTTCTTACAGCTGCTTTATCACTCGCGCCGGATTGCCGCCGACCACGCAGTTCGCAGGCACGTCCTTGGTCACCACCGCACCGGACGCCACCACCACGTTATCCCCCAGCGTAACGCCAGGATTAATCACCGCACGACCGCCAATCCACACATTATTGCCAATGCGCACCGGCTTGCCGAACTCCGCCCCGCCCACGCGGGTTTCCGCATCCAGCGGATGGGTGGCGGTATAAATATGCACTCCAGGCGCCAGCAGGCAGTTATCACCGATATGCACTTCGCATACGTCGAGGATCACGCAGTCAAAATTGGCGTAGAAATTCTTCCCCAGATAGATGTTGTAGCCGTAATCGCAGCGAAACGTCGGCTCGATAGTGCCCCCCTGATACTGGCCCAACAATTCTGCCAATCCCTGTTTACGCAGGTCGCCCTCATCCGGTGACGAATGGTTGTAACGGTGGACCAATTGGCGTGCGCGCTTGCGCTCGCTGCGCAACAGTTCGTCGCCGGCGTCGTACAATTCACCGGCAATCATTTTGCGTTTTTCTTCACTCATCGCCATCTCGCGGCATCCTTTGGTATTTCGGCTTATTGATTAAAAAGCCTAGTCTTTCCTCATCAACAATAAAACGGGAACGTTCCCAATATCGAATCGCGATCACAGTTTGGCGGGAAAACAGAAGAAATAAACGAAGGACTCAGGCAGGCGCTACACCTGCCGTTATCTATGGTTAGGCGCGCAATTCCTGGCGCACATGGTCGGGTAACCCTTCCAGCACCAGCTGATAGGAACTGTCGATCAACGTATAGAACTGCGAGTTCGGCAGATTGCCATCAAGAAAGACCGTATTCCAGTGTGCCTTGTTCAGTCCGACGCAGGGGACGATCTCCGGGTGATGCTCCCGTAGGCTTTCCGCCAGTTCCGGGCTGGATTTTACCGCCAAAGCAGGTCGCCCCTGTACCTCGCACACCATGGCGAACATAACGTCGCCGACTTTGATCTGGCTGGCCTGCCACTGGTTCTGGTCGCTCTGTTCCGCGCCCGGCTTCGCCATGCAGTATTCCAGCAGTGCTGTGTTATTCATTGGGTTATTCCCCCTGTAACGTGGCCACAACCCGGCGTGAACCGCCGTGGATGCGGTGCTCCCCCAGCCAAATTCCCTGCCATGTGCCCAGCATCAGCCGCCCGTGACCGACAGGCAGCGTCAACGACGTGCCCAACAGAGAGGATTTGATGTGCGCCGGCATGTCGTCCGGCCCTTCGTAGTCATGCTGATAGGGTGCGTTCTCTGGCACCTGACGCAGGAAATGCTGCTCCATGTCGGCTCGCACCGTAGGATCGCAGTTCTCGTTCAGCGTCAGCGAGGCCGAGGTATGCTGCAATAACAGATGCAGCAGGCCAGTTTGCAGGCGGTGTAAGTGGGTTAGCTGGTCAGTAATCTCTTCGGTAACCAGATGAAAACCACGCGCTTTTGCGCTGAGGATTAGCGTTTGCTGATGCCACATAAGTGAGCGCCCCTCAATCAGTATATTCTCTCTCCAGTTTGCGGCAACTCTGGCGGCAAACCGACAACAAAAAAGGAGCGATATCGCTATCGCTCCCTGGCTAACGTCAGTTTACCCTAACAGCTTTTACTGCACGGCGGCAAACGCCTCGGCTACCTGATGCACGTTGTGGTGGTTCAGGCCCGCCATGCAAACGCGTCCGCTGTGGATCAGGTACACGCCGAACTCTTCACGCAGGCGATCAACCTGGGCGGCGCTGAAGCCGGTGTAGCTGAACATGCCGCGCTGTGCCAGCAGATAATCGAAGTTCCGTTGCGGCAGGGCGATTTTCAGCGCTTCCACCAGCGTCTTGCGCATCTCGAGAATACGGGTGCGCATGGTTTCCACTTCGGCCAACCACTGGGCTTTCAGCTGCGTGTCGTTCAGCACCTTCGCCACCACCTGCGCACCGAAGTTCGGCGGGCTGGAGTAGTTGCGACGCACCGTGGCCTTCAGTTGCCCCAACACGCGTCCGGCCGCTTCTTCGCTTTCACACACCACCGACAGGCCGCCGACGCGTTCGCCGTACAGCGAGAAAATTTTCGAGAAGGAATTGCTCACCAGGCATGGCAGACCGGCCGCAGCAATAGTGCGGATAGCGTAGGCATCATCGGCAATGCCGCCGCCGAAGCCCTGATAAGCGATATCGAGGAACGGGATCAGTTCACGCTCGGCAATCACTTTGACCACTTCATCCCACTGAGTGTGGGTCAGGTCGGAACCTGTCGGGTTATGGCAGCACGGGTGCAGCAATGCGATGCTGTGTTTCGGCAGCTGTTTCAACGCGCTCAGCATGGCGTCAAATTTCACGCCCAGGCTTTCGCTGTCGAAGTACGGATAGGTGTTCACTTTGAACCCAGCGCCGCCAAAGATGGCAACGTGGTTTTCCCAGGTCGGATCGCTGACCCACACCTGCGAATCCGGGAAGTAGCTTTTCAGGAAGTCGGCACCGACTTTCAGCGCGCCGGAACCGCCCACGGTTTGAATGGTGGCGATGCGCCCTTGCTGCAGCATCGGGTGTTCGGCACCGAACAGCAAATGTTGGATCGCCGTGCGGTAAGGCAGCAGACCTTCCATCGGCAGGTACACCGATGCCCCATGATCCACGCTGTTCAGCTGCGCTTCTGCCGCAGCAACCGCTTTCATCTGCGGGATAATACCCTGCTCATCATAGTAAAGGCCGATACTCAGGTTAACCTTGTGCGCACGTGAGTCTTTTTTGAATTTTTCCATCAGCGACAGGATCGGGTCACCTGCGTAGGCATCAACATTCTGGAACACGGATTATTCTCCTGGATTATGGTGAGTAGGCACAGCGTTACGCTCCTAATATAGACGGAAAAGGCCGTTCAGTTTGAGCTTTATCTCGCAACCGGCAACAAACCATTTTCCTTGATTCGGTTGAGCACCACCGCCGTTTTGATATGCGCCACGCTTTTGTGGCGGGACAGCGTCTGGCTGATCAAATCGTCCAGTGCCGGCAGGTCCGCCACCGCAACCTTCAGCAGATAATCAGCATCGCCAGTGGTTTTGTAAGCGTCAAGAATGGCGTCCACTTCTTCCAGCATCTGGTGGAAACTGTCGATCTGCTCCTGAGCATGGTGAGTCAGACTTACTTCTATCAGGCCAACCAACCCTAGCCCGACGGCCTCCGGTGCCAGTCGCGCGTGGTAACCGCGGATCAGTTGCGCCTGTTCCAGGCTGATGCGCCGCCGCGAACACTGGGATGCCGACAGCCCCACCAGATCGCTCAGTTCCTGATTGGTCAGACGGCCATTGGCCTGTAACAGCGTCAGGATTTTCATATCAAAATCGTCAATGTTGTACATAGCCACCTGTAAACTGTGTTAATAAATGTTGACGTTATAGCCTATCAGTTTTTTGACTGTGGATACCCTTCCCGCGCCGAGGTTGTGAAGCGCACAGCAGCAATGCCGGACGTTTCCGCCTGCCAATGGCATAAAAAACGGGTAACTCGCGCAAGTCAGCAACAATGAGCGGTTAAATAGCGCATAAAACCACGAATGTATAATAAGGACGCCGATGAAAAGATTTCTCCCTCTCGCACTGCTGGTTGCCGCCGGAAGCGCCAGCGCACAATCGCATTTGGATAAGGTGATACAGCAGGGCACGCTGGAAGTGTGCACCACCGGCGATTACAAACCCTATACCTTCCAAAAAGAAGACGGCAGCTACGAAGGCATTGATATCGCCATGGCGGAATCGCTGGCAAAAAGCCTGGGCGCCAAGGTGAAATGGGTGAAAACCAGTTGGAAAACCCTGACGCCGGACTTTGTCGCCGGCAAATGTGATATCGCCATGGGCGGCATCTCGGTCACGCTGCAACGTCAAAAGCAGGTGTTCTTCGCCGACCCGTTGGATACCGACGGCAAGATCCCGTTAGTGCGCTGCACCGACGTGAAGAAATACCGCACCATTGACCAGATCAATAAACCGTCCGTGCGCCTGCTTGAGCCAGCGGGCGGCACCAACGAGGCCTTTGTCCACGCCTATCTGCACAAGGCCAAACTGACGTTGACCCATGATAATTTGGGGATTTTCCAGCAGTTGGTCGACAAGAAAGCCGATGTGATGATCACCGACGCTTCCGAGGCGCAGTATCAGCAAAAACGCTATCCGAAGCTGTGCGCGGTCAACCCGAAAAAGCCGATGCAGTATGGCGAAAAGGCTTACATGCTGCCGCGTGACGATTTGAGCTGGAAGCTGTATGTGGATCAGTGGCTGCACCTGGCCAAGGCGACCGGTGAGTATCAAAGCATTATCGATCAGTGGTTGGCAGTGAAGAAGTAACTCAATATAACGGGCCGCTGCCTGGCGGCCCCTCAATGGACTTATTCGCCGATATATTCCATCGCCACGCGCTGCGTCAGCTTGGTAATCAGTTCATAAGCACTGATGCCGGTGCATTCGGCGATGCGTTCGACCGGTAACTCCCGCCCCCACAGCACCACCTCATCCCCGACCTTGTCGGTCGCGTTCGGCCCCAGATCGACCGACATCATGTCCATCGACACCCGGCCCACGATCGGCACTTCACGGCCGTTGAGCCACACCGGCGTACCGGAAGGCGCGCTGCGCGGGTAACCGTCGCCGTAACCCATCGCCACCACGCCCAAGCGAGTATCACCTTCACTGACCCAGGTACCGCCGTAGCCTACGGACTCGCCGGCCTTGTGCTCACGCACCGCGATCAGGTTGGACTTCAGCGTCATCGCCGGCTGCAGATCAAACTGGCTGCCGTTGGCGTCCTCCATCGGCGAGACGCCATACAGGATAATGCCTGGGCGAACCCAGTCGTTATGCGCATCCGGCCACAGCAGGGTACCGCCGGAGGCGGCAATAGAACGCTGGCCCGGTTTACCACGGGCAAACTGTTCAAAGCACTGCATTTGTTTGAGCGTGGCATCGGAACTCGGCTCATCGGCACGGCTGAAGTGGCTCATGATATTCACCGGCTGCACCACATTGCGGCAGGCGCTCAGACGCTGATAAAACGCCTCGGCATGCTCAGGGCGGACCCCCAGACGATGCATGCCGGTATCCAGCTTCATCCACACCGGCACCGGACGCGCCAGCGTGGCCTGCTCCAGTGCTTCAAGCTGTTCGATACTGTGCACGGCGGTTTCGATGTTATTGGCCACCAGCACCGGCAGATCCTCGGCCGAGAAGAAGCCCTCGAGCATCAGGATGGGTTTGACGATGCCGCCGGAGCGCAGCTTCAACGCCTCGCCAATGCGGGCCACGCCGTAACAGTCGGCATCTTGCAGGGTGTGAGCTGTTTCCAGCAGGCCATGTCCATAAGCGTTTGCTTTCACAACGGCAATCAGGCGACTTTGTGGCGCCTGACGGCGCACCTGTTGCAGATTATGTCGCAGAGCGCGGCGGTCGATTACAGCGGTTGCCGCTTTCATTTCAGTTCCTTAGCTGATTATTCGTCATCATACTGTGGCCCCGCATAGTTATCGAAGCGCGACCACTGGCCGTTAAAGGTAAGGCGTACGGTACCGATTGGACCGTTACGCTGCTTACCCAGAATAATTTCGGCAATCCCTTTCAGATCGCTGTTCTCGTGATAAACCTCATCACGGTAGATGAACATAATCAGGTCGGCATCCTGCTCGATGGAGCCGGACTCACGCAGGTCGGAGTTGACCGGGCGCTTGTCGGCGCGCTGCTCCAGGCTTCGGTTCAGCTGCGACAGCGCCACCACCGGTACCTGCAGCTCTTTCGCCAGGGCTTTTAACGAGCGGGAGATCTCGGCGATTTCCAACGTTCGGTTGTCGGAGAGCGACGGCACGCGCATCAACTGCAGGTAGTCGATCATGATCAGGCTGATGCCGTCATGTTCACGGAAAATACGCCGCGCACGGGAGCGCACTTCGGTTGGCGTCAGGCCAGAGGAGTCGTCAATGTACATATTGCGCTTCTCCAGCAGGATACCCATGGTGCTGGAAATTCGCGCCCAGTCCTCATCGTCCAACTGGCCGGTACGAATACGGGTCTGATCCACACGTGACAGCGAGGCCAGCATACGCATCATGATCTGGTTGCAGGGCATTTCCAGGCTGAAAATCAGCACGGGCTTGTCCTGCGTCATCGCGGCGTGTTCGCACAGGTTCATGGCGAAGGTGGTTTTACCCATTGCTGGACGGGCGGCGACGATGATCAGATCCGACTTTTGCAAACCGGCGGTTTTCTTATTGAGATCCTGATAGCCGGTATCCACCCCGGTCACGCCATCGTGCGGCTGCTGATACAGCTGCTCAATACGCGCAACGGTATCTTCCAGGATACGCTCGATCCCTTTCGGACCCTCATCTTTACTGGCGCGGTTTTCCGCGATTTGGAATACCCGCGATTCGGCTAAATCGAGCAGATCTTCACTGCTGCGCCCCTGCGGATCGTAGCCGGCGTCAGCGATCTCATTGGCCACCGAGATCATCTCACGCACTACCGCACGTTCACGCACGATATCCGCATAAGCACCGATGTTGGCAGCGCTTGGGGTGTTTTTCGATAATTCGGCCAGATAGGCGAAGCCGCCGACAGAGTCCAGTTCGCCCCGCTGTTCCAGCGATTCGGACAGGGTGATCAAATCGATAGGCCGACTCATCTCCAGCAGGCGCTGCATCTCGGTAAAGATCAGGCGGTGCGGGCGGCTGAAGAAATCATTGGAGACCACGCGTTCCGCCACGTTATCCCAGCGTTCGTTATCCAGCATCAAACCGCCCAACACTGACTGCTCAGCCTCCAGCGAATGTGGCGGCATCTTCAGCCCTTCCATCTGGCGATCGCGGGGACGTTCTCTGGCTTCGTCTGCGTTTGTTTTGTTGGTTGGTTTTTTTCCTGCCATGAAGCGTATTCTTAATCCGGTTGCGAATGAAGGATCCTGACGCGAGAGTATACGTGATTTTTATCTGTGATTCCTGCGGCATAACCGATGCAAAAAAGTATCAATCCGCGCGCGGACAAACTGGATCGCCAATACTAAAACGCGTAGGGTGAAATCAGACACCCACACGAGGTACTGATATGGCCAAGCGCATTCAATTCTCCGCCACCGGCGGCCCTGAAGTGTTGCAATACGTTGATTTTACCCCGCCAGACCCGGCAGCCGGTGAGGTGCAGATCGAGAACAAGGCGATCGGCATCAACTATATCGACACCTACATACGCAGCGGGTTATACCCGCCCGCCAGCCTGCCAAGTGGGTTGGGCACCGAGGCGGCCGGGGTGGTCACCAAGATCGGCGCAGGAGTCAGCGCGCTGAAGCCGGGTGACCGCGTGGTTTACGCCCAGTCAACGCTCGGTGCTTACAGCGAAGTGCACAACGTCGCGCAGGAAAAAGTGGCCATCCTGCCGCACAATCTGAGTTTCGAGCAAGGGGCAGCCTCATTCCTGAAGGGGCTGACGGTGCATTACCTGCTGCGTCAAACCCATGAGGTGCAGCCGGGTGAAGTATTCCTGTTCCATGCTGCCGCAGGCGGTGTCGGGTTGATTGCCTGCCAGTGGGCCAAAGCGCTCGGGGCGAAGTTAATCGGCAGCGTCGGTTCCGACGAAAAAGCCGAGCTGGCGAAGCGTGCCGGCGCCTGGGCCACCATCAATTACCATAAGGAAGACATCGCCCAGCGCGTCGCCGAACTGACCCAGGGCGAAAAAGTCGGCGTGGTGTATGACTCTGTGGGCCAAAGCACCTGGCAAGCCTCGCTCAATAGCCTGAAGCGACGCGGGCTGATGGTGAGCTTTGGCAACGCCTCCGGCCCGGTTACCGGAGTCGATCTGGCGTTACTCAACCAGAAAGGCTCTCTGTATGTCACCCGCCCTTCACTCAATGGCTACATCACCAGCCGCGCGGAGCTGCAATTTGCCAGCAATGAGCTGTTTTCATTGATCGGCAGCGGGGCCATCAAGGTCGACGTGAAGGAAGAGCAGAAGTTTGCGCTGGCTGACGCACAACGTGCGCATCAGGTGCTGGAAAGCCGTAATACCAGCGGCTCAAGCCTGCTGATCCCTGGTCGTTGAGTTGGAAAAAAGATCGGTAAAATTAGGTATAACGTGCGGTGGTACATCGTCTAAAGGCGAAGAGTGGAATATGATCTTCCGGCAATTCACGTTGTTCAATAGGGAAATAGCTCTGAAATGAAAATAAAAATGCTGGTTACAGCGCTGGTTTTCGCCGCAGCTCCAGCGTTGGCCACCGCAGCGCAGGTAGCGACGCCAAACGCAGAAAAAGATGCATTGATGAAATACCCTTACTCTGCCGCCTATACGCAATGTATGAGCAGGCCAGATGTCGGCACGCCAAGTATGGCTGCCTGCATTGACACAGAGTTCAATCTTTGGGATGCACGCCTGAACAAGTCCTATAAGGAAGCGCTCAAGTTTAAGGCGGCTCCAAAAGCCTGGCGTGAGGCACAGCGTAACTGGCTGAAGTTCAAAGACAGCCAATGCCAGGCGCTGGTGGCAGCACCGCATGGCTCCGGCGATGCACTGGATGCGGCTTCATGCCAACTGAACATGACCATTGAACGCACGTTGCAGCTTGAAAGCGACGACTGGCCAAGATCTTAATATTGCTGGATTATCAGTAACAAAAAGGGCTCCGTAAGGAGCCCTTTTTGTTACTGCGTTTGTAGGGGTAGAGCAGAGTCCGCCAGAGACAGTGGGTTGCTTGAGCAACGCTCGTATTGGGTATTATTGTCTCTTGCGGTGATGAAATCGGTCGCATCGCTGCATCGGCAAACATCCTAACAGCCCCGAGTCGCAAAAAAAATGGCTAATGCGCCGTACCGGCCGTTTAAACGTCAAGCTGTGATCGCTGCCGCATTAAGAACGCCTCTGTTGCTCGATTTTCAGCGTGACCGACTGATTATTCGACAAAAAATTAATAGCGGCGTATTGAAGGCTTCTGCATTGAACGGTAGATCCAAACGCCAACCACCGCCAAAATCAGCCACGGCAACAGCTTAATCACCATCGCAAACAGCCCGCCAATCAGCATGAATGCCGCGGCCACCAGCAACGCCGCGAATACGCCCAGCAACGAAATGCCCGTCACCATCAGCATGACGACAAAGCCGACCAGAAAGAAGAGTTCCAACATGATTTTGCTCCTTCGCAAAACAAAGTATCTGCGAAGGTATTACAAGAAGCGTGCCAAAATGGTGAGAGGACTAAGTTATTGAAATTGAAAAAAAGGCATGCCACATCACGCAACATGCCTGGTCAAAAACACTAACTGTTAGTCAGAATTTTATCTCTATTACGCCATCTCGGTGCGCGGTAGGCGAACCAAATCCAGCGCCTGCTCAACCACGCGTGCATCGGCCCCTGGCTTATGGGCATTCTCACTCAGGTGACGGCGCCACTGACGGGCACCGGGCACGCCCTGGAACAACCCAAGGATATGGCGGGTGATATGGCCCAAATAGGTGCCCTTCGACAGCTCGCGTTCAATGTACGGATACAGCGATTCGATAATCGCTATGCTGTCCATAACTTCACTTTGGCAGCCAAACAGTTCACTGTCGACCCGCGCCAGAATGCCCGGGTTCTGGTAGGCTTCGCGCCCCATCATCACGCCATCCAGATGCTGCAGATGCTGTTTCGCCTCTTCCAGTGTTTTCACCCCCCCGTTAATCGCCAGAGTGAGCGTCGGGAAATCCCTTTTTAACTGGTACACGCGCGGATAATCCAGCGGCGGCACTTCGCGGTTCTCTTTCGGACTCAGGCCCGACAGCCATGCCTTGCGGGCATGAATGGTAAACATGTCACATTCACCGCGCCCGGCGACGGTGGCGATGAAATCGCACAGAAACTCGTAGCTGTCCTGATCGTCAATACCAATGCGGGTTTTCACCGTCACCGGGATCGACACCACGTCGCGCATCGCCTTGATGCAGTCGGCAACCAGCGTTGCCTGCCCCATCAGGCAGGCACCGAACATGCCGTTCTGTACCCTATCTGACGGGCAACCGACGTTGAGGTTGATCTCGTCATAGCCGCGCTGCTCAGCCAGTTTGGCGCAGTGCGCCAGCGCAGCCGGATCGCTGCCGCCCAGTTGCAGCGCCACAGGATGTTCTTCTTCGCTGTAGGCCAGATAGTCGCCCTTACCGTGGATAATCGCGCCGGTAGTCACCATCTCGGTATACAGCAAGGTTTCCTTGGTCAACAAGCGGTGGAAGTAACGGCAATGACGATCGGTCCAGTCGAGCATCGGCGCGATGGAAAAACGATTGGCGGCGTATTTTGGGGCGTTATTGTCTGTCGTCATGCTGGGCTACTGGCTACCTGATTCTGTCTGGGGTTCAACGAACGGCATGCTGCCGCAAACGGCTATTATAACGACAATCGACGGCGTTGGGAAAACCGCTGTGTCGCCGATAAAAAAGCACCGGCAAAAGCGAATAAAAAGAGGCTGTCAGGTGTTCTCTCTGTAAGGCCGCAGTTCTGCGTCCTTCATGATGAGGAAATAACCATGAACAGTTTCGTTAAACGCCTGCTGCTGCCAGTCATTGCCGGTTCACTGCTGTTATCCGGTACGGCTCTGGCGATGGGCGGCGATGGCAACGGTCAAACCACGCCAACCTGCCCCAAAGGCCAGATATACGATACGAAAACCAAAACCTGCATGGTGGATAAAAGCAGCATGGTCAGCGACAACGATCGCACGAACTATGCCTATGCGCTGGCCAAAAGCGGCCGCTATCAGGAAGCGCTGGATGTGCTGAATACCCTCAAAGATCCCAACACTGCCGTGGCGCTGAATTACCGCGGCTATGCCACCCGCAAGCTCGGCCGCACCGACGAAGGGATCGGCTACTATTTAAAATCAGTGGCGCTCGATCCGAAATACCCCAAAGTCCGCGAATACCTGGGTGAGGCTTATATGATCAAAGGTCGTCAGGACCTGGCGAAGGAGCAGCTTAGGGTTATTCAATCGCTGTGCGGTACCGGTTGTGAAGAATACCGAGATCTGGCGGCGGCTATCGATCATCACCCTGAATCGTAAAACCCGGAGGCAAACATCAGCAGCGACGCGATCCGCAGCGAAATCGGCCAATATCTCTCCCGCCTGTGGCGCTATGGCTTGGTGCTGTCCCACCGGCGGGACGTAGCCGACGACTTGGTGCAGGCCACCTGCGTGCGGGCGTTGGAACGCGCCGCACAGTTTGCCGTGGGAACGCGTATGGACCGCTGGTTATTTTCCATTCTTCACTCCATCTGGTTGAACGAGGTCCGCTCTCAGCACATTCGCCAGGGACAGGGCTTTGTCGACGTTGAAGAACTGGCCGGTGCGGAAAACGGCGAGCAGCCGATTTGGGCCAATGAAGTGATGCAACGGGTTAATCAACTGCCGGAGGCGCAGCGCAATACGTTGTTTCTGGTGTACGTGGAGGAACTTTCTTACCGGGAAGCCGCTGAGGTGCTGGGTGTGCCCATTGGCACCATCATGAGCCGTCTGGCGGCGGCACGGCTGCGGTTGGCGAACGACAGCCTGCTGCAAACCCGTACCCCGCAGGTAAAAGGAGAACAATCATGAGTTCCGCCTACGCAACGGATGAACTGCTGGTCGCCTATCTGGATAATCAGTTGGACCCACAGCAACGCCACCGGCTGGAACAGCGTCTGGCCGGCGAACCGGCGTTGGCTGAACGCTTGTCGTTGCTGGAGCGCAGCAGCTTGCCCTTTAAGCAAGCCTTTGCGCCTTTGCTTGATGAAGCGCCGGTACAAAGATTGCAGGCAGACTGGCCGCAAGCCTCCTCTGCACCACCGCATAGCGTCAGCCGCCGTGGCCTGATTGCCGCCGCCGTCGCTTTTCTGGCACTGGGCATCGCAGGCGATCGCGCCTATCTGCAGCTCAGCCAACCGGATGACAACTGGCGGAGCCTGGTCGCTCAATATATGGCGTTGTACACCCCGGAAACGCTGATGGGTTTTGAAGGCTCCGCAGCGCAGATTGCCAGTCAACTACAGCACACCGGTGATCGGCTGAGCATCGCGCTTCCTCTGTCGCAGCTGACGTTGCAAGGGGCCGAACTAAAAAACGCCCGTGTGCTGGCGTACGACGATCGCCGTATTGCTCAATTGACCTGGTTGGATGCGCGGTACGGTGTATTGGCACTGTGTATTATCCAGCAACCGGGCAAGTCGCAGCCCGCAGAGAGCGAACAACGCCTGGGAATGAATGTGGTCTATTGGTCCGATACCAGACACAGTTTCATGCTGATTGGCCATAATCCAGCAGTGGAAATGGTCAGATTGGCCAGTCAATTACAACGTTCGCTGACCGCCTAAAAGCCAACGCAAAGCCATAGCCTGCGAGAACGGCACGGAACATCGTGAATACCATCACATTTCTGGCTAACAACGGGTGCTAAACCGGACGTTTAATGCACCATACTGGCAGAAAAGTGGCCGACTCTCGGCGATTTGGCTGAAGCATGGTAAAATCGGCTTTTTTACGTACCGGGAAATTTGCCATGAACTCAAGCACCCAGGAAAAGCTGCTGGCGCAGGCTGAACAACTCTGTCAGCAACGCAATGTGCGACTGACACCGCAGCGGCTGGAAGTGTTACGCCTGATGGCACAACAGCCCGGTGCCATCAGCGCTTACGACCTACTGGATTTGCTGCGCGTAGCCGAACCCCAGGCCAAACCCCCCACGGTTTACCGTGCATTGGATTTCCTGTTGGAACAAGGCTTTATTCATCGCGTGGAATCGGCGAACAGCTATGTTTTGTGCCATCATTTCGAACAGCCGATGCATACTTCCGCACTGTTTATTTGCGATCGCTGCGGCCAGGTGACTGAGCGCACAACCGAAGGGATCGAAGAGACGCTGCAAAAGCTGGCTAAAGAGTCAGGATTTGCCCTACGTCACAGCGTGGTAGAAGCCCATGGCCTGTGTGAGGGTTGCGTTGAGGTAGAAGCCTGCGATAGCAAACATGATTGCGGCGAACACGATCACAGCATCGCTATCAAGAAGAAATAAGAGGGTATCAGGTACCTCCCTGTACCTTCGGCCATAGCGTCAAGGGGATTGAAACGCCTGGCCATCAGCATAGTTTACGGCCGCAATCCGCTGCGGCCTATCGCACTACCAGCGATACTTGTTGTGGTCTTCCCAGGATTTCACTTCTTTCTCGGCCGCCTCTTTCTGGTAGCCGTAGCGTTCCTGAATTTTACCGACAAGCTGTTCGCGTTTCCCTTCAATGACCGTCAAATCGTCATCGGTCAGCTTGCCCCATTTTTCCTTCACTTTCCCTTTAAACTGCTTCCAGTTACCGTCGGCTTGATCTTTGTTCATAACCTCTCCGTTACCTGTGATTAGTCAGTTTTAAAAACTTGTCGCTGGGCTTAACTGAGTAATAATCATGGTCAATTGACCTAAAATGAAGGGAATGTCATTCCAATTCATTCCGCCAGCCACATGATTAACTATAGCAACAGATATCGATAAAGAACAAAAAACCAGAATAAAAATTCAACAAAACAACAAAATTAAGTAAAACACCCGAAATAACAGTCAGTAAGCGGGACTAAATCGACGCGATAATATGTAACTCAATATGAATACAAAACATTAGTTAATTTTATGATAACGTCTCATTGTGAGCCGTTGGATCCGCGGCAAACCAGGTACCGCGCAGCCTGTGGCGGTGCCAAATCCAGCCGAGCGCGATGCCTCGCAGAGAAAGAAAGACCGCCAGCGCCAGCCATAAACCATGATTGCCCAAGACGGGTACGGTCAGCAGCGTTAAACCATAGCCGGCCGCTGCCACTGCCATGCTGTTGCGCATTTCTGCTCCTCGGGTGGCGCCAATAAACATGCCGTCCAGCAAATAGCACCATACGCCCACCAATGGCAGCACCACCTGCCACGGCAGATAGTGGCCGGCCAGCGCACGCAGTTCCGGTAACGAGGTCAAGGCGGCGATAATATGCTGACCGGCAACGGCATAAACCAGGCCAAAGGCCAACGCGACCAGACAGGCTTGTCGGCAAGCCGCACGCCACACCTTGCGCAGTTGGCTATCGTCACGCGCGCCATAGGCATGGCCAGAATGCGCTTCAACCGCGTAGGCAAAACCGTCGAGCGCATAGGCGGTAAAGGTCAGTAAGTTCATCAGCACCGCATTCACTGCCACTACTTCGCCGCCAAGCCGGGCACCGAAGATGGTCAAAGAAGCGAAGCACAGCTGCAGCAGCAGGGAACGCAGCATAATATCGCGGTTCAGCGCCAGCAAACGCCGCAGGTTACCGCGCCAGGCAGTGCGCAGCATCGGCATGGAAATGCCACGTAGGCGCATGACCCGCCAGGACAGCCATAAGCCCAGCAGCAGCGTGGCATACTCAGAAATAGCTGTCGCCGTCGCCGCACCTTGCACGTTCCAGCCCAGCCCCATCACCAGCCAGATATCCAGTACAATATTCAATAAGTTGCCGACAATCAGCAGGATCACCGGCGCACGTACGTATTGCACGCCAAGCAGCCAGCCCAGGATAACCATGTTCGCCAATGCCGCCGGCGCGCTCAACCAGCGGATCTCGAGGAATAATCGGGCCTGCTCCAGCACCGCCTCGTCGCCACCGACGATTTTCAGCGCCAGTTCGATCAGCGGATGGCGCAGCAAGACAATGGCCACACCGGCCAACGCCGCCAGCAGCAGCGGTTGCATAAAGGCGCGCGCCAATCCCTGTGGGTTTTGTGCGCCCAGAGCCTGTGCAGTCAGACCGGTGGTGCTCATACGCAGGAACAACAACAGCATGAACAGGAAGCTGGTCGCCATCGCTCCCACCGCCACACCACCCAGATAAACAGGGCTGTCGAGGTGACCGATCACTGCGGTATCCACCAGCCCAAGCAACGGCACGGTGATATTGGAGAAGATCATTGGCAGCGCCAGGCGCCACAAGGCTTTATCGGTATCGCTGGTGAAGGCGGAGAGCAGGCGCATAGTGAAATGTTCCCGTGGCAATGCGGTTTTAATCGGTCAGAAATGATATCGCCCCAGAGCTGGGGCGATTTAAATCAAAGGGCAGCGTGCAGGCTTATGGGTTAAACCCAGTCGCCGTTGCGGATCACGCCGACCGCCAAGCCTTCAATGGTGAAGTTCTGCTGACGCAGATCAACCACAATCGGCTGGAATTCACTGTTTTCCGGTAGCAGCTCAACCACGTTACCGTGCTTTTTCAGCCGCTTGACCGTAACTTCATCTTCGATGCGCGCCACAACCACCTGGCCATTACGCACGTCCTGAGTTTTATGCACCGCCAACAGGTCACCGTCCAGAATACCGATATCACGCATCGACATGCCGTTAACCCGCAGCAGGAAATCCGCGCTCGGTTTGAACAGTGAAGGATCCACCTTGTAGTGACCTTCGATATGCTGCTGTGCCAGCAGCGGCTCACCGGCAGCCACGCGGCCAATCAGCGGTAAACCCTCTTCATCTTCCATCAGCAACCGAATGCCGCGCGAAGCGCCGGAGACGATTTCGATGACGCCTTTACGCGCCAGCGCTTTCAGATGTTCTTCTGCGGCATTTGGCGAACGGAACCCCAGACGCATGGCGATCTCGGCACGCGTCGGCGGCATGCCAGTGGACGAAATATGATCGCGAATCAGATCATAGACCTCTTGCTGTCTGGTAGTTAGTGCTTTCATTCCGCCCCCTGTTTGTTTATACAGTCTTGCTGTGAGTATATACAGGTAAGTGCGGCTTGGGAACCGAAGAATGAATAAAAATCAGGGATTAGCGACCCGGATCGCAACGAGCTTGCTCTGCTCAGACAAAGTGCTGCCACAGCACCGCGGCCCAAACAAACAGCGCCAAAATAACCGCCAGCAAAACTGCCGCCGACCCCATATCCTTGGCCCGGCCGGACAGCTCGTGATACTCGGTCCCCACCCGGTCAACAATCGCCTCAATTGCGCTGTTGAGCATCTCGACAATCATCACCAGCACCACCGACCCAATCAGTAAAATGCGCGCTATCGCACCCACGTCCAGCCAAATCGCCAGTATGATAGCCAGCACGGTCACCACCAACTCCTGGCGGAACGCCGCTTCGTGCTGCCAGGCAGCGGAAAAACCTTTATAAGAGTAGCCGGCGGCTTTAATAATACGGGTCAGGCCGGTTGCTTGGTTCGTCATGTTTTTAGTGCCTTTCGCAGAGGTAAGTCATAATTAAACAGTCTAGGCCAGGAAGCGCTCACGGCTCCCGGTTTTCCAACACCACAGATCTGCTACCCGGTTTCTGGTATGCTTGCGGCGCATTGCTAACAAGAGGCTTCACGTTGTTATGTCAGGTTGGCGTAAAATTTATTATAAACTATTGAATTTACCACTCAAATTGTTGGTAAGAAGTAAGGTTATCCCTTCAGATCCGGTCACGGAGTTAGGGTTGGATCCCTCACGGCCGATTTTGTATGTTTTACCTTATAATTCCAAGGCGGATTTACTGACGCTGCGCACCCAGTGCCTGGCGCAGGATTTGCCCGATCCTCTCGAACCGCTGGAAATAGACGGCACCGTGCTGCCCAGCCACGTGTTTATTCACGACGGCCCGCGCGTATTCCGCTACTACACGCCGAAAGAAGAGTCGGTAAAACTGTTCCACGACTATCTGGATCTGCACCGCAGTAACCCGGATCTCGATATTCAGATGCTGCCGGTTTCGGTGATGTTTGGCCGCTCTCCGGGGCGCGAAGGCCACGGCACACCGCATCTGCGCTTGCTAAATGGCGTGCAGAAATTCTTTGCCGTGCTGTGGCTCGGCCGCGATAGCTTTGTGCGCTTCTCCAATACCGTTTCGCTGCGCCGCATGGCGACCGAGCACGGTACGGACAAGATCATCGCGCAAAAGCTGGCTCGCGTAGCCCGGATGCACTTCTCGCGTCAGCGTCTGGCCGCCGTAGGCCCAAGCCTGCCGGCCCGTCAGGACCTGTTCAACAAGCTGTTGGCGTCCAAAGCGATCGAAAAAGCGGTCGAAGACGAAGCGCGCAGTAAAAAAATCTCCCACGAAAAAGCCCAGCAAAATGCCATTGCATTGATGGAAGAGATTGCCGCCGACTTCTCTTACGAGACGGTGCGCCTTTCCGACCGCGTGCTGAGCTGGACCTGGAACCGCTTGTATCAGGGCATCAACGTCACCAACGCCGAGCGGGTGCGTCAGCTGGCGCAGGACGGCCACGAGATCGTGTATGTGCCCTGTCACCGCAGCCACATGGACTATCTGCTGTTGTCCTATGTGTTGTACCACCAGGGCCTGGTGCCGCCGCACATTGCTGCCGGTATTAACCTCAACTTCTGGCCGGCCGGGCCGATCTTCCGCCGCCTGGGCGCGTTCTTTATCCGCCGGACCTTCAAAGGCAACAAGCTGTACTCGACGGTGTTCCGTGAATACCTCGGCGAGCTGTTTACCCGCGGTTACTCGGTCGAGTACTTTGTCGAAGGCGGGCGTTCCCGTACCGGGCGTTTGCTGGAGCCGAAGACCGGCACCTTGTCGATGACCATTCAGGCGATGCTGCGCGGCGGGGCCCGCCCTATCACGCTGGTGCCGATCTACATCGGTTACGAGCACGTGATGGAAGTGGGTACCTACGCCAAAGAGCTGCGTGGCGCCACCAAGGAAAAAGAGAGCCTGCTGCAGATGCTGCGCGGCTTGCGCAAACTGCGTAATCTCGGCCAGGGCTACGTGAACTTTGGCGATCCCCTGCCGTTGACCACCTACCTGAACCAGAATGTGCCGCAGTGGCGTGAATCGATTGACCCGATCGAATCCCAGCGCCCAAGCTGGCTGACGCCGACGGTCAACGATCTGGCGGCCAAGATTATGGTGCGCATCAACAATGCCGCAGCGGCCAACGCCATGAACCTGTGTTCCACGGCGTTACTGGCTTCTCGCCAGCGCTCTTTAACCCGCGAGCAGTTGCTTGAACAGTTGGAATGCTATCTGCAACTGATGCGCAACGTGCCTTATGCCGATGACGTTACCGTGCCGACTCAAACGCCGGATGAGTTGCTGGATCACGCGTTGAACATGAACAAGTTCGAGGTGGAGAAGGATAACATCGGCGATATCATCATCCTGCCGCGCGAGCAGGCGGTGCTGATGACCTATTACCGCAACAATATCCATCACCTGCTGGTTCTGCCATCACTGATTGCCACTATCGTGATGCACCATCGCCGGGTATCTCGCGCTGAACTGCTGCGCCAGATTGGTTTGATCTACCCGATGCTGAAAGCCGAGCTGTTCCTGCACAACGACAAGGAACAACTGCCGGAGGTGCTGCAACCGCTGATAGAGGAAATGATCCGTCAGCAATTGATCTGCGATAAAGGCGACGATCTGGTACTGAATCCAGCGCGCATCCGTCCGTTGCAGCTGCTGGCCGCCGGCGTCCGTGAAACCTTGCAGCGCTACGCCATCACCATGTCTATCCTCAGCGCCAACCCGAGCATTAACCGCGGTGCGCTGGAGAAAGAGAGCCGTATCATGGCGCAGCGTTTATCCGTGCTGCACGGCATCAACGCACCGGAGTTCTTCGACAAGGCGGTATTCTCCACCCTGGTGGCTACGTTGCGTGAAGAAGGCTACATCAATGATATTGGCGATGCGGTGCGTGAGCACACCCTTGAGGTGTACAACATGCTGAGCGACCTGATTACCCCGGAAATCAAACTGACCATTGAAAGCGTCAGCATGCCGGCGGAAACCAACACTCTGCCGGAAGCGGTTGAACCGGAAGAGAAAGACCAGTAATACGTTGCTAAAGAAAACAAAAAGGCACCCCAGGGTGCCTTTTTTACTGTCCGAACGCGGTCAACTTTGCCAGTAACTCAGCGCAATACCGATAAACAGTACCAGCCCGACGTAGTTGTTATCCAGGAACGCTTTGAAACAGGCATCCCGTTCACGACCGGCAATTTGTTTTTGCTGATGGATAAACAGGGCTCCCGCCAGCAACAGCGACCAATAAAACGCGCCGCTCAACTGCGCCAGATAGCCCACCCACAGCATCAGCAGCAAGGTGGCGAACTGCAGCAGGCCGACGATCAGTTTGTCATAGCGGCCGAACAAAATGGCGGTGGATTTCACACCAATCTTCAGATCATCGTCGCGATCGACCATGGCATACAGCGTATCGTAAGCCACCGTCCAGCAGATGTTGGCCAGCAGCAGCAGCCAGCAGCTCAGCGGCAGCGATTCGCTGACGGCGGCGTAGGCCATTGGAATGCCCCAACCAAACGCGGCGCCCAATACGAACTGCGGCAAATGAGTGACCCGCTTCATAAACGGATAGGCCCATGCCAGCGCCAACGCCGCCAGAGACAGCCAGATGGTCATCGCATTCAGCGTCAGCACCAGCGCGAACGAAATCAGCACCAGCACCACAAACAGGATCTTGGCCTCTTTTTCGCTCACCCGGCCGCTGGGCATTGGGCGTCCGGCGGTACGCTTCACATGGCCATCAACGGCGCGATCGGCGTAATCATTCACCACACAGCCGGCGGCACGCATCAGGAAAACCCCGACCACAAACACCAGCAGGATAGACAGCGACGGCACGCCCTTCCCCGCCAGCCACAGCGCCCACAGCGTCGGCCACAGCAACAGCAAGGTGCCAATAGGTTTATCGATGCGCATCAGATGGCTATAAGCCTGCCATTTACTTTGAATCACGCTTCCCTCCAAGGTATTTCCTCTCCTCATCATTCGGGGTCAGTACTGCCCGCGGCGTACAGCGGCGAAGCCGGTAGAAACAGTTCGGTCAGCAACAGCGGTTTACCCGCCAGTCGCAGGCGGGAACGGCGTGCCCACAGCGCATCTTGCCGACCGATATGGATGTAATCGCGAGTTAACTCGTCGCTGCTAAAAAGATAGCGCCCCAACGGCAATGTGCCCAAATCCACCAGCGCCAAATCCGGGCCGGTCAGAGTTTCCTGCGGGATCACCGTACGCCCCAGCAGCCAGGGCTGGTTGTCGCCCAACAGCACGATTTCACGCAGCCAGTATCGTGGGCTGTCAGGAAGATGGTCGGCTTCTTCGCCCAGTTGATCGCGGGTGATAAAACACTCGCGCTGCGGCTCAACGTGCACGCGCCCGCAGTGACGTTCAAAGCGGCGGGTCATGGATCCTAATTCCATCAGCCAATCACTGACGGCGGCGGGTGGCGGAGATTGTTGCGCGGATAACCACTCCAACGGCGGCAGGATGGAATCCTTATTGCCAGACATTGCTCTACTCCATGCCTGACGCCGCGCCCTGCGGCCGCGCCAGACCAGACAAACTGTTAACAGTCGACCATTGTAACGCAGAAATTCAAAAGCGGCAGGCTGATTCGTGGCGTGGCGCGCAGCAAAATAACGCCCCAAAAAGCAACGCAATGTCATCTTTCTGCCATCTGTTTTCTTTACCTTCGTCCACCGGAGCGATGGGGATTCTGTGATCGCCTGCAAACTTTCGCCTCTGCCACATTGTTTTATCTACGCGCGTAGATACTCTTGTGCCGCAGCGTTGAATCGCCATCAGTCCAACACTTTGTCAGCAAACCTTCTTGCCGACACCAGGGAAACCATCTTTAACGGCGCCATTTATGGCGCATGACGAAAAGAGGATATCAATGCCATGAGCGAAACAACGCTTGCACACCAACAGGCCGCCGGCGATACGCTGGCGGCCGACGAACGCCTGGCCACCAAAGAAGGGCGCGGCCAATTCTGGCGTGCCACTTTTTCCTGCTGGCTCGGCACCGCGATGGAATATGTCGATTTCGCACTGTATGGCCTGGCGGCCGGCATGGTGTTCGGCGACGTGTTCTTTCCCGAAGCCACACCGATAGTGGCGCTGTTGGCCAGCTTTGCCACTTACTCCGTCGGCTTTGTCGCCCGTCCAATCGGTGCGTTGGTATTCGGCTGGATTGGCGATCGCAAAGGCCGCCGCGTGGTACTGCTCACCACGGTCGCGTTGATGGGCGTTTCTACCACGCTGATCGGGCTAATCCCCTCCTACGCACAAATTGGCGTTTGGGCGCCTGTCTGTCTGGTGACCCTGCGTTTTGCGCAAGGTTTCGGTGCCGGAGCGGAGCTCTCCGGCGGCGCGGTGATGCTGGCAGAATACGCACCGGCAAAACGACGCGGTCTGGTCGCTTCGATCATCGCCATCGGTTCCAACAGCGGCACCCTGCTGGCGTCGCTGGTGTGGTTGTTAGTGTTGCAGTTGGACAAAGCGGATCTTATCGCCTGGGGCTGGCGTATTCCGTTCCTTGCCAGCATCCTGATCGCCGCAGGAGCACTGTACCTGCGCCGCCACGTACGCGAAACGCCGGTGTTTGAACGCGAGCTGCAGCAAAACCGCCAGCGGATGCTGGAAAATACCCCCACCGAGCCGGATAACCGCAGTTATTTGCAGCGCACCAAAGCTTTTTGGATCATGCTTGGCCTGCGCATTGGCGAGAATGGCCCCTCCTATCTGTGTCAGGGCTTTATCGTCGGTTACGTCGCCAAGGTGCTGATGGTGGACAAATCGGTGCCCGCGCTGGCGGTGATGATCGCCTCACTGTGCGGTTTCCTGGTGATCCCCCTGGCCGGTTGGCTTTCCGATCGCTTCGGCCGTCGTATCACTTACCGCTGGTTCTGTCTGTTGCTGGTGTTGTATGCCTTCCCGGCGTTCTGGCTGCTCGACAGCCGCGAACCGGCAACCGTCATTTCAGTGATTGTGGTCGGCATGTGCATTGCGTCACTCGGCATTTTTGGGGTGCAGGCGGCCTATGGCGTGGAACTGTTCGGCGTCAAAAATCGCTATTCAAAAATGGCGTTCGCCAAGGAGCTGGGGTCGATCCTTTCCGGCGGTACCGCTCCGCTGATCGCCACCGCGTTGCTGTCCGGCTTCGGTCACTGGTGGCCTGTCGCCTGCTATTTTGTTGTAATGGCGGCCATTGGCTTAATCACCACCTTCTTTGCACCGGAAACCCGCGGCCGCGATCTAAACCTGCCGCAGGACGCGGCGTAATCAGGGCGCACAGGAACCCAACTTGGATAATCAATCCGCGCGACGCATTACCCGTGCCGACGTCGCCCGCGTAGCGGGCACCTCGGTTGCGGTCGTCAGCTACGTGATCAACAACGGACCGCGCCCGGTGGCGGAAGCCACCCGTCTGCGGGTGCTGGAGGCTATTGAAAAAACCGGTTACCGACCAAACGATATCGCCCGGGCACTGGCTTCAGGCAACACCCTGACCTACGGGTTGGTGGTACCCGATATCTCCAACCCTTTTTTTGCCACCCTGGCCCAGGCGTTGCAGCGAGAGGCTTTCAGCCACGGTCGGGTACTGCTGTTGGGTGACGCCGGTGACGACCGCCAGCGCGAGCACGACCTGATTAATCATCTGCTGCGCCGTCAGGTTGACGGGCTGCTGTACACCAGCGTCGATCGCCATCCCTGGTTCGATCTGATCCGCGCATCCGGCACGCCATGCGTAATGATTGACACCATAGACAGCCATGCCGGCGTCTGCGCCATTCGCGTCGACGAGCGTGATGCGGCCTGTCAGGCAACTCGTCATCTGTTGCAGCACGGCTATCAGGACATCGGCATTTTTGTGGGCCCCTTGACCATGCTCAACGCGCAGGACCGCCTTAACGGCTGGCGTGATGCACTGAAGGAAGCGGGCATTGCGCCACGCGAAGAGTGGATATTCGAAGCGCCCTATACCCGTCAGGGGGGCTATCAGGCCAGCCAGAAAATGCTGCAAGCCCCGCGGCCGCGGGCCATATTCACTTCTAACGAACAACAGGCGCTCGGTTGCCTGTCGGCACTGGCAGAACACCGGCTTCGCGTGCCGGACGATCTGGCTATCATTTGTTTTAACGGCACCCAGCAGTCCGAGTTCAGCGTGCCACCGCTCAGTGCGGTCGAACAACCGATTGACGCCATGGCCAAGCGAGCCATCGCCATGCTGGCTGCCGGTGCTGCACAGCCAGAGCTGCACGAATTCGCTTTCCAACTGCATATCCGCCGATCGTGCGGCTGTTAGTTTATTGATTCAGGTAACCGCTATGCGTTTGATTATTGATTGCGATCCCGGCAACGGCATTCCCGGCGCCAACGTCGATGACGGGCTGGCGCTGGCATTGGCACTGGCGGCCCGCCCGCGACTCTCACTGGAGTTGATCAGCATTGTTGCGGGCAATACGCCACGTGACGTTGGCTTTGCCGTGGCACAACATTTGCTGCAACAAACCGGCTATCAGGTGCCGATTGCCGTCGGCGCGGCGCGCGCGCTGAGCGAACCGCCAGAACCCTGGCGCGCCCACCTCGACCGCGCGATTGCCGATCCGGATCTGGCGGCACTGTGGCGCAATACGCCTTACCCACAGGCCGCAACCACGCCAACGCCGAACGCCGCCGTGGCGATCGGCGAGCTGATTTGCAATAACCCCGGCGAGATCACCCTGGCGGCAATCGGCCCCCTGACCAACGTCGCCCATGCTCTGCAGCTGTACCCGCAGATGGCACAGGAGGTGAAGGAAATTGTTATCATGGGCGGAGTCTTCAACCTGGAAGGCTACATCAAGGACACCAATTTTGGTCTGGATCCGGAAGCCGCACGGCTGGTGCTGACCAGCGGTGCCAATATTACGCTCGCCCCACTGGACGTTACTACGCAAACCATGTTGACTCAGGAAAGCCTGGCGCAGATGACCCAACCGGACACGCCGCTGTGTCGCTATCTGCGAACCACCACTCAACCCTGGATCGACTATTCCCGCCATACCCGCCATCTGCCGGGTTGCTGGATCCACGATGCGCTGGTGATTGCCTGGTTGCTTGAGCCACAGTTGGTGACCACGGAGGAATATTATGTGGATGTCGCACTGGAAGGCGCTATGACGCGCGGCAGTTCTCGACGCTGGCGTCCCGGAGGCCTGCGTCTGACGGTCGGCATGCCGGAGCCCGAAGGCAAGCCGTTGCGGGTGATGCAGCAGGTGGATAATGCCCGCCTGCTGGCGTTGATCGGCACCACCCTGGCCCGCGGATGAAAAAAGGTGCGCCGGGGCGCACCAATCATCGAGCCAGCATCGACAGCGTCGGGTACTACCCCTTGCCTTTCACGCTACCAATAAAGGTTTCACGTGCTGTGGTGGAACCCAGTTTTTCAGCCTCATTCATCAGTTTCAGCGCTTTATCGATATCGCCCGCCTTCACCGCCTGTTTGATGCCGTTGTTAAAGTAAGCTTCGGTGTCATTCAACATGGGTTCCGCCGGTTGAGTCGACGCCGGAGCCGGTGCTGCTGCGACGGCGGCCGTTGATCCCACCACCACTGGTGTCGCCGCCGGTGCCGGCTGCAGCATGCCGATCATGATATTGCCGCTGCCCTGCTCTGCCGTGACCTTCAGTTTGATAATGCCGCTGGTGCTATGCCGGGCGATCGGATCCGGAATATCCGGCACCGCGTTGCCCACGCCCTGCGCATAAGCCTTGGCCGGGTTGGTCAGTTGCGTGGTTTTCGCCAGATCCTGACGGGTGGTGTACACCAGCAGATAAATTTGTTTCTGACCCAGCGCCGGGGTCAGTTTCAGCGTGCCCTCCAGCCGATCGGATGACATCGCACCCGGTGGTTGATACGGGAAGTAGCTGCTCGGGTAATAGGCCGCAGGGCGCAGGTGCTCATCCAGCACCAACACGCTCGGCGCATAAAGTGAGTTGTTCTTGCTGATGCTGCTCAGCGTGACTTCCAGCGAACCGCGATCGGCTGGCAGCGTATAAGCGGCGATAGCCCCCTGAATGTCACCCTGGTTGATTTGCGGGCTGACATTATCCAGTTTGATGTCCTGGCTGACCGGCGGCATCAGCGGTTGCCACGGCAGGCTTTGTAGCGTGCTGGCGCTAATGGCCGGCGCGATGGAAACATTGGCCGGCGTATCGGCATTGGCCACCAGCGGTGCGCCAAGGGTCAGAGCCAGTGACAGGCAAAGTGACAGCAGATTCTTTTTCATTGTTATACCCCATGATATCCGGCGCGGCTCAGGCAAGAGAGACGACGCCGGCGAATACAGGCTGGGGAGAGCACCTGGCCCTCCCCGTTATCTCATTACCACCAGATTTCCATCTGGGCGCCGAAGGTGACTTCGTCGTCATTGCCGCGGCTGAAGGTATGTAAGCTGGTGTCGTTGTACGCGGTGCCCGAGTTGTAACCGGCGCCGGAGTCGTTATTGGCGTAGCCCCACTTCTCATCCCACTTGGCGTAGGTCGCGAATACGCGGATAGCCGGACGTGACCAGATGCTGTTGCCCGCTTGCCACTGTTGCGCCAGGGTCACTTTGTACTGACCGTTGCGATCGCCAGTGCGCTGGGATTTCACGTTGTCGTAACCGGCTTCCAGCAGGGTGCTCATGATTGGCGTCCATTTGTACATTGGACGCACGCCCACGGTGTACCAGGTGGTGCCGTTATTGTTGTCACGATCGACATCCTGGAACATACCGACGTACATCAGCGCCCATTGATCGTTGAAGTCGATGGCACCATGGTCCAGCACGCGGATCATCTTGCCGTTGTTGTCGATGGTTGAGCCCTGGTTGCGGCCGTTGTTCTGCGAAGTCATGGAGTCGGTGGCGTACTGCACCACAAACTTGTTGTAGCCGGTCAGGATGCTCTGGGTATGTTCCGCGGTGAACATCCAGCCGTCTTTGCTGGCGCCGTCAGCTAAATGGTATCCGTCCTGAGTATTGGCGCGACCGTAGTCCACACCCAACTCCAGGGTACCGCCCGGGTTCAGCTCCAGGCCGGCCAAACGCACGTCGAAGGTGTCGTTGACGGTAGGACGTTGATCCCACTCGTTATCCAGGTAACCGTAAGAGCCGCCGGATTCTGAGTTGCGGGTCACGGCAGCAGACAACTTGCCGAAGCCCAGATCGATATTTTCCAGACCGGCGCCCGGACCGGAGATATCCCAGTAGTAGAAGTCAATCATGTGAACATCATGACGCTGATAGAAACGCTTACCGGCCCACATGTTGGCACCCGGCAACCATTCAATCAGGTTTTTACCCTGCACATTCACTTCACGGAAGCCTGGCGTCACGTCTTCCCAGTCGGAACGTTGTGAAACGGAATAAGCCAGGTTGGTATCGAAGTAGAAGCTTTTATCGCCTTCTTTCCACACTTCCTGTCCCAGTTTCAGCTCGGCGTAGGTCTCGCATTCGTTGCCGAGACGGTACTTGCTGCCGGCACCGGTAGCCTGGAAGCACTGTTGCTCGCCACCACTGCCGGTCCAGCCGATGCCGGAACGGGCGTAGCCTTTAAAATCAACGGCCATCGCCTGAGTGGTAAGCACACCAGCGGCGATTGCCAGTGCCAGAGGAAGTTTGCGCAGAGTAGTCATCATTATTCTCCTGTTATACAGACTGTGATGCTTTAAACGCCCGGCTCCTGGTGCAGCCGTTTACATGCCGTACCGTCCTCACGGAACAGATGGCAACGGTGAGGCGGCAAGCCTATGGCGAATGTTGCACCTTCTTCTACCAGCACCACGTCGTTCTGGCGGTAAACCAGGTTTTGACGAATTGCCGGGATTTGGATGTGGATTTGCGTCTCGTTACCGAGTTGCTCCACCACCTGTACGTCACCCGTAAGCAGTACTTCAGAGGCATCACTGGGCAGCAGATGCTCCGGGCGAATGCCCAGAGACATGTTGGTACCGGGCTGAACGTCGGAGCCTTCCACCGGCAACCACACCAACTGGCGGTTAGGCAGCTCGACCTGGACCTGTTGCGGCTCTGCGGCGGTCACTTTGACCGGCAGGAAGTTCATTTTCGGCGAGCCGATAAAGCCGGCGACAAAGCGGTTGGCCGGATAGTGATACAGCTCCAGCGGCTTGCCGACCTGGGCGACACGCCCGGCGTCCAACACCACGATCTTGTCGGCCAGCGTCATCGCTTCCACCTGATCGTGCGTCACGTAAATCATGGTGCGCTGCAGGCGCTTGTGCAGACGCGAAATCTCAATGCGCATCTGCACCCGCAGCGCGGCGTCGAGGTTCGACAACGGCTCGTCGAGCAAGAACACGTCCGGTTCCGCCACCAGCGTACGGCCGATCGCCACCCGCTGACGCTGCCCGCCGGACAGCGCTTTTGGCCGCCTGTCGAGCAGGTGAGCCAGTTGCAGCACTTCCGACACCTGATTGACCCGCTGGCTGATTTCCGCTTTCTTGGCACCGGCCAGCTTCAGGCCGAACGACATGTTGTCGGCCACCGACAGGTGCGGATACAGCGCATAGGACTGAAACACCATGCCAATGCCGCGCTCGGAAGGCGGCACCTCATTCATGCGTTTATCGCCGATCATCAGGTCGCCAGAGGTGATGTCCTCCAGCCCGGCAATCATGCGCAGCAGTGTCGATTTGCCGCAGCCCGACGGCCCGACAAACACCACAAACTCACCGTCATCTATCGTCAGATTGACGTCTTTGGAAATCACAGCTTCGCCGAAGGCCTTATAAACGCTGCGCAATGTGACGCTAGCCATGCGTTACTCCCCTGCTTTCGCAGTTA
The DNA here is from genome assembly GCF_058799445.1 of Serratia sp. GW822-FHT06E05. Lineage (NCBI taxonomy): Bacteria > Pseudomonadati > Pseudomonadota > Gammaproteobacteria > Enterobacterales > Yersiniaceae > Serratia > Serratia sp. GW822-FHT06E05. The sequence continues at coordinate 413,627 of NZ_JBXALM010000003.1, forward strand.
ACATTTCGTGTAAAAATGGCGGACGCAAAACCCGCCAAAACCCATTGATGACCCTCTTGCTGCGCACCGTGCTGCCATGCCAGTGGCAAGGTCGCCTCAGACGGCGCGGCCGCCTGAGTATAAGGCTGCAGGTTAATCAGCGCTTCAAGGCATTGATCCTGATGGGTAATAAGTAAACGAACCACGCCGTTATGCTGGCTGGCCACGCTCAGTTTGCCCTGCTGGATCACCGGCAAGCGGCGCAGCGCCAACAGAGATTGGCAGTAACGCAAGGTGGATTGGTTGTCCTGCTGCTGGCGGCTGATGGCCAGCGCGCGATGTTCGATGGCCACCTGTTGGTACCAGTGGATCTCACCGTTGGTCACCTGTTCCGGCGCTTCATGCCAGGGCATCGGCGTTTGCGCACCCAGCGGATCCTGCAGGCCGGCGGCGTGTGGCAGACCCAATTCTTCGCCCTGATACAGGCAGATGGGCGCAGGCAACATCGCCAGCAGCGTCAAAAAGGCATCAGCCGAACGCAGATTACCCTGGCCCCAATGGCTAACGACTCGCGGCTGATCCGCATCACCGGTGCTCCACAGGCTGTCTGCCAGAGTGGCGCGGCGAGCATTCAACACCTCAATCAGTTTCTCTACGCTGAAGGGCACGACCTCCAGCGCCAATGGGCTACGAAGGTACTGCTGCGACGCGGCGGCGCGACGAATGTGATGCGGCCCGTCGCAATACCACAGCGCCAGACCCTGCGCGGCGACCGCCGCCCCCTCTTGCTCCGCCAATGGCTGCGGCAGGACCAGGCCGTCTATCGACAGCTGGTTCAGGTAGGGCAGCGCCGCAATCATGCCGTGAGCATCACCCACGCCATCCCCGTTTCCATCACGGAAACTGACCGGGTGGATCCGGTACAGGGTTGGCTGAGTAACGGTAGGCATTGGCGACATAAATCCGGTTCCCTGCTGCACGTGGCGATAAAATCAATGTGGCCGATAGTGCGGTAAACCCCACAAAGGGTAATCATCCGTAACAGGATTTTTCATGGGGGAGGAGATGGGAGGATGAGAGAACGACCGCGGGGACGAGAAGTTCCACGCTTAAGACAAATCTGTGATCTGCCTGGCAAAAATCGTCCCCCTATTTTGTGTCTGACACCACAGAATAGGGAGCAATGTTAACTGGATCACACTACGCAGGCGTGGGGCGTAGAGGGGGGGAGGATGAGAATGTGTCGCTTTGTGACCCACTATTACCGCGAAACCTCTCTCCTTGACTTACGTGCCCACAAAAAAGAAGGATTGGATTATGACTCGCAGCTTTACCACCGCCCGCACACTGGTGCTTTCGGCTCTGACCACCCTGGTGCTTTCCTCTTCCGCCTTCGCCAAGATCGAGGAAGGGAAACTGGTTATCTGGATCAACGGCGATAAAGGCTATAACGGCCTGGCCGAGGTCGGCAAAAAGTTTGAGAAAGACACTGGCATCAAAGTGACCATCGAACATCCGGACAAGCTGGAAGAGAAATACCCGCAGGTTGCCGCCACCGGCGACGGCCCGGACATCATCTTCTGGGCCCATGACCGCTTTGGCGGCTACGCGCAGTCCGGCCTGCTGGCGGAAATCCATCCTTCCAAAGCCTTCCAGGACAAGCTGTTCCCGTTCACCTGGGACGCAGTGCGCTACGACGGCAAGCTGATCGGCTACCCGATCGCCGTGGAAGCGCTGTCGCTGATTTACAACAAAGACCTGATCAAACAGGCGCCAAAAACCTGGGAAGAGATCCCGGCGCTGGACAAAGAACTGCGCGCCAAAGGCAAAAGCGCCATCATGTGGAACCTGCAAGAACCCTACTTCACCTGGCCGATTATCGCCGCCGATGGCGGTTATGCCTTCAAGTATGAAAATGGCAAATACAACATCAAGGACGTTGGCGTCGCCAACGCCGGTTCGCAGGCCGGTCTGCAGTTCATCGTCGATCTGGTGAAAAACAAGCAGATCAACGCCGATACCGATTACTCCATTGCCGAAGCCGCCTTCAATAAGGGCCAAACCGCCATGACCATCAACGGTCCGTGGGCCTGGTCAAACATCGAGCAAAGCAAAATCAACTACGGCGTAACCCTGCTGCCGACCTTTAAAGGCAAGCCGTCCAAACCTTTCGTTGGCGTGCTGACCGCCGGGATCAACGCCGCCAGCCCGAACAAAGAGCTGGCTACCGAATTCCTGGAAAACTATCTGTTGACCAACGAAGGCCTGGCCGACGTCAACAAGGACAAACCGCTCGGTGCGGTGGCCCTGAAGTCCTACCAGGAGCAACTGGCGAAGGATCCGAAAATCGCCGCCACCATGGAAAACTCACAAAACGGCGAAATTATGCCTAATATCCCGCAGATGAGCGCCTTCTGGTACGCCGAGCGCAGCGCGGTAATCAACGCCGTCAGCGGCCGCCAGACGGTGAAAGCCGCGTTGGATGATGTGCAGACCCGTATCACCAAGTAACACACAACGTTGTGCGGGGTGCGGATCAGCGCCCCGCTGTGGCTTCACAGAAAGGAACGCCCTATGCAATTAGCTCACGCCGGGTCGCCTGCGCGCAAAAAGTCGAAGTGGTGGCAGAGTGACGTACTGAAATGGCTGGTCATCGGCCTGTTCAGCCTGGTTACCTGCTATCTGATTGTGTTGATGTATGCACAGGGTGAATACCTGTTTGCCATTCTGACGCTGATACTGGTCAGCGCCGGGCTTTACGTCTTCGCCAATCGCCGGGCTTACGCCTGGCGCTACGTTTATCCGGGCATCGCTGGCATGGGGCTGTTTGTCCTGTTTCCGCTGATTTGCACCATCGCCATCGCCTTTACCAACTACAGCAGCACCAACCAGCTCACCTTTGAACGCGCTCAGTCGGTGCTGATGCAGCGTCAGTTCCAAACCGGAAAAACCTTCACCTTCGGGCTGTATCCGGCAGAAAATCAACGTTGGCGCCTGCAGTTAACCCACCCTGACAGTGACCAAAAACTGATTTCCGAACCGTTCAGCTTTGACGCCAGTGCACCGCAAACGCTGAAACTGACGGAGGAAAGCGCAGAACCGGCCGGCGAACGCGCCACGCTGCGAGTGATCACGCAAAATCGTCAGGCGCTGAGCCAACTGGTGGCATTACTTCCGGACGGCGGCGAGCTGCGCATGAGTTCCCTGCGCCAATTCTCCGGCACCACCCCGCTCTACGTGCTGGACAAGGACAGCAATACGCTGACCGACCAACAGACCCATACTCAATACCGGCCGAACCCGGACATAGGCTTCTATCAGGCGGTGAATGCCGAGGGCAACTGGGCCAAAGAGACCCTGAGCCCAGGCTATACCGTCACCATCGGATGGAAAAACTTCCTGCGCGTACTGCAGGACGAAGGCATCAAGAAGCCGTTCGTGTCGATTTTTATCTGGACCATCGTGTTCTCGGTCATGACCGTGATCCTCACCGTGGCGGTGGGTATGGTGCTGGCCTGCGTGGTGCAGTGGGAAGCGCTGAAAGGCAAAGCGGTTTATCGCGTGATGCTGATACTGCCCTACGCGGTACCGTCGTTTATTTCGATACTGATTTTCAAAGGGTTGTTCAACCAAAGCTTCGGTGAAATCAACATGATGCTTAGCCATCTGTTTGGCATCAAACCGGCCTGGTTCAGCGACCCTATCACCGCCAAAAGCATGATTTTGATCGTCAACACCTGGTTGGGTTATCCCTACATGATGATCCTGTGCATGGGGCTGCTGAAGGCAATACCCGACGATTTGTACGAGGCCTCGGCAATGGACGGCGCCACCCCGATGCAGAACTTCTTCCGCATCACGCTGCCGCTGCTGATCAAACCGCTGACGCCGCTGATGATCGCCAGCTTCGCCTTCAACTTTAATAACTTTGTCTTGATTCAGCTGCTGACCAACGGCGGGCCTGACATGATTGGCACCACCACGCCGGCCGGTTATACCGACCTGCTGGTCAGCTATACCTACCGCATCGCCTTCGAGGGCGGCGGCGGGCAGGACTTCGGACTGGCAGCCGCCATTGCCACGCTGATCTTCCTGCTGGTAGGCGCTCTGGCGATCCTGAATCTGAAAGCCAGCAAGATGAACTTCGACTAGGGAGAAAAATAATGGCCATGGTCCAACCCAAGTCCCAGCGCCTGCGCCTGTGGATGACCCATATTCTGATGCTGTGCTTTATCGCCCTGATCATGTTCCCGCTGCTGATGGTGGTGACCATCTCGCTGCGTTCCGGCAACTTCGCCACCGGCAGCCTGATACCGGAACAGATTTCCTGGGATCACTGGCGGCTGGCGCTCGGCATGAGCGTGACCCACGCCGACGGCAGCGTTACCCCGCCGCCGTTCCCGGTGCTGCTGTGGCTGTGGAACTCAATCAAGATCGCGGTGATCACGGCGATCGGCATCGTCACGCTGTCCACCACCTGCGCCTACGCCTTTGCCCGCATGCATTTTCGCGGCAAGAGCACGCTGCTGAAAAGCATGCTGATTTTCCAGATGTTCCCGGCGGTGCTGTCGCTGGTGGCGTTGTACGCCTTGTTCGATCGTCTGGGCCAATACATTCCGTTTATCGGCCTGAACACCCACGGCGGCGTGATCTTCGCTTACATGGGCGGGATCGCACTGCACGTCTGGACGATCAAAGGCTATTTCGAAACCATCGATAACTCGCTGGAGGAGGCGGCGGCATTGGACGGTGCCAGCCCTTGGCAGGCGTTCCGCCTGGTGCTGTTGCCGCTGTCGGTACCGATCCTGGCGGTAGTGTTTATTCTGTCGTTTATCGCGGCCATCACCGAAGTGCCGGTCGCCTCGCTGTTGCTGCGTGACGTTAACAGCTACACGTTGGCAGTGGGCATGCAGCAATACCTGAATCCACAAAACTATCTGTGGGGCGACTTTGCCGCTGCGGCGGTGCTGTCGGCAATCCCGATTACCGCCGTATTCTTGCTGGCGCAGCGCTGGCTGGTAGGAGGCCTGACGGCTGGTGGGGTGAAAGGTTAGGTTTTCTCGGGCTTCACTCACGGGTGGGGCCCTACTGCGCTTGATGTACTTCAGTTATTTCCGATCAATACCTGTGTCTTCGGCGGCCCTATCGGGCCGCCATTTTTATTTCTGCTATTCCCGTTTTAAGCGGTCGGTATTGGCCAGGTAGAGCGTCACTACCAGTAACAATATCGCGGCGGAATAAATTAGCGTATCGATTGGGTTTTCATGATCCACAATGATCAATCGGATAATTGCGGTGATGCCGATATAAATAAAGTAGCGCAGCGGAAAGTGATAGCCAGACTCAAAATATTTAACAATCAACGCGATAAACTCAAAATAGAGAAAGTAAATCACAATCCCTTCAATCAAGAGATAGGACGTAGACTCCTCGTTATTTACAAACAAAACTTTCGCCAAATGAATGGTTTCTTTCACCAAAAAAACGATCAGGATTGCTGCCAACAACAACAGCCCAACGTTCAGCACCCGTTGTAGCCCTTTGGCCACCATCACTGAGCGGGAGGTTTTTGCCATAATTATTCCCCATAAATACCACTGTAATTATCTACGCATCCTAACATAGGCATTATCTTAAAAATTAACATCTGTATGCCGATTGAAAAAAACGATTACCATTCAAACGGTTAAATTTAAATGTTTCATGTGGATATATTTGTAGCAAATTGAAATGTCAACTATGATGGGTCATAGATCTTTACATAAAACAAACACCTCGAATTAACAAGGGAATATTTATGCGCGCTAAGCTTAACGGACTGGTCGCCGCAGGCCTGTTTACCTGTGCATTAACCGGCCATGCCAGCGGATTGGTAACCCCTGATAATGACCTGCGCAACGACCTCGCCTGGTTGTCCGATCGCGGCGTCATCAACGTTAGCCTGTCCACCTGGCCACTAAGCCAGGAAGAGATCAGTTCAGTCATTTCACAGGCCAAACCGGTAACCAATACCGAGAAAAACGTCATCGACCGTGTTCAACGCCGCGTCGGCGAACTGAAAGCCAATATCCGCGTCAGCGGTTACGCCGCCACCGATAAGCCCGGCACGCCACAGGGTTTCGGGCAGAACCAATATGCTGACCAAAGCCTCACCGTCGGTGCCGGTGCCAACGGCGAATTCTGGGACGTGCGACTCCAGGGTTCAGTCGAAGGCGATCAGCGCGTCAGCGACGGTTCCAAATTCAACCTCAACGGCTCCTACGGTGCAGTGAAAATCTGGAACCAGTGGCTGTCCTTCGGTGAGGTATCCCAGTGGTGGGGCCCTGGTTACGACGGCAGCCTGATCCGTTCCGACGCCGCACGCCCGGTCGCCGGCTTTATGCTGCAGCGCGCCGACCAATCGCCGTTTGAAACCCCTTGGCTGTCCTGGATTGGCCGTTGGCAGTACCAACTGACGGCGGGTCAGCTGTCGCAGTACACCGCCGTGCCTGACACCAAGCTGATCGGCGGCCGTCTGACCATGATGCCGACCAACTTCCTCGAGTTGGGTGCTTCGCGCATCATGCAGTGGGGCGGCAGCGGCCGACCACAGTCCTTTAGCTCCTTCTGGGACGCCTTCACCGGCAAGGACAACGATGACTCAGGCCAAGGCAACGATCCCGGCAACCAGCTCGCCGGTTTCGACTTCAAGCTGAAAATGCAGCCGTTGATTGGTCTGCCTGTCAGCCTGTACGGTCAGTTAGTGGGTGAAGATGAAGCGGGCTTCCTGCCATCGCAAAATACCTACCTGCTGGGGCTGGAAGGCCATCCTGAATGGGGCCCAACCACTATCAACTGGTCTATTGAAGGGGCAGATACCCGCTCCGATATGAGCCGTAAAAACTATGTTTACACCCACTACACCTATAAAGGTGGCTACTACCAGCAAGGCTACCCACTGGGCCACGCCATGGGCGGCGACGGGCAAATGCTGTCCGGCCGCGTAGAGATGGTGTTGGACGATGGCCAACGCTGGAGCACACGTCTGGTGTATGCCAAAGTAAACCCGAACAGCCAGCCAATTAACCAGGCCTTCCCGAAATCCGACACGCTGAAAGGCATTCAGTTAGGCTGGGGTTACAACTTCGACTCTCAGGTCAAGTTTGATACCAGCCTGTGGTACACCGATAACAACGCCAGCACCGCCGATGACGTAGGCGCAGGCATCAGTTTCGAAGTGCCTATCAATCTGTAATTCCTTCAGACGTAAAAAAAACCCGCCAAGGCGGGTTTTTTATTGGCATTCATTCAGACGTTAATTAACGCCATTCTTTGAAGCGATTGATCAGTGCATTGGTTGAACTGTCGTGGCTGCTGACCGCTTCGTCACCGGCCAGTTCAGGCAGGATACGGTTAGCCAGCTGTTTACCCAGTTCCACACCCCACTGGTCGAAGGTGAAGATGTTGAGGATCGCGCCCTGGGTGAAGATCTTGTGTTCATACAGGGCAATCAGGCTACCCAGGCTGAACGGCGTAATCTCACGCAGTAGGATGGAGTTGGTTGGGCGGTTGCCTTCAAATACCTTGAACGGCGCTACGTGCTTAACCTCGTCCGGCGTTTTGCCCTGGGCTGCGAATTCTTCTTCTACCACTTCCAGTGATTTACCGAACGCCAGGGCTTCGGTCTGCGCGAAGAAGTTCGACAGCAGTTTGGCATGGTGGTCGCTCAGCGGATTATGGCTGATGGCCGGCGCGATAAAGTCACAAGGCACCAGTTTGGTCCCCTGGTGGATCAGTTGGTAAAACGCGTGCTGCCCGTTGGTGCCCGGCTCGCCCCAGATGATTGGGCCGGTCTGGTAGTCCACCGGATTGCCGTTGCGATCGACATATTTACCGTTGGATTCCATGTTGCCCTGCTGGAAGTAAGCGGCAAAACGGTGCATGTACTGGTCGTACGGCAGGATAGCTTCGGTTTCTGCACCGAAGAAGTTGTTGTACCAGATACCAATCAACGCCAGCAGCACCGGCAGGTTTTGCTCTGCCGGCGTTTGCGCGAAGTGTTTGTCCATCGCGTGCGCGCCGCTCAGCAACTGTTCAAAATTCTCGTAACCCACTGACAGGGCGATAGACAGGCCAATCGCCGACCACAGGGAATAACGGCCGCCAACCCAGTCCCAAAACTCGAACATGTTAGCGGTGTCGATGCCGAACTCGCCGACCGCCTTACCGTTGGTGGACAGCGCCGCGAAGTGTTTCGCCACGTGTTTTTGGTCACCGGCGGTGCTCAGGAACCAGTCGCGCGCGCTATGGGCGTTGGTCATGGTTTCCTGGGTGGTGAAGGTTTTGGACGCCACCAGGAACAGAGTGGTTTCCGGGTTCAGCGGTTTGAGCGTTTCGGCGATATGAGTGCCGTCAACGTTGGAGACGAAGTGCATGTTCAGGTGATTTTTGTACGGGCGCAGTGCCTCGGTAGCCATATAAGGGCCGAGATCTGAACCGCCAATACCGATATTTACCACGTCAGTAATTGCTTTGCCGGTATAGCCTTTCCAGTCACCGCCAATCACGCGGTCACAGAACTGTTTCATTTTGGCCAGCACCGCATTCACTTCCGGCATCACATCTTTGCCATCAACGATGATTGGGCTGTTGCTGCGGTTACGCAGGGCAATATGCAGCACCGCACGGTCTTCAGTACGGTTGATTTTCTCGCCGGCGAACATGGATTTGATCGCGCTTTGCAGATCGGTTTCTTTCGCCAGTGCCTGCAGCTTCTCCAGGGTTTCCGCGGTGATGCGGTTTTTAGAGTAGTCCACCAGCATCTGATCGTTGAAGGTGGCGGAAAACTTGGAGAAACGCTCTTTGTCCTGAGCAAACAGATCGCTGATCTGTACGTCTTTCATCTGTTCAAAATGTTGCTGCAGGGCTTGCCAAGCAGCGGTTTGACTAGGATTGATATTTTTCATAGCAACACTCTTAGGCTTGAGAATAAATGTGACGTGGTTGACCGATTGTAGCCTGTTCGACCGTGATTATGATCTCTTTTCTTGCGATAGGCGCTAACTGTCAATTGCCGCCGCATCGTTTCAGCACTTCCCCTATACTTTTGGATAACAGCCTGTTATCAGGGTTGCTTAACTGTCACTAAACTGTGTCAGGTTATCACCACGTCAATGACGTAATTAGGCTAAGGATGCGCGGCCAGCCAGGCTGCGGTGTGAACGACGAAGGACATGACTATGGAATTATCTGCCCCATTGATGTTGGTGGTTATTGGCTTGAGCTCATTGCTGGCGCAGTGGCTAGCCTGGGTGTTACGCCTGCCGGCCATTCTGCCGTTGCTGGTGTTTGGCATCGTGCTGGGGCCTGTGGTGCATTGGGTTCAGCCGGACGCGTTGTTCGGCGATTTGCTGTTCCCGCTGGTGTCGCTGTCGGTCGCCATTATTCTGTTTGAAGGGGCGCTAACGCTACGGGTCGAGGAAATACGTGGCCTCGGCGGCGTGGTGCGCAATCTGGTAACCATCGGCATGCTGATGACCTTCCTGGTGATCGGCGTGGCCTGCTGGTGGTTGCTGGACTTTCCACCGGAGTTGGCGGCGCTGATCGGCGCGGTCACAGTGGTCACCGGCCCTACGGTGATCGCCCCGTTGATGCGGGTGGTGCGACCGAATGCCAATATCAACCAGGTACTGCGCTGGGAAGGCATCGTCATCGATCCGGTCGGCGCCATTTTTACCCTGCTGGTGTTCGAATTTATCGTACTGAAACAGCATTCAGAATCTTACACCCATCTGTTCTGGACGCTGGGCATTACCGCCGCCGTCGGCCTGGTGGCTGGCGCGCTGTTCGGCTATTTGCTGGGCCTGGCGCTGCGCCGCGTCTGGCTGCCGCGCTACCTGCAAAACCTGGCGGTACTGGCCATCATGCTCACCGCCTTTGGCGTGTCCAACGCCATTGCCGATGAATCCGGCCTGCTGACCGTTACCGTGATGGGCATTTGGCTGGCCAATATGCGCGATGTGGATACCAGCGACATTCTGGCGTTCAAGGAAGAGCTGTCGGCGATCCTGATTTCAGCGCTGTTTATCATTTTGGCGGCACGGCTCGACGTTCAGGCCTTGTGGAACATGGGCTGGCCATTATTGGGCCTGTTGCTGGTGGTGCAGTTCGTCGCCCGCCCGCTGTGTATTGCGGTATCAACCTGGCGCTCTTCCCTGCACTGGCGCGATCGCCTGCTGCTATGCTGGATCGCTCCGCGTGGCATCGTCGCCGCGGCGGTCAGTTCGCTGTTTGCCCTGACGCTGCAGCGCAGCGGTTATCCGGGAGCCGATCGGCTGGTGACCGTGGTGTTCGCCGTGATCATCGGCACCGTGGTACTGCAAAGCCTGACCAGCGGCATGATGGCGCGTTGGCTGCGGGTACAGCAGCAAAAACCGCGAGGGGTGCTGATTGTCGGCGCCAATAGCGTCGCACGTATGCTGGCGCAGGCGCTGATGAAGTTGAATATTCCGGTGCTCGTCACCGACAGCAGTTGGGAATATTATCGCCAGGCGCGTATGGACGGCATCCCCGCCTATTATGGCCATGCTTACTCTGAGCATGCCGAAAACTATCTCGATCTCAGCGACACCGCACAAGTACTGGCGCTCTCTCCCAACCGCCACCAAAATGCGTTGGCGGTCTATCACTTCGGCCATATTTTTGGTGAAGGGCAGGTGTTCGCCATCCGCTCCGGTGCCCCGCTGAAAGGCCGCGGCAACAGTGCGGAAAGTTCGCGCTTCCGCCGGCATGAGATCCTGTTCAATCAAGAGGCCACCTACGGTCGGCTAAGCAGCCTGATTGCCCAGGGCGCCACCATCAAAGCCACCAAGCTGAACGAGAACTTTGGCTGGTTGGAATATATAGAGAAAAATCATGGTGTTATTCCGCTTTTCAGCCAGCGGGAAGACGGCACACTGCAGCCGATCGGCGCCGGTTTTGTCCCGGCAATGCCCTGTACGCTGATTGCACTGGTACAAGATGAAAATCCCTCAACTTCCGGACGTTGACAGCGGCACGATATCGGGCTATTCCTAACAGCCTACTTGCGCACCCGGTGTGCAAGCCAGAAGAGGCGCGTCGCCCAGGTAGAGTGTCAGAGGAGCCGTTTTCCAATGACGACGCTTGAGGGGGAGCGACGCCGAGGTAAGGTGATGCGCGGCATTCATCGTATCGACTACAGGGGCTGAATCCCCTGGGTTGTCACCAGAATTGTCCGTAAGGGCAATCAACAAGGTGGGGCGCTTCTGGGTGTATCGTAGCTTTCACTTCTACGTCTGCTCCCGTTTATCGCTCCCCCCTTGTGCCAAGGCTATGAAAAAAGTGTTCTCTGAAGAGGGCCACCCTGACACGAGGTTTTTACATGAACCAAGCAGCACCCCAGAATGCCACCGTTGTCGCCAAATTCGGCGGCACCAGCGTTGCCGACTATGAAGCCATGAACCGCAGCGCCGACGTCGTTCTCGCCAATCCGAACGTACGTCTGGTGGTATTGTCCGCTTCTGCGGGCGTCACCAACCTGCTGGTGGCTCTGGCCGAAGGCAGCGACGCCGACAAGCGTCACTATCAGCTCGACGAAATCCGCCGCATTCAATACGCCATTCTCGATCGCCTCGATAATCCGGCGGTAGTGCGCGACGAAATCGACCGCATGCTGGAAAATATTGCCATGCTGTCCGAAGCGGCCTCCCTGGCCACCTCCACGGCGCTGACCGACGAACTGGTCAGCCACGGCGAACTGATGTCTACCCTGCTGTTCGTTGAGATCCTGCGCAGTCGTGATGTGCAGGCGGAGTGGTTTGACGTACGTAAAGTGATGCACACCGACGATCATTTCGGTCGCGCAACGCCGGACAGCGTAGCGCTGAACCAACTGGCCCAGTCGCTGCTCAAGCCACGCCTGCAGGAAGCCCTGGTGGTTACCCAGGGCTTTATCGGCAGCGAGCCGAAAGGCCGCACCACCACGCTGGGTCGCGGCGGCAGCGATTACACCGCCGCCCTGCTGGGTGAAGCGCTGAGCGTCAGCCGGGTCGATATCTGGACCGACGTGCCGGGCATCTACACCACCGACCCACGCGTGGTTCCGGCGGCAAAACGCATCGATAAAATCGCCTTCGAAGAAGCAGCTGAAATGGCCACCTTTGGCGCAAAAGTCTTGCACCCGGCCACCCTGTTACCGGCCGTTCGCAGCGATATCCCGGTGTTCGTCGGCTCCAGCAAAGATCCGTCCGCCGGCGGTACCCTGGTGTGCAACACCACCGAGAACCCACCGCTATTCCGTGCGCTGGCACTGCGCCGCAAACAAACCCTGCTGACGCTGCACAGCCTCAACATGCTGCACGCACGCGGTTTCCTGGCCGAGGTGTTCAGCATTTTGGCGCGCCACAATATCTCGGTGGACTTGATCACGACCTCCGAAGTTAGCGTAGCGCTGACCATGGATACCACGGGTTCAACCTCCACCGGCGGCAGCCTGCTGACCACTTCATTGCTGACCGAACTGTCGTCACTGTGCCGGGTAGAAGTGGAAGAAAATCTGGCGTTGGTCGCCTTGATCGGCAACAAGCTTTCCCAGGCCTGCGGCGTGGGCAAAGAAGTGTTCGGCGTGCTCGACCCGTTCAATATCCGCATGATCTGTTACGGCGCCAGCAGCTACAACCTGTGCTTCCTGGTACCGGGCGATGACGCCGAACAAGTCGTTCGCACCCTGCACCACAACCTGTTCGAATAAGCTACCGTCACCTTTGCAGGCGCGGCACGCCGCGCCTCTACTTCTAAAAAAGCAGTCCATAACCGTAGGGGTTCAGTTCACCGAACCCGCAAAAAACACAACACCACCCCCATCGTTGTTATTTGGCTAAGGAAAACCTCACTCATGCTGGCAAAATTTACCCGATTATTCCCTCTGTGGGCGCTGCTGCTCGCCGTCGCCGCCTACAGCACGCCCACCACCTTTATCGGGATCGGCCCCTACGTCAGCCCGCTGCTGATGCTGATCATGTTCGCCATGGGCGTCACGCTGCGGCTCGATGACTTTAAACGCGTGCTGTCCCGCCCGGGCCCGGTTGCCGCAGGGATCTTTTTGCATTACCTGATCATGCCGCTGGCTGCCTGGCTGCTGGCAATGCTGTTCCATATGCCCCCGGATCTTTCCGCCGGCATGGTGCTGGTTGGCAGCGTTGCCAGCGGTACCGCGTCCAACGTCATGATCTATCTGGCCAAAGGGGATGTGGCGCTGTCAGTGACCATTTCGGCAGTCTCCACGCTGGTGGGCGTCTTCGCGACGCCGCTGCTGACCCGCCTGTACGTCGATACCGAGATCAGCGTCGACGTCATGGGGATGTTGCTGAGCATTCTGCAGATCGTGGTGATCCCTATTGGTCTGGGTTTGATCGTCCATCACACCTTTACCAAAACCGTCAAACGTATTGAGCCGATCCTGCCGGCGTTGTCGATGATCTGCATTTTGGCGATCATCAGCGCCGTGGTTGCCGGCAGCCAGAGCCATATCGCCTCGGTCGGGCTGGTGGTGATCGTGGCGGTGATCCTGCACAACGGCATCGGGTTGCTGAGTGGTTACTGGGGCGGCAAGCTGTTCGGCTTCGACGAATCGACCTGCCGTACGCTGGCAATTGAAGTCGGCATGCAGAACTCCGGGCTGGCCGCGACGCTGGGTAAAATCTACTTCTCACCGCTGGCCGCGTTGCCGGGCGCCCTGTTCTCGGTGTGGCATAACCTGTCCGGATCCCTGTTGGCGGGTTACTGGTCCGGCCGACCAATCACTAAAAAATAATTTCACCTCGGGGTGCAGTTCACATTTGCGCCCCGGACTCTCCTACGAAATTTCGTATTTCCCACTGGTCGGATTGTCAGAATTATCCCCATCCTCTATTATCCCCGCACAAAATAAAAATTCAGATTTTTCCCAGAGCTGCCGATAACCGCCTATGACGACGAGAGCGGAAAAGTCCAATTAATTTACTTTTTTAATTACCTCATTATGAGTAATTGAAGGGTAATTATTAAAAATATAAACAAGCAGCCTAATTATTATTTAGAAAAATAAAACCCACCTTCTTATTTTCCACTGGCGAATAAGAACCCCGCAATGTGATTGTCGCTCGCGATTCCGGGCCGGCCGTTGGCCGTCCGTTTATTGACCTCATGGATTGAGTAGGCCGCCCCAGCGGTTTCTCATAATGGATTACAATGATCAGAAAAACCGCCGCCCTGGCGCTGCTGTTTAGCACCGCACTCCCCGCCGCCACCCTGCCGGAAATGGGGGGGTTCTCACCGATGAGCGAATCGCGTCGCGCTTTGCAAGACGGTACGCGTGAAGTGAATCAACAAATAGAGCAGCGGCGCTATCAGCAGCTTAAACAGCAGCAGTTGCTGGAAGACCCCGAACCCGCTGCACCGGCACTGCCACTTTCGGCTCAATGCCTGCCGATCGGCGGCGTGTATCTACAGGGGATAACGCTGCTGTCGGCGAAAGATTTGGCAACGCTGAGTGCACTGCCAGAGCGCTGCATTAGCAGCAACGACATCAATCGCCTGACGCGTGAATTGACCCGCTTATACCTGGATAAAGGTTATATCACCGCACGCGTGCAATTTATTCGCCCCAATGCCGAGGGTGAATTAGGCCTGCGTGTCACAGAAGGATTTATCGAAAAAATAGAGGGGGGCGATCGTTGGGTTAACAGCCAATTATTATTCCCTGGATTGGAAGGTCAGCCATTAAAATTAACCCAGCTCGATCAGGGATTAGATCAGGCCAATCGTTTGCAATCGAATAAAACCCGATTGGATATATTACCGGGCAGCAAAGTTGGTGGATCTATTATTCGGTTGCATAATCAACACACTAAACCCTGGTTGCTGTCCACTACGCTGGATAATTACGGTCAGAAAAATACCGGCCAGTGGCTGGCGCGGAGCACGGCAACGCTGGACAGCCCTTTCGGCCTGTCGGACTTCGCCAGCCTGAACGTTGCCGGCACGCTGGACAACCCGGCGCAACGCTATAATCGCGCCTATACCCTGCTCTATTCCCTGCCCTACGGCGCTTTCACCTTCAGCGGCTTTGCCAGCTACTCGCAATACCTGAACCACCAGCAGTTGGTGTTCAACAGCTACAAACTGCACGGCCAGACCCAACAGTACGGTCTGCGCGGCGACTATGTGTTTTATCGCGATCGCGACCAGATCAATACCCTGAACGGGCAACTGACCCATAAGCGCATCACTAACTATTTCGAAACCGTACGTATTGGCCTCGGCAGCCCAACGCTCAGCTTGTTTGAGCTGGGCGTTAACCACCTGCAGATCCTGCCTACCGGGCTGATCAGCGCCAACCTCAGCGTAGAGCAAGGGTTGCCCTGGTTTGGCGCCGACCGTCAAGGGGGGGCCGGGCTGCCCGATCCCCAATTCACCAAGGGCAAGCTGTTCGCCAACCTCAACCAACGCCTCCAGCTTGCCGGTGCCACTTACCAGTTGAGCAACTTGCTGTACGGGCAATACAGCCACGATCGCCTGCCTGGCGTGGAATGGCTCAGCTTGACGGACCGCAGCGCGATCCGGGGTTTCAGCCGCAGCACGCTGTCCGGTGATAACGGCTGGTATCTGCAAAACACCCTTTCCCGCAGCTTCACCTTGGGCCAGAGCAGCCTCACTCCACGTATCGGCGGCGACGTCGGCCGGGTGCTGCCTCGCGATAACCGACCTTCCGGTTGGCAAAGCAGCGCGGGGTTAAGCGCCGGTGTCACCCTGCGTTACCAACGCGCCATGTTCGACGTTGAAGCCAGCCGCGGTTGGCTACTGTCCAGCCACTCAATGCCCGACGATCCGATACAGGTACTGGCACGCTTTTCGTACACCTTTTAGTTTGCGTTTTTTTGCACTACCACAGCGATATATGGAGATACATGGATGAAAAATAATAACTTCAGGCTCTCGGGAGCGGGCAAGTTAGCCGCTTCACTGGCGATCATTCTCGCCTCCCTCGGCAGCGCGTACGCCGGCGAGATCGTAGCGGCCAACGGCGCTAACGGGCCCGGTGTTTCAACTGCCGGTAACGGCGCACAGGTGGTCAATATCGTGACGCCTAACGACCACGGGCTGTCACATAACCAGTATCAGGATTTCAACGTCAACCAACCCGGCGCGGTGCTGAATAACTCGCTCGATGCCGGGCGGTCTCAGTTGGCCGGCCAACTGGCTGCTAACCCGAACCTGAACAACCAGGCGGCCAGCGTGATCCTCAATGAGGTGATCAGCCGCAACCCGTCGCTGTTGCACGGACAGCAAGAAATCTTCGGCATGGCGGCCGACTACGTGCTGGCTAACCCGAACGGCATCAGTTGCGACGGCTGCGGCTTTATCAATACCAGTCGCTCGTCGCTGGTGGTGGGTAACCCCCTGGTGGAAAACGGCATGCTGCAGGGCTACAGCACGTTGGGCAATCGCAACACCCTGAGCCTTGATGGCCGGCTGAACGCCAGTGGCGTGCTGGATTTGATCGCGCCGAGAATCAACAGCCGCGGCGAGGTCATCGTCGCACCGCTGTACGATAAAAAAAGCGATAAAATGATCTCGGCGATCAACGCCATCAGCGGCAACAACCGCGTATCGCACGATGCACAGGTGCTCAGCAGCGAACAACCTGAGCTCACAGTCTGGGACCAGTTATTAGGCACCACGGACAGCTACTATCTTGGCAGCATGCAGGCAGGACGCATCAATATCATCCATACCGTCACCGGCAGTGGCGTAAAGCTGGCTGGCAAGCTGGATGGCAGCGATGAAATCCGGGTGAAAGCTTACAACATCCGCACCGACAGCCAGGTCAACGACAGCAGCAGCAACCGCAATAGCGGCGAGAATTACCAAAACTACCGCGGCGGGATCTACATCAACGACCGCAGCACCGGTCAGCAACTGGCCCGCACCGAACTGAAAGGCAAAAATATCAGCCTGGTGGCCGATAACAGCAACCACCTGACCGCCACCGACGTTCGTGGCGAAGAGATCACGCTGCAAGGCGCCAGCCTGACGCTCGACGGTCGGCAACTGAAGCAGACTCAGGGCCATACCGATGAGCGGTGGTTCTACAGTTGGAAATACAACGTCACCCGTGAGAATGAGAAGCTTCAACAGGCCACCAGCAACATTGAGGCCACGAAAAATGTCACGCTGACCGCCACCGAGCAGGATGTGACGCTGCGCGGCGCCAAGGTTTCTGCGGGCAATGCATTGAGCATCGACGCCAAGCGCGACGTGCAGCTCAGCGGATTGATCGAGCGAGAAAAAACCAGCGAACGCGGTAATCAACGCAACCATACCCCCAGCCTGCGTACCGGCAGTTGGAGCAACAGCAATGAAACCGAAAGCCTGAAGTCCAGCAGCGTCTTCTCCGGCGGTGATTTGGCGATAAAAGCCGGTAATCGCGTCGTAGGCCAGGGTACCAAAGTGTACGCGTCAGGCGACCTCAAGGTGGATGCCAACGACCAAATCAATATCGGCGTACAAAAAACCGCCAATGAGAAAACCGTTCGCGACAATAAAACCTCATGGGGCGGTATCGGCGGCGGCAACAACCAGGACAACAGCAACCGTCGCGAAGTCAGCAACGCTTCTCAGGTGACGGCCGACGGCACCCTGTGGCTGAACGGCAAACAGGGCGTGACCATTACCGGCAGCACCGTGAAGGGCGCCAAAGGCGGTTTTGTCGCCGCCACCGACGGCGGTCTGCGGATCGATAACGCCCTCAGCACCACGGTTGACAAGGTGGATGCCCGTACCGGCACCGTCTTCAATATCACCAGCAGCTCGCAAAAGTCCAATAACAGCCACCAACAGTCCACCGCCAGCGAATTGGTTTCCGATACCAACCTGCAGTTGGTCAGCAAAAAGGATACCGACGTGGTGGGCAGCAAGGTGACCAGCACCGGTAAGCTGGAAGTCAATGCCGGCGGTAATATCAATGTCAGCAGCGGAGAACAGCAGCAGCACATTGATGAGCAAAAAACTGCCCTTGCCATCAACGGCTATGCCAACGAGAAAAGCGACAAGCAATACCGTGCCGGTTTACGTATTGAGCATACCAGTGACAGCGAGAAAACCACCCGCAGCGAACAACAGTCATCAACGCTGAGCGGCGGCAGCGTCGCGCTGAAAGCAGACAAGGACGTGACCTTCAGCGGATCCAAACTGGTGACCACCCAGGGTGACGCCAGCGTCAGCGGCGACAACGTGGCCTTCCTGGCAGCCGACAACAAGACCACCAGCGATACCGAAAAAACCAAAATCGGCGGCGGAGTCTACTACACCGGCGGCATAGATAAAGTTGGCTCCGGCATTGAAGGCGGTTACGAGAACAGCAAGACGCACTCACAAAGCAGCAAGGCGGTGACTTCCGGCAGCGATATCGCGGGCAATCTGACGATTAATGCCAAAGACAAACTGACCCAGCAAGGTGCGCAGCACCAGGTTGGCGGCAAATATCAGGAGAATGCCAACAGCGTTGATCACCTGGCCGCCATCAACAGCGAAAGCAGCAACACCACTAAAACCGACGTCGGCGTAGACATCGGTGCCAACGTCGATTACAGCGCCGTCACCCGCCCGGTAGAACGTGCGGTAGGGAAAGTCGCCAAGCTGGACGCCAACGGCGTGATTAACGAGATCGGCGGCATCGGCGCACCGAATATCGGGCTGGATATTGGCGCCAATGGCGGCAGCAGCGAAAAGAGCAATAGCAGCTCCCAAGCCGTAGTCAGCAAGATTACCGCCGGATCCATCGACGTAAAAGCCAGCGGGAAATTGCAGGATACTGGAACACAGTATCAGGCGACTCAAGGGAGCGTAGCGCTGACAGCCGATAGCCACCACAGTGAAGCGGCGAAAAACAGCCAGCAGGAAAGCAGCAGCGAAACCCGCGGCGGCGCCAGCGTGCGCGTTTATACCACCACCGGCAGCGATCTGACCATCGATGCCAAAGGCGAAGGCGGCAATAAGCACAGCGAAAGCACCGGCAGCCAGGCCGTGACCGGTAGCATCACCGCCGCCAATGGTATCGACATCAAGGTCAAGCAAGACGCGGTGTATCAGGGTACTTCGTTGCAGGCCGGCGACGGCAAGGCGAAGGTAAAAGCGGAAGACGGCAACATCCGTTTCGACCAGGCCACCGATACCAGCCATGAAAGCCACAACGGCTTCAATGTCAAAGTGTCGGCCAAAGGCGGTACCACACCGGAAACCAAAAGCTTCGGCCTTGGGCTGGGTGGCGGCTACAGCAACGGGAAGAGTGACGGCAGCAGCGCGCAAGTCAGCAACATCGGCGGCAAACAGGGCGTAGAACTGGATGCCGGCCGTGGCCTGACGCTGCAAGGCAGTAATGTCACCAGCCAGGGCGACGTTTCGCTGAAAGCGGGAGACAAGGTCGCGCTTCAGGCAGCCCAATCGCAGCAGACCCGCAAGGACGATACGCTCTCTGGCAATATCGATATCGGCGGCAACAGCACCGATAACGACAAAAAGAGCGCGGGCGGCCTTTCTCTCGGCGGCGCGTTTGACATTGCCAAGGTAGATGAGACCTCGACGACCCAGCAAGGTGGCAAAATCACCAGCGGCGGCGCAGTGACCATTAGCGCCAAAGGCAACGACGCGCATGCCCTGCATCTGCAGGGAACCGAGGTCAAGGGCAGCAGCGTTGGCCTGAACGCCGAGAACGGCGGCGTGGTGCTGGAGTCGGTACAAAACCAGGAGCAGAAAAACAACTGGAACCTGGGGCTGAAGGCTAACGCCAAAGGCGGCCAATCCTTCAATAAGGACGCCAACGGCAAGGTGGATACCACCAGCGGCAGCGACACCCATACCCTGGGCGCCGGTGTGAAAGTCGGTGTCGATAACCTGCAAAAAACCACTCAGGGCAACAGCCTGATTAGCGCAGGAGAAGTCACGATCAACAGTGGTAAAGACACCCAGTTGGCCGGCGCCCGAATCGATGCCGACAGCGTGCAAGGCAACATCGGTGGCGATCTGCGCGTCGAAAGTCGCAAAGACAGCGAAAGCAGCGTGAAGGTCGATGTGGATGTCGGTCTGAGCCACACCAACGACCCGGCCAGCAGCATAACCAGCAAACTGTCGAAAGTGGGTACCCCGCACTACGCGGGTAAGGTGAAGGAGAAGCTGGAGGGCGGCATCAACAAGGTCGCTGACGCCACCACCGACAAGTACAACAGCGTAGCTCGTCGCCTCGATCCGAAGCAGGACACCACCGGCGCGGTCAGCTTCAGCAAGGCCGAAGGTAAGGTCACCCTGCCGGAAACGCTTGCCGGCGAAAAAGAAAAGGGGCCACTGTGGGATCGCGGCGCTCGCTTCCTGGGCAACAAATCCAAAGAGAGCCTGACCGGTCCTGCCGGGCTGCAAGGTCAGTTCAAGGTCAAGGCCGACGTAGTCAATAACGATGCAGTAGGCGTGCAGTCGGCCATCAATGGGAAAAATGACGTTGCGCTCAACGTTCAGGGCACCACTCGTCTCACTGGCGGCGAGATCCGCAGCCAGCAAGGTGAAGTGACGCTGGGTAACGGTAAACTGGAACAGCAGGACGTGGTCGGCAACCGCTATCAGGGTGGTGGTCATCTTGATGCCGCTGCCTCGGCAGGCGCACTGCTGGGCATCGCCGGTAAAAGCGTGGTGAACCTGGAGACACCGGTAGGCGGTTATATCAATAACCAGGCCGCCGATGCCAAAGCGGGGGTCTTTTCGGGTAAATAATTGAGGTACTGCCCCCGGCCACGCCGGGGGCATGACTTACAGCGTGCTGGGCGTATCCTCCCACTCACGCTCATCATCCTTTTCATCTTGATCCAGCACGTTATATGCCACCGCACAGAACAGTGAGTTCAGGCGCTTCATATCCCCCAACAGCCCCAGGTGCAGCGAGCTGGTTTCAATACTTTGAACGTTCTGCTGATGCAAGCGATCAACGTGCGCATGGGCGTAACGACGATCCAAAATCCGGAACCGATGCTTGGAGCGCCGCAGCCGTTTGGCGCTGGTAAGGTCACCGGACAAGAACACCGACAGTCCCAGACGCAGATTGCCTATCAGCCGCTCATGCAACGCATCCAGTTCGGCCAGCCCTTCGGTGGAGAATGCTCGCCGCGCCGCGTGTGATTTCGCCCCCACGTCCCCGGCCATGCGCTCGATAATGTCACCCGCCTGTTCCAGATTCAGCGCCATCTCGATGATTTCCGCCCAGCGCCGAGAGTCTTCCTCGCCTAGATCCTCTTTCTGGATCTGCGCCAGATACAGCTTGATGGCGGTATAAAGCACGTCGACGTCATCATCCAGCCGGCGAACCTCTTTATCCTGCCCCTGCTTACCGTGCAGCACTTCGCGCTGCAGAATCATCATGTGCTCCACCACGTCGCCCATACGTAGGGTTTCACGTGCCGCGTTGGCCAATGCCAGCGTCGGGGTATCCAGTGCACTGGCATCAAGGTGCCGCGGTCGCAATCGGGGATCGTCCGCCGCCACGTCGGCAATCAGCGTTTCACACAGGCGCGCCATCGGCCCGGCCAACGGGATCAGCACCAGGCAACGGATCAGGTTGTAGAACACGTGGAAGTAGATAACCAACTCTTCGTTACCGCCAGGCAACCGAGTCATCACGTCCGCCAGATAAGAGACAAACGGCAGCACCAGCACACAACCCATCAGCTTGAACAACAGGCTGCCGAGCGCCACCCGACGACCGGCGGCATTCTGGCCGCTGGTGTTGATCATCGCCAACAGACCGCTGCCAAGATTGGCACCGATCACCAGGCACAGCGCCACCTTCAGCGAGATCACCCCGGAGGCGGTCAGAGTGGCAGTCAACAGTACGGCCGCCAGGCTGGAATAGCTGACAATGGCGAACAGCGCACCGGTCAGGGCATCCAGCATCACATCACCGGTCAGTGACGAGAACAACACTTTCACACCCGCCGCCTGGGTGATTGGCGTCGCGGCGGCAACAATCAGCTCCAGCGCCAGTACGATCAGCCCGAGGCCGATACACACGCGCCCCATTTGCCCTACACGGGTTTGCTTGCGGCTGAGAAACAGGAAGACGCCGACCAGGATCAGCAGCGGTGACAGCCAGGAGAGGTCAAAGGTCAGTATTCGCGCCATCAGCGCGGTACCGACATCGGCGCCGAGCATAATCACCAGTGCGGGCGTCAGTCCCACCAGCCCTTGCGCGACGAAAGAGGTCACCAGCAACGCCGTGGCGTTACTGCTTTGCACCAGCGCGGTCACGCCGATACCGGAGACGAACGCCAGCGGTTTTTTCTCTACGCTGTCGCTCAATACCCGGCGCAAATTAGCGCCGTAAACCCGCATAATTCCGGTGCGCACGATGT
This sequence comes from Serratia sp. GW822-FHT06E05, assembly GCF_058799445.1. Classification (NCBI taxonomy): domain Bacteria; kingdom Pseudomonadati; phylum Pseudomonadota; class Gammaproteobacteria; order Enterobacterales; family Yersiniaceae; genus Serratia; species Serratia sp. GW822-FHT06E05. Next base: position 436,033 of record NZ_JBXALM010000003.1, read on the forward strand.
GGGTACCCCACACCAAGAGGGCAACGGAAGAAAGCAGGTGAAGAAGGGTCAACACGGAAGGAACGCTCCCTTCACGCCCGGCAAGACACAGCAGGCTATCCTGCCTGCCAGGCGTGCATAAAGGCAGGACAGCGGCAACAGGCTGCAGACCGCTATTGGAGGGTTAACGCAACGGCAGGAATTACCCTGGAGTTATCATTGAATGCCGCAGCGATGTCATGCAACTTCCCGTAATGTAACAGTTTCTAAGTGTAGTCCAATTTCACTGCCGTCGGGCCGCAAATCTTCGACCGAACGGTTGAGCACGTCGACCAGCAGCTCCACACCGCGGGCCCGTACCCGATAGCGCACCACGTTGCCCAACAGGCTGTGGTTAAGGATCACCGCGGCAATCCCCTGCCCGGCAGGCACCAGGGTAATGGACTCTGGTCGAACAGCTACCTTACCGTGGTAAGGGCTGCCGGTCAAAGTCGTCGCCTGTTCCGCACTCAACAGGTTGTAGTTGCCGATGAACCCGGCGGCGAAGACGTCGGCCGGCTGGGTATACAGAGTTTCCGCGTCACCGCTTTGTACGATTTGTCCTTTGTTCATCAAGACGATGCGATCCGACAGCGTCAGCGCCTCTTCCTGATCGTGGGTAACGAAGATGGCCGTCAGGTTCAGTTCACGCTGGATCCGACGGATCTGTTCGCGCAGGTGCTTACGGATACGCGCGTCGAGTGCCGAAAGGGGCTCGTCGAGCAACAGCAACCGCGGACGGGTCACCAGCGAACGTGCCAGCGCCACCCGTTGGCACTGTCCACCGGACAGCTGATGCGGATAGCGCTTCGCCAGCTCAGTCAGCTCCACCAACGCCAGCACCTCTTGCACCCGCTGCTGGATCTGACCGGCCGCCAGCTTTTGCATTTTCAGCCCGAACGCGACGTTGCCCTCAACGGTCATGTTCGGGAATAACGCATAGCTCTGGAACACCATGCCGATACCGCGCTTTTGCGGGGGGAGCGGTACCAGATCCTGGCCCTGCAGCAGGATTTGTCCGCTGTCGACCGGGGTCAGCCCCGCCAGACAGCGCAGCAACGTCGATTTACCGCAGCCGCTTGGCCCGAGCAGCGTGACAAACTCGCCCTCCTCGGCGGTAAAGTCGATATCCTGAAACACCTGGGTCTGGCCATAGTGTTTATTGAGGCGGGTGACATTGAGGTAAGCCATGCGGTTAGCCCTTATTTTTATTCAGCAAATTCGCCAACCAGGTGACAATCAGCACCACGGCGAAATAAGAAATGACCAGTGCGCTGGTGAAATGGCCGCTGCCGTTACGCATGTTGTAGAGGTAAACCTGCAGCGTTTCGTATTGGCTGCCCACCAGCAGGTTGGCGAAGACGAATTCACCAATCAGGAAAGAGAACGACAGCAGTACCGCAATCATCCCGCCCTTACGCAGGTTCGGCAGCACCACCAGCAGCGCCGCCTGCCAGGTACTGGCGCCCAGCAGATGTGCGGCGTCCATCAGATCGCGCAGGTTGATCGCCTGCATGTTGTTGCTGATGGCACGGTAAATAAACGGCAGCGTAATGGAAAAATAGCAGCCGATCAGGATCCACGGCGTGCCCAGCAGCGGCAGCGGATCGGCGGCGAACAGCTGCATCAACCCGACCGCCGACACTACCGGTGGCACGGCAAATGGCAGCAGGATCAGCACGTTCATTACCGCATCCAGTTTGGGAAAATAGTAAGCAATCACAAACATCGTTGGCAAAATCACCACCACCGCCAGCACCAGGGTACCAAAGCAGATCAGCAGCGAGTGCCACAGCGCCAGCAGGAAGCGGGGATCGCTCCATAAGGCCACCAACCATTTCAGGGTAAAGCCGTCCGGCAGAATAGTCGCGCCCCACTGGGTGGCCAGCGCATAAATCAGCGTCGCCGCCAGCGGCAACAGCAGGATCAGCAACAACAGCCCACTTACTACGCGGTGATAGCCGGTTTCAAAGCGCGACATGGCCGCCCTCCGCAACATTATGAGCGCGCATTGAGGTAGCTCCTGCGCAACAGCCATTGATGGATCAGAGTAATAAACGCCATCATCACCACCAGCAGCATAGCCAGCGCGCTGGCCAGGTTAGGGTCGAGTGAGATATCCCCCGCGACCAGCGCCGATATGCGGATCGGTATCACGTTGAAATTGCCGGTGGTCAACGCATACACCGTGGCATAAGCCCCCAGTGCGTTGGCCAGCAGGATGACAAAGGTGCCCATCAACGCCGGCGCCAGCACCGGCAAGCCAATATGCCGCCAGTAGCGCCACGGACTGGCGCCAAGCAGCGATGCCGATTCGCGCCAGTCCTCGCGCAGCGCGTCAAACGCCGGGTACAGCAGCAGCACGCCCAGCGGGATCTGGAAGTAGGTATAAAGTACGATCAGTCCGGTTTTGGAATACAGGTTGAAGCTTTCCATCAGGCCATATTTGCGCAGCAGCAGCGTCAGGCAGCCGTTCAATCCCAGCAGAATGACAAAGGCAAACGCCAAGGGGACCCCGGCGAAATTGCTGGTCATGTTGGTAAACGACATCACAAAATCATGAAACCGCGTCTGACCGAGTCGGCGCAGTGAGTAACTGCCTACTAACGCAATCAGCAGCCCATAAACGCTCGACCAAAGAGAGATCTCCAGCGAGAACTGAAACGCCTGCAAATAGAACGGCGAGGTCAGTACGTCAACATAGTTGCCCAGCCCCCAGCCGCTGGTCTGGCTGAAAAAGCTGCTGACGGCAATCCACACCAGCGGCGCAATTTGAAACGCGCCGAACAGCAGGATAAACGGCAGCAGGCACAGCGCGGCAATCCACTTAGCTTTCATGGCTCACCCTTAGGCCAACAGCGCACGGCAACGCGGCTTGTCGTGCGGTATCTGCAGCACTTCGCACAGGGTGCCACACAGGTCGGTTTGCTGCGGATTAGCGTCGCTCTGGCTGAAGGCGTCACCGAAGACAAACAGCGGCACCTGTCGCTCTTCCGGCAACACGCCGCCGTGGCTGCGATCGTCATTCATGCCGTGATCGGCGGTGACCATCACCTGATAACCCGCATTCAGCCAGTCGGCCAAATAGCGCGACAGTACGCCGTCGGCGTTGCGCGCCGCATTGCGGTACTGCGGCGATGACAGGCCAAAGCGGTGCCCGGTGTCGTCAATGTTCATCGGGTGGATCAGCAAGAAATCGGGTTGATGACGGCGGCGCAAGCTTTCCGCATCGTCAAACAGGTGAGAATCCGGGTAACGGTCGTCGTAATAAAAATGGCCGTGCTGGATCGGCAGCTCGGCATCGTCGGTATGGCGATCGCGCGCGGCGTCGAACGGGGTACGATTGTACAGCTCACTGAACCAGTGATAGGCCGCTGCCGCGGTAGTCAAGCCCGCGGCACGAGCGTAGTGAAACACGCTTTGCTGATGCGAGAGGCGTGACACCTGGTTATGCACCACGCCACTCTCCACCGGCGGCATACCGGTGAGGATGCATTCGTACAGCGGTCTGGAGAGCGAGGGCAACTCGCTCTCCAACTGATACAACCGTCCGCGCCCTGCCGCACATTCGGCCTGCAGATAGCCCATGGCGTCGTGTGCCACCTGATAGTTCAGACCGTCCAGCAGCACGAGGATAGTTTTCATGATGGTTTAACTCACTGCTGCATAAACATAATGACGTTTTCCTGCCACTGGCGCGGCAGCGTTTTGGCACTTTGCTCCCAGGCCGCCGGATCGGCGATCGGGTGAGCATTCTTATACTGTTCTGCCGGCAGCAGCTTGGCTTTGACATCGTCTGGCAACGTCAGGTGTTCCGCTCGGATTGGACGCGCATAGCCGCGCGCCAGGTTGATTTGGCCTGCGTCTGAGAAGATGTATTCGCGTGCCAGCTTGGCGGCATTCGGGTGTTTGGCGTATTTGTTGATAATGGTGGTGTAACCGGAAGTGATAGATCCGTCAGAGGGGATCAGCACTTCAAAGCGGGTTTTGTCGATCTGATCGCGGTAGTTCAAACCGTTAAAGTCCCAAACCACCCCCACCTGCACTTCGCCCTTTTCCAGCGAGGCGATCACCGGGTTGCTCAGGCTCAGGCGCCCAGCCTTGGCCAGCTTGCCGAAGAATTCCAGGCCCGGCTTCAGGTTCTTTTCGTTCCCGCCCATCGCGTAGGTTGCCGCCAGCACGCCGCTGGCCGCCTGCGAAGCGGTGCCGACGTCACCAATAGTGACCTGATAAGTGCCCTTCAACAGATCTGCCCAGCTGTGGGGGATCTCTTTCACCTGTTTTTTATTGATAATGAAGGCGATGGTGCCGGTATAGGCCAGTGCCCAGTGGCCGTCCTTGTCTTTGGCCCAGTCAGGTACCTGTTCCCAGGTGGAAGGTTTATACGGCTGGGTCACCCCTTTTTGTACCGCGATAGGGCCGAATGCCGCGCCCACGTCACCAATATCCGCCGTAGCATTGCTCTTTTCCGCATCAAACTTGGCAATTTCCTGCGCCGAACTCATGTCGGTATCGACATGCTTCAGGCCGTACTTGCTCAGCAGATCCTGCCAGGTATCTTTCCAGTTAGCCCAGCTGTCCGGCATGCCGACGCTGTTGACTTCCCCTTCCTTCTTGGCAGCCTGTTCCAGCGCCGCCAGATCGGAATCGGCTGCCCAGCTCATTTGACTGGTCAGGACAATGGCACTGGTTAACACAGAAGCGCACAAACGTTTCATAACTGATGCTCCGGGTGGTAGTGTGGGAGTGGCTGGACTAGTCCAGCAAGAACCAAGCCAATCTAACGGACGAATGTGATAATTATATGTCAGTCTAAAAAAGCAGCGGTTTTATCGCATTTGGCGTGTTCGTCAGCCCTTCGCTGGGCTACCTTTAGCGGGGATAAACGCACTAAAATGGGGCATCTGTTGCATGAGTGAAGTATCGACAACCGTGGCGACCATCTGCCAGACGCTGAACGCCCGGATCGCCGTGGGGGAGTTCAGCGCCGACGGCAAATTGCCTTCGGAACGTGCTCTGAGCGAACAGTTTTCTACCACCCGTATTACGCTGCAGGAAGCGCTCGGTCAGTTGGAGGCGCAGGGTGTGATCTACCGTCAGGTGAGGCGCGGCTGGTTTATCTCGCCGCCGCGGCTGATTTACAACCCTCTGCAGCGCAGCCACTTCCACGCCATGGCGCAACAGCAAGGGCGTGATGCCCATACCGAAGTGATCGACAGCGCCACCGTGCCGCTGCGCGAAGATCTGAGCCAAAAACTGGCTTTACCGTCCGGTAGCGAGGTCTATCGCATTCGTCGGTTGCGCTACATCGATGGCCGTGCGGTGCTGTATTGCGAGCACTACCTCAACCCGGCCTACTTTGCCGGCATTCTGGAGGAAGATTTAACCCAGTCGCTGACCGGGCTGTATGCCGAACGCTACGGCATTCGCTACGGGCGGGTACGTTTCGATATGCTGCCAACCCTGCTGTCGCAGGAAGCGGCAGCCATGCTGAAGGTCACCTACGGCAGCCCGGCGTTATTTATTACCCGGGTTAACCGCGATCAGCACGATCGGGTGATTGACTGCGATTTGGAATACTGGCGATACGACGCGCTGCACATTGACGTCGAAGCGTTGTAATGACATGGGCGCATTGCTGCGCCCATCAAGAGAGGATCAGTCGGCGTCGTAACCGAGATTAGGCGCTAACCAGCGCTCAACCTCGCCGACGCTCATGCCTTTGCGCGCCGCATAATCTTCAACCTGATCGCGCTGGATCTGCGCCACCGCGAAATATTTGCTTTGCGGGTGGCTGAAGTACCAACCGGATACCGCCGCCCCCGGCCACATGGCGAAGGACTCAGTCAATTCCATGCCGGTATGACGGTTAACGTCCAGCAGTCGCCAGATCTCCGCTTTCTCGGTGTGCTCCGGACAGGCCGGATACCCCGGCGCCGGACGAATGCCCTGGTAATTTTCGCGGATCAGCTCTTCGTTACTCAGGTTCTCGTCGCTGGCAAAGCCCCAGTGCACCTTGCGCACCTGTTCATGCAGGTACTCGGCGAAAGCCTCCGCCAAACGGTCGGACAGCGCCTTCACCATGATTTTATTGTAATCATCGTGCTGCGCATCATAGGCCGCCGCCAGTTCATCCTCTTCCAACCCACCGGTCACTGCGAAAGCCCCGAAGTAGTCGGCCTTGCCGCTGCTTTTCGGCGCGACGAAGTCGGCCAGGCAGTAGTTCGGGAAGTCGGTTTTTTCGGTCTGCTGGCGCAGATGGCGGCTGACCACCAGCACATCATCGCGATTTTCGTCGCGATAAACTTCGACATCATCACCGACCCGGTTAGCCGGGAACAGGCCATAAACGCCGCGCGGGTTGAGGCTGCCGTTAGCGGCCAGCATATCCAGCATCTGGTTGGCGTCCGCAAACAGCCGCTTGGCTTCTTCCCCCACCACTTCATCTTCCAGAATGCGCGGGTATTTGCCCGCCAGCGACCAGGTCATAAAGAACGGCGTCCAGTCGATGTAATGCCGCAGCGTCTCGATACTGGCTTCGACCGGGTAAACGCCCAGTTGCTTCGGTACCGGTGGCTGATAATTTTCCCAGTCCAGCACCATGGCATTCGCGCGCGCTTTCTGCAGGTCAACCGGCGGAGTTCGCGGTTTCTTACGTGCGTGCTGAATGCGGACGGTTTCGTATTCTTTACGGGTTCGCGCCACAAAATCGTCGCGCTGAGCGTCGGAAAGCAATGCCGACACCACGCCCACGGTACGCGAGGCATTTTGTACGTAGGTGGTTGAGCCGCTGTAATTCTGCTCAATCTTCACCGCAGTATGGGCCTTGGAGGTGGTAGCGCCGCCGATCAGCAGCGGCAGGGTAAAGCCCTGACGCTCCATCTCTTTCGCCACGTTGACCATCTCGTCCAACGACGGGGTGATCAGTCCGGACAGGCCGATAATATCCACATTTTGCTCGCGCGCGGTTTTCAGGATTTTCTCCGTCGGCACCATCACGCCCAGATCGACAATTTCATAGTTGTTGCACTGCAGCACCACGCCAACGATATTCTTGCCAATGTCGTGCACGTCGCCCTTCACCGTCGCCAGCAGGATTTTGCCTGCCGTTGAGCCCTTTTGCTTGCTGGCCTCAATGTACGGCTCCAGATAGGCCACCGCCTGTTTCATCACGCGGGCGGATTTCACCACCTGCGGCAGGAACATCTTGCCTTCGCCGAACAGATCGCCGACGACGTTCATGCCCGCCATCAGTGGCCCTTCGATCACTTCGATCGGGCGATCCGCCCTCTGTCGGGCCTCTTCGGTATCGAGCTCGATAAACTCGGTGATGCCTTTTACCAGCGAGTATTCCAGCCGTTTTTCGACCGGCCAGCCACGCCATTCCGCCTGCTGTACCGCCACTTCGTTGTCTTTGCTGCCGCGGTATTTCTCCGCCAGTTCCAGCAGCCGTTCGGTCCCGTCGTCACGACGGTTGAGGATCACGTCTTCCACCGCATCGCGCAGCTCAGCCGTCAGATCGTCGTAGATCGCCAACTGCCCGGCGTTAACGATCCCCATGTCCATGCCGTTGCGGATCGCGTGATACAGGAACACCGCGTGGATCGCTTCGCGTACAGGATCGTTGCCGCGGAATGAAAACGACACGTTGGACACGCCGCCGGAAATCATCGCGTGCGGCAGGTGAGTTTTGATGTCGGCGCAGGCTTCGATAAAGTCGACGGCGTAGTTGTTATGCTCTTCAATACCGGTAGCAACGGCGAAAATATTCGGGTCGAAAATAATGTCTTCCGGCGGGAAGCCGACGCGCTCGGTCAGAATTTTATAGGCACGGCGGCAAATCTCGAATTTGCGCTCGCGCGTATCGGCCTGGCCCACTTCGTCAAACGCCATCACCACCACCGCGGCACCGTAACGACGCACCAGCTTGGCATGATGAATAAAGGCCTCTTCGCCCTCTTTCATCGAGATGGAGTTAACGATGCCTTTGCCCTGAATGCACTTCAGGCCTTTTTCGATCACCGACCATTTGGAGGAGTCGATCATGATCGGCACCCGGGCGATATCCGGCTCACCGGCGATCAGGTTGAGAAAACGCACCATCGCCGCTTCCGCGTCGAGCATCCCCTCATCCATGTTGATGTCGATAATCTGGGCGCCGCTTTCCACCTGCTGGCGAGCAACCGCCAGCGCTTCACTGTATTTCTCTTCTTTGATCAGCCGCTTAAAACGTGCCGAGCCGGTCACGTTGGTACGCTCACCCACGTTGACGAACAACGTTTTGGCATCGATGTTTAGCGGTTCCAGCCCCGCCAGACGGCAGGCCACCGGGATCGACGGCAATTGGCGCGGTGGCACGCCCGCCACGGCCTTGGCCATGGCGGCAATGTGCTCCGGCGTGGTACCGCAGCAGCCACCGATGATATTCAGGAAGCCGGCTTGCGCCCACTCCCCAACCTGCCTCGCCATCTCTTGCGCATCCAGATCGTATTCACCGAACGCATTAGGTAAACCGGCATTGGGGTGTGCAGTGACGTAGCTTTCCGATATACGCGACAGTTCGGCAACGTATTGACGCAGTTCATCCGGCCCCAGCGCACAGTTCAGGCCAAAGCTCAGCGGTTTGACGTGGCGCATCGAGTTATAGAAGGCTTCGGTGGTTTGACCGGACAGAGTTCGGCCGGAAGCATCGGTGATGGTACCGGAAATCATGATCGGCAGCGAAACGCCCAAGGCTTCGAATTCGGTTTCCACCGCGAAGGCGGCGGCCTTGGCATTCAGGGTATCGAAGATGGTTTCGATCATGATCAGATCGACACCGCCCTCCACCAGCGCACGCGTCGACTCACGGTAGGCTTCCACCAGTTCGTCGAAAGAAACGTTACGAAAAGCCGGATCGTTGACGTTCGGCGAAATAGAGGCGGTGCGGTTGGTCGGCCCCAGCACCCCGGCCACGTAGCGCGGCTGCTCTGGAGTACGCGCAGTCCATTCGTCTGCGCAGGCACGTGCAAGGCAGGCGGCCTGATAGTTAATCTCGGCGGACAGCGACTCCATATGGTAGTCGGCCATGGCGATGGAGGTGGAGTTGAAGGTATTGGTTTCGAGGATGTCGGCTCCCGCTTCCAGATAGCCGTAGTGAATGGCGGTAATGACCTCAGGCTTGGTCAGCACCAGCAGGTCGTTATTGCCTTTCAGATCGCTTTGCCAGTCGGCAAAACGCTCACCGCGAAAGTCGCTCTCTTCCAGACGGTAGCTTTGGATCATGGTGCCCATGCCGCCGTCCAACACTAAAATTCGCTGCGCTAACTGCCGACGCAGTTGTTCTACTCGATTCACCACCCCTTATCCCCTTTATCTTTCAAGCCACTGCTATATTGACCCCTATGTAAAATTACCGGGTCACTATGTCACCATCACCCATACCCTAGGGATTTCAAGTTGCGGTTAGGCGCCCAGCCTGTTCATCCTCAGGAGCTTACTAAGGTAAGTGACTGGGATGAACACGTGCAGGCAACAACGCTGCGGCTTGAAAGACGACGGGTATCGGTCATCCTAGCACAGGTTGTGCCGCTAAAGGGGTGAGCGGTTATTGAGAGTTTTTCAGGTTGTCTGGCAACACATCCGATGAGCTGATTGACGGCTTGCATTTCACACGTAAAAAACGAAAATGAATTCCATCATACGGAAAAAGGAATGTGAATCATGGCCACCCCCGTTCCCGCCAAACGTGGCAAGAAGCCCCGCGCTGCATCTCCAAGCGCCAGTGCGGCAACCGGTCAGGTACAGTCGCTGACCCGTGGCCTGAAATTATTGGAATACATTGCCGAAGCCCAGGGCAACGTGGCGCTGACCGACCTGGCCCAGCAGGCGGGGTTACCGAACTCCACCACTCACCGTCTGCTTTCCACCATGCAACAGCAAGGGTTCGTGCGTCAGGTCGGCGATCTGGGTCTGTGGACTATAGGTTCACACGCCTTTGTGGTGGGCAGCAGTTTTCTGCAAAGCCGTAATCTGCTGGCGATGGTGCACCCCACGCTGCGTCGCCTGATGGAAGAGTCTGGCGAAACGGTTAACCTGGCGGTACTGGATACCAGCGAGTACCAGGCGATTATTATCGACCAGGTGCAATGCACCGCGCTGATGCGCATGTCTGCGCCCATCGGCGGCAAACTGCCGATGCACGCCTCCGGTGCCGGCAAAGCCTTTCTGTCCACCCTGCCGGACGATCAGGTCACCAAATTGCTGCATAAAAAGGGCATGCAAACCTATACCCAGCATACGCTGACGCCGCACAACCTGAAGGAAGGGCTGGCGCAGATCCGCAAGCAGGGTTTCTCGTTTGACGATGAAGAGCATGCGCTGGGTCTGCGCTGCGTGGCGGCCTGCATTTTTGACGAGCACCGCGAAGCCTTCGCTGCCATTTCGATTTCCGGCCCCGTATCGCGCATCACCGACAACCGCGTGATTGAGCTGGGCGCCTTGGTGATCCATGCCGCAAAAGAGATCAGCCTGGAATACGGTGGCGTACGTTAAATTTGTTGTTGGGGTGCCCCCGTGGCGCCTCGCTCCCCTTCTGTTGTCAGTATGTGAAACGCTGTAGGTAGAGTGTTTCCACGCCTGATAAAAACTTGAAGCCGATCACAGTTAACGATCCTGCCTGCTAAAGCCGATTGCAACCGGCGAAACTTCCTTCGACAATGTTACCGATAACATGTTACCGGTAACAAGCAATGCAAGGTAACGCCACTTGTCGTTTTGGAGCTAAGCCATGACCAATAATCAAAACCGTATTTACGTCATTATGGGCGTTTCCGGCAGCGGCAAGTCCGCCGTGGCCGCCGCAGCGGCCCGCCAACTGTCTGCCGGGTTCCTTGACGGTGACTTTCTGCACCCGCGCAGCAATATCCTGAAAATGGCCGCCGGTGAACCGCTGAACGATGACGATCGCGCCCCATGGCTGGCCGCCCTCAACGATGCTGCCTTTGCGATGCAACGCACCAATACTGTTTCGGTCATTGTCTGTTCGGCGCTGAAAAAGCACTACCGCGATCGCCTGCGCGCCGGTAACGGCAACCTGTCGTTCATCTACCTGCACGGCGATTTTCCGGTGATCGAAGCCCGCCTGGCTGCACGTAACGGCCACTTCTTCAAGCCACAGATGTTGGTAACGCAGTTTGCGGCGCTGGAGCAACCGGGCGCGGACGAAAGTGACGTTATGTCTGTAGATATCAACCAGCCGCTGGAAGCCGTCATCGCCGATACCGTGCGACATATTCAGAGTTTCCTGCCACAGGACGTGTGCGCGTGAATACTGTAACGCTGGTCGGTACCGCAGTCGGCTCGGTTCTATTACTGCTATTTCTGGTGATGAAGGCACGCATGCATGCCTTCGTCGCGTTAATGTTGGTGTCTATCGCTGCCGGTATTTTTTCCGGCATGCCGTTGGACCGCATCGCCGATACCATGCAAAAAGGCATGGGCGATACGCTGGGTTTTCTGGCGATCGTCGTGGCGCTGGGCGCCATGTTCGGCAAGATACTGCATGAGGTCGGCGCACTCGATCAAATTGCGGCACATTTGCTGAAACGTTTCGGCCAAAGTAAAGCCCATTACGCGCTCGGTATCGCCGGGTTGATCTGCGCCTTGCCGCTGTTCTTTGACGTGGCGGTGGTACTGCTGATCGGCATCGTGTTTGCCGTCGCACGTCGCACCGACGGCAATATCGTCAAGCTGGCCATTCCCTTGTTCGCCGGCGTCGCCGCTGCGGCTTCCTTCCTGCTGCCGGGGCCGGTCCCAATGCTGCTGGCGGCGCAAATGAAAGCCGACTTCGGCTGGATGATCGCCATCGGCCTGGTCGCCGCCGTCCTCGGCATGCTGATTGCAGGCCCATTGTACGGCAGCTTTATTAGCCGCTTCGTTAACTGGCCAATGCCGGCAGACGAAAACGAACCGACACTCAACAAAGGCAACCTGCCGTCATTTGGCTTTAGCCTGGCGCTGGTACTCTGCCCACTGGTGCTGGTCGGCATGAAAACCATTGGTGCACGTCTGGTCACGCCAGGTTCTCAGCTGCAGCAGTGGCTGGAGTTTATTGGCCATCCGTTCACCGCCATTTTAATCGCCTGTCTGATCGTGATTTATGGGCTGGCAAAACCGCGCGGCATGACCAACGAACAAACGCTGGCCATCTGTTCGGCTGCAGTGCAGCCCGCCGGGATCATCCTGCTGATGACCGGTGCAGGCGGCGTATTCAAACAAATCCTGGTGGATTCCGGCGTAGGTCCGGCACTGGGTGACGCCATGATTGGCACCGGTTTGCCGATCGCCGTAGCCGCCTTTGCATTATCCGCTATGGTACGCGTGATCCAAGGCTCCGCCACCGTTGCCTGCCTGACCACCGTTGGCCTGGTGCTGCCGGTGACCAGCCAGTTGGGGCTCGGCGGTGGGCAGCTGGCCGCGCTGGCTATCTGTATTGCCGGGGGGTCTATCGTGCTCAGCCACGTCAACGATGCCGGTTTCTGGCTGTTCGGCAAGTTTACCGGCGCCAATGAGCTGCAAACGCTAAAAACCTGGACGGTGATGGAAACCATCCTTGGCAGCGTGGGTGGCATCATCGGCATGATCGCTTTCACCCTGTTTTAAATCACGATAACGACATAACACCGCCCCCGGCCTTTGCACATCAGGGCTGCAATATTCCACCGGGGGCACCGCCACAGGCGGCGTCTATAACAATAGCCATGTGAGGAAGGTATGCTTAATCCCACCCTATCCCGTGTCACGCAACGCATCATCGACCGTTCCAAACAGAGCCGCGCCGCCTATCTGGCACGCATTGAAGCGGCGCGTTCCCAAACCGTGCACCGTGCACAGCTGGCCTGCGGTAATCTGGCGCACGGTTTTGCCGCCTGTCAGCCGGACGACAAAACCGCACTGAAAAACATGGTGCGCAGTGATATCGCCATCATCACCGCTTATAACGATATGTTGTCTGCCCACCAGCCCTACGAAAACTATCCCCAGCGGCTGAAACAGGCGCTGCATGCCGTGGGCGCGGTCGGTCAGGTAGCCGGAGGCGTACCGGCGATGTGTGATGGCGTGACCCAGGGGCAGGATGGTATGGAGCTGTCGCTGATGAGCCGCGACGTGATCGCCATGTCCTCAGCCATCGGCCTGTCGCACAATATGTTCGACGGCGCGCTGTTCCTCGGCATCTGCGACAAAATCGTGCCGGGTCTGGTGATGTCCGCCCTGTCCTTTGGCCATCTGCCGTCGCTGTTTGTGCCTGCCGGCCCGATGAGCAGCGGCTTACCGAACAAAGAGAAAGTGCGCGTGCGTCAGCTGTACGCCGAAGGCAAGGCCGATCGACTGGCGCTGTTGGAGGCCGAAGCCGCTTCGTATCACGGCATCGGCACCTGCACCTTCTACGGCACCGCCAACACCAACCAGATGGTAATGGAAGTGATGGGGTTGCACCTGCCGGGATCTTCCTTCGTTCACCCGGACACCCCTTTGCGCGATGCGTTGACCGACGCTGCCGCACGCCAGGTCACTCGCCTGACCGAAACCGCCGGCAACTATCTGCCAATCGGCAAACTGGTGGATGAAAAGGTGGTGGTTAACGGCATCGTTGCGCTGCTGGCCACCGGCGGCTCCACCAATCTGACCATGCATATGGTGGCGATGGCGCGCGCCGCCGGCATCATCATCAACTGGGACGACTTCTCCGAACTGTCGGACGCCGTACCGCTGCTGTGCCGTATCTACCCGAACGGCCCGGCGGACATCAATCAGTTCCAGGCATCTGGCGGCGTCGCCCTGGTGGTGCGCGAACTGCTAAAGCACGGCCTGCTGCACGAAGACGTGCACACCGTGGCCGGTTTTGGCCTGACGCGTTATACCCAGGAGCCGTGGCTGGATAACGGTCAGTTGGCCTGGCGCGAGGGCGCGGAAAGCTCGCTCGATACCCAGGTTATCGCCAGCGTGGCGGAGCCTTTCGAACATCACGGCGGCACCAAGGTTTTGGCAGGCAACCTCGGTCGCGCGGTGATGAAAACCTCGGCGGTGCCGGCCGACAATCAGATTATCGAAGCGCCGGCGGTGATATTTGACAGCCAGCATGACATCGTGCCGGCATTTGAAGCCGGCAAGCTGGATCGCGATTGCGTGGTGGTGGTTCGCTTCCAGGGGCCACAGGCCAATGGCATGCCCGAACTGCACAAGCTGATGCCACCGCTGGGCGTGCTGATGGACCGCGGATTTAAAGTCGCGCTGGTCACCGATGGCCGCCTGTCAGGCGCCTCCGGCAAGGTCCCTTCCGCTATCCACGTGACCCCGGAAGCCTATACCGGCGGCATGCTGGCCAAGGTGCAGGACGGCGATGTGATCCGCGTAAACGGCCGCACCAGTGAATTGGCATTACTGGTCGATGCCGACATTCTGGCCCAGCGAGCGCCTTACCAACCGGACCTGAGCGCCGAACATATCGGCTGCGGCCGTGAACTGTTCGGCGCATTACGCAGCCAGCTTTCCGGTGCCGAACAGGGCGCCTGCTGCATTAAATTTTAACCGATAGCATGGCCGGGCAGCCCGAAGGCGACGGCCATAACTGGAGAGAACCCTTAATGAACAATTGGAAAACCAGCGCAGAGCAGATCCTGATGGCCGGCCCCGTAGTCCCGGTGATCGTCATCAACAAATTGGAACACGCGATCCCGCTGGCGAAAGCCCTGGTGGCTGGTGGCGTCCGGGTATTGGAAGTCACCCTGCGCACCGCCTGCGCCATGGACGCGATCCGCGCTATTGCCAAAGAAGTGCCTGATGCCATCATCGGCGCCGGTACCGTCATCAACCCGCAGCAGTTGCAGGAAGTGACCGATGCCGGGGCGCAATTCGCCATCAGCCCGGGCCTGACTGCCGATCTGCTGCAAGCGGCCACGGCCGGTTCAATCCCGTTAATTCCGGGTATCAGCACCGTGTCTGAACTGATGTTGGGCATGGATCATGGGCTGCGTGAGTTTAAATTCTTCCCGGCGGAAGCCAACGGCGGCGTGAAAGCACTGCAGGCGATCGGCGGCCCGTTCCCGCAGGTACGTTTCTGCCCGACCGGCGGTATTTCACCGAGCAACTACCGTGACTATCTGGCGCTGAAAAGCGTGCTGTGCATCGGCGGCTCCTGGCTGGTGCCGGCGGATGCGCTGGAAAGCGGCGACTACGCACGCATCACTGAATTAGCGCGTGCCGCCGTTGCGGGTGCAAAAGCTTAATGCTATCGGGCGCGGCGTGCCGCGCCCTTACGTCGCTGCCGAGGTAGCAGGCAGTGCCACCCCGCTGCGCTGGCTAAAACGCCGTTTCTTGCGGTAAGCGAAGACATCCTCCACATGCCCGTCACGAATGCGCTGCTGCAGCCCGCGCCAGTAATCGGCTTCGAACAGGTCGCTGTGCAACTCTTCAAACACCTGCCGAATGCGCCGATCGCCACACAGAAAATGCCTGAACTCCTCCGGGAATACATCGTTCGCCGACACGCTGTACCAC
This sequence comes from Serratia sp. GW822-FHT06E05, assembly GCF_058799445.1. Classification (NCBI taxonomy): domain Bacteria; kingdom Pseudomonadati; phylum Pseudomonadota; class Gammaproteobacteria; order Enterobacterales; family Yersiniaceae; genus Serratia; species Serratia sp. GW822-FHT06E05. The sequence goes on from NZ_JBXALM010000003.1 coordinate 451,588, forward strand.
GGCTCGCTGGCCAGTTCATCTTCCGGGTAACGCGGCGGCGGAATATCGCGGAAGTTCACCTCGGTCATATAGCAAATTTCATCGTAATCGTAGAACACCACCCGCCCGTGCCGGGTCACGCCGAAGTTCTTGAATAGCATGTCGCCGGGGAAAATATTGGCGGCGGCCAGTTGTTTGATCGCATTGCCATACTCTTCGATAGCGTCGCGCATCTGCTGCTCATTGGCCTGCTCCAGATACAGGTTCAGCGGCGTCATGCGCCGTTCCATATACAGGTGCTTGATCACGATGCGATCGCCCAGATCCTCCAGCTTGTCCGGCACTTCACGCTGCAATTCAGCCAAAAGCTCCGGGCTGAGGCGCGCCTTGTCGACGACAAAATTCTCGTACTCTTGGGTATCCGCCATGCGCCCCACGCGGTCGTGTTCTTTCACCAACTGGTAACAGGCCATCACCTGCGCCTGCGTCACCTCTTTTTGCGGTGCGAACTCGTCTTTGATCACCTTGAACACCCGATCGAACGACGGCAGGGTAAACACCAGCATCACCATGCCTTTCACCCCCGGCGCGATGATGAACTGCTCCTGCGAGCCAGCCATAAACGTCAGGTATTCACGGTAACATTCCGTTTTACCGTGCTTCTGGCAGCCAATCGCCATATACAGTTCGGCGGTGGTTTTGCCCGGCAGTATTTCTCGCAGCCACTCGACCATCGCTGCCGGAAGCGGTGCGTAAACCATAAAGTAAGAACGTGCGAAACCGAAGACGATACTGGCCTCGGCCTTACTGGTCAGGCAGGTATCGATAAACAAGGCACCGGAATCGCTGTGATGGATCGGCAGCAGGAAAGGATAGACCGTATCCGCCACCCGCAACTTACCGACCAGCCAGGCAGCCTTGTTACGGTAAAAGAGCTCATTGGCAATCTGGAACGTCGCCCCAGCCAGCTGCTGCGCGCTAAAGCTCTGTTGCAACGCCAGCGTGATGTAATCAATATCACGCGACAAGTTTTCCCAAGGTAGCCGCAGAGGTAAATCCGTCAGCAGGTTGTACAGCATCGCCGATACATCACCGCTAGCAGTGAAATTGCGCGACAGCGGACGCGGGATATCGCGAAAGCGTCCCTCAGGTTGGGAGCTGAAAACAAACAGCTTTTCCGGCGTTAGATCCCGGTGTTTGAACAGGCGGCAGTAAACCGAATTAAAGAAGCTTTCGGCGATCTCAAAGCGTGGGTACTCCGGCAACAGGTCGGTGTACACCGCCTTCACCCGGCTGGGGAAATCCGCATCAAAGGACTTTTGCCCCGTGATGCACTTCAGTTGCTCCACCACCAAACCGACGTGATGGTCATACAGGTGAATACGCTTTTTCATCGCCTGTTGCACCGCCGGCCAGTCTGCTCGCTCAAAACGCTGCTGCGCACCGGCAGTCACCTCAAGGAAGCGGCCATATTGCGCATCAAAACCCTGCAGTATCGTCTGTGCGATCAACAGCTCCAGTTTCGCCGCCATCCTTACCTCCCGCCAGAAAATAGAGCCCGCATATGCAGGCTCTGGGTTAGGTTTTTTCAGCGTTGCCGCCTCAGAACTGCTGTTCTTCCGTCGAACCGGTCAGTGCCGTTACCGAAGAAGCACCGCCCTGAATGATGGTAGTGACCTTGTCGAAATAGCCGGTACCCACTTCCTGCTGGTGCGATGCGAAGGTGTAACCGCGTGAAACGGCATCGAATTCCGGTTTCTGTACCTTCTCGACGTAGTGCTTCATGCCCTCGCCCTGTGCATAAGCGTGCGCCAGGTCAAACATGTTGAACCACATGCTGTGGATGCCCGCCAGCGTGATGAACTGGTACTTGTATCCCATCGCCGACAGTTCTTCCTGGAAGCGGGCAATCGTCTGATCGTCCAGGTTCTTTTTCCAGTTGAACGACGGTGAACAGTTGTATGCCAGCAGTTTGCCTGGGAATTTGGCGTGAATGGCATCAGCGAAACGCTTGGCTGCCTGCAGATCCGGCGTGGAGGTTTCGCACCACACCAGGTCGGCGTAAGGGCAATACGCCAGGCCACGGCTGATCGCTTGTTCAATGCCGGCATGGGTACGGAAGAAACCTTCCGCTGTACGTTCGCCGGAGACAAACTCGCTGTCGTATGGATCGCAGTCTGACGTCAGCAAATCGGCCGCATCGGCGTCGGTACGTGCGATGACCAGCGTTGGCACACCGAGCACGTCTGCAGCCAAACGGGCGGCTACCAGCTTCTGAATCGCTTCCTGAGTTGGCACCAGCACTTTACCGCCCATATGGCCGCACTTTTTCACCGCCGCCAATTGGTCTTCGAAATGCACCCCGGCAGCGCCGGCCTCAATCATGGCTTTCATCAGCTCAAAAGCATTCAGCACGCCGCCAAAACCGGCTTCGGCATCGGCGACAATTGGCAGGAAGTAGTCGGTGTAACCCTTACTGCCCGGTTCAATTTTATTGGCCCACTGGATCTGATCGGCACGGCGGAAAGTATTGTTGATACGTTTAACCACCGCCGGCACGGAATCAACCGGGTACAGCGACTGGTCCGGATACATGGCAGACGCGGTGTTGGCATCCGCAGCGACCTGCCAGCCAGACAGATAAATCGCCTCAATACCGGCTTTGGCCTGCTGCAATGCCTGCCCGCCAGTCAGCGCACCCAGGCTGTTGACATAGCCTTTGCGTGATTTACCGTGCAGCAGTTCCCACAGCTTGGCGGCACCGTTTTGTGCCAGCGTGCAGACCGGATTGACCGAGCCGCGCAAATTAATCACGTCTTCAGCGCTGTATGGGCGCGTGATGCCTTCCCAGCGAGCCGATTTCCATTCCTGTTCCAGTTGTTGAATCTGTTGAGCACGAGAGGTAGACATAATTTTTATCCTTTTCAATAATGTAGGGTTAATGGTCAGGAACAGGTTCAGGCCAGAAGCTCATAGCCGGGTAAGGTCAGAAAATCGATTAATTCGTCTTGCGTAGTGATACGTTCCATCAGGCGCGCAGCTTCTTCGAAACGGCCAGCGTTAAAGCGCGCCTCACCCAATTCTTCACGTACCACCAACATCTCTTCTTTCAGCATCTGGCGGAACAGCGCCTTGGTGACCAACTGGCCATCGCTCAGGCTCTTTTGGTGATGGATCCACTGCCAGATTGAGGTACGGGATATTTCCGCCGTCGCCGCATCTTCCATCAAGCCGTAAATTGGTACGCAGCCATTGCCGGAGATCCAGGCCTCGATGTATTGCACCGCCACGCGAATATTGGCGCGCATGCCGGCTTCGGTCCGTTCGCCATCACAGGGTTCCAGCAGTTGCGCGGCGCTGATCGGCGCATCGTTTTCACGCAGGACTTCCAGCTGATTACGGCGTTCGCCGAGCACTTTGCTGAACACTTCCATGACGGTATCTGCCAACCCCGGATGCGCCACCCAGGTGCCGTCATGGCCGTTATTGGCCTCCAGCTCTTTATCCGCCCGTACCTTGTTCAATACCCAGGCATTTTTCTCGGCGTCTTTGCTAGGGATAAACGCGGCCATGCCCCCCATGGCAAAAGCGCCTCGCTTGTGGCAGGTCTTGATCAGCAACCGGGAGTAAGCACTGAGGAACGACTTGTCCATCGTGACCGACTGGCGATCCGGCAAGACCCGGTCAGCGTGGTTTTTCAGCGTTTTGATATAGCTGAAGATGTAATCCCAACGGCCGCAGTTCAACCCGACGATATGATCGCGCAGGTGGTAAAGGATCTCGTCCATCTGGAATACCGCCGGCAACGTTTCGATCAATACCGTGGCCTTGATGGTGCCGCGCGGCAGGGAGAAACGATCCTCGGCAAAGCTGAATACCTCACTCCACCAGGCGGCTTCCTGCCAGGATTGGGTTTTCGGCAGGTAGAAATAAGGGCCGCTGCCTTTTGCCAGCAATTGACGGTAGTTGTGGAAGAAATACAGTGCGAAATCGAACAGACCGCCAGGGATCGCTTCGCCCTGCCACTGCACGTGTTTCTCCGGCAAATGCAGCCCACGTACGCGCGCTATCAATACCGCTGGATTAGGCTTCAACTGATAAATCTTGCCGGCTTCATTGGTGTAAGAAATGGTGCCATTCACTGCATCATGCAGGTTGATTTGCCCATCGATCACTTTGTCCCAGCTCGGCGCCAGTGAATCTTCGAAATCCGCCATAAACACCTTCACATTGGCATTCAAGGCATTGATCACCATTTTGCGTTCAACCGGCCCGGTGATTTCGACCCGACGGTCGCGCAGATCCTCGGGTATGCCGCGGATCTTCCACTCTCCATTTCGAATGGAATCAGTTTCCGAAATAAAGTCTGGGAGTTCGCCCTGATCGATCTTCTGCTGCCAACAGGCACGCGCAGCCAAAAGCTTATTGCGCTGCGGAGTAAAGTTACTCACCAGATCCGCCAGGAATTCGACCGCGTCATCCGTCAACACCTGCCGTTCAGCAGCGGTAAAACCCTGCGTAAACGTTAACTCCGTGCCTGCTATCTGTTGCGTCATTGTCTTGCTCCTTCGCATCATTGTGCACCGCCGCTGCAAGTCAGGCGGGCACATCTTCATCAGAAATCAGTGCGGATCAGGATGAATAAAATGATCCTCAACTGGTCAGATCTCATCTCGCTGGATCTAAGAATACTCAACTAAAAATAAAAATCAAAAACGATTTCCATTTTATTATTAAATATTTTATTAACCTTTTATTATCAATTGGTTATTAAAAATAACAATGTCAGAGGGTAAGGAAACCGGTTCCATTCCCTGTCGGTAGTTATATCAAGTGTTTGTTAGATAATGAGTTTTAGTAAGAATGGCAGATAAATTAGGGGTAAAGCGCTGGGAGAGGAGTGCCGGCGGCCTCGATTCAGCCGCCGGTTAAAGCAAAAAATGTTATTCCAGGGTCGGGTTCATATGACGCAGATCGTAAGGTGTGATCTGGTAAACGTAGTAGTTAAGCCAGTTGGCGAACAACAGGTGGCCATGGCTGCGCCAGGTCGCTTTGGGGGTAAGTTCGGGGTTATCGTCGGGGAAGTAATTGAGCGGCACTACCGGGTTGAGACCTGCTTCGTTATCGCGACAGTACTCACCGGCGAGCGTCAGCGCATCATACTCTGGGTGCCCAGTCACGAACGCCAGCCGTTTATCCTTGCTGGCGAACAAATAGGCCCCGGTTTGCTCCGACTCGGCCAGGATATCCAGATCCGTGTACTGCCGAATAATCTCGGTAGGGAAATCCGCATAGCGCGAATGGGGTGCCAGGAAAGTCTCATCAAAACCACGCGTCAGCAAGGCATGCTGCTGCAAGGTTTGATGCTGGTAAACGCCAGAGAGTTTCACTTCACGCGTCATCTTCGGGATGCCATACAGGATATTCAAAGCGGCCTGCACGGCCCAACAGACAAATAACGTGGAGGTCACGTGATTCTTGGCCCAATCTATTACGCGTTCAATCTGCGGCCAGTAAGCAACGTCGCAGAAATCAACCAACCCTAGCGGGGCCCCCGTCACGATCAGACCATCAAAGTTCTGATCCTGGATGTCTTCAAAATCACAATAAAAGTTGTTCAGATGCTCCGCCGGCGTGTTCTTCGACTCGCGGCTGTCGATACGCAGCAACTGGATATCGATTTGCAAAGACGAGTTAGAAAGCAGACGTAAAAACTGGTTTTCCGTCTCGATCTTCTTTGGCATCAGGTTAAGGATCAGCACTTTCAACGGCCTGATTTCCTGTGTTTTTGCCCGTGAGGATGTCATCACAAAGACATTCTCATTGCGCAAGAAACTTACTGCAGGTAACTCATCAGGAACACGAATCGGCATTGCTTAATCCCCACACATCCGTTTAAACGTTTAGACTTCTAGATGCCCGAAGATAGCGGTTTTTTACCGTGATGTCGAGTGTTCAACGGAAAGGTGAAAATGTTTCATCGCGGCGATGACGGGAGGTTGAACGTATTTTTGGACGCTAAAAAGCAAAAAGGCCATCCTTGCGGATGGCCTCTTGGCATAATTGATGCCTGGCAGTGTCCTACACGATTCGTCTCATCCTGAGACTCACCCCTTCGGGGCCGCCGCAAGCGGCGTTAAAGCCCGTTCCCGACGGGCTTTTCGCATGCCCATGCTCGAGCAGAACGACATACAGCAGATAAAACAAAAAGCCCTACGCTTTCACGTAGGGCTTGTTGCTTTATTTGATGCTTGGCAGTGTCCTACTCTCGCATGGGGAGACCCCACACTACCATCGGCGCTACGGCGTTTCACTTCTGAGTTCGGCATGGGGTCAGGTGGGACCACCGCGCTATTGCCGCCAAGCAAATTCTTTTAATTCTTTTTGCCGAACTTCTAAACCCACTTTAAATAAAGTGGTGCTGATACCCAGAGTCGAACTGGGGACCTCACCCTTACCAAGGGTGCGCTCTACCAACTGAGCCATATCAGCACACTAATTTGATGCCTGGCAGTGTCCTACTCTCGCATGGGGAGACCCCACACTACCATCGGCGCTACGGCGTTTCACTTCTGAGTTCGGCATGGGGTCAGGTGGGACCACCGCGCTATTGCCGCCAGGCAAATTCTGTTTCATTCCAACCGCCACTCCCGCAGCCATTGAAACCAATCTCGGAACTCGCTGAAAATCTATCTCTCTAAAACACCTTTGGTGTTGTAAGGTTAAGCCTCACGGATCATTAGTACTGGTTAGCTCAATGCATCGCTGCACTTACACACCCAGCCTATCAACGTCTTAGTCTTAAACGTTCCTTCAGGGACCTTAAAGGCCCAGGGAAGACTCATCTCGAGGCAAGTTTCGCGCTTAGATGCTTTCAGCGCTTATCTTTTCCGCACT